>CAMDDU010000019.1:0-76244 GCA_945892985.1 Bordetella parapertussis
GAAAGGAACGACCACCCCTTGGACTTCTGTCTTGTAGCTCGAGCCCGTACCCACGCCCAGAGCGGTGGACCTGGCGCTGCCAAGGCTCACGCTCAACTGGTCGGCCGCGCTGTTGTAGGCGCCCAACTGTATGGTTTTAGCCACATAGGTGCCGTCCAGAATGGCGACGTTGTTGAACCTCGAGTTGGTCGCCACACGGTCAATCTCGTTGACCATTTGCGACGCCTCGCCATTGAGCGAAACCCGATCGCTGGCGCTATAGCTGTCGGAGGCGGCCTGTACGGCCAACTCACGAATGCGCTGCAGGCTGTCGGTGACCGAAGCGAGGCTGCCCTCAGCCGTCTGCAACAGTGAAATGCCGTCGTTGGCGTTCTTGACTGCAGCGGCAAACCCGCGGATGTCTGTCGTCATGCGGTTGCCGATTGCCAGGCCCGCTGCGTCGTCTGCCGCCGAGTTAATGCGCAGGCCGGTCGACAGGCGCTGCATCGCGGTGCTCAGCTTCACGTCGTTGGCCTTTAAAGAGCCTTGTGCGACAAGTGAAGAGACGTTCGTATTGATCATTGTGCCCATGATTAAATCTCCTTAGAGGGAAAAAATTAAAGTTGTCGTGTCTGTGGCGTCGGTCACTGCTTTGGGGTAATCCTTGCTACACCCTTCACAGAACGACTGCTCTCAGCTCTGCTGCAATTGAAATCGTCAGCAATAGTGGGAACTTGAGCGCGCGATGCATTATTTTTTTAATGTCCACCAGATTGGCATGACATGGATGGCGCGATGCAGGCGCGATCGGGACGGCGCGACGCCTTGTCACTAGAAACAAGGCTCAGGGCTTAGGACGCCAGGGCTAGCGGCTGGGGACTGAGCCCTTTTCACAAATCACACTGCAGGCCACGCCCAGGCAGCAAAGATCAGGCATGCACATCTTCACGCAAATACATCACCAGGCTTCGCCCTCGCCTCCGCGTAAGCAGCAAGCCGGCCTGTCCTGAAGGGTGAGGGTGAGCCTAAATATCCACGCTGCGCCGCCCACACTGTACGCCCGGCCTGCTAAAGGATTTTTTTGTCGTACAAAATACCCTTGAGATCTGAAATGCTGTGTGCGATGCGCAAGGCCGCCTCGCCGGGAATCTGCTTCAATACCTCACCCGTGCTCGGATGCTTGACCACCACCACCACCTGACTGGCACGCCGGTCCACAGAAAAACTCAGATCAAGCTTCCTGTTCGACATTTGCTTGCTCAGCTGCTCGGCAACCTCTTGCAGCTGCTTTTGCATCAGATCAGGGTCGATCTTGGCTTTCAAGGGCACGACCTCGCGCGGCTCAGCCACACGGGGCGCGGGCACTGCGGGCGCGGGCGTGGCTGCGGGTGCCGGTGCCGGTGCCGGTGCGGGCGCAGGCCGTCCTTGCGGTGTCAGCACCGCAGCCTGCCCTGCCATTACTTGTAATTCGCTCATGAAATAGCCCTCCAAAAAAATGATGCCCGCCCAAATCGTCCTGCTTTATCCAAGACGCGGCTAGCGTATCGCTTGCGCTCCCAATCGCCATAACCAGGCCACAACCGAACCACAACGGGCCCATGGCTAATTTGGTTTCTCGCCGCTAGAGTTCGGAAGATGTTGGCAAAGCTTTAACGCCAAGCTCAATTATTTTTCAATTTTTTAATAAATAATGCGAATAGGTTTAAAAAACAGGGGGCACACGACAGCTTCGCCGGCCCGGCCCACCCTGCCCGCCCAGGTTGGCGTTTGGGTTAGCGTCTATGTTGTCCTTTATGTTGGCACTTATGTGGCGCTTACTTATGTGACGCTTGCCTAAGCTATTGAACTCGCTGGGTAGCGACTCTGATTGGCCGGGCATGATGGTCTGGACACGCTTTGGCAATTTTGCAACCCAGGCCGCCTTTTGCATGGCATAAGCCTGGCGGACTTCAAGGGGTGACATGAAGGACATTTTTTTCGAGCCGCCATGTTTTCGAGCCACCAATGACACCGCTGTCGTTCGGCCAATCCGTGATGATGCTTCCATCGTGCAGTTTGAGCCCATCCCCGGCTTGTCGATGGGGCGATAGCAACGGGCTCTCACTCCGTTTTTGCTCCACATGCACGAAGATTTTACGGAATATTTAGCGCACAAATCGAGTAATGTTATAACATTGTATTTACATTGATCTTGCCAAGGATTAACATTGTTATTACTTTTAGGAGGGCGCATATGAAAACATCGATTCGCAAAATGGGCAACTCCCGCGGCGTACTAATTCCGAAGCCATTTCTTGCCCAAACAGGAATGGACTGTGGAGAGGTTGATATTGAGATCGAAAACGATTCGATTGTGATTCGCAAACTGGAGAAAAAAGCGCGCCAGGGGTGGGCTGAGGCAAGCAAAGCAATTGCAGCGGCCGGCGATGATGCGCTCGTTTGGCCGGACTTAGCAAACGAAAACGATAAGGATCTCGTATGGTGAAGCGCGGTGATATTTGGCTGGCCGCCCTCGATCCAACTATCGGCAGCGAAATTCAAAAGACGCGACCCTGCGTCATAGTATCCCCGCCAGAGATGCATGATTATCTGAGGACCGTAATCGTTGCGCCGATGACAACAGGCAGCAAGCCCGCGCCCTATCGTGTATCCGTCACCTTCCAGAGAAAAAAAGGGTTGATTATGCTCGATCAAATGCGCGCGATAGACAAAGCCCGACTCGTCAAGAAAGTGGGGACGACGACAGAGCTAAGCCTGACCGAGACACTCCAGACCCTCCAAGAAGTATTTACTGAATAGCGTCTGCCGGGACGCAAGGCCAATGCAGCCGGGCGCTTTGGGCGAAGGTGCAAGTTAAGCGTTAAGTGTTACGATTTACGAGTTAAGCGTTACGAGTTAAGAGAGACAGCCCCGAACCGACCAAAACCGGACCCAAAAGCGGTCACAATGCGCGCTTAAGAACTACGCAAGATCAATCTGCATTAAAGACTGCGCCTTTACTGCCGATTCCTTGTTCGCACACAGCCGTTTTGTGTTGCGCTGTTGCCTCAGGCTTGGCCATGCTTGGCGGGTCTGTCCGGAACAACACCTTCAACTGAGCGATCGTCACTATGATTAGCCTTCGTAACTGCACCACCCTTGCCCTTGCCCTCGCTCTGGCTTCTAACCTGAGCGGCTGCGCCAACCTGCTCGAAAAATGGCACGAGAGTACGGCAGCATCGGCAATAACGCCCAGACCGGCGCAAGCGATGGCCGGTGTTTCGCAAGCCTTGATTGAGCGCCGCGACACCATTGTCGCCACCGGCTATGCCGTCATCGGCGTACAAAACCATAAAAGCGCCCCGCAGCAGCGCCTGCTGGCCATCCGCGCCGCCAAGATAGACGCCTATCGCGGCTTGGCCGAACAAATCTACGGCCTGCACCTGGATGCCAATACCACCGTGGCCGAAATGACCATAATGAGCGACAGCTTTCGCACCCGGGTGGAGGGCGTGGTCTATGGTGCCAACCTGACCAGCATCAGCCCAATCAATAACGACACCTACGAAGTCACGCTAAGCCTGGACAGCAACGCGGTCAACGACTTGCGGCTGCTCTACCTGAGCATGGCCGGCAACAAGCGCCGTTAAGTCAACGCCCCCCCTTGCCCTGTCCGCCATGACCACGTCCGCCACCCCAATCACCCCGCACACGCGCGTGCCGCTATCGCGCACCAGCGGCCTGGCGCTGCTGGCGCTCGTACTGAGCGCGAGCCTGCCCGGGCGTTTGCTGGCACAGGCAGCCCCGCCGCCTAGCGCCGAATCCCGACTGGAGGCCTTACGCAACGCTTTGCTCGAGCGCGCCCTCAAAGCACCGGCCCGCTTACGTTCGGCCGCCTGGATAGACGAATCGGGCACGCTGCGCGAGAATCTGCAAATCCAATCGGATGTGAAGCTACGCGGCATTCGCGTGCTGTCCTATCTTGAGGAGGGCGGCGCGCTCAAGGCCGACGTCCTGGCCGATACGGCCTCCGCGCCAGACAGTTGCCAGGGGAGCGGACACCTCAAGCGCCAGGCGCTGCTCAGCATGAGCCATGAGCCGCAGGATGGCCGTCTCGGTTACCATCGACTGCCTGAACTGACAGCGCACGCCCAACAGGCCCTGCTCGCCGGCTTTGCCCTGGACGAGGCCTGGGTGCTGACCCCCGCCTCGAGCGCCACCAGCACCTACGAACAGGCCCTGACCGCACCAGGACCGCAGGCAACGCCTTATTTGCTGCAACTCAAACTAGAGGCCAGTGACGGCGACTACCAGACGGTCATCAACGGCAGACCGGCAGCAACACGAAGCGAGCTTCTGGAAACCCTGGGCCTGTACAGCGGCCCTCCGGCAAAGTCCATACGCCTCAGTCTGCGGCTGCTCGAGCGTAGATCGAACCGTGTTCTGTGGTCAGAAACAAGCGGACTGGTCTACCCGGATCCGGGGCGAAACCTGCAACGCCAACCCCTGCCGGCCAGTCTTACCGAACCGATAGAGGCCCTTCTGGGCGCTTGGCGCCTCAAAATGGGTAAGGCGCTGGCATGCGAGCCGCTGCAGTTGTCCGTGGCCGCAATCGAGACGGTTCCGGGTGACCAGAACGAACGGCTCGCCCTCAATGCGGGCAACCGCATCGGCCTGCGCGTCGGCGATAAACTGCTGCTGGTGGACCGCACGCGTTTTCCGCGCAAGAGCCTGGAGACGGGCACACTCGATCGCGCGGCGCTGATCGAAGTGTTGTCGGTATCGGCTGACGGGGCTTATGCCAAACGGGTGGCCGGCCCGGCGCCCACTGCGCCGCTGACCAACCTGGTTGCCATGCCGCTGTAAGATAAGTTATCGCCGCCCAGCTACACGCTAAGCTGCAGGCTGCAGGCTGCAGACTCGAGACGAACAACGAACAACGAACAACGACCTTAAACGGACCACAACCATGCGCCCAACACTGTTTTTTGTCCTGAGCTGTCTGGCTGTCACGCTTGGCCTTGACCCAGCCCGCGCAGCCGACCGACCCGCACCGGCGGCGGCAGCAGCAGTGCAGGCAGCACCAGCAGGACCGCTACAGTCGGGCAGCGTCCCCGTCCAGATTCAGTCTGCAGCGCCACCGACGCGGGTGATCCCGCCACCGAAGGGGGCTAACGTCGCCGCGCCAAAGCCAGCACCGGCGGTAATTCCGGAGGGCGCCGTCGTGGCAAAAAAAGGCGAAAGCCTGGATAGGCTCATCGCCCGCAGCATGAAACACCTGCCCTTCCGGCAAGATATTTTGCGCGACGTCGTGGTACAAAAAAATCCCGGCGCATTCAAGGGCGGCAACGCCAAGAGTCTGATCGGCGGCGCCTTGGTTCAATTGCCGGTGATGAGCGATTTTCGCCACATCACCCACCCGGCTGAGATGGCGGCGACCGCCGCTAACGAGACCGACAACAGTCAGCCCTCGGCCGAGCCGGATCCGAGAAAGGGCTGGGTGCGCTTTCCGTGACAAGTGCCGGGGGCGCCCTCGCCGTTCCCATCGCCCCGCTGCCGGTCACGGCCCTCGCTAACGCGGGCGCGGTGATTGCCCTACCGAGCGCACTGGCCGCTGAACTGGCGCTGCAGCCGGGGCAGTTAATCAAGGGCCGCGTGGTGATGCGTGACGGGCTCATGCGACTTTTGTTGGACGGCGCCGCAGGCCAGATTCTTAAGCTGCCGGCCAACAGCGACGCCACCCCCGGCGCAGTATGGCAACTCAAGGCCATTCGAACGACCCAGGGCTGGCAACTTTTACGCGCCGCAGCCGAAGCTCTCTTGCCCCTTGCCGGCTTCAAACCCAGACCGGCATCCCTCGCGCCGCAGCTGCTGTCCATCGCCGGGGGCAGCCTGCGTAATGCCACACCAGCACCCGCCCTATGGCCCCAGCCGCTGGATGTGGAATGGGTCGCCGCCGCGCTGCAAACAAGGCCACAGACCCGCTCGCGTGCCTTGCCAGCGATGGATGCGGTCGTGGCCGCGCCCTCGCGCTTGGCGCTAGCGCCCAGGGCAAGCCCGGGCGATGCGCACGCAGCGCCTCCTGCCACAGCTGGCACAGCAGCCACGACTAACACACCAGCCACAACTAACGCACCAGCCACGCCTGCCCAGCGCGCCATGCCAGCGCAGACCGGCGTGGACACTGGCGCAAGTGCCCCGGCAACAAGCTCCGTTCCCTCACACGCCAGCGCAAGGACGCCTGCCGGGGCAGAGCAAGCTGCAACCGAGCGCGCCTTGGCCGCACCGCAGCAAGCGACTCAGATGGCAGCGGCAAACACGCCGCTACGCGCCGACTTTACGCCGGCCAACATGGCGACCATACTCACTAACGAAGTAACAAGACAGGGGCTAGCACACGTGCTCGGTATAGACCAAACCAATCCAGCCCTCAGGCCCACCCTGCTGACCGCCGACACCACCGCACTACGCCTGGCTGAGCCGCAAGCGCGCGAACTGGGCCTGCGCGACGGGCAAGTCGTCAAGGGACTCGTCGCGGCTGACGGTGAATCACTCAAACTTGTGCTCAACGGCCTCGCTTTTGAGCTCCCGGCAGCCTCCAGCCTTGCCCGCGGCGATAGCCCCTTGTTTCGCGCGGTGCAATCACCCGGCGGCTGGCTGCTCAAACCGCTGCCCATCCCCAGCGGCTTGAGCGCCGCGCCCGGCCTCGCCCCCGGCACGGTCTCTGCGATGACGGCCATGCTGCTGCGGCCCCTGGAAGCCACCGGATGGATGCAACTTTTGTCAGACAGTGGACTCGCCAAGGCACTCGCCAAGACGCCGGAGTTTTTCGCCTGGCGCAAGAGCCGCCCCTCCATGGCCCGCCTCGGCGCAGCAGAGTTGCGCGAGGCGGTGGCCGGTTCCGGCCTGTTTGCCGAGTCCGCCCTCGCGCAGGGCCGCGCTCCAGCCGCTCATGACCTCAAACTGGCACTGCAGAGCCTGCTCAAGGCCACGGCCGGCGACCCGCTGCTGAACGAACCGGTGGACCGCGCACTCAAGGATATCGAATCCTCCCAGTTGCAGGCGGTGCAGGCGCAATCGCAACGCGAACTGCTGCTCAATCTGGTCATCCCCTTTGCCGACGCCAACCCGGTGCGGCTCAGTTTTTCACGCCCCGCCCCCAGCCGCGAGGAGCCCGACCCGCCTTTCACGGTCAGCGTGCACACCCGCAACGAGCACCTCGGTGAGGTCTGGCTCAAGACCGCGGTCAGCGGCCAGAACAAGATCGATATGACCATGTGGGCGGCGCAGCAGGAGGTGGCCACAGCAGCCCACCAAAACGCCCATGCCCTCGCGCACGAGCTGGAGAATGCGGGGCTGGAAATGAATTCCTTCGTCATCTACAACAGCCCCCGACCGAGCGCCCCCCAAGACGCCGCCCCGCCGGGCAGCATCGTCAACGTCGCTGCATAAGCCCGCCCAATGAAACCCTCAAAACAGGCCATTGCAATCGAGTACGGCCAACGCGATACGCCTGTGCTCAGCGCCAAAGGCAGCGGGGAAGTGGCCGAACGCATCATCGCCGAGGCGCGCAAACAAGGTGTGTATATCGCCGAAGACCCGCAACTGCTGGGCCTTTTGGGCCAACTGGAGCTCAACCAGGAGATCCCCGAGCAGCTATACGCTGCGGTCGCCGCCATCCTGTCTTGGGCCTATTGGCTGCGCGGCATGGTGCCAGGCGACGAGAAAAGAGCACCGGCTGAGCGCTAAACACTAAGTGCTAAGCCTTAAGTGATACAGCACCTCTATACCTATCTTGCCCATCAGCGTAGTCACGTGTTTGCGGCCGATCCGGTGCCCGCCGAGCCTGAGCATGTCGCTCAGCATCCGGATGCCGGCAAAAGGATAGTCCAGATGACAGCGCTCAAGGATGCGCATCAACGCCAAGTCGGATTCGGACGTGGGCTGCGGCAGGTAGTAGACCGAGGAGCTTGTTAAACTGAAATGCTTTATAAAACATTCATCGAACGCTCCCGTAGCAACTAACTGAATCTTAAAAGTAGAAAAAATGAAATCTCAAACAATTTCAAACGACTACCTTAAATTACAACAAGAACTTCATCAGAATCCCGACTACGGAATTGCTTCAATTTCTTTTGCTCCAATAGTTGCCGATGTAATCAGACAGACTAACGTTCAATCGGTTTCAGACTATGGTGCTGGAAAAAAGCGATTACTTGAAGGGTTAGCGAAAGCAGGGCTAACGCCAAGTGAATATTTTCCCTATGACCCTGTTTTCCCAGAATACGGATCGCCTAAAGAAGCAGACCTAGTTTGCTGTATTGATGTGCTGGAACACATAGAACCAGTAAGCCTTGACGCCGTACTTGATGAATTAGCTTCAATTACTGTTGGCTTGGGTTTCTTCTCAATCCATATGGGTCCCGCAGGCAAGGTGCTTTCTGATGGAAGGAATGCTCATCTGATACAACAACCAAGTTCTTGGTGGTTACCTAAGCTTTGTAAGCATTACGATATTCTTCATCTCGTCTCGCACGAAATGATGGGAAAAGGTATTTGGGTAATTGTCAAACGCATTGACAAAAACTTATAAAGCTCCAAAATTCTTCATCCTGTTTTTTCAACGACAGGTTCAGCGTCCCGCTACTGATACCTACCAGCGGATGAGGGTATTTTTGACCCGCTCAATCACATCATTCCAGCGGCCCGCCGCGGTTTGCCTGAAAATTTTGATCGCCGGGTACCAAGGGCTGTCGCTACGCTCCTCGTGCCAGTACCAATGACGGCCGCTGCCAAACGGCAGCATCAGCAACGTCGGTTTTCCCAATGCGCCCGCCAGATGGGCCGTGGTATTGCTGATAGTGACCACCACGTCGCACGCGCTGATCAACGCGGCCAGACCGTCTATATCATTGAAGTTGTCGATTTCGTCCACGTGAGTTATCCGCAGCGCGAATTCATCGTGAAGCTGTTTTCGCTCGGTGGCGGTGTCGCCGTATTGCAAGTCGATAGCCTGAACGTTTTTCAGCGCGAGTATCGGCTGTAAATCCTTTAGCAAAATGCTTTTTTCTGCGGCGGCCAAATTGTTACGACTGGCCCAGGACAAGCCGCAGATTATGCTTCCGTCGGCCATTCGCTCACGAATGGAGGGAGATAAATTATCGTTTTGAAACAGGTAATTATTATTGCTCTCTGGAAAATCCGCCCAACGTTTGCGCAGGTGTTGTCCGATGCTGCCGAGGGCGGCATGGGCGTCGAACGCCAGATGTTGCAGCGGTTGATCCTTCGAGACGATATTGATGCCGGGAAAGGATCGCTGAAACAACGCAACCAGTCGGGGATCCACGGCCAGCATAACTGCGCGCGCGTGCCGGACCAACTGCGGCAGCATACCAGCGAACAGAATTTGATCCCCGATACCTTGCTCTCCCCATATCAGCAATGTTCCATCCAGGAATTCGCCGTTCCACCATGGCTTGCCGAGTTCGAGCTTCTCTTCTCGTAATTTTCTATTATCTTCATTTTTCCAGCGCCATTCGTATCCTTCCCAACCATCCTTAAAATTACCATTTAGCAAATTACAAAAAGATAGATTCAAATGTGCGGGTGCGAAATCAGGTTTGATGCTAATGGCGCTATCGTAACTGGTAAGTGCTTCATCTAAACGATTTAGCTCTACTAAGGCAAGGCCGCGATTGGTGTAAGCCTCTGCGTGATCAGGTTTGATACTAATGGCAATATCGTAACTGGTAAGTGCTTCATCTAAACGATTGAGTTCTTTTAGGGCAGTCCCGCGATTGGAGTAAGCGTTTGCGTGATCAGGTTTGATGCTAATGGCACTATCGTAACTGGTAAGTGCTTCATCTAAACGATTGAGTTTTTGTAAGGCAATGCCGCGATTGAAGTGAGCCTCTGCGTGATCAGGTTTGATGCTAATGACACTATCGTAACTGGTAAGTGCTTCATCTAAACGCTTGAGTTCTTTTAGGGCAGTGCCGCGATTGGAGTAAGCTTCTGCGTGATCAGGCTTGATGCTAATGGCACTATCGTAACTAGTAAGTGCTTCATCTAAACGATTGAGTTTTTGTAAGGCAATGCCGCGATTGTAGTAAGCCTCTGCGTAATTGGGATTAATTCGTAATGCTTTCGTTAGAAAATCAACTGCTTTTGTAAATTGCTTGGTTTGAACTGATAGGGCACCTAATAACTGTAGCGCATCAAAAGTATTTGCCTGTATTGCTAAGACTTTTTCGTAAATAGCTTTCGCTGCATTGAGTTTTCCCTGCTGATGTAAAGCTAAACCCTGCGCAATTAAAAGCGACACTTGATTTTGTTGTGGCGCTGATTTCACTGGTGTTGGTAACTTGCGTTTAGGAATGCTGGGGGGACGAGGCATTATGAAATTCTCGCATTCTCACCTTTGATCTGCACCCCGTGTCGGGCATAGAACACCAAGGCGACTGATCCGGGCGTTAGCTTGGCGCGAAACTCACGGAGGGTGCTGCCAATCTGTCTGATGCCCAAGTTACTGCGCTCGATCACGGTAAAGCCAAGACTTCTCAGCCGGGCAGCCACATCACGTGCGTCATTGACCGGATTGCATAACGGCCCTTGCTTATAAGCGCTGTTGCCAATAACTAAAGCCACCCGCTGCTCTTTTTGCTGAGCTGATGCGGAGCCAATAATCAACAACCTGGCAAGTAGCGCAATCGTGAATTTCATCGTTATCCGTCTAGCTAGGCTGCGCACCCATCGCGCCTTGTGTTGCGTACTACCTTCGATTTTTATATAGCCCCCCCGGCTAGACGATTTGAAAAACGATGGGGGGGCTTTTCTATATCGGGGTGGTTGGGGTCACCCTTGTAAAACATTCGACAAGTCTCTACCTGTTTTTGCAATCACGCGAGACAAACAGTGATCCTGCCTTCCACGCAAAAGACTCGGCCTTTCAAGCGGCCGCTCAGGCGTCGTCGTAGCCGCGCCCACGCAACAAGCTGGAGACTTTGCCCATGCGGTCATAGACTTCGACCGAGCCGGTGTTCTCTCCGCTTTGCAAAATGCGTAGCGTGGCGCGTATGGTTTCAAGTTTGCTGCGAATAAGGATGTCGTTACGCCTGTGGGCCGCCTGACACTCGCCCATCAAGCTCTGAAATACCGCCCACTGCTCGCCCGCCTCCTGTGGCAGGCCGACAGCCGCCGCCGCGCTGTCGGTGGCGCTCACGCGCTGCAACACCCTCGCCAGGGCCACAAGAATCTGTTCTTTTTCAGGCTGTAACAACTCGAAGGCCGGCAGGTCCTGCACCTTCAGTGCGTTAAATTCGTCTTCGAGCAGCTGACCCAGTCGGTGCGCCTGATCACACCCACTGGCGATCGCATCGGCGATGCCCACACCCAGACTCACTATGCCAACCTTGCGAACAATGCTGCCGCCAAGCTCAAGCGCCTTCGGCGTCGTTGGACGAACTGACGTGGTCTATCATTTTTTCCAGGGCCGCAAAGCTCTCAGCCATGCGCTTGTGATCCAGCGGGTAATTGCCGTCGGCGATCGCCTGCTTGATCGAGGCCACCTTGACGGCGTCAAAACCGGGCTCGGCGGCCAGGCGCTGGGCCGTCGCGCTCAACTCGACCTTGTCATCTTCGCCGGCTGGCGCGGTCTGTGGCTTGACATCGCCTGGGCGCGTCTTAACCGGCTTGGCGTAGTCAGGGCTTATCGCCCCTGCACCTGTGTTTGAAATTGGGTTCGTCATATTAAGTCCCTCTTAAACTCGCCTTATCAGTAACTGGGTCAAAACCGGTTTTTCCGGTACTCATCAAGAGAATCGACAGCAATTACAATTCCTTTAGCGCATCGTGCATATTTATTCGCATTTCCCCAGGCCCTGCCCACCAGGCGCAATAAAAAATGCTTAAATTTTTATAAAAATATAATACAAACAACAATATACCATGACAACGTGATCTAAACTTGGAACTTACAATTAAACCAAAATAAGCACATTGTCAGCCCCTTTCACCCTATTTCACCCCATTCCAGCCCACCACTTAGGGGTTCAGCCCGGACTTATAAGCCCCGGGCGGTATTTTTGCCGGTCACCACGCCACCCAGCACGCGACCCGACTCAGGGTTCTTGAGCTGTATCTGCTCGCCCAGCCTGCCATCCTGTAAGGCCTCAACACGCACGCTAATCTGCAGACCCTGCGCCGCCCCCACCGACAGCAACACAGACTGGCCGCGCTGCACCAGCACCGCCAAACGCACATCGGAGGCACGCAAAGGCTCGCCAGCCTGCATATTGCGCGTCAATGCGCTGTATTCCAGCCCCTCAATGGAGGTATAAAACCGCTGACCCGGATCCCGGTTTGCCACCAACCGGGATTCAAACATTCCGGCGTCGATTTGCTGGCCCGCCGAAAGATTCTGCCGCGCCACCAAGACCAACCTCCCCTCAGACACGTCCGCGGCCAATAAAATATGTCCGGCGGGAAGGTCCCGAACCACCCGCGAGCCCTCCGCCGGCGCCACCCCCGGCGCAGCACCAGCGGGCACGCTCGAACGCGACAATACCTCGAGCCTATAGGCCTCCGGCTTGAGCAAACCACCTGCCGCCAGCGCCGCGGTGATACGAAGCACGCGCGCGGAATCGTCCAGGTCCTGCGGGCGAAAAGAACGTCCCCGGGCCAGGTCGCGCTTGAGCAGGCGCCCGACGACAGCACTGCGATCTTCGAGCGCATCGGCCTCTGCCATCTCCGCCTGCCGCACGACCAGGTCTGCCTCCCCCAAAACCGTACCCGCAGCGAGGTTGCGCGCCGCGACAACAATATTCTTGGGTGCGCGTACGCTTACCTGAATAAACAGTTGCCATACCGGGGCATCACAACGCACCCGCACCAACTCCTTGGATGGAAAAGGAAAATCCATCCGCGCACCGGCCGGACAGGGGCTGACGCGCAACCTGCCGTCGAGCGCACCGACTTCAACCCGCTCGGCCGCGACCCCGCTTTGCCCCCCCACCCAAGTCCTGACGTCCTGTACCAGGCGATCGCGCGCCGCGGCGGGCGTGTCAGCGGCTTGGGCTGGCAACAAAAAACCAGCGCACAGTCCAATACAAAGCCCCAAAAGCAGTTTAAGCATGGCAATCACTGCAACCCTATCTTTATGAAAGGCTTAGGGTGAACACGCCATCCGCGCTCGCTGGCGCGGCCACCCTGCCCAATGCCCTAGTCTGACCACTTCAGCCCCGGCACGCAACTTTGACAAAAGCTGGCACAGCATTTGCTCAAAAGCCCTTATCGCAATCAAGCAGACCGTTTTTTGACAGCACGCCAATCTGGGACCCGCTCAACACCATTTGTGCGGGTACTGCGGATCCTCTCAACCCTACTGACGCGCTGCGGAGCCGAACATGAAGATCGACAGCAAATTCAGCGAACTACTCGCCCACCAGACGAGTGGCGGCAGCAATCCCGGTCGCCTCTCCAGCGGAACCCTGCAGCAAGATTTTCGCCAAATACTGCAAGAGGCTGCCCAAACAAAGCCGGCCGCGCCGCGACCGACCGCGCCGGCTTCGACCACAAGCAGCACGACAACATCCGCCGCTACGCCAGACGCAGCCTTTGCCGTCACCGTACGCGAGAACGACACCCTGGCCAATATCGCGCGTCGGGCACTCGAGGCACGGGGCCTGGATTCCAGCCCCCAGGCGTCGCTACGGGCCGCCTTGCAACTCGCCAAGGACAATAAACTGCCCAATGCCGACCTGATCTTCCCGGGGCAAAAAATAAACCTGTCAGCCCTGCCCACGGGCAAAGCTGAGAACGGATTCGAATACAACACGCCGGAAGAGGCTAAGAATAAAGCAACAGCCAATGTAAGCCTCCCCCAAAACCCGAGCACCCAAAGCATGCTCGCAAAACAAAAGGGGCAAGCAGTCATAGCGCAACCGGGTACAAGCAGAAATACCCCAGGCCGCGACGGACCAACAGCCAACCCCATACTGGAAAAAACACTCGATCGCGCCGTCAGCCTGGGCTATGTCAATCGAGCGCAAAAACATGCGGTGCGTGACAAAATTCTGTCGCTGGCAAATGAGCATCGTTTTTCCCCCGATGACCTTGCCGTTGTCACGCTGATAGAGAGCGACGGCATGAACCCCAAGGCCACCAACGGTCGTTGCCACGGACTCATACAGTTTTGCGACGGCCCCAACCGCGGTGCCGCCACGGTGGGCTTCAAACACAACGCCAAGGCCATCACCGAACTTGGCGTTCTGGATCAACTCGACTTGGTGGGCAAGTATTTCGAGGAGACCGGCTTGCGCCAATTTGGCAAGTCCAAGCCCGCTTCGCTAGACGACCTTTACCTGACCGTACTCACCCCCGCAGCACGGCGCGAGCGCGGCAGTGACGTTGAGCTCGATATTGCCGGCCAGCAGGCTGCAAGCTTGTACCCGGGCAACGACACCTCATCAACGATTACGCGCACTTCGCTGCTCGAGGGCCTGCGCCAGAACGCACGCGGCAAACTCGCCGCCCCCATTGCCCAACCCGCCCAAGCCAATACCCCCGCCCAGCCCGCCCTCCCCCAGCCCGCCCTCCCCCAACCCAACCGCAACGCACCCATGCGGGTGAGTGCGCTGTCATTCTCGCAACAGGGCAAGTTTCGCTAGCCCCGCCATGCAGCCGACACCCTATCCGGCACACAAGCGGCACCCCATGCAGTGGCAAAAATCTGCCACCGCCTGCGGCAAGCCGGCTGCCGTCGGCGGCAGACTTTTGCCCCCCTTGCTGCCACCCCCGTCATTGGCTGGGCAAGGACGCCCGAAATCGCCAAAAACCGCTTCTGGCACACGCTTTGCTTATACCCCTTCAATAGTAAAAATTATGCCAGTCCCATTCACAACAGAGTCGACCGTTACCACCAAAACTTGAGCGCCCCCACCATGGACCTTCTTCCCAACACTTTCGGCATCCACGAACAAGCCCTGCGCAACAGAAGCCAGCGGGTAGAGCTGCTCGCGACCAACATCGCCAACGCCAGCACGCCGCGCTTCAAAGCCCGCGACATGGACTTCAAGCAAGCCCTTGGGATGGCTCAAACCGAGGCGCTCAAGACGACCAATTCACGCCACTTTGACACGGCCGAGGCGGCGAGCAGCCCGGGCGGGCTCAAGTACCGCATCCCGTTCAACGCCAGCATAGACGGCAACACCGTCGAAATGAGCGTGGAACAGGCGCAGTTCGGCAAGGCCTCAGCCGATTACCGGGCCAGCCTTATGTTCATTGAAAACAGAGTCAGCGGTATCAAGCGCGCGTTGCGCGGGGAGTAATCAATATGTCTATCTCAAGCATTTTCGGTATCGCCGGCAGCGCTCTCAACGCCCAGCAGGTGCGCATGAACGTTACCGCCTCCAACCTCGCCAACGCCGGCACCACCGCCTCGAGCGAGGGTGAGGCCTTCAAGGCGAAGCGTGTGGTGTTCCAGGCCCTGCTCGAAAAAGAACAATCCGGCGGCGGCACACCCAACACCGGTGGCGTCAAGATTGACAAAATTATCGATGACACCTCGCCCGCATCAAAAATATACGAACCGAGCCACCCCCAGGCCGACGCCAAGGGTTATCTGTACAAGGCCAACGTCAACGAGGTTACCGAAATGGTCGAAATGATGGACGCCGCCCGTTCCTTCCAGAACAACGTTGAAGTCGTGAACACCGCCCGCGATCTGATGGTGCGCACGATAGACACCATCAAAAACTGAACAAAGGTAAGCACGCCATGACCAGCACAGTGAACACCGGAAACCTCGCCACCATTACCCGCACGGCAGATGCCCAGGCCGCCCTGGGCAAACAAAACGAGGCCATGGGCAAGAGCGAATTTCTTACCCTCTTCACCGCCCAATTGAAGAACCAGAACCCGCTCGAGCCGGTCAAAAACGAGGCCTTTGTAGCGCAGCTGGCGCAGTTCTCGCAGCTCGAGGCCACCACCACCATGGCCGCATCGCTAAGCAACCTGGTTGGCTCCATGCAGGGCGACCGCATGATGTCCGGGTCCTCCCTGATCGGCAAACAAGTAGCCGCGGTCGGGATCCCCGCCATATTGAGCGGCGGCAACCCCGTGACCTCGATGATCGACCTGCCCAACGGGGCAGACAGCGTCAAGATCGAATTCTTCGACCCAAGCGGCGCGCCGGTGCGCGCCGATACGCTTGGCAGCCAGGCCAAGGGCCAAACCTCCTTCATCTGGGACGGCACCGACGACAATGGCATCGCCCTGCCCGATGGCAACTACAGCATCGTCGCCACCGCCACCCTGGCCGGCCAGAGCAGCGTCATCCCGGTCAGCACCCTTGCGCAGGTATGGAGCGTCAGCGCGCCGGCCGGCAGCCAGGACCTCAGCCTCGAGGTGGGCCAGGGCATCAGCGTTCCGTTATCGCGCGTCACCCGCGTCGGCGGCTAAACCACTTTTTATTTTCCAGTTCTGAACCAAGGAGCGTCTCATGTCTTTTTACACCGCACTGACCGGGCTTAACGCAGCGACCGCGCAACTGGGCGTAACCAGCAACAACATCGCCAACGTCGGCACCTCGGGCTTCAAGCGCTCGCGCGCCGACTTCGGCGACATTTTCGCCACCTCACCGCTGCAAAAAGCCTCCAGCGTCATCGGCCAGGGCGTCTCACTGAAGCAGGTCAGCCAGGAGTTCAGCCAGGGCAACATCGCGACATCATCAAACGCGCTCGACCTGGCGATTACCGGCGACGGATTTTTCCCGCTCAAATCGGCCGACGGCCTGCAAAACATTTACACCCGTAATGGCGCGTTCACCATGAACGACCAATACAACGTGGTCAACTCGGCGGGGCAGGCACTGATGGCAGCCTCGGTCGACAGTAGCGGCAAGGCCGACCTGGGTAACCTCAACCGCCTCGCCATCCCGAAAAAAACCACCGGTGACGCCAAGCAAACTTCGCTGGTCAAACTGGGCCTGAATTTCCCGGCTGACGCCAAGGTCGTCACCGCCGCCTTTAACCGCACCAACGCGGCCACCTACAACAAAACAACCGCCCTGACCGTGTATGACCAGGGCGGCAACGGTTACCTCGCCACCGTCTACTACGCCAAGACCCAGAACGCCAGCCAGGGCAGCCCGTACAACAAATGGCAGACCTATGTGTACATCGGTGACTCCGCGGTCAACGCCTCGCTGATCCAGGCCACCGATGAAAACAACCAAAAACTGTACGTCAACAAATACGGCCAACTCAAGTCCGAGGTCGAAGTTGCCGACCAGCTGGTCAACCGCAAAACGCAAATGTTCGCGCTCGACAACCTGACCGACAAACGCACCTCGGTACCCGCCTCCATCATCGGCACGACAGTGGCAGGGTCCAAGACCAAGGCTGCGGACGGCACCGACTACACGATAGATTTGACGGCGGAAAAAGGCATCAATTTCTCCACCATCAGTGCCACCAACAAGGCGATGCTCACCTCGCTGTTCGCGATCGATGTGGACGGCTCCAACAAGCCCGTCACCATCGACATGAGCCGCCTTGCCAGCCAGAACAAAACGCTGACCGGCATCGATATCGCCAAGGAAATGAGCAATGAGATCAACAGCACTTTCGGCGATAACCGTTATTGGGATTTCACCACCGCCGACGCGAGCAAGAAATTCACTATCGGTTCTGGCACGGGCAGCCTGGCCATAGACCTCGCCGACACCATAAAAACCGACAGGATTGCGTTCACTGCAGCAACCGGGGCCGGCGACATAATCGTCGGTGGACAGACCGTCAATATACCCGCAGCCAGGACAGCCATAGAGGTCGCTGCCCTCGTCAAGACCGCCCTTTCAACCGCGGGCGGCGTCTTCCAGGCTGGGGTTCATGCTGGCGCAACCATCACCGACAATGGCAACGGCTCCATCAGCATCGCCTACTCCGCGGTCGATAGCGCCAAGGACGCTGTCGGCGCGCCCGCCGCCTTTACCCCACTCCCGGCCGTCACTGCTGGCGGCGGCTCGTCCGGCGTGATTACCACCTCCACCCCCACCACGCTGCAGCGCGCCGACAAAATGACCTTTTCAGCTGCCACCACGGCCGGGAACATCACTGTTGCCGGGGTTACAGTCGCCGTCACGGCAGGCATGAGCGCGGCCAACGTAGCGGCTGCGGTAAAAGCCGCCGTCGACGCGAACGCCTTTATCACAGGCAACGCCGGGCGATCCATAACGAATAATGGCGACGGCTCAATCACCCTCAAGTACGCAGCGGCCGATTCCAAGGCCATCACCCTCAGTTATAGCGACACCGGCGTCACCGGCGTAACGGCGCCACTGGTCGAAACCAATCCGGCTATCACCGACACCATGACGACCAAACAAGTCGTCGACGCGATGCAGGTGCGCATAAACCGGGCGGTCTCGACCGGCGCAACCCCCGATGTAGGGATCAAGGTAAGCTACGACCCTGTCACCGCCGGGTTCAAGTTCGTCCCCGCAGACGGGATTACGGCGCTGACACTGCGTGGGGGCACCACCACCTCCACCTCCAACGATTTACTTGGGCTGGGCATCACCAGCGCGACGTTAGCGGCCGATGGCTCCTACGTCACCAACGATTCCATCAAGCCCAACGGCAACCCCATACGTGCCGCCGCCGACCAACGCTACGGCGTCAAGGTCGACTTCGACAGCGTGACACAAAAGTTCACCGTCTCCTCAGGTAAAACCGGCGACTCCTCCAGCATCGCCCTGTCAAACGTTAACAATTTCGCGAAGTCCCTGATGGGCTTGGCGAACAACAGTGTCACCACATCAACGGCGGCACTACGCGGTATCACCTCGTCGCCGGCTATAACCCGCGGATCGACCATCGGCATCAACGTCGACAACAACTTCCCCGTCGACACGACCAACAACCGCTTTGTCGTCACGGTGGACAACGTCAAGGGCGAGATCGTTATCCCGCCAAGCGCCAACTACACGCTGGACGGCTTTATGGCGCAACTGCAAAACCGCATCAACCTTCTCGCCAACGATGCCGGAAACAGCGTATCGGGTGTCAAGGTCGAATACGAGCGCGGCACCAACAGCTTCAAATTCACCAGCGGCACCGCCTCCAGCGACTCGTTCATCAAGATCTCGGGCAGCAGCATGTGGGGCCTGGCAAACGCCACCGCCGGCCGTGGCGAGACCTCAAGCTGGACCAAACCAACCCAGTTCACGACACTGGTCAACGGCGTCCCCGTGCCCAAATACATCGATGAACGCGGCCTGGAGACCACCAGCACCGACGGCTTTACGACCCTGCCCGAATGGTCGGCGGTCTACTACGACAAGGGCGAACTGACTTTTGACACCGGCGGAAAACTGCTCTCCCCCAAAAGCGGCTCCCAGCTCGACACGGTGTTCCTTGCCGACGGTAAGGGCGCACTGCGCATCAACATCGACTACTCAGCCTCGTCACAGTTCTCCTCCCCCTTCGCCGTGCTCTCGCAGGCACAGGATGGCTCACCCGAGGGCGATCTGGTCGGCGTGAATATCGGCGACGACGGTCTGGTCAATGCCAGCTACTCAAACGGCTCGCAAAGGGCGCTAGGAAAAATCATTCTTGCCAACTTTTCCAACGCCAACGGCCTGCGCCAGATCGGCGACGGCAGTTTTAACGCTAGCGCCGCCTCCGGTACGGCAGTGCTTGGCGAGGCCGGCGGCGCCGGATTCGGCACCCTGCGTGCCGGTGCGCGCGAACGGGCCAACGTCGACCTCACCCAGGAACTGGTGGACTTGATCACCGCACAGCGTAACTTCCAGGCCTCTGCCAAAGCGATTGAGACGAGCACTTCGCTGACGCAGACCATCATCCAAATCCGTAACTAAGCCTAAACCGGGAACGCGATCATGGACAAACTGATATACACCGCGATGAGCAGCATTAGCGAGAGCGGGAGCCCACGGCAGCAGTTGAACAACGAAATCGCCAACCTCTCCACGCCCGGCTTCAAGTCCAGTTTTTCTGCTGCCATGAAGACGGTGAAAGTATCAGGTCCGGGCTTTGATTCGCGCTACATCCCGACCAGCACGGCCTACGACCGCATCTCCCTTGCCCCCGGCCCGCGCATGTACACCGGCGTGCCGCTGGATATCGCCATGAACGGCAACACAGTACTGGGCGTGACGGCGGGCAATGGCGAACTCGCCTTTACCCGTCGCGGCGACCTGCGCGTCGGCAGCAACGGCATAGTGGAAACCGGCTCCGGCCAGGGCGTACGCGGCGAAAGCGGCCCCATCACCGCGCCGGCCGGATATTCGGTGGAGGTCACCGGCGACGGCTCAATGTACGCAGTGAGCGCGGGCAAACTGGAACCGGCGGCGCGAACGCTGATCGGCAAACTGTTATTGCGCGATGCCAGCGAAACACCGCTGGAGCGGCGCGAAGACGGCCTGTTCACGCCGGCCCCCAAACCCGGTGCGACCGAAAAACAGAGTGGCGCCGATATCAAGGACGGGAAACAAACCCCTTCCATCAGTGTCGCCGCCCTCGAGGGCAGCAACGTGTCCACGTTTGGCGCGATGACAAGGCTGCTCGATTACAGCCGCAGCTACGAAGCGAATATCAAATTTATCAAAGAAGCGAAAACTCTGGACGAGTCCGGCGCTTCGATGATGAAGGCCTGAAGATGGCTTTGCGAATAACAGCTAAAAAAGGAGCAGTGTAATGGATGCCTCAATGTGGGTAGCAAAAACCGGCCTCGATGCGCAGCAGACGCGCATGGCGGTCATTTCAAACAACCTGGCCAACGTCAACACCAACGGCTTCAAGCGCGCTCGCGCGGTGTTCGAGGACCTGCTCTACCAAAACGTGCGTCAAGCGGGGGGGCAGACCTCGGCCAATGACCGCGCACCGACAGGCCTGATGCTGGGCACCGGTACGCGCATCATCGCCACCGAAAAAATGCATGTCCAGGGCAATATGATCAACACCCAGAATGCCCTTGACGTGGCGGTACAGGGCGACGGATTCTTCCAGGTGTTGCAGCCAGACGGCAGCCTCGCCTATACCCGGGATGGCAGCTTCAAGCTGTCGGCCACCGGGCAATTGGTCACCTCCAACGGCTCGCTTCTGCAACCGGCGATCACCATTCCGGCGAACGCCTCGAGCATCACCATCGGCGCAGATGGCACGGTCTCGGCGAAGCTCGCCAAGCTCCCCGACCAGCAGGTCCTGGGCAATCTGACGCTGGCGCGTTTCGCCAATCCCGCAGGTTTGGAATCCATAGGCCAGAACCTGATGCGCGCGACCTCTGCCAGCGGCGCAGTGCAGCAACTCAGGCCGGGCGTCAACGGTGCCGGTGAGCTGGTTCAAGGTGCGCTCGAGGCCTCGAACGTCAACGTCGTCGAAGAGATGGTGAACATGATCGAAACGCAGCGCGCCTACGAGATCAACTCCAAGGCCATCGCCGCCGCCGACCAGATGCTCAAGTTCGTCAATAACAACCTGTGAGCATAACCATGCAAACCGTGCCCCGTCGCGCCGCAACACCGCTGACATCGCTGACACTGCTGGCACTGACACTGATCGGTGGCTGTGCCGCCCAGCAAATACCACCCAGCGCACAATTTGCACCGGTGCTGCCCGTGGTAGCGGCACAGCCCCGCGAGGCCAATGGCTCGCTGTTCGTCGACGGCCGGTCCGAGAACTTTTTCGGCCGGCAACGCGATTACCGCGTCGGTGATGTGGTTACGGTACTGCTGGACGAAAGAACCCAGTCACTGCGCACCCAAAACACGACCGTCAAGCGGACGGCGACCAATGATGCCTTCCCTTCGATCCAGAACAAACTGGCTGACTCACTGGGTCGTACCGGTTTGCCCTTTGCAGGAGGCATAGGCAAAGCTGCCGGCATGATCAAGGCCGACGGCGCGGTCATCGGCAGCGATGGCGGCGGCAACTCCGGCCAGCAAAACGCACTCACCGGTTCCATAGCTGTGACCGTTATCGAGGTCATGTCCAACGGCAATCTCGTGGTTCGTGGCGAGAAGCAAGTCACCTTGAGTGAAGGCAGCGAGGTGATTCAGGTCTTTGGCGTGGTGCGTACCGAGGACATCGCTTCCAACGGCACAGTGACATCGAAGCGCCTGGCCAATGCACAAATCACCTACCGCGGCACCGGCGATCTGGCGAGCTCCGCCAAGCCGGGCTGGGGCACCAACCTCCTAAATAACCTGTGGCCCTTCTAGGGATGACAAGCACCATGCAACGGCTCATTTTTCTGACGCTCTGTTTCCTGCTTTGCGCACAACCGGCAAAGGCTGATCGCATAAAGGATCTGACCTCGGTGGCCAGCGTGCGCGCCAACCAGCTCATCGGTTACGGCCTGGTGGTCGGCCTGCAGGCGACTGGTGACGGCGGCGATATTCCCTTTGCCGGCCAGAGCCTGCGCGCCCTCCTCAACCAGCTTGGGGTCAGCGTGGACGGACAATTGTCCGACTTTGACGGTGGCGTTTCCTTGGTCGCGAAGTTGGACGTCAAGAACGTGGCTGCCGTCATGGTGACAGCGGAACTGCCGGCCTTTGCCAAACCGGGGCAAACCATAGATATCAATGTTGCCGCGATCGGCAAGGCCACCAGCCTGCGCGGGGGCAATCTGATAATGACACGCTTGCGCGCCGCAGATGGATCCGTCTACGCCATCGCCCAGGGCTCGATGACTATTGCGTCAGTCGAGGCCAGCGCCGCCGGATCGAGCATCTCAACCGGGGTGTCCACATCGGGCCGCATACCGAACGGCGCACTCGTCGAGCGCGCGGTCGAAACCTCGTTTGAAAAATCAGCCTCGGTGGTGCTCAACGTACGATCCCACGACTTCACCACTGCCAACGCCATTGTCAATGCGGTGAACAGCAAATTCGGCGCCGGTATCGCACGGGCGCTAGACGGCGTTTCGGTGGCGCTGGCGGCGCCCCAGGAGATCAACCAGCGCGTCGCCTTCATGAGCATGATCGAGAACCTTGAGATTGTCCCGGGCGATGCAACGGCCCGGGTGGTCATCAACGCACGCACCGGAACGGTGGTGATCAGCCGCAATGTGCGCGTAACCGCCTCGGCGGTCAGCCATGGTGGCATCACCGTCAGCATTGCGGCGACAAATTCGGTCAGCCAACCGGCAGCGCTCGCACCGGTGGGCGCGGTGCCTGTGACGGTGACTAATGCCGAAATTTCGGCGACAGAGGCCAAAAATCCGATGTTCCTTTTCCAGCCCGGGGTCGACTTGAGAGACATTGTTGACGCCATCAACCAGGTTGGCGCCACACCCTCGGCCCTCATCGCAATTCTCGAGGCACTCAGGCGCGCCGGCAGCCTGCGCGCCGAATTGGTGGTGATCTGACATGAGCGACGCCATACAAGGCCCCAGTTCGTATCATGATTTCGCCGGTCTGGGCAGATTACGCGGCCAGGCCCACAAAGACAGCGACGCGGCCACCCGCGAGACGGCCCAGCAATTTGAGGCGATGTTCATCCAAATGCTGATGAAACCCATGCGTGAGGCCGCTTTCAAGAGCGACCTGGTGGAATCACAAAGCCTGGAGACCTACCAGGGACTGTACGACAAGGAACTGTCCATGCAAATGGCCAGGCGCGGTGCGCTTGGCGTCGCTGACATGCTCACGGCGCAACTCGCGCGCGCCAAAGTGGTACCGCTCGAGGCGGACAAACTCAATCTACCCCAGGGCAAGGAGTCGACGCCCTTACCCGGCCTGCCGCTCAAACCCGAGCGCGGCACGCTTCCCCTCAATAGGGCAAAACCGTACCTGGCAATGCCGCCGGTGCGCCAGACTGAGTTTTCGCTCGATCCGACGCAGTCACCTGCCTCGGGCAACAACAGCTACCAGGCCGAGTGAAAGATAAAAAACCATGAGCGATCTGCTTAGCATCGGCAGCACAGCGGTGGCCGCTTACCAGCGGGCCCTTGCCACCGTCAGCAACAACATCGCCAACATTGACACCGAGGGCTACACCCGGCAGGAAATTTCCCTCAGCCCGGCCGCGCCACAAAGCACCGGCTCGACCTTCCTTGGCACCGGCGTGATGTTCAACAGCGTTACCCGCGCCTACAACGAGTTCGCCGAATCCGGTCTGCGCGGGAGCATCAGCACACTCAACACACAAGGGCCCTTGGTGCAGTATGCCAATCGCGTCATTGACGTGATGGGCAACGGACAATCCGGACTGGCTCCGTCGCTGGACCAGTTCTTTGCGGCGGCACGCGCCGTCTCCGCCCAACCCGCCTCCACCGACCTGCGCAGCAGCCTCCTGCAAAACGCCGACCAGGTGGCGTCACGTTTCCGTGAGCTCGCCGGCCAGCTCGGGAGCGTGGAAACCGAAACACGGGACGCCATCAAGGCCGGCGTAGAAAAACTCAACACACTGGCCAAGCAGTTGGCCACGGTCAACACCCAACTCAATCGTAACGCCACCCTGACACGCCAGTCGCCCGACATACTGGACCAGCGCGACAAACTACTGCGCGACATGTCGGCGCTGGCGGCCATCAGCGTCACCGCCCGCCCCAACGGCGAGGTTGCCGTGTCCCTCGGCCTGTCCTCGAGCCAGAGTCTGATTGTCGATCCAAGCGGGGCAAAGAGTATTGGTGCCGTATTCAGCGACAGCAGCACCGGCAAGGTTGATATCGTGCTCGACCCCTCGGGCAGCAACACCGCGATAGCCGGCATGAGCAGCGGCAGCCTCGCCGGACTGATCGGGTTTCGCCAGCAGGCGCTGGAACCAACGCAGACCAAGCTGGATTTTCTTGCCCAGGTCTTTTCATCCGAAATCAACAAATTGCAGGGTTCGGGCGTGGATACGCGCGGCGAGATCGGCCAGCCGCTTTATGTAATCGACCCGGTGTTCAGCCTGCAGTCGCCCGCCAGCAACAGCAAAGTTCAGGTGAGCACAAGCGTCGTCAACGCCGCGGCCTTCGCCTTTCATGATGTCGAACTGCGCTACGACGGCACGCGTCAGCGCTGGAGCGCCACCGACACGACCTCAAAACAAACGGTGACCGGCGCCAGTGGCGCGAGCGAGTTGACGATCAACGGCGTACGCCTTAATTTTAGCGGTACGGCGCTGGACGCCGATATGCTCGCACTCAAAGCGGCGCAAAGACCGGCCTCGGGCATACGCATGACCCAGATCGATCCGCAGCGCATTGCCGCCGGAGCGCTGTTCCGGGTTGCCGGCAAGTCTACCAATGGCAGCATTGCCTCCCCCTCTCTGAGCTATAAAGCGCAAGTGGGCGCGCTGGCAGGTCCGGCCCTGCTCGACAAGACCTTGGTGAACAATGCCGGCCGTTCCAGCGGCGTAAAGTTTGCCAACGCATCGACTGCGCCGGCCAGCGGCATCACCACCATCCCGGCGGGCTTTCGCAACGTTGCCATTAATCTTGAAACCACGCCGGCCAACAGCCTTGATTTGCAGATTTTCACCCGCGACGGCCGCCAACTGATAGGGCCTGCGCTTAGCGACACACAGCAACAGGCTTTACTCAGCCCGGCCAACGGCTTTGTCGCCGGGGCGGGCTACGCGGCAGACTACCTCAACCGATCCGGCGAGGCCGGTTATCGCAAACTTGACGTGTTTTATGGTGCACGCGCAGTCGCGCAGGGCGACCCCGCCTATGACGCTGCCAATAATGTGGTCGATCGTCGCCAGATCTTGGCCAAGCTGGAAGCGCTCGCCATGCCTGCGGCGACGGCGCTGGCCGGCAGCACTTTCATCGCCGCCGGCGCCCTTAGCCTGAACGGCAAGGCCCTCCCCAGTCTTGTCGTTCCTACCGCCGGCATGCAAGCCGCAGACCTCGCCAACTGGATCAATGCGGCCGCCGCGGGCGTCTCCGATGTCACGGCCAGCGCAATCAACGAAATACAGGTCGGCGCGACCGACCTGAAACTGAGCCCGACGCGCACGGCGATTACGATTAACGGCACCCAGATCACCGACAGCTCGGGCACGTTCGCCAGTGCACAAAGCCTGATGACTGCGATCAATGCGCAATCGGCAGCCACCGGCGTTAGTGCGACGATCAACCGCGACGGGGCGATGACGCTGACGAACACGGCGGGCAACGCCGGCAAGGATATTGTCATAGGCACCCCTGCCGGCTATGTGACGAACGCGCTCAATCTTGGCGCGGCGACTTTTCGCGGTCATATCAGTCTGAGCAGCGCAAAGGAGATGCGCATCGGCATTGGCGCCAATGGTTCTGCATCCGATCTGGCCAAACTCGGCTTGCGCGCCACCGCCTACATCGCCGGCGCGGCGCCTGAAGACCTGCTCGTATTCGCAAGCGGTGTCGGTGCCGGTGCGGTCGCCGCAAGCTATGAGGTCGCAAGCGTCGATCGCGTGCAACAGCAGCGCGGACAGCCCCTGGATATCACCTTCACCTCGGCGGACAACTACACCATCACGGATGTGAGCACCGGCAGCATTTTGGCGCAGCGCAAATACGACCCGCAAACGGGTATCGCCTACGGGGAGCTGAAGCTTAATTTTTCGACCGCCCCGGCAGCCGGCGACAGCTTTCGCGTCGACGGCAACCAGGATGGCGTTGGCAACAATGAAAACATCCTGCGCATTGCCGACATGGCATCAAACAAGTCTCTTCTGCCCGGTGACAAGACGCTGAGCGAGGGCTATAGCGATTTGCTCAGCGCGGTAGGCAGTATCGCCAATCAGGCAACGATTTCACAACAAGCGCTCAGCGTGGTCAATGAGCAAGCCGTAGCAGCACGCGACAAAGTATCCGGGGTAAATCTTGACGATGAAGCGGCCGACCTGATCCGATTTCAACAGGCCTACCAGGCGGCGGCAAAAACCATACAAATCGCAAGCCAATTATTCGATTCAATCATTCAGATTCGCTAACGGAGTACCGGACAAATGAGCATCTCAACACGCTACGCCTTTGACCAAGCATCGCAGCAAATGAGCGAACTGCAGACCCGGATAGCCAAAACCCAGAACCAGCTCGCCACTGGAATGCAAATGAGCAAACCCAGTGATGACCCTGAAAAAGTAGTGGCAATACAGCGGCTTCAGTCGGCCATCGTCCGTCAAGACAGCTACACAAGCACTTTGGCGACCGTTGGCGACCGCCTTGCGGTCGAAGAGAGCAGCGTAAGAGGGGCGAGCGACGTGATGAGTCGGGTAAAAGAGCTGGCAATCCAGGCGGCAAACGGCACGCTTGGGCCGGCCGATCGTGCCAATATTGCCGCAGAACTGGACAGCCTCAAATCCGACTTACTCGCCTTCGCGGGCAGCCGTGATATCGACGGCAATTATCTATTCGCCGGCACGCGCAGCAGCCAGCAGCCTTTTGCCGCGGGCCCTGCCGGCGGCACCGAATACCGCGGCGACCAATCCCGCATCAATGTGAGCATAGGGGAACAACGCCTGATTGCCGTCAATCGCCCGGGTTCGCAGGTTTTTTCGTCAGTGGCACGAAACAACGGTGCAGGCGCCGTGGGCGTGGGGTTTTTCCAGGTGCTCGATGACCTGAGGGCTGCGGTACGCGCATCAGACCAGGCGGGCATGCAACGCTCGCTCGATGAAGTCGACCAACTCCAGACCGGCCTCAGCCACGCCCTGGCGCAAATTGGCGCGGACCAAAACACGATCAGTTCGCAAAAAACACGCATTGACGAAACCAAGCTGCGACTGCAAACGACCCTCTCCACGCTGACCGACAGCGACTACACTGAGGCTATTACCCGGCTGCAAAAAGAAACACTGAGCCTGCAGGCGGCACAAAGCAGCTTCGCCAAGACCTCCAGCCTCAGCCTTTTTAATTATCTAAAATGATGATTCTGCAGCTAAAGAACCCGCGCCGGCTCCCGATTACCAGAGGTAGCGGCGGCCATAGGGTCGCACAGCCGGACAATGGAGCGAGCGCATAATGGCAACCACGACCACCACCCAGGCAGCGGTAACCAGCACCAGTGGAAGTTTCACCAACATGCTCGGCGCCGGCTCAGGGGTCGATGTCAAAGCGCTGGCAACCAACCTGACCGAAGCGGAAAAAGCGCCGCAAAAAAAGATACTCGATAACGCCATCACACAAAGTCAGGCGACGATCTCAGGCTTCGGGGCCGTGCTCTCCTCCATATCGGCACTCAAAACCGCATTCTCGACCTTACAAGACCTTTCAAAAGTCAACAGCGTCACCCCACAGAGCAACGCCCAAGGGTATTTTGACGTCACCGCAAGCTCTGCGGCCGCGGTTGGCTCCCACCAAATCAATGTCCTTAAGCTGGCACGCCCGCAACGCAGCATAAGCGCGGGCTTTGCGGCTGCGACCACGCCACTCAATAACGGCAACCCCTTTACCATCGACCTCGCCATTGGTGCTAATGCCAGCCAAAGTATCAGCGTAAGCACCGCAACCCCGGCGGGGGTGGTGGCAGCGATCAACGCCGCCAAAAAAGGCGTCACGGCACAACTGGTCAACACCGGCAGTCCGAACAACCCCTACACCATCGTTCTGACCTCGGACAACACCGGTGCGGCCAACGCCTTCACCGCAAGCACCACAGCCGTGGCAGCCGACGGCGTCAGTCCCCTGCTCTTCCCCGCGCCGCTGACAGGCCAGGACGCGGTCGATGCGCACCTGCAGATCAACGGGCAGGAATTGTGGCGCAGCACCAATACCGTAAGCGACGTGATTAGCGGCGTCACCCTCAAATTATTGGCGCCCACCAGTACCGATGGAACGATCGCAAAGAGCACAGCCGGCACACTGCTACTCACACGCGACACCAGCAGCGTCAAAACCAATCTGCAGTCCGTGGTCACGGCCTTCAACGCCGCCAAAGACCTGCTCAATACGGTTTCTGACAGCAAATCGACCGTTGCGACGACCGGAGCGACACTGGTCAACCACTCGCTGGTGCGGCAAATCAGAATGCAGATTGACAGCATGGTTACGGGCAATTCCTCCACACCCGGAAGCGCTATCAAGGCGCTGCGCGACCTGGGCCTGACAATACAAGCCGATGGCAAACTCGCCCTGGATAGCGTCAAACTGGACAACGCGCTTAATACTAATTTTTCGCAGGTCGCCGGCATGCTTACGGCCAACGCCGAGAACACCGGCCGCTCGGGAACCGCTGCAAGAGGGCTGGCCGGGGACGCGGTCAAGCGATTGACCGACCTGGTCAGCACCGGCGGGCCGATCCTGAACGCCAGCAATAATGCTGGCGCCAAAATCAAAGCATACAACGTGCGCCTGACCGACTTGAATGCCCGCATGCAAACCGTACTCGATCGCTATACCAAACAATTCGCGGCGATGGACGCGATGGTCGGGAAGATGAACTCCCTCAGGGACTCGCTCAAATCGCAGTTTGACAACATGTCAAACTCGAACAATTAAGCAGCAAACCATATTCGAATCGGAAGACAAACTCGGCCAGGTCGGATACCCGGTCAGCGGGGGTGATGTTGCTGCGCACCCGCCCTGGGAAAACCGGATAAAAAATAGCCCAAGGGAACAGAAACGGTGGACAAGATCGCAAGGCAAGTCGAGGTCCGCACGCCAACATCTTCGGGCGCCGCCCCTGTTACGGCGAGACGGTATTAAAGCTGTGCGAAAAGGCACCGACAAATGAGCAATTTTTTACTTCTGGCGATTTTATTTTGCATCCTCGGCGTGGTGATCATGATTATTTATCTGGCTGACAAAATCAGTATGCTGGAAAAAAACACCCGTGCCGCGACCGGGGAACACGCAGCGGCGGCCAACCCGCAGACCGCGCCCGATAAACGCTTTGCCGGACTCAGCGGCGAGCGCCTTTGGCAGGCAATGCGCGGCACCGCCGTCGCCGGCTTGGACGCGCCCAGCATTGACGATATACGCAAATACTATGGTCCTGCCCTGGAACGCCACATCGACGAATTGTTCGAAGAAGGATTGCTCGACAGCCGTCAGGGCATCCAGGTGCAGCCCGACCCGCTACGGAACATCCGCACCACGCAAGGTCAGCTGTTATCCTGGCTGCCTCCGGGCGAGGCCAAAAATATTTACGATCTGGGCCTGGATCGCGGTCGCGGCGAAGATGCCAATCTGCCCGAACTAAGAGCCCGGCTAGACGCCACCTGCGCCCGTGTTTATTCGATGCTCGGATTGACACCCGCACAAAGTTTTTCCCACCGACTGCTGCCAGGCCCCGTGCAAACGACTGCCGGCGCGTCCGTATTAGCAGCGACTTCAGGGCAAACCACGACCAGGCCACTCGCGTAAAATGACAAGTCCGGTGAAGCTTACGCACGGCCGGCATTGCCGCCCTGCCAATAAGAAATTTCACCGCTATTTCATGCATAAAATTTTCATTATCAGTCAGATAAAAAACGTCTTTTTTAGTGCTAAAGCTTGTGTTCCTCATGCCGATTCTTAGAGTAAGAATCACCCGTCAACCAAGGCAAAAAATATCATGATGATGAACCGCAGAGCTGCCGCCACCTATGGCGATGTAATGGTCGAAACCGGAGTCGTCGAGGCCGATCAGACGCAACTGGTGCAGATGCTTCTTGACGGACTGATGGAAAGCCTGAAAGTGGCCGAAGGCCACATTGCGAGAAAGGCTATCGCCGACAAGTCGTTTCATCTGACACGGGCGGGGCGGATTATTATCGGCTTACAAAGCGCCCTCGATTACGAAAAAGGCGGCGATATCGCCAAGAATCTGAGTGAGCTGTACGGCTATGTCACCCGCCGCCTCCTGCATATCAACATTCATAACGATGTCGATGCCTTGCATGAAGTTCAAGGCCTGATGGGGCAGATTCGCGATGCGTGGACGCTGGTGCCAGCGCTTGTGGCCCCCTTACGCCGCGTCAGCTAGCACGGAAAATAGAAACAGCGCCGGAACGATATAGACCGACTTGAGTCGGTGACGCTTGGTATGCTTGGCGCGGCACCTGTCCAGGTAGAACCGGACGGGGCCCTGCGCGGTATTTGTTGGTTAACATTTGTTAATTACAGACTAGTGGCTGCCAGCCAGTATTAGTATTGGCGGCCTTCAACAGGCCGCCACATTGGGCTTTTAAGATAACAGCTTGACGACAGGCGCCCGGGGCGATCCGGAGAAGCGACGCTATCGTTAAAGGAGAATGCGGTGATCAGTATTGTCGGCTTGGTGCTACTTTTTGGCTGTGTCTTTGGCGGCTTCATCATGGCCGGCGGGCATATGGCGCCTATTATCAAAGCCGCCCCCGTCGAGACCTTCATTATCGGTGGCGCAGCCCTGAGTGCCATGATCATCGGCAACAGCATGACCATCATAAAAGGCACTTTCGGCGGTGTCGGCAAAATCCTCTCCGGTCCGAAATTTAACAAGCAGGACTTCCTTGACGTGATTTTTCTCGTATCCAAAATCATGAAACTACTCAAGGCCGAGGGTGCTGTCGCGCTGGAATCGCATGTCGAGAGTCCGGAGGCGAGCGCCATCTTCGGTGAATATCCACGCCTGCTCAAGGATCACGCATTGATACACCTGATCACCGACAGCATCCGGCTGTTGGTGGTGTCCTCTTCGGCTCCAAGACCGGACTCAATCGAGGATGTGATGAATTTGTCGATCAAGACTCACCACCATGAGGCATTGAAACCGGCAGAAACATTCGCCTCTCTGGAGGGCGCATTACCCGCCCTGGGTATTGTTGCCTGCGTACTGGGGGTGGTAAAGACAATGGGCGCGATCGACCAACCTCCCGCCATTCTCGGTGGACTGATCGGGGGCGCGCTGGTCGGGACCTTCCTCGGAGTCTTCTTCGCTTACGGCATTGTCGGCCCCATGGCTACCCGGCTTAAGCAAATCATCGACGATGAAGGACAAATCTACCACGTCGTAAAACAGATCATCGTCGGCACCCTCAACGGCCACCCCATACCGGTTGTAATTGAAGCGGCCCGGGTAGGCATCACCCACGATTACCAGCCCTCATTCTCCGAAGTGTTTGACGGACTGCGCGGCAAATAAGCATGGCTGATGACGCCAAAATAGAGAAACTGCTGGACGAGCAGTCCGCAATGGCTGCCTCCCCGGGGGGGGCAGTCGCCGAGCCCCCCGTCGCAGCGACAGCGGCAAGCGGCGACAATGCCGGTGCCGGCGCCGAGGCAGAGCCGGAGCCGCTCGCCCCGATCATCATCAAAAAAATTATCGATGAGGGCCATGGCGGCGCGCATGGTGGCGCCTGGAAAATCGCCCTTGCCGACATGATGACCGCCATGATGGCGTTTTTTCTGCTGATGTGGCTGCTCGGTGCGAGCAACGAGGCACAGCGCAAAAGCGTCGCCGACTACTTCAAGCCAACCGCCCTGACCAAAAGCGCCATCACCGTTAACACCACTTCCGGTTCAGTCGGACTTATGGGTGGACAGTCAATGATAGACGACACCGCCCTGCCCATGGCTGCGACGCAAAGTGGGCTGATGCAGTTGCTGACGCCACGAGATGTCAACGACCAGACTGAAAACGAAAAAGAAAAAAGAAGCGAAACAAAAGAAGAGGAAAAAAAGAGGATATCCAACGAATTGGACCAAGCCAATTTTGAAAAACTGCAGCAGGAACTAATCGAACGCCTGTCCCAAGACAAGGACCTGGCCAAACTAAAGGATCAGGTTAATTTCGTCCGCGAAAAAGAGGGCCTGCGCATTGAAGTCATAGACAAGGCCGACTTCTCGATGTTCTCCCTGGGCACCACCAAACTCTCCCCTCGCGCGAAGGGACTAATCGAGGAGATTGCCCGCTCCCTGGGCACAATGCCCAATAAAATCAAGGTGCGCGGGCACACCGACAGCGTCCCGTACAACGGCGCGGAACGCAACAACTGGTCCCTGTCAGCTGAGCGGGCGGAAGTGACCCGCCAAATAATCAACGGGCGCGGTGTAGAAGAAAAAAGGGTCGCCCGCATAGAGGGGGTTGCCGACACCGAGCCATTCGTTCCGGAAAACAAGCTGGATCCGCGCAACCGGCGCATCAGTATCACGCTGATGTACCAAGACCTTTAAGACTAGGGCCAAGGCTAAGGCTAAGACCACGCCGAGCGGCGGAGTACAAACGACTCAGATTGCCACTTGCAGGGTTTTTCTCAGGCTTTTCGCAGTTGCAGACAGAATCTGGCTGACACGGGACTCACTGACGCCGACCACCGCGCCTATTTCCCGAAGATTCATCTCCTCAACATAATAGAGGGCAATGATCAACTTCTCACGCTCGGGCAAGCCTGCGATCGCCGCCTCGAGGGCCTCCATGAATTGGGCATTTTCAACCAGCACATCCGGCCTGGAACCAGCGTTGTCCGGAATATTATCAACCGACTCGGGCAAAGTCTCGATTGATGTCGTCTCGAATCGTATCGCTTCAGAGCGCTCGAGGTGCAGACTCTGCGCGTCCTTGTTCATGAACTCGGCCATCTCGGCCATCGTCGGTGCCCGGCCTATTTTGGCTGCAAGTTCGCTCTCTGACTGGGCATGCGCCTTATTGATCGCGACAGCCGAACGAGGCAAGTAGGATATTTTCCTGACTTCATCGAACATCGCCCCCTTGACGCGGACATAGGCGAAATTTTCGAAATTGACCCCCTTGTCCGGGTCGTAAGACCTTGCCGCCTCAATCAGTCCAATCATACCCGCCTGCATGAGATCATCGAGTTCGATGAACCGCGGCACTCTCGATTGCAGATGCAGGGCCACCCTTTTTACAAGCCCAAGGTGCTCGACAATGCGCGCGTCATCATCCGCTCGCGCCTGGTCATAGACCTGCATCGGGGAAATCCCCATTTTCAGGACTGAAACCCGGTCAAGCGTTCAACAAAGAACTGGATACCACCGGAAGCCGTATCCGCGCTCGCGAGTGACTCAGTGGCCACCGCCATTTGCCGAAAATCGCGGGCGGCGTTGCCGCCGGGAGCAAATTCGAGAACCGATTGATAGGCGCGGATGGCAGAGAGCATGTGCTCATCGTGAGTTATGGAATGAAGGTATTTTACCGAAATGCCTAGAAACCGTTCGCACACATCACTAACCCGCCTGTGCAAGGCCTGTCCGGCGGCCTGACTCTCGACCATATTGGGCAGCAGGTAGATTTCTTCCAGCATATGGGAGCGAGCAAGCACTTTGATCATTCCATACGCATCGGCAATTGAAGAGGGCTCGTCACGCAGTACGATAAAGCGCTTCTGCGCCGCCTGCATGAAAGTCACCACCGAATCCGAAATACCCGCTGCAGAGTCGATTATGAAAAAATCGATCTCTTCATCGAGCAAACTGAAGGCCTGGACAATTCCGGCCGATTCGAGCGCGCCCATCGAAGCCATTTGCTGGATCCCCGAAGCACCTGGCACCAAGCGAACACCCTGTCGCGTCGTGACAATTATTTCTGCCAGCGTCTTTTCCCCGGACAGCACATGGCTGAAGTTGAACTCCGCGGCGCATCCAAAAGCCAACTGTGCGTTTGCAAGGCCAAGGTCGGCGTCAAAAAGCATAACCTTATGTCCCCGCATCACCAAACTGACGGCAAGGTTGGATGCTATCGAAGTTTTCCCCACACCGCCCTTGCCGCTCGCGACGCCGATAACCTGAGTTGATTTTTGCGACATTAACAAACCTTAATAGGATTTTTATATCAGCACCACGTGCGCGACTAAAGCGGCCCCAGTCTGGCCTTTCAAATAGCCGACGTCGCGGTCATTTTACTGCTCTGTTGTTCGCGCGCCAGACATTTGGCGAGAAATCTTTGCCAATGCCCGCACCGGGCAAGGCTTCCACGGTAAGGTGCGAACGAATGCCGTCCAAAACCATGCTAACCAGCGAATCGGTATCCCCCCCCTCGACCAGACTGTCCAAACCCGGTGCGCGACTGGCAAACGAAATTGGGATCGCTTTCTCGCAGAGCGCCTGCACCAGCGGCCACGGATGACTTGCCTCATCGAGTTTGCTCAGCATCAGGCTTTTCCAATTCAGCCCCGGCTGGTCTAGAAACCGTTTGAACGTCGCTGCCGATGCTTCAGCCGGCAGCACCAAGTGCATGCCCGCGTCGGGCGCAATTTTCATAATCGCTGCGAGATGATCGAATTCCTGACCACCCGCCGTGTCAACCAGCACCAGGCGCCGCCCGGAGAGCTCCGCTAACACCTCCCGCAGCATCGACTCGCTACTCGCCCGATAACAATCAACACCGGCCTGCGCACTCAGCAATTGAATCTGGTTCCAGGCGCCGGGGCGCTGGTCGCGAAAACTCACAATCGCCACGTCTTCGGGTTGGCAGCCGTTTGTCCTGGCGTGGGCCACGGCGAGACGTCCAACCATCATCGATTTGCCCGCCCCGGAAGGACCGGCGATCACCTGGACCCCGCTCAAGGGCTCGGCCTTACGCTCCCGCCTGACCGTATGCCGCAACAGGGTCTCTATCGCCCCGAGCGCCGCAGTCAGGCTGTCCCGCTCCCTTACCTCATCGAGCAGGAGACTGCGCAATGAAACCGGGACACCCGCTTCGAACAAAGCGTCAGCCAGGGGCTTCACCTCTTCACGAACGCCGGAGTTCGTTTGCCATTGCCCAACTTGCTGCGCGATTCGGAATTCACGCCGCATCTCGGCCAACTCACCGCGAACCATCTCAACCAGATCCTTCGCCCGGTCTAACTCCCGCCGATCAAATGAATCACTGGCACGCAACCCGGCGTCATCGGGCACCTGCACCGACTTACGAACCTGTTCCATATTTTCATGTAACAGGGCGCCAAAGCGTGCGGGACCAGCCGGCACCTCATGCAAGGCCGCAGGCTTCTGAACTGCGCGGGAGGACTCATCCGCGGTGTCCGCCAAATCCGGGCCGTCAAACTGCTCGCGATCACTGGCAGTCACGTCGACAGCCACGATTACCTCGACCTTGCCGTTGACCCGCTCATTCGAGATGATCAGCGCTTCCTTGCCATACAACTCTATTGCCTTGGCCGTAGCGGTACGGCTATCACGTGCCAGAACGCGTTTCAGTTCCATGATTTTCCTCGATTAATGCTTGGGTTCAATTTCAACGGTAAAAATAACTTTCACGTCCTGGTCGTCCGGTATTTCGCTATAGGACAACACCACGAGATCGTTGACTCGGTAACGCACCATCTTGGCCAGCCATGGACGGATCGCCGGGGAGACAACCAACACCGCCGCGTGGCCCTGATCCTGAACCTTGGCCGCACTGCTGCGCAAAGAACTGAAAAGGCTCTCAGCCAGGGCCGGCTCGAGCAACACGCCCTGCCCACCCGCACTCTGACTCGCTGCGTTGTGGAGCATTTTTTCCAACTCCGGGTCCAGTGTCATGACAGAAAGGTTGTCACCCGGACTCGCGAGTCCCTGAACAATCATTCTTCCCAACTTGGGTCTGACCAGGGCAGTCAGCTGATCCGGATCCTGGCTGCGCGCGCTCTCCTCGGACAAGGCCTCAAAGATGCTGCGCATGTCACGGATGGAAACCGACTCGACAAGCAGATTCTGCAAGACCCGCGTGATTACCCCCAGCGAGAGTTTCGCCGGCACGAGATCCTCCACCAGTTTGGGGGCCCGCGCCGCAAGTTTGTCAATCAACTGCTGCGTCTCGTCATGGCTCATGCATTCGGCCGCATTTTCCCGCAAGACCTTGTTGACATGCGTCGCAATCGCCGTGCTCGCATCGACAACGGTATAGCCCATGGTCCGCGCGTAATCTTTCTGCGCCGGCTCAATCCAGACCGCCTCCAGGCCGAACGCTGCCTCGCGCGTCGGGACGCCCTCCAACTTACCGTAGACCTGGCCGGGGTTAATGGCAAGTTCGCACCCGACCTTAACCTGACCGGTGCCCCTGACCACCCCCTTTAGCACAATGTTATAGGCCTCCGGATCAAGGTTGAGCGCGTCGCGAATACGCACCGGCGGCACCAGGAAACCCAGTTCGGCGGACAGTTTTTTGCGCACGCCCTTTACCCTGGACATCAATTGCCCACCCGTTTCCGGGTTGACCAGGGGGATCAGGCCGTAGCCGATTTCAAGACCGATAAGATCGACTTGTTCGACATCGCTCCAATCGAGTTCCTTGGGCGGGGCCTGCGGCGCAAGAGCCTGCGAAGAGACCTGCGGTGCGGTATTCGCATCGCGCCGCAATACCATGTAACCGATTCCAGCCGTAATGGCGCCCAGCGCAAGAAACACGGCATGCGGCATGCCAGGAACCAAGCCCATCAAGGTCAAAATAATCGCGGAAATGAACAAGGGCGCCGGTTTGCCTAACTGCGTCGTTGCCTGCTCGGTCATGGACTGCGCGGTCGTAACCCGGGTCACAATGATCGCGGTGGCAAGGGACAGGAACATCGCGGGAATTTGCGCAACCAGGCCGTCACCTATGGTCAGCAGGGTGTAAATGCGCAACGCGTCCCCCACCGAGAGGTTGTGCATGCCTATGCCTATGGCCAGACCGCCCAGTATATTAATTGCCAGAATCATCAGTCCGGCAATGGCGTCACCGCGGACAAATTTGGATGCGCCATCCATGGCGCCAAAAAACTCGGCCTCTTGGGTGATCTCTTCACGGCGCTTCTTGGCCGTTTCTTGATTGATCACCCCGGAATTGAGGTCGGCATCAATTGCCATCTGCTTGCCCGGCATGGCATCGAGTGTGAAACGCGCAATAACCTCCGACACCCTGCCCGCGCCTTTGGTGATCACGATGAAGTTGATAATCATCAAAATCGCGAAAATAATAAAGCCAACCAGGTAGTTGCCATTGATGACAAATTCACCAAAGGCTTGGATCACCTTGCCCGCCGACTCCGGGCCCTTGTGCCCTTCCACAAGCACCACTCGGGTCGAAGCCACGTTAAGCGCAAGACGCAGCGTAGTCGTCAGCAGCAGCACCGCCGGGAAGGATGAAAACTCAAGCGGTCGCGTCGTGCTGATGGCGACCAGAATGATGATCATCCCGGCCAGCAGGTTAAACGTGAACAGCACGTCCAGCACCACTGGCGGCATGGGTACGACCAGCATGGCCATGATCATCAATACCAGCGCCGGAATACCCAACTCGGCAAGCTTGACGTTGCTAAAACTCTGACGCAATTGTGTGAATGCGATAGCTGACATGTTTTTGACAGTGAACCTTTTTAACTGCTTGTTAAATATCAGATTATTTAAAACTCATACCGACTGATACGGACATATAAGCAATCGACGTGCCATCTTTTCAACACCGCGTCTGCCACAAAGCCATTTGAGCCGTCGCCAAGGTCGCCGCAAGCCTGTCACGTTTATTGCTAAGAAGTCCCTGTACCCACAACATCAAAACCATCCAATCCACTTATGTCCAATTCCCCAGTAAATAGTTTTTCTGTTTTTAATCAGCAATCTATCAGCGATAAAAGAGGGACTACCCCACCCCGTGCAGAGCCCAAAATCGCTCCCGGGAAAGACTTTAGCCGGGTGATCCGAGGGGTAAGTTCGTCCGCCAGAGGCCGCGATATTGCCGCTTGGGGCGGCAAAAAATTGCCGTCTCCCACCCTGCACAGCTATACGCTGGGTTCGCGCGTCAAAATCATTACCGCGGCCACCCACTCCGCCGGCGAAGCAGGCCTGCTCGAATTCGCGCGCGCACAAGGCATCGATGAGGACATGCTGAAACTCATAATGGCAAACAAGTCCGATGCCCAAGCCGCCGCCCTTGAGGCTACGGGCGCCGCCACGCTCACACTGTCCCAGCCGGATAACTCAAACCCGGTGCCACCCGGCGCCAGTTCGATCACGCCCATCCCATCCGCCCTGATCCCGGCCGACCCCCTGGACACTAGCGCCTCCAACCCGGCAAACGGGAGCGGGCAGCTTGCTGCAGCACTTAACAAGGCGACACTTGACACGGCGACGTCTGAGACGGCGACAGCAGAGAAGACGGCATCCAGCCTCGCCAACAAGGGCGCAGGACAAGCATCCCCCCCCTTCCCTTCCACGTCTGGAGCAGAGTCAACGAAGCTAAGCGTCAACAACCAGAGCTTGGCCACGTCGCCCCAGACTGATCCCGCAGTCGGCACGTCCCCCGGCGCGACCGCCTTGCTCGTCGCCGACAAAGCACCGGGGGCATCCCTGGGGCGCCCGCCTGCTATTCAGACCGCGGCTGACACCGGCGTGACCAGCCCCCCGCCCCTTAGACAAGAGCCCACCGGCCAGGCCCAAGCCGTGCCACTCGCCGCCTCCGGCACAACAGGGCTGCCAATCGACCTGAGCAAGCAACACCAAACAATACCGCCCGAGGCTGGCGCAACGGCCGAGGAACAGCAACACAGCCGGCAACAAGCCACAGAAGAACAAGCACAAGAGCCAATGACGCAGGCAGCGCAAGCCGAACAAGATGAAAGTTCTTTGTCGGCAAAAAACATCCAATTCCACCAGTCCGAAAAAACAAACCCGGGAAAACCAGGGCTTAACGAACAGGAATTCACCGCCCGAATCGGCGCCATCGCAGAGGCCACTTCGCCACCGACAGGCGCACTATCGGGAGTCTTAAGCGGGGAAAGCGCTGCAACCACAACCGCCCCGGTCGCCCACGGTGCCCCCCCCGCACGCCAACTACTGGACGTGAGCAACCCGCTGCCGATACGTGAAGAAACCATGCAAGAGGCTTACTTTAGACGTAGCGAACAAAATCAGATCGCCGCGGACAAGTTAGCCGAGGCGATTGGCCAGCGGCTTTCAGCCCAAATCGAAAAGGGGATCTGGCAGGTGAACCTGCAACTGCGGCCAGCGCACCTGGGGAAGATTGATATTCGCCTGAGCATGCAAGGCAAAGGCAATATTTCGGCCGAATTCAGTGCCAGTGAAGTACAAACCAAAGATCTACTGAACAGCGGCTTGCCCAGGCTCAGGGAAATTTTCGCGCAATCGGGCATTGACTTGGCAACGATGCAGGCCAAGCACGATGCGGCGACCGGCCATAGCGACAACCCAGCGCCACGCCAACCCGCTACGCCAGCAAGCCAAGGACGGCCTAGCGGGGAAACAATCGGGGAAACAGTCGCCCGGCCCCAAGCCCCACCGAAACTTGACTATGTCGGCCGCGATGGACTGGATATCACGGTCTAAGCCTAGCTTCAGCCGAGCTTGAGCAGAGCAGGCACACGGCTTGCTTAATAGGCCTTGTCACACTAAAAACCTCGCGCGCCGTCAAATAAATGACGCGCCCAAACGGGCTGGCGCTGCGAGCGCAATCAATTGTAAATAATTGTTTCGCTGAATTTAACGGTATGGAAGCACCTTAATATCAGACCGCATCAACCGCTGTAGCCAATCTATTTTTTGAAAGTGTCCACTGCCGCCATGTCCGAAGAACAACCCGCTGAAGTAACAGAGCAGAAAAAAAGTCCGCTGCTGAAGATCATTGTTCTGTCTCTAGTCCTTTTGATCGTTTTAGTCTCAGCGATAGGCGGGACACTCTTTTTCACCGGCGCCCTGTCCAAGAAAGCGCCAAACGCCGAACAAGTGCTCAACGAGCACGCGGCAGAGGCCAAACCAGCCCATGACAAACCGGCCGCATCAGCCAGCAGCGCCGATGCCCAGGGCAAGGATGCGGGCGCAAAAGCGGGGAAAGCAGACGCGGGGAAAGCAGACGCCCAGGGCAAAGGGGGCGCTGCCGCGCCGCAAAAACGGTCGATCCCCACAGATACCCAGACCAAATTCGAAAAAAGCTACATGGATCTTGATGACAAAAAACCCCTCGTCACCAATATCACCGGTTCACGCAAGGTCGTACAAGTATCACTGTCGCTGATGACCCAATACGATGAGCGCGTGTTCAAAAACGTCGAAAAACACAGGACCGCCCTGCGTTCAGTCGCGCTCGACGTGCTGCGCCAGATCACCGAACCGGAACTCACCAAAGCGGGTTTTCGCGTCCAGCTGGCACAGCAGCTACGCGACAAAATAAACCTGGAGCTCGAGCGCCTTGAGGGCTTCGGCGGCATAGAAGAAATATTCTTCGCTGAGTTTGTCTACCAATAAAAAGCCGGCCTGTCCCCCTCAACAACGAAACACCCATAAACAATTAACGCATATAAACCATGGCTGAGTCCGGAAATCTATTGAGCAAGGAAGAGATAAGCGCCCTGACCACCGGCATCGCCGGCGGAACGCTGCCAGTCGATACCGGCTACAACGCAAACGCGAGAATTCGCAAACACGACCTGACCAACGAAGACAGTTCGCTCGGTGTCAACGTGTCCTCTCTGGACATGATTAACGAACGCTTCATCCGGCTCTTCCGACTTAGCCTGCTTGAGGTGCTGCGCACCAGTCCAAAGATCAACCCGTCCCGGGTGCAACTTATCAAATACGGCGACTATCAGAAGGGGCTGCACGCCCCCCTGTCGGTCAACGTCATTCGCATGAACCCGCTGCGCGGACAATCTCTCGTACTAATAGACCCAAACGTGATTTTCTCGTCCCTCGACAATTTTTTTGGCGGTTCCGGACGAGGCATCGATTCGCTTGCCCCAACAAGACTCTTTACACCTACCGAGACGCGAGTGATCAGCATCATTCTCGATGTGTTCTTCAAGTCACTGCAAGAAGCCTGGCTGCCCCTTATGCCGCTGGAATTCGAGCACGTCAGCTCGGAAATAAATCCCCACTTTGCACAGATCGCCGATGAAAACGACCTGGTGATCGTCAATCATTTCGACGCCGAGTGCGGAGACAGCAAGGGCTTCATTGACCTGGTCTACCCCTATGCCTCGCTCAAACCGATTCGCGACCTTTTACGCAGTCGAGCCTCTCCGGTGGACGGGGACGACGAATCCGATAAACGCTGGCAAAACGCCCTGACATCGGCCTTGGGCGATGCCGAACTGGAGATGAAGGTCATTCTCGGGCAACTCAAACTGACCATGAGCAACCTCGGAGCAATGAAAGAGGGCGACCTTATGTTTTTTAAAAAAACAGCGCACGCACGCGTAACCATCAACGATATCCCGACCTTTGAAGCCCTGGTCGGCGCTTCCGGGCCAAACGTCGCGATCCAAATACAAACAGTGATTGGACAAGTCCAAAACGCAATGAACAAGGGAAACACATGACAGACTTAACGCAAGAACAGCAAGCCCAAGAGAGTACCGCTGACGCCGGACCATCCGACAAACAGATCAGCAGCGACATGCTGCACAACATTTCGGTGAATATCTCTGTTGAAGTCGGTCGTGCAGTACTCAAGATTGGTGACCTGCTCCGACTGGCACAGGGCAGTGTGGTCGAACTTGATCGCATCGCAGGGGAGCCTGTCGACCTTCTGGTGAACAATACTGTTGTCGCACAAGGCGAAGTCGTTCTGGTCAACGAACGCTATGGCGTCCGATTGACCCGCGTCGTAACCGCAGCAGAACGCCTGAAGAATCTCTGACAATATGCCCGTATCCTCCCAACTAAGCGTGGCCGACTGGCTGACTTTCGTCGCCAGCTTCGCACTGGTGCTTGGCATCATCGGCGCGCTCTTCTACCTGCTTCGACATCTGGGCACGGTTGGCCTGGGTGGCCGCAGCGACAGGCAGATCAACGTGCTCGAGACCCACATCGTGGGCAACCGCCAGCGCATCATCCTGCTTCGCGCCAAAGATCGCGAAGTGCTCATTGGCATGACAGTGAACCAGATCACCACGCTCGCCACCTGGCCTGCCGATGACACCCCGCTCAAAAAAACCGCCTTCGGATCCGCTGACACACCACCGCCATCGGTCAAATCCGTCACATCCGTCACCCATGGTGCCGGTCTGCGGCAACTACTTAGCAAGCTTCAAGGTCGAAAATAGAAATCAAAATCATATGCGCCTACTAATTCTCATAGCCCTAGTGGCAATCTCCTCCTCGGTACATGCGGAGGGCCTGCCAATCCTGAATGCAATCAATAACGGTGCACAAGGCACGCGCTATAGCGTGACGCTGGAACTCGTCGCGCTCATGACGGTGCTGACTGTTCTGCCGTCTCTGCTGCTCATGATGACCCCCTTCATCCGAATCGTCATAGTCCTGTCTTTGCTGCGGCAGGCCCTTGGCACGGGGCAGACCCCCCCCAACCAGGTCTTGGTCGGGCTTTCTCTTTTTCTGAGTTTCTTCATCATGGCACCGGTGTTGAACCAGGTGTATGACAAAGCCGTCGTTCCCTACCTCAACAACACCATGGTGCTGGAAAAGGCGCTTGCCGCGGCGGAGGCCCCGGTGCGCGCGTTCATGCTCAACCAGACGCGCACGGAGGAAATTACAGCCTTCGCGCAGATTGCCAACAAGGGCGTCCTCACCGACGCCAAGACGGTGCCATTCTTCACCCTGGTACCCGCCTTCATCACCTCGGAACTGAAGAGCGCATTTACCATCGGCTTCCTGATCTACATCCCCTTTGTCGTGATCGACCTTATCGTCGCAAGCATTCTGATGTCGCTCGGTATGATGATGCTCTCGCCAATGATGATTTCAATGCCCTTCAAACTCATGCTGTTTGTTCTGGTCGACGGATGGAGCCTGACCATGGGCTCGCTCGCCGCCAGCTTCGTGATGCCCTGAACCCCATGGACACCTCCACTGTCGTCGACCTCGCCCGCGAAGCGCTTTGGGTGACCCTGCTAGTCTCCGCCCCCTTGCTTGGTGTGGCGCTGATTGTCGGCCTGCTGATCGGCCTGCTCCAGGCCGCCACTTCGATCAACGAAATGACCCTCAGCTTCATTCCAAAACTCGTTGCAATGGCCATCGCGGTGGTGGTTTTTGGCAGCTGGCAGATCCAGGTGCTGGGAGACTACGTCCGCGGGATTTTTCTTCGCATCCCGACGCTTTTTTCCTGACCCGCGCCCTATTCCGCCGCACACCGAAACGCCATGAACCTGCTAACGGGTGACATTGTAGAAAAATTCTACACCTTCCTGTGGCCGCTAACCCGGATCGCCGCCGCACTCATGACGGTGCCTATCCTGTCGGTGGATGCGGCCAACGCCCGGGTCCGCCTGATGCTCGCGCTTGCGCTCACTTTGCTTATTTTCCCGATGTTCACCTGGCCCATCATTGATCCCATCTCCTCCCTCGGGATCACAACCATGTTCAACCAGGTGGGTATCGGCGTCATGATGGGCTTGACCCTTCAGGTGATAACCGCGGCGATGATCGTCGCCGGTCAGGCGATTTCCTCGGCCATGGGCTTGTCCATGTCTAACCTTCTGGATCCGAACCTGGGAAACGTCCCCGTGCTGTCGCAGTTTCTAATCATTCTTTCGACGCTGATTTTTCTCGGGACAGGCGGGCATCTGATGCTCATTTCGATCCTGCTCGATAGCTTCACGCTAATCCCGGTAGGACAATCCCTCCTCAGCCTGGCTGCGATCGGCAAGCTCCTCGCCTGGAGCTCAATGATGTTTCTTGGCGCCGTTCTGATCGGACTCCCGGTGCTGGTCACGCTGCTCGTGGTCAACATCGGTCTCGGTGTAATGACCCGCGCCGCGCCCAGTCTCAATATTTTCGTCGTCGGCCTCCCGGCAACCATCCTCGCCGGTTTCATGATCCTTCTGCTATCGATGGGCAGCATTGGCAGCCGTATCCAATGGTTGTGGCTGCAGGGCTTTGCACACGTGCGTGACGTCCTTGGTATAAGCTAATGGCTGAGGAAAGCGCATCCGAAGACCGCAACGAAGAACCAACGGCACGGCGGCTGCAAAAAGCCCGCGATGACGGGGAGGTCGCACGCTCGAGCGAGGTGCCCGCAGCCAGCGTCTTAATCGCCGGCACGGCATACATTTTTTACAGCGCCGGCGACACCGCCGGCAGATTGAAGGCCCTCTTCGCCGCAGGGTTCATCTTCGACCAGGGCTCCGTACACGACGTGACCAAGCTACCAGCAATTCTTGCCGAACATATTATGCAAAGCTTTATCATCATCTTTCCGCTGCTGGCTGTAACGGTAATCGCTGCAATCGCGGCCTCGGGACTGACAGGCGGATACCTGTTCTCGCTAAAATCGGCAGCACCGAAGTTTTCCAAGCTCAGCCCCTTCTCAGGCTTGAAGCGCATTTTCGGCTTTAAGGCAGTTGCCGAAATGACCAAAGCGACGATAAAAATCGCACTCGTGGGCGCCGTAATCATCTGGGTCGTTGCTGACAACCTTGAAACTCTGATGCGCCTGGGCGCAATGGGCATGGAACCGGCGTTATCGAGTGCCGCAGACATGACCGCTCACGCGGCACTGCTGATCAGCTTGTCGCTGATACTGATCGCAGTATGCGACGCTTTCTACCAGCGCCATGAATTTAACAAGCGCATGCGCATGAGCAAGCAGGACATCCGCGACGAAATGAAGGACTCTGAAGGACGTCCTGAAGTACGCGCCCAAATACGCCGCCGCCAGCGTGAAATGGCCACTTCGCGCATGATGGACCGCATCAAAGAGGCTGATGTGGTGATCACCAACCCCGAACACTTCGCCGTGGCGCTCGCTTACGACCCATCCAAGGATGGTGCGCCCATTTTGCTTGCCAAGGGAATTGACACGCTGGCATTCAGGATCATCGAGGAGGCAAAAAAATCCGGCGTGCACACCATGCCCGCCCCGCCCCTCGCCCGGGCACTTTATTTCACGACAAAAATCGACCACCCGATCCCGGAGGAGCTCTATTATGTCGTGGCAAAAGTCATCGCCTATGTTTTCAGCCTCAGCAGTTTCCAGCCCGGCACGGGGGCGATCGTCCGGCCCAAGCTGGAGATACCCAAGGCGATGCGCTTTGACAGCAATGGGCAACTGGAGGCCGGAGGCCTCAACTCATGAACCGCCTCGACGACGACAAACCGCCGATCTCGGACGACGAAGACGACCTGTTTTTTCGCGCCGAAGACCGCAACACCTGCGAGCAGTTATGCGCGCAGATTGTCGCCGACGGGATGAGTCTTGCCATTATCGGTTCAAACCAGGCTTGTTCCCACCACTACTGCCGCATGGTCATCAAGCGGCTGTCTGCATTCACCGAAGTGCGCCTGGAAATCCATTCCCCGGAGAACACCGAAGATTTGCTCGACCGTTTTAATGCAATCCTGGCTTCGATGTCAATGACCGAAGCCATGGCAGGACGCAGCTCGTCCTCACCATTGCGCATTCTCATATCAAGCGGCAGCGAAGCGACCAGTCCGGCCGAGTGGCGGCTCCTGGCGCGACTGGTGAGCGGCTTCCCGGGAGCAAACACACAACTTATTTTGCTGCAGACTACCGATAGCGATTCGCCGCAAGAAAAGCCGGTTGAGTTTTTTGGCAAGCGGCTGCTGCGCTGGGACATAGCAGCGCCGTCAAAAGACGAGGCCCTGGCCTTGCTGACGGCAGCCCAGCCACTGGGACGGGAACATGCGGTAATGACATTGCTTCAAACGACTGCGCCAGAGCTTCTTGAAGAACCGTTTTGGGATGTACTTCTAAATCAAAGCGACTTGCCCCGCCAAGCCCCGCGGCAGGAGATCTCCTCCGGCAATGATCATCCGCCGGCAGCCGTAGAGAAAAGCGCACGCCGCACCCTGCCCGCCCTGCTCACGCGCATTGTCGTGGCGGTCACCCTGGTCAGTTTTGGCCTGGTGGTGATGGCGCTACTATTCCCACAACAGACCGAAACAGTGCTCTCCAGTCTCGGTGCCTATGCTCCACAGGCCGCCAGTCCCGTCGCAGTTGAGCCGCTCTCAGCCCCCCCCGCCCCCTCCTCGCTTGCGACCGCGCCGAGCGTGCCCACCCCCACCATCCCTGAACCGGCGGCCCCTGCAGACATTGCACCAAAGATCGCTGCAGAACTTGCGCCGCCACCTGCCGAGGCAAGGCTGACACCTCCCGCCCCCCCACCGCCGGTGGCGACATCAAACACTGAGCCGATTGCCAAGCCACTGCCGCCACTCGTACTCCAGGACAAGGCCGGCGCGACCAATACACCCAGGCAAGCGGAGGCCGCCAAAACCGTAGTGCAAGCCATCGAGCCACCATCGCTGTCGGCCCTGCGCGCCAACGCCCAGACGGTCAGGGCAACCCCAAAACTGCATATTTTTGTCCAGCATGTCGCGCTAGACAGCTACAGCGAAGCCCAAAACTGGCAAAAAGCCAGACCGGCCCTGGCGGGCAGTTTGATCGTTTCGATCGCCACCGCCCAAGGCAAGCAGATCAAATACGTGGTTGTTTCCGGCCCCTTCTCTTCGGCAGAAGCCGCAAACACCTTCAGCACGCGAAAAGACATTCCCCCACAGCCCTGGCTGCGCACTGCGGACTCACTGATAGCCGCCATGCCTGCCGAAAAACGCCCCTAAGAAAGCACCCGATGGCCGACGATAAAAAAGATGAAGCCGCACGAAATAACCAAGCATTGAATCTGGTGCGCAGCGGCAAGCCCCACACCGTTTCATTCAATGAAAGAACCGGCAAAGCGGCGACCCCTTCCAACCAGCACAAATCCCTAAATCTCGACACAGAAGCAGCAACGCCACCTGCGGTTAAAAAGGCCAGCGGCGGGGAAGCGGCAGCAGAGAACAACAAAACCGCACAAGCTGAAATCTCTGGCGGCGCCTCCATCCTTCGCGCCGAACGGGATGGGGACACGCAGAGCACTATATTGAGCACAGCAAGCGGGGCCTCCACTACAGAAAACCTCGCAGCACCTGCAGGTGGGCCAGCGGCGCCAAGCCATCTTCATCTGCCCGAGCAAGTGGATCAGAAACACGTCGAATTACTGGAAGCCGGAGAAAAGAAACACGAAAATAAAGTCACCAATACCTCCGCGTCGCCCGCCGCTGAAGGGCGCATCGTTGCCACAACGAGCGCAGCGGGCATAACAAAAATAAACCCGCCTCCGGGCAGCGGGCAGACCTCAGGCAACCATGTTCACTTGCCCGAACCAACGAAGCACCATGACAACGAATTGCGCGATGGCAGCAAGCCGCGAGTAGAAACCCAATTGGAAGAAGCTTCCGCACTTGAGCGCGCCGCGGCGCATCATCTTGCGGGCGCTGCATCGACGGGAAGCGCCGTGCACCCGGCGGCGACCAGGGCTGTCAATCCTCCGGGTGCGCCAGGGGCAACGGGAAATCCGGATCAACAAGACAATGCAGTTTTTCTGCAGGCCGGGTCACGGCCACCGGCAGTGGCAATCCCGCCGGGCTTCGCTCCCGACAACCCAGACAAACCCGACAAGCAACTGGCACACCCGGCCCCGGACTTCACCCGCGCGCCAATCCCCCCGCAACACCCGCCCGAGACGCCTGATACCCCACCATCCGCGCGCATCGGGATCGAGCCAGAGCATGCGCCGACCAATGCAAAAGAGCGACAGGATGAACCTCCCCCCGGCTTGGGCAGTTTGCACAGGCACGATAAGTCCCAGCAACTCAACCTGTCGATCAATGCCGAGGCCATCGCCAAGGTACACCAAGAAGAGCAAAGGGCCATGGTGCTGAACAAGAAAATGGATCAACTCGAAGCCAAGATAAAACAGCACAAACATTAAAACGGGCAAAGCACGCACCACGCGACGACGCCATCCCCAAACATGAACCTATGGATACTGCAAGAGGATGCGGCAAGACATCCGACCAAACAGCCCACCGGTTTGTGAAACACTAATGCGGGACACACCATCATGAGCAATCCTGAACAGCCAAGCGCCAACACTGAAATCGAGGAAGTGCGAGTAAGGCTTGACTTTGTAAGCGTCGAGCCAGAGCTTGACCCTGCAGCGGAGAAAACTTCGACAGAGGAAAACCCAAAATCGGAGTTGGACAAGCTGGTCAATGTAGTGCTTGAGACTGCAGGCGTTGCCAATCGCTCATCCGAGATGGCCGCAAGCGCCACCGAAAACCTGCTTGCCGTGACCGAAGAGCTGGCCCAGACCACCGCGCAAGCCAAAATGAATTCCGTGATCATATTAAGTATCGTGTCGCTATTGCTGCTCATCACATCGGGGGCCTTGATCTGGAGCTTTATCAAACTCGAAGCTAGCGTCACCCGGACCGAAACCACCCTCCTCGCCGTCGGAAAGCGTATGGTGGAAATGAATGCCGGAACAGAGAATCTGAAAAATATTGAAAGCCTGCTAACCGGCCTGGATGCGAAAAAGGAGTCCGGGCGCATCGAGTCGATGGAAAAAAAACTTGATGCCGCATTGGTCGAAATACGCAAGCCGGTTGAGCCCGCATCCAATGAAAAAGTCGCCAAAGAAGATCAGGCACGGCACCAGGCCTTATTGACACAAATCAAAGCACTCGATGGACAGAACCAGGCGCAGGCCCGTGCAACAGCCAAGCTTGGCGATCAACTCAGTACTTCCAGAGCTGAACTGTCAAAGCTGGCCGAAGCCACACGCAAACTCGAAACCATGCTCAACGCGGAGCGGCAGCGTCCCGCGGCCATTGCGCCAGGCGTGGCCACCATACGCCCGCGAGAAAAACCTGTTGAGCAAAAAGACAAGGAATTCGTCCAGTTTCCAGATCCGCAAGCACAAAAAACGGAGACAGCCAAACCGAACCGTTGAGCACTTCACAAGCTCGCGGCCAAAACCTTATCAATCCCAGTCGCACTTACACACCGGCCAATGTGGACTGCCGCCGCCACTCAGGAAGCCACCCCAAGGCACATTGAATAGTTAATTCAAAGGAAAAAAAATGCTACGCATTATTATAGAAATAATTATTGCCGCGATACTCGCGATAACCGCGACATTGTCCTTAGTTACCTGGACAAAAATGGCCTCTCTTGAAGCGCAGATATCGAGCGTTCAGAAAAATTTAAAAACCGTTAGCGAAAAATTAGCCAGCGCAGCCGCTAGTCACGACAAAGCACCCGACAATTCCCACAGCGCCCCGCACTGGGGCTACGAGGGCGACATGAACCCGGCCAAGTGGGGCGATACCTTCGCCACCTGCGGCACCGGCAAGGCGCAGTCGCCCATCGATATCCGCGGGCCGTTCGAAAAATCCACCAACGCGCTTACGGTGGACTACAAACCAATCCCCCTCAAGGTTCTCAATAACGGCCACACGCTGCAGGTGAACGTCGCACCGGGCAGCCAGATGAGCATAGGCGGCGAAAAATATGACCTGTTGCAGTTCCACTTCCACCGCCCCAGCGAGGAGCTCATAGAAGGCAAACCGGCCGCCATGGTCGCCCACTTTGTGCACAAAAGCGCGGGCGGCAAGTTCGCTGTTATCGGCGTACTGCTCAACCAGGGGACCGAAAACGAGGTCATTCGTTCCATCTGGAGCAACGCGCCCAAACAAGCGGGTCCCGAAGTCGATGTGCCTGGCGTGGCGCTCAACCTGATGAAAATACTGCCCGCCGCGCTCGAGTACTACGCCTTCGAGGGCTCGCTCACCACACCGCCGTGCACCGAGGGCGTGAGCTTCTACATCCTCAAGGCGTCCGGCAACGTATCGCGCGAGCAAGTCAACGCCTTCCCGTTCAAACTCAATGCCCGCCCGGTGCAGGCGCTTAACGGCCGCAAGATCACCGCCAACTAAGCGGGCACTGATTGCTGATTTTCAGGTAAAGCACCGCAAGCGGGTCCCGTTCGTCCCCGGCCCGCGAAGGGGCGGGGGCGGGGGGCGGGTGGCGGGTGGCGGGTGGCAGGTGCCAGGTGCCAGACGTCAGGTGCCAGACGCAAGAATCCAGGGCAATGAACAAGGCCTCATCGTCCTTGGCCGCGCTGCGGTACGCCCGCAGGGGTGCCGCCACAGCGACCTTATCCCGCAGCGCAACATTTCGTCGTGCGTACACCACCGAAAAGGCCTCCGCCCCCCCTGGGCACGACCAAATCGCCGCGAAACCAAATTTTTGTAAATAAAAGGCATGTAGCTTACATCGCGTATTTAATCCAAGCTCTACTATCTCTCGCTTAAGCCGCTCTACATGCTCAATAAATTCGGCAACGTCATGCAAGGCGTCCGCTTCGTTCCAACATCGATAGAGGCGTCAGCACCGACCTCTGCAAGCGATGCGAGCAGCACACGCTCGACCGAAGCGCTCAGCGCCGTGCAATACGCGCCTGCCCATGCGACTGCCACCGCGACTGCGCCCCCGCCCGCCGAATCGGTGGATGTGATCGTCGGCAGACTCCTCCTTGCCGGCAGGACAAAGGCCGGGCTGACAAGAGAGAATGTCGCCCGCACCCTGGCGCTGTCGGTCAAGCAGGTCTGTCAGCTCGAAGAGGGGACTGCGCAGTCCTTCCACCATGTCAACCATGCACTGATGTGTGCCCGCCGCTACCGGCTACTGGTGGGCATTGCAACGGCTGCCAGCACTGATGCGCCCAGGCAAAACATAGCAGCCGACACGCTTGACGGTGTTTACACCAACCGCCCAGCCCCTATTCTGCTGGGCTTGCTCGCCGCCTTCCCCAAGTTACTGGCTGCCAGTTTCAGTTTTGGACGCGTACGCCGATGAGCGACGCCACCGCGCGCAAATCAGGCGATGGCGCGCGAACGCGCCCTTACGCGCGCCTGCAGCCGGCAAGAGGGCTGAAAGAGCCGCCGCAGGCAAAAATGATCACGCAAGACCTGTTTTGCGATGTGGCGCCTGCCGCGCAAAACACAGAACAACCCACGCCCATCGCCACCACCCGGCTCAAACTCCTGCTCATCGAGGCGAACGAGAACAACATCGCCTTCCTGCGCCTTTACGGGCTGCACGCCGGTGTGGATGTCACCAATGCCGCCGGCCTCAGCACGCGCGAACTGGCCGCGGCGCTACGCTCCTACGACGCGGTGATGCTGGGAAAATCAAGCGGGCTCATCCGCCACGTGGTGACGGTTTTTTCACTGCTGCGCGCCTGCACCCGCCAGCCGGTGCTGATCATGCCCCTGGTCCGCTGCGAGCGCAGGACCGAAAAAATAAAGTGGCAATTCCAGATCAGTTTGCCGCTGGCCGCAGCCGCCACGACCAAAACGCTGCGTGATGTTGCGGGCGCATGGCGCGCGGCGCAGCAACTGCGCGCGCTTCCTTCGACGCAGTTGTTTTCGCAGGTGAACAAAGTCGCGCTGATCAGGCGCGCCATGTTTTTCTGAATTATCCGGCTTGCACGCGCCGCTTAAGCGGGCAGCGCTTCTGGCGAAACTGAATTTTGTGAATTTTGCATTGCACCGTTTCAGTTGACGCGTAGTGGGCGTCAGATTGCGCACAGGCCACGAATTTGACAAATTTCACCCGCATAAGACGCCAAAGCGCCGGACAAGCTGCCGCGTCCTGTGGCTTCTTGTCCCGTGGCTTCTTTAAAGAGCGCGGCCTGCGCAATGCCCTGCTGCTCGGAACAGCACTCCTCGCCGGCTGCGCCCAGACGCAACGCCCCTCGGATGAAACGCCCCGGCAAAGCGCAGCCCCCGCCGGCGCTTGCAACCTGGCCGCCCGACACAGCACATCGATGCTGCCCTCTGCGACCCTCGCCGCCCTCTTCAGGACCGACCTGAACGGAGATTGCCGGGAAAACCCACTCACGCTGGAGCTCACTGCGCTGCCACCGGCGCACAAACACGCGCATTACAACAGCCCCTCCGCGGCAAATTGAAAACCAAGGCCGCAGCAGCCGTGCCTTTCGGTCTGTATCCGCCACCACTTGACCTCACCACGCTGGGCGAGGCCTATCGCGACCGGCGTGCTCATTTGCAATGGTCGCAAGAGGCGTGCGCGACCCGGCTCTGCCTGTCGAAAAAGCAAGTAATCGCGCTCGAGCTCGGATCCTCCGCGGTATTTTTGAGCTATACGGTGCGCTACTGGTGCATGCACCGTTACGCCACACTACTGGAGCTTGACTGGGAATGCCTGCAAAAGATCCATGCACTCGGGTCACCGGTCGCCGATACGTCCACTTGCGCCCTCGCAACGCAGGCCTCTTCGGTGGCGCCGACCGAAACAGAGCCCATTTTTGCCCCTGACGCTACGGCCGGGGCGGCGGCGTTGGCAGCGGAGGCTGAACCCGATCTCGCGCCCAGGCCCCGCAATCCACTGCCACGCCTGGCCGCGCTGCTGGTCGCACTCAGCCTCTCGATCGCCTTCGCCTTCGCCTTCGCCTCAGATGACGAGCAGCGGCCGCACGCACACCCAACGAGCCTGCACAGGGTGATTTGTGATGCCGCCGCCTTTGTGGCTTCGGGCGCTGCCCGGAGCTGCCTCCCCCTCCCTCCCCGGGCTAGCGACACACCAAGCCTGAAGTAAGCGGGCTGGGCGGCCGGGATGAGCTGCCCTGCGTAGGGTGCTTTAATCCGCCGCCCGCCCGGCGGGGCGATCACGACGGCGTAACGCTTCCCGACGGTACATACACGAGGCTTAAGGGGATTTTGACGCAAAACCTTGAGCCTGTGCCCGGTACGCTGTCCACGGCCAGCTCGCCCCCCAGGAGCTCCACCAAACCCTTGCCAATGTTCAAGCCAAGGCCAAGCCCGTTGAAGCGCCGGCCAATCGCGCTGTCGGCCTGGGTAAAGGGTTGAAAATAAGGTCCAAGTGCTTCTGTTCGATACCAATGCCCTGGTCAGAGACGAAAAATTCCATCGTGCATAATTCCGGGGCGCCGTCCACCTTGTGCATTACCGCGCCCAAGGTAGCCCTACCACCGCTGGAAAATTTAATGGCGTTGTCGATAAGTTTGTCCAAAACAAGGCGTATTTCCGCGGCTGCTCCCCAGACTAAGGGGGGAATACCTGCGTCAATATCCTCGGCCAAAGCGATGCCTTTTTCCAAGGCTCGTTTTGAATGCGCATCGACTATAGCTCGAAAGAGTATCTCGATGTCCATGGCAGAGAACGCGACGACACCCTGCCCCCTTTGCAATTTTGCGATGATGAGCACGTCATTCACCAAACTCAGCATGGCTTCAGCAGCGCCCTGTATCTCCATGGCCAGCTCCCTCTGCGAGTCTATGAGCTCGCCCTCAAGAAGCAAGTCTGAAAACCCGAGCATGCCGTGCAGGGGGTGCGCATTTCGTGGCTGACTATGGAGAGAAACTGCGCTTTCGCTTCGGCGCCCTGATCAGCAGCACGCCGAAGTGCCGCCTCGCGGACACGCAAGAGATCTGCCTCAGACACGGCTGTACGCATGCGCTGTAGCGCTTGATGCAAAGGCATCGCCCCTAACATAATGATAATCAGGCACACGAGGGTAAAAATGCCGATTATCTTGACGTCAGCGCGCCAATCGTCCATAAAAACGCTAGCTGCGGACTCGAGCTTGACCAAAAACCGCCCGTCCTCCGAGGTGCCCGCCACTGTCAAAACCCTGCCCCCGTCGCCCCCCCGGGCGAACAGGGCCGGGCGGTTTGCCTTGAACATTTCCACATCCATGGCAGCGCCTGGCAAGGCCGATCCATGCTCGAAGTCGTAACGCGCTCCCGTACGCGCCGATTGCTCAGGAAATCTCACCAATAGCAAACCAGTTTTATCGAACAAGGATAGGGCCCGCCCCTCTCCCGGGGAAATAGCCGCGTAATAATTGCGAAAAAACTGCGTCCTAATCCCGATGACCACAATCCCGGCGAACCGTCCCTTGACGTCGTTGAGCCGGCGGGTCGCATAAATGGTCCACTGACCATCAACAAGACTCTTCGCCGGCGTGGTGAATTTGACCTCGAGGCTGGGATCATCCACATGCCGCTTGAAATGCTCCCGGGCGGCGAGATTAAAGACCGGCGCCGGGAAGGCGCGCGTGTTAAGGACGACATCGCCGCGTACATCGGCAAAGGCGACCGTGCCAATCTGGGGAAAAACCTTTGTGTAATCCAGGAGCGCATCGAAGCTCTGGCGTGAGCTTAGATGCTTTTTCAGTTCGCGCTCATTGGCTAATTCAAGTCGCGTCACGCGCTCTGCGAGTTCATTCACCGCGGCCTCGGCGCCTCCCAGGCTCTGCTGCGCATGGGAGGCCACCAGCCATAGCATGCGCTCTATCGTGCTCTTTGCGTCATCCATGTGCCGCAAATACAGCAGGCCACCGCCCACAAGGGTCAGCAGCGTGATGGCGACACCCAGCCCAACTGCCGTTATGATCACGCGGCGGGAGCTACTGAATAATGGACTGACTTTCAGCCCAGCCCGGCTCTTGGCTAAGGTCGTGCTCGAGAATTTAGAACTTTTCATGCTTTACGCTGACACCACGATTTGAGGCTGAAATTTCAATATGTAATCATCTCCATCGTAACGGTGGAGTCTGTGACAAAACAGTCTGGACAAGTTTTAATTTACTGTCATTACCGTAATGACAGTAAATGACTGATTTACTGTCCTCACTGCCATCGCTGCCATCGCTGCCATCGCTGCCATCGCTGCCATTGTTGAGCTTGCTCTTGTTATTGTTGTTATTACCCGTATTAGCCTCAGACTGACATGCCCCCCGCCTCAATGCATTCCCGGGTAGCGGCCAGAAGACCATGACTGGCAATAAGCGCAGCGCGATCGGCCCATAGGGGCGTATCTCCATGGTCAAAAAACTGCTCAGGCTGGCGCCTGGTTTCGATGAAATGCACGCAATCCCGCGTCCGGGCATGTCTTAAACAGACATTGAAAACGATGCCTTATTGATTAATCAAACCATGCAGCGCGCCAGCACACTGCCTGCTTAAGAAGAATTAACAATTATTTACTCGTGTCAAAACTCTTTCTAACGGCAGAATTCAACCATCCTACAGAATTGCACCGTACCACGCCTGCCTGGCTTTATCCGCATGGAAGTCCTCCTTTATCTATTCAAGCGCCCACAAGCATGCCGGCGGGCAAATATTGCTAGTGATTAACGCCCTGCTTTGGGTGGCGCGATATTGGGCGTGGCTTGCCCTGATGACGCTGCTCGCTATCCTGAGCTTGGTCTATTTTTCCGTTCGGACGATAAGCACCGAAAAAAAAAATATCACCATTGAGTCCGTCGACATCCGGCTTGCCCAATCGGTAACGGAAAGCGCAAACAAGGCATCGCGTGCGCTGATAAGCGTAGCGCATCGGATAACGGAATATGCCAAGCCATCCCCCCCCTTGGAAACGACCCGGTTGCCGATCGGGTTACCAACGGCAGCGGACCAAGCGCCGACACAAGCAAAACGGCGATTTCGGCCCACTACTTTGTGGATGCCTCCGGCAACAGCGAAGTCAAGCGCGATGGCGTACGCATGCGGGTGAATTTTTCCGCAACTGATTTTTACCGCAACACCGGCAAAGTGGGCGCGACGCCTTACTATTTCAGCCCCGCGTCCGGGTTCATGGGGCTCGCAGAACACCCCGCGCAAATGGTCCTTACCAGAAAGCTGGGTGCTGCGGAAAAAAACCCGGGGGGCATCTTGGCCACTGTGGTCGACCTCACTGCCGCGTTCGATGAAGGCAAGGACCCGCATTTACAGAATAACTTCGTCGCGCTCTACAGAAGCGATGGCGTGCGTTTGATGCATACCGGCCAAAAGGCACCCGATTTCGACCACAGCGCCCTGGGCCAAACACTGCAGGCTGCCGCGCAAAGCCCGCATCCGCAGGCCAAAGTCACCAGCATGGCGGATGAACACACGGCAAGCATGTACCGCGTTGCGTTTCAGGCCGTGCCGGCATTTCCTGACCTGATCGTGGCCCAGGGCTTGTCGCAAAGCGACGCACTTGCCCCCGCGCTCGCATTCGAGAACAAGCTTTACGCCGCATCACTCGCCGCCGGCATGATACTGCTGCTCATGATGCTCTTCGCGGCCCGGACGGTACAGACCCTTACTGCTTCTGTCGAACGGCATAAGGAAGAAAAGAAACACAACTTGCGTTTTCTGCACATGACGGTGCATGAGTTGCGATCAACCATGCACGGCATCCTCGGCTATGCCGACCTGCTGCAGCATGAACTGCACGCCCCCGAGGATAAGGAAGGGGCGGAGACCATTTCCAATTTCGGCAAACACCTTATTGCCCTGATCGACAGGATTCAAACTGTTTCAAGCCTAGTCTTAGAACCCTTACGGGCGCAAGCAAGCGAGTTCGAATTGAGCGCGCTGCTGGACACGGTGGTCCGGGCGCATACGCCAATTGCGCTGCGCAAAAACCTTGCGCTCGAAACGGCCTTTACCGTGGCACACATTTTTTCAGATAAAATCGCCATCGCAAGCGTGATGCACAACCTGCTTGGCAATGCGCTTAAGTACACCCAAGATGGAAGCGTCCGCGTCACATCGAAGGTGACAGGTGGTATCGTCCATATAGCCGTTACCGACACCGGTTGCGGCATAGCCGATAATGAGAAAAAGCACATGTTTGAAGCCTACTTCCGCGGGAAAAACGGCAATTCTTCAGACTCTTCCGCCGGTTTGGGCCTTTATTTTTGCAAACAACTGATTGAAGGCATGAACGGCAAAATCGGCTACCGTCGAAACTCCGCAGAAGGTACGACTGTCTGGTTCGAATTTCCCCAGAAAATGACCATGGAAAGCAGCCCTCGCAATGGATAAAACAGCGCCCCGCTCGATCCTCATCGTCGATGACCAGCCGACGAACCTGCGGCTCGCCACGCGTATGCTGGCAGGAAGCCCATGGCGGGTAACGGTCGCGGCATCAGGCCAAGAGGCGCTGGAATTGACCGAAACGAGCACCTATGACGTCGTGTTGCTGGACCTGAGCATGCCCGTCATAAGCGGCATTGATGTGGCAAAAAAGCTGCGGAGCCAAGCAAAGCAGCCACCACCCTACCTCATTGCGTGCACGGCGTATGGAAGCTACCTTGGGGAATCTTCGACGGCAGGCCTGTTTGACATGACGCTGGCCAAACCGTTCCTGCGGGCTGAGTTGATTCAAACGCTCAGCGAAGTCGAAAGCATTTTGCAGGCTAGAGAATGACATGCCATTGCGCCCGGAAAAACCGCATCTGCGTCTGCGGGAAAAAACGCCCCTACCGATGACATGAAAAACATCTGCACCGACAGCTTCGACTGCAAAACACAAGCGTGCCCGGATTGCGCCAGCGTGTCCTTCAGTCCGTCAACAAAGCGCATCGTCGGCTTCCATGACCTCGCCGAAGATGGCAGCCGTTGCGTTCGCATGGTCGAAAGCCAGCTTTATCGCTGCAAGTCGTGCAGGACATTTTTCAGCGCCTATCCGGAAAACCTGGTGGCAGAATTTCAGATGACCAGGCGCTTGCTCACCCATGTGAGAAGCCTGGTGATAACGGCAAAACCGCGTGAAATCAGCAGGCAACTCGCGCTGCCCTCGTCCATTGTGGAGCACATTTCCAAAACGGAACTCTCTTACCTCGACCCCGCCGGGGACGGCCAGCGCCCGACGATAGCCATCGTGCTGTTAAGAATGCGGGGACTTTGCTATGTGGCCTACCTGGAGTGCGAAACGGGCAACCTGCTGGCACTGCATCGCAAGTTTGCGACCCGCCCCCTCGAACTGGCGGTGCGGCGGTCGATAGGCAGAATTAAGCCCGGCCTGGTCTGCATTCCGCCGGAAAAAGTATTTCTCAAAACGATGCAATCTTTTTTCCCTCATGTGCAGGTTGCGACAGACCCGCTTTCACTGCGGGCAGCCTTCCGCAAATGCGTGGAACCCTACCGGATACGCGTGCCCGGACGGCGCTTGCGGCGGGAGGTGGACGTGCTTCGCATCAAGACCATGGCGCGCATCGGTACGCTGACGGGAGAGGCGGTTGCCGACCTTCCGCTGGTTACCAGGGAAACGCTAGACACGCTGGTGCGCAATTATGATGGGATTTTCTCGCCCAGAAAAGCGCCTTCCCTTGCCTTGCAGTTTGAAAAAATAAAAAACAAACTGCCTGCATTCTTGCGAATCCTGCTGACCGCCGCCTTTCAGGAAATTGAACTATGGCATGAGCACGCCATTCGTTTCCTGGGCGACAACAAACTCGCCCTGTATCACGCTCACGTGCAGGAGCTTTATGCCATGGCAACGGAAATCGGCGATGGCCAGCCCCACTCTTTGAAGCTTGCCTATTTGCAGCGCCAGGGCGACGCCTTGCCGCCACATTCCCCCGCCGACAGGCCGCGCTAAGCGGCGCCCTGCCCGCGCCGCGGTAAAGCGCCGCGTCCCGGTTTTGCCGAAGTTCGGTCAATCACAGGTACAAGTGCAGGATCGAGAACGGGAATGCCCGGCGTCCCGTCCGGCTTTGACAACAAGAAGGATGCGCGCAGGCACGCCTTCAGGTCGGAGGGGAGCGATGCCTTGTCGATAAGCGCGTGCACGCGCAGGCCATGCTCCTCGGCCAGGCCGCCGATGGCCGTCAAAACCCTGCGGTCATATCCGCTCATCAGAATAACCAAGCCCGCAAATGCCTTGTTATGCAGGAAACTGACAACCCTGAGCACGTCCTCGTGTCCGGGAAAAATATCGAGCACGACGACCTGCGGATTGTGCGTGTTGAAGGCGACAAAAAATGAAGCGTGGGACTGCACGCCATAGACTGCGAAACCGCTATCTTCCGCGGTACGCATGACAAACTTTCGGACAGTCTCCTCATCCTCAAGCACTATCATTCGCGGCATCAGCCCCCGCCTTATCGTCATGCGATTCGAGACCTCGCTGCGCGCGCCGCCCGCCGAAACAGCATGCTGACGGTGAGCTTGGCGCGATTGCCGCTGCCGGTAGGCTCAAAGCGGACCTCGCCCGCGGAAGCGAGCACAAATTCTTTGACAAACCACAGACCGACATTGGGCTGTTGTGCCAGCCCCTTCTTGAATGAAGTGGAGAAAAACCGGTCGGGGTTGGCGACGTTTTCTTTCAGGCCGGTGTAACGGACGGTAATGGACACGGCATTTCTTGACAGCGCATCAGCGCCGCCCCCGGATGGAGCGGCGTAAGCACCGCAAGCGATGTCCATGCTACCGTCAGGGCTGAGCAGTTCCTGCCCGCTTGAAACCAGCACATCGAGTGCAATGGCGAGGAAATTCCGGTCAGTCAGTATCGCCGGAACGGAATCAGCGACGTTGAGGCCGATCCAGTCCCCGCCATCGTGCTGCACCTTGAACATTTCAACATGTGTCTTGAGCAATTCCCCGACATCGACGACCTCCTCCCGGAACGGTTTGGAGTAGGAGACCGCCGCCATATTGTGCGAGAGCAATTCCACGCCCCCATAGGAGCCCAGGGCGTCATTTGCAATCGCCTGGAGTTTGGGCTCCTTCAATACCGATCGTAACAAGCGGACATTTCCCTGGCCAACAGATAAAAGGTTGTTCAGCGCGTAAGAAAGAAAATGGGCCGAACGAGCCAGCCCCTCAAGGTTTGAGCGGTGGGCGATCAGCGCGGCGCTTTTATCAAACCGGTAAACAAGCGGAAGAACCACTGTTGTTTCCTTTTATTTTTCCGTCTATTTTTTTAAAAATAGACAATTAAATGTGCCCCAACTTACCCAAGCATGCCCGCTTGAGCCGGCACACCACGACGTGCCCCTGAAACACAGACGAGGCACCTACCGTGCATGACGCATCGGATCCGAAGCGCTCAATTTACGGTAATATTGCGTTTTCAATAGTCAATTTTTGTAAAATTGACTTTAGTCCGGACATCCATGTTAAGTTTCGTATAGTCATACTTAGTTGGGGTGCCCCTAAGCATCTATTCGCTTGCATAAATACCCCTCCAAGCAGATCAGGCACCTGCACAAAACAGGGATTTTCGGCTCACCGTTGTAAAAATGAAAAATAATCACCCCTGAATATGATTAGCGGGCGTGCCGGAAAATCCTCCGGTTTCATTCTGTTGTTTGAGAGCAGACACCATGACCACCCAGAAGTCGCCCATCGCGTCCGTTGTCGTACTTGAAGACGAACACCATTTCCGGCGATTTCTGAGCCATGTTCTGGAAGGTGAATTCGAACTCTTGTTTGTTGACACCAGCGAACAAATGTTTGAGCAAATCGCGCAACGTCAGATCGATTTGATCCTGCTCGACATACTCCTTCCGGGCGAGGACGGCATTGAGGTGGCGAAAATTCTTCGCACCCGGACACCTATCCCGGTAATCCTTTTGTCAGCCCTCTCATCGAACGAAATGATTGCCACCGGACTGAACGTGGGCGCGGATGATTACGTCACCAAGCCGTTTGATACCGATGTGTTGCGCGCCCGGATGCGCAATGCCATCCGCCGGAACAAAGCCACCCCGGCGGGCGCAGTGCAAATCTCGTTTATCCCGGTCGGGGACTGCCAGATTGATCCTTGGACGCGCAATATAAGCCACCCTGGCGGTGCCACGGAACGGCTCACCGAGATGGAAATACAACTGCTGACCGCGCTGCTGCAAACCCCGGACTGCGTCACCGACCGTGACAAGCTGTCACGGCTTATCTCCGGTCAAGAGTGGTCGCCTAACAATCGCAGCCTGGATGTGCATATCAGCCATTTGCGAAAAAAACTTGAGCGGCTGACCAACATGAAAAACACCATCGTCAGCTTCCGCGGCATCGGCTACGCATTGCAACTCGAAGCGTTCAAGCAAGTCACAGAATAGGCAAGCGGCGCGGCCGCTGGCCGAAATACACTGCACCGCTAGCGCAATACCCTGAGCGCAGCTCCGCGCGATGCAAGGTGGCGGAAATAGAACGGACAACAGCGGCACACCCTCTTATTTGATGAAAATTCACCTTTTTCCCGGCGCTTGTCCCAGGGTTTAGGGGTTTAGGGGTTTAGGGGTTTAGGGATTTAGGGGTTTAGGGGTTTAAACACCCTCATTGTGCAATAGAAAAGCTGAAAACTTGTCCGGACGACGCGTCAGACCGGTTTGAAAGAGAATTTTTCCAGCACCTGTCCGATATCTTTGAGGTGGCTTTTGGGTACCTTGGCGACAATATTGAGGCCTAGGGGCGCGACTTTCGTCTCTACCGCGTCCATGAACAGCTTGTCGTAGCCCGTGATCAGGATGACCGGGGCAAAACACACCCGACCGGCCAGGAATTTGAGCACCTCGACGCCGTCGCTCGCGCCAAGCATCAGGTCAAGAATGATCACTGAGGGCGTTATGAGGCCGAAGCTCGCACGCAGGTCTTCGAACGAGGCAACCGGGAAAGGCTTAAAACCCATGCGTTCCCCGATTGCGCAGAGCATGCTGCGAACGTTCGAGTCATCATCAATAATAAGGAGCGTGAGTGAAGGACTAATTTTTTTTCTCCTTGGCAACAGCGCCTCGCGTGCCGATCATGTAGGAATTGAGCGCATGCTCGAGTCGCTCCATGCCCATCCGTTTTTCAATGATGCCGGCAATGTGCAGCCCTCTGTCGCGTCCGGACAACTGCACCGACTGGAGCAAGCGGTGGTCGTGCGCGCTCATTAACAGGACCGGATTGCGGTATTGGACCGAAGCCAGGAAATCAATCACCGGAAGCGCATCCTCGTCGCCCAGCACGAGATCAAGCAGAATGACGGTGGGACTGAGCGAACTAAATTCGCGATGAAACTCAGAAAGACTGGCACAACCGGCGCACTGATAGCCCGACAGCGTGCCGATTCGTATGGCGAGCGCCCTGACCTCGGCGTTGTCCTCGACGACGAGCAAGCGATTGGGATTCTCATATTCCATGGCACATGCCTCGTTTACAATTTTGACAGGGTTCCGGCCGCGACATCGTCGCCAATATCATCGGCCATCGCCAGCGCCGCCGGAATTGCCAGTACGAACTTGACGTCCTGCCCTGCGCCACCCGGGACGATCGCCACCTCGCCGCCACAGGCGTGGGCAAACTCCCGTGCAAACCACAGCCCCAGTCCGCCGTGCGCACTGCCTTTGCCGGTAAAACCCGGCTCAAAGCATCGATTGCGCGCGTGCGTCGACATGCTCCCACCCGGATTACTGACGCCCAGGACAAAATACCGTCCCGGCGCGAGCATGCCGGGCGCAAAGCCGGCGGGTATGCCCGACACCTCGGCGCACTCGACGGTGACACGCCCCCCCTCCTTGATGGCGTCCTGGGCGTTCAGCAACAACGCGTTGGCCGCAATATCAAAGTAAGCCGGATCTGTTCTCACCAGGGTCTCTAGTCCGGGCGCCCTGGAACAAATCTCAAAGTCCGGCTCGGCCGCGAGCTTTGCCGACAGATTACGCACCCGTTTTGCCGGATCAAAAATTTGATCTGCAAACGAATGCCAGGCGACAACTGCGCGCATGCTTTCCGCCAGGCGCTCGGCCTGGCGCAGGCACAGCACTACGTCGTCGACGATGGCCGATTGTTTCGCGTCCGGAATATTGCCGCTCAATAAATTGAGGTTACCCATGGCGGGCCCCAGCGCATTGTAAAGGCTGTGCGAGAGGCCGCGCACGGCAAGCGCCATGCCCTCCAAGGCTAGGCGGCTTTGCAGCATAGATTCGGTCGTGGTGTTCGCACCAACTCCGGAGGCGGCATCCATATGCTCAAGTGTATCGACAACGAGCCGGGGGAACGTAAATATTTATTAAAGTACAATCCCCCGTCATTGCCATCGTGAAATCGACGCGACGCCAGCCTGCCATAGCCGCGGGTGGCCGCAACGAAGCTCAAAAATGAGCCCGCTGGCAGGGCAGAACGCGATACTGAGAAGCATTCCACACTCGCACATTTCAATGCAATCGCCTGGAAACCCGCGCCAATCCTGCCTTTCCAGCCATCTCTCGGGTTAAAATATCGCTCTAACCGTGCGCGCTCTGGGCCTAGCGGCGACGGCTACTCCGCCTTTGCCCCCGTCTCACGCACCACCCTGCCCCAGCGCTCGCGCTCCTGCTTCATGAAAAGCGCGAATTCCGCCGGCGTGTTGCCGATACCTACCACGCTCAGCTCCTGCATGCGCCGGATGACATCGGGCTGTTTCATGACCTCGGCGATGGAGGCGACCAGTTTATTGACTACAGCAGCAGGCGTTCCCGGCGCCTTGTGCTGCTGCGCAACGCCGATTGGCTGCGATGGCAGGTGACCGGTGACAGGCGACAGGCGACAGGCGACAGGCGACCGATTACCGATTACCAAGCCAAACATGGTTTCCCTCCGGGCCGTCAATTACAATACCAGCCAGACCGCAGCCTAACGAACAACCGCCGGAATCATGCCCATGTCCACAGCAGCTTTCAAGCACAACATTCATCGCCGTTCGCCCGGCCTCATCGGCTGCCTGCTGTTTGCAGCTTTAACCGCGTTTGCCGCGCCTTCATCCGCACAGTCCTGGCCACAACGTCCCGTTCGCGTGGTGCTCACTTTTCCGCCCGGCGGCGTCACCGACGTACTGGCGCGCACGGTGGCTGAGAAGCTGACGACGGCACTCAAACAGCCCTTTGTCGTAGAACCGCACGGCGGCGCCGGCGGTAACATCGGCGGCGAACTGGTGGCAAAAGCGAGGCCCGATGGTCACACCTTTGGCATCGCCACGGACACCCTGTGGACGATCAACCCGCTGATCTATCGCAAAATGAGTTTCGAGCCCGCGCGTGATCTGCTGCCGCTAATGGTCATGGCGTCCTTCGCCCAGGTGCTGACATGCAATCCTGCGCTTGGCGCCAAAACGCTGGACGCGCTGATCCAGCTGGGCAAGCGGCAGCCGCTGTCTTACGCATCGGGCGGTGCCGGCGTCCCCGGCCACCTCGCGATGGAGCTGTTGCTGTCACGGGCCGGCGTCAGCATGACCCACGTGCCCTATCGCGGTGCGGCACCGGCCTCGGCCGACATCATAGGCAACCAGGTCAACTGCGGTTTTCTGCCCGGACCGACCGTGATGCCACATGTCAATTCGGGCAGACTCGTCGCGCTGGCCGTTTCATCCGAACAGCGCTCCCCGCTCGCGCCCGATGTGCCCACCGTGGCCGAGTCGGGGTTTCCCGGATTCAACGCCACCTTCAAACTGGTGTTGTTCGCGCCGGCCGGAACGCCGCAAGCCATTCTGGACACGCTGACGCGCGAAACCGCGACCGCGTTGGCCGATCCGGCAGTCATGGCGCGCTTGCGCGCCGTGGACCTGGCACCGATAGGTGCGAACGCCGCGCAAACGCGCAAGGCGCTCGCCGACGACGCTGAAATGTGGACGCCTGTGGTCAGGAAAATCGACCTCAAACTGGACTGACCGCCCCCCCACGCAAACAACAAGCAAACAACACAGGTCAAACGCACGATGCATTCGGTTCTGATGGTCATGCCGGTGCCGGAGAAGATCCGGCTGGAGTATCACGACGGGGTGCGCAGCGCCTTCCCCGGGCTGGAAATCAATGTTGTGGCAGACGTGTCCGACGCCGACGCGTTTCTTGCGCGCGCGACCATACTCATCACCCACGGCCATTACCTGCGCGACCGCGCCGACCATGTGTTCGCGAACATGCCGCGCCTGCAATGGGTGCAGGGCATCGGCGTCGGCATGGACAACATCGTCGACCGCCCGGCGCTGCGCGAAGAGGTGCTTGTCACCAACATCCATGGCGTGCATGGCGTGCCGATGACAGAAATCGCTTTGTCGCTGCTGCTCGCCCTGAGCCGGGATTTGCCGCGCACTTTTCGCAACCAGGCCGCGCACCGCTGGGACCGCTGGCCGGCACGCCTGCTTCACGGCAAAACCATAGGCATCCTCGGTGTCGGCTCGATCGCCCAAACCCTGGGACCGGCCTGCAAAGCGCTGGGCATGACGGTGGTAGGCATCAGCACCAGCACGCGCAGCGTGCCGGGTTTTGATCACATGGTGCAGCGCGACAAACTGACCGAACTCGCGCCCGAACTCGATTACCTGCTGCTGCTGCTGCCCTACACCAAGGAGACACACAACATCGTCGATGCAGGCGTGCTCGCGGCAATGAAGCCCGACGCTTTTCTGGTCAATCTCGCCCGTGGCGGCGTGATTGACGAGGACGCGCTGCTCGAGGCGCTACGTCAGCGCAAAATCGCCGGCGCTGCACTCGATGTCTTCCTCGCCGAACCGCTGCCGCCGCAACACCCCTTCTGGGAACTGGATAACCTGATCATCACCTGCCACCAGGGCGTGGTGCACGAGAACGTGGCCAAGGTGAATGTGCCCATCATCTGCGAAAACCTTCGCCGCTTCATCGCCGGCCGGCGCAAGGAATTGCTGCATATCGTCAAAGCCGGCACCGTAACCGTGGACAAAACTTGAAAATAATCCGCATTGAAGACCTGCACGCGGACGCCGGATGGCGGGTCGTGTCCTTTCTGAAAATCGTCACCGATGAGGGGCTGATCGGCTGGTCCGAATTCGCCGAAGCGCGCAGCACGCCGGGCCTGACTGCGATCATCCGAAAACTAGCCGAACACATGATCGGGCTCGATCCGCGCGCAACTACCACCATCCATGAACTGCTCGCCACCATTACGCGCCTCACACCCGGCGGCCTGTCTGCCCAAGCCTGCGCGGCGATCGAGAACGGCTGCCTCGACGTCCGTGCAAAGAGCCTGTCGCTGCCCGTCTGCGACCTGTTTGGCGGCGCGCTGCGCACCCGACTGCCGCTCTATTGGTCGCACTGCGGCACGGCACGCGTAAGGCACGGGCGTTTCCTGCCGCCCGAATCCGCCGCGCCGCTACGCACCCTGGATGACATCATCACGCTGGGAAAACAGGTGCGCGACCAGGGATACACGGCGTTAAAGACCAACGTCATCCTGTTCGACGGAGCCGAACCGCGCGTGCATTCGCCCGGCCTGTTTCAGAACCATGCGCAATGGCCGGAGCGCAATATCGACGCGAAAACCCTGCAGGGCATCGTCGACCTGCTCAGCGCGTTCAGGCAGGGCGCCGGTGAGGGCATGGGCCTCATGGTCGACCTCAATTTCAACTTTCGACCGGAGGGCATGCGCCGTATCGCCAGGGCGCTCGAGCCCTTCAATCTGGCCTGGCTCGAATTCGACTTGCACGACCCGGTCGAGATTGCACAGATCCGCAGCGGCACCACACTGCCCATCGCTTCACTGGAAACCATTTATGGAGTGCGCGGGATCCGGCCCTACCTCGAGGCGCGGGCGGTTGATTTTGCGATCATTGACGTGCAGTGGAACGGCATGGTCAACGCCATGCACATGGCGAATCTTGCCGACTCGTTTTCGGTGAACATCGCCGCGCACAACTATCACGGCTATCTGTCCACGCTGATGGGCGCGCATCTGTGCGCGGCCGTGCCCAATTTTCGCGCCATGGAATTTGTCGTCGACGAAGTGCCGTGGATGAACGACTTCATGACCCATCCGCTGGAGTTCGAAAACAGCCAGATGCTGGTGCCGCAGCGCCCCGGCTGGGGCAGCGACATCAACGAAGCGGCGCTGCGCGCCCACCCGGTCAAGTAAGCCTGATACCTCATACCAGAGAGCCCGCCAATGTCACATCCCTATACGAGCGACGATTTCGCCGGCGCGCTTGACGCGCAACAATGCCAGGAAGTGGTGATTCGCTTCATGGCGCTGTTCGATGCCGGTGACTTTGCGGCGATGGAGCAGCACTTCGTTCAGGCGCTCGTCTGGCAGCGCCCGGAGGGCAGCGTCAAGGGCGTGCAGCAATTTCGCGAAGTCATGGCCAAACGCGACCCGAAGATGCAGGTGCGCCACGTCATTACCAACCAGTTGTGCGAGAAAGTCGGTGACAACCGCATGGTCGTGAGCTCGTATTTCACCGTTTACCGGCATTTGCCGGCCACAGCGGGCACACTGCCCGCTCCGCTAAACGGCCCGGCGTCAGTGGGGCGCTACCGCGACGAACTGGTGCGCGAGGGCGGCAACTGGAAAATATGCAACAAGGAAACCCGGCTTGATTTCAAGGCCGCCTAAGCCCAATGAGGGCATCCTGACCAGCTTCCCTTTGAAGTGGGGGGTAGACAAGGGGCTTGCCCCCTTGTGCAGTAAATCCATACGCTGAAAAATAACAGCCCGCTGTAACCATGACACCCATGCACCCCTGCCACGCCTGCCACCCCTGCCGCCGATGAAAAACCAAGCAAAAATACGCATTGCCGCCGACATCGGCGGCACCTTCACCGACGTCGCCGCGTTTGATGAAAAACGCGGCGTACTGATGCTGGGCAAGACCCTGACCACGCCCCAGCGGCTGGTCAGCGGCATTCTCGATGGCATGCGCAAGGCCGGTGTCACCCTGGCCGACGCCAAGCTGTTCCTGCACGGCTCGACTGTCGCCATCAACACCATGCTCGAGCGCTCCGGCGCGCGCGCCGCGCTCATCACCACGCGCGGTTTTCGCGATATTTATGAAATCGGCCGCATCAACCGCCCCGATTCATTCAACCTGCGCCACCGCAAGCACACGCCCCTGATAGAGCGCGACCTGCGCTTTGAGGTGAGCGAACGTCTGCTCGCCGACGGCTCGGTGCACCAGGCCCTGGACATGGACGAGGTGAAAGAGATCGCCGACCGGCTCGAACACCTGAAAATTGAAGCTGTGGCGGTGCTGTTCCTGCACTCTTACCGCAATCCGGCGCACGAGCAGGCGGTCAAGGCCTATTTGCAGCAGCGCCTTCCCGGCGTATTCGTTTCGGCGTCGGCCGACTTGTCGCAGGAGTACCGCGAGTTCGAGCGCACATCGACCGTGGTTGCCAATGCCTATATCGGACCGCGCGTGCACCGCTACCTTGGCGAGATCGAACAGGAGATCAAGCGGGCGAAATTCTCCGGCAAGTTCCTCGTCGTGCAATCGACCGGCGGCCTCTACGCCTTGTCCGAGGCGAGGCAGGATTGTGTGCGCATGATGGAGTCCGGTCCGGCCGCCGGCGTCATCGGTGCCCAACTCCTGTGCCATGTGCTGGGCATCGATAACGCAATCGCATTTGACATGGGCGGCACCACTGCCAAGGCCGGTGTTGTGCGTGATGGCAAAGCGCTGGTGACCGGCAGCACGATGATAGGCGGCTACCTTACCGGCTTGCCGCTGCTCACCGCCATGATAGACATCCACGAGGTGGGCACCGGAGGCGGCAGCATCGCCTCGGTCAGCCCCGCGGGCGCCTTGCGCGTGGGTCCGCAAAGCGCCGGCGCCGCCCCCGGACCGGCTTGCTATGCCCTGGGCGGCGCCGAGCCCACCGTGACCGACGCCAATCTGGTGCTCGGCAGGCTGGACGCAGCGCGCTTTCTCGGTGGCGAGATGCTGCTCGACAAGGCCGCGGCGACGGCGGCGATCCGCGAGCGCATCGCCACGCCGCTCGGACTGTCTGTCACCAAGGCGGCGATGGGCGTGCTGCGCATCGCCTCGGCCGCGATGTCGCACGCTGTAAAAGGCGTCACCACCGACCGCGGCCTCGATCCGGGCACATTCCCGACCCTGTTCGCCTACGGCGGCGCCGGCCCGCTGCACGCCTCGATGGTGGCGCGCGAACTGCGCATTCCCCGCGTTATCGTGCCGCGTGCACCAGGCCACTTTTCCGCCTTTGGCATGCTGCTGTCGGATTTCCGCCGCGACCTGGTGCGCTCGCATTTCATCCGCCTCGATGCCGTCGCGATGAGCGAACTGCAGGGCTGGTTTCTCGAACTAGAGCAGCAAGGCGTCGCCGCACTCAAGGAGGCCGACCTTGGCACGCGCAAGCTGCTGGTCAATCGCGCCCTCGACATGCGCTATGTCGGCCAGGAGCACGCGGTCACCGTGGACATGCCGCTGTCGGCATTCAAGCGCGCCGATAAAAGAGGCATCAAGGCGGCGTTTGATGCGGCCCACGAGGAGCGCTACGGACGCGGCGCTCCCAACGAAGTGGCCGAGATCGTCAGCATCCGCAGCACCGTCACCGGCGTGATGAAAAAGCCGCCGCTGGAAAAAATACCGCGCGGCAGCGCGCGCCCTCCGGCCAAAGCCCGGCTCGGTTCAAGAAAAGTCTATTTCGAAGACGCGGGCTGGGCCGAGACCGCCCTGTACCGCCGTGAAGAACTGCTCGCCGCCAATGTGATCAAGGGGCCTGCGCTGATAGAAGAGCACGCCACCACCAGCGTGCTCCAGCCCGGCGACAGCCTGCGCGTCGACCAGTATGGCAACCTCGTCGTGGACATCGCCCGCAAATAGCCGGCACCAGCGCATAGGAAAAACCAAAATGACAATCCAACGCCGCGGCAAAAAAGCCCCCCCCGTGCGCCAGCACAAGCGCGTCGATCCGGTCTCGGTCGAGCTCATTCGCAACAGCCTGGTCGCGGCCACCGAAGAAATGAAATCGGTGCTGATGCGAACCTCGTACAACATGATCATCTACGAGGCGCTCGACTTCACCGTGGGCCTGTTCAACAGCGCCGGCGAAACCCTGTCCATCGGCCTTGGCCTGCCCACCTTCATTCGCGGCATGAGCGACGTGGTCAAGGCAAAAGTCGCCCACTGGGGCTTGGAGGGCATCCACCCGGGCGACATCCTGCTCACCAACGATGCCTACACCACCGGCGCGCACCTGAACCACCTGACCTTTTCAATCCCGGTGTTCCACAAGGGACGCATCGTCGCGTTCTCGACCTGCATGGCGCACTGGCAGGACATCGGCGGCATCCTCAACGGCATGACCACCGATATTTTTTCAGAGGGCCTGCAGATTCCGCTGGTCAAGTACCACGTGCGCGGCCGGCTCAACGCCGAAATGCGCAATCTCATCCTGATGAACGTGCGCCGCCCCGACCGCGCAATGGGCGATCTTGAAGCGCAATTGTCGGCCTGCCGTGTCGGTGCGCGGCACATGGAGGACATGCTCGCGCGCCACGGCCTGGAGACGGTGCTCGCGAGCATCGAGCAAATCATGAACCATAGCGAAGCGGAGGCGCGCGCCCGCGTGCGCGCCATGCCCGATGGCGTCTATGTCGCCGAATCGCAAATGGACGACGACGGCATAGACATCGACCAGCCGGTGCCCATCCGCGTCAAGGTGACCATCAGCGGCGGCGAGATGACCGTGGATCTGTCCGGCGTCAGTCCGCAGGTGAAGGGTTTCTACAATTCGGGCGCCGGCGTCGCCTGCGCGCAGGTCGCATTCAAGTGCCTCACCCTGCCCCGGGACAACCCCATCAACGATGGCAGCTTCCGTCCCCTCAAGGTCATCGTGCCGCCGGGAACCGTCGTCAGCGCCACGCATCCGGCGCCCATGCGCGTCTGGATGACTTATCCGATGACACTGGTCGACACCATTTTCAAGGCGCTGGCGCCGGCCATTCCGGACGATGTCATCGCCGGCCACCACGCCGACCTGCTAATAGCGAACGTCAATGGCATTCACCCGCGTGACGGCCGCCTGTGGATTTACCTGGGCGGTTTGATCGGCGGCGGTTGGGGTGCCAAGTCGGACGAGGATGGCGCCAATTGCACCGTCTGCATGAACGATGGCGACACCCACAACGGGCCCTCGGAGCAGGTCGAGAACAAATTTCCGCTGCTGGTCCGCCACTACCGCCTGCGCCAGGATTCGGGCGGCGCCGGTGAATTCCGCGGTGGACTGGGCGCCGAAACCGAAGTCATGGCCTTGTCGCTGATCAATTACCAGACCCGCACCGACCGCGTGAACAACCCACCCTGGGGCCTCAAGGGCGGCGGACCGGCGCTGGGCAACCAGATTGGCATACGCCACAAAGACGGCAAGGAGACCGTTTTTCCTGGTGGCAAAGTCAATACCAAGCTCGCCGCGGGCGAGTCCTACATTCTGCGCTCGGGCGGTGGCGGCGGTTTTGGTGATCCGAAAAAACGCTCGCGCGAATCGATCCTGCGCGACCTGCGCCTGGGCTATATTTCCGCCGCTGCGGCCAAGCGCGATTACGGCGTGACTGCGACGACGGATACGCCTGCCGCAATCGGCGCGCAACCCGCAGGAGGCAAACATGCCCGCCGTGCTTGAACGCGCCCGCCGCGGCGCCGCTTCTGCGCCAAAAAAATCCGTCAAGGCCGCAGCGTCAAAGCCGCGTGACGCCAGCGCCATCGCCATCGAGGCAATGCATTTGCTCGGACGCTGGCAGCGCGTCAGCCGCCGCCACCTGGCCTTCACCATGGGCTGCGCCTGCGCTTATGGGGCGGCGGTCGACCTGCGCGATTTTGACGGCATGATTCTTGACTATTTGCTGCAAAAATTTTCCGCGACCGCAGCCATGCCCGCTTTCATCCGCAAGCACGCCGGCATTGCGGCGGCCGGCTCGGGCAGCCTGAACGCCTTGTTGCGCGCCATCGCCGGTGCGCAGAACCCCCTTGCCGCGGTCTGTTCGGACCAGCTGCTGCAGGCGATCAGCGTCAGCATTGCCTCGTTGGAGGAGCAACATGCGCGCTGAGCGTAACCTCGTATTCACCTTGCAAACCACCGCGTCGATTTTTTTTGAGCATGGAATAAACAGTAAAAAATTGCTTTCCACAGGAGGATTATCTTGAAAATATTTCTACACTTACTGGCAGCCGGGTTTCTCGCCATCGCAGCGTTCAAGGCGGATGCGCAAAACTATCCCAACCGCGTCGTGCGCGTGATCGTTCCCTACCCGCCCGGGGGCACCGTGGACACCGTGGCGCGCGTCGTGGCACAGCGACTGAGCGAGCAGCTCGGGCAATCCTTCATTGTCGAGAACCGCGCCGGTGCCAACGGCGTGATCGGCAGCGACGTCGTCGCCAAGGCGACAGCGGATGGTTACACGCTGCTGGTACAGGCTTCGACCTTCGTCACCAATCCTATCCTGCTTAAAAACCTGCCCTACGACATGATGCGCGACTTCACGCCGATCTCAAAAATCGGCTCGGTGCCGCTGCTGGTCACCGCGTACCCGGGCGTGCCGGCGGCAAACCTGAAAGAATTCATCGCGCTGGTGCGGGCGACGCCGGAAAAATACACCTTCGCCGCGCCACCGACAGGTTCGGCCGCACATCTCGCCGAGGAAGCCATCAAGAGCGGCGCCAAGCTTGCCATCCAGCTCATTCCCTACAAGGGTACCGCACCGGCACTGGCCGATGTCATGGGTGGGCACGCCAGTGCCATGATAGATGCACTGCCCTCCTCCTATCCACCGGTCAAAAGCGGCAAGCTCAAGGCACTGGCTGTCACCAGCCCCAAACGCATTGCCTTCATGCCCAACGTGCCCACTGTCGCCGAGTCCGGTCTGCCCGGATTCGACATGGTCTCCTGGTACGGCGTATGGGGGCCGGCCAACCTGCCCAAGGATCTGGCAAAAAAAATCGCCATCGAGGTGGGCAAGGCGGTGATGTCACCGCTTGCCACCGAGCGTCTTGGCGACCAGGGCTTTGACGCCGGCGGCACGACGCCGGAGGAATTCGCGACATTCCTCGATCAGGAGTTCGTAAAGTATTCGCGCGTGATCAAAGAGGCCAACATCAAGGCCGAGTAATTTTCCACGCCGCCCGGGCAGTCGCGCCCGGGCGCGGTGGTGAAATGGCTGGAAAGGCCCGCTCCCATCAACCAAGCGCTCTAAAAAGTCACCCCCAATGAATATCAATGATGATTTTTCGCTTCGTGTTGTAAGCCATTCCGCCGATGCGGGCTGGTCCGCCGCGCCGTTGGCGGGGGTTGAGCGACGCATGCTTGACCGGATTGGCGACGAAGTCGCCCGTGCGACCAGCATCGTGCGCTATGCCGCCGGCGCCCGCTTCGATCGCCACGATCATGCTCATGGCGAGGAGATATTCGTGCTCGAGGGTATTTTCTCCGACGAAAGCGGGGATCACCCCAGGGGCACTTATCTAAGAAATCCGCCGGGCAGCAGCCACGCGCCGTTTTCACGCGACGGCTGCCTGATTTTCGTAAAACTCCGTCAGTTCGCCGATGCGGACAGGTCGGCGGTGCGCATAGACACGAATACCACGCCTTGGCTGCCGGGGCTTGTTCCCGGCCTGTCGGTGATGCCGCTGCACGCGCATGACGGGATAGACACCGCCTTGGTGCGCTGGGCGCCAGACACTCGGTTCAACCGGCACATGCATCCGGGCGGGGAAGAAATCCTTGTCCTCGACGGCATCTTCCGTGACGAAGGTGGCGCGTATGCCGCCGGCACATGGCTGCGCAGCCCCCGGATGAGCCAGCACACGCCCTTCACCGGCCCCGAAGGGGCGCTCATCTATGTCAAGGTTGGGCATCTCGGCGCAGATTTCGCGCCGCGCTGATGGCGCAAAATCCGGCCCGTGCAAGCGGCGTAAGCACCGCAGCGGGGGCGATAGGCATGCCATCACAATACTCGGATAGCATCAACCGCGATCTTGGCGGTCTAGGCATCGCGTATCGCGGGGGTCGGATCCGTCAAAAAACCCGCTCGCATACTGGTGCCCCTACACCCCGAATGCACAGATCATCCGGCTGACTCTGCCACGCAGACGCAGTACGGCAAAAGCGCCCCAGAAGCACCGCTGACAGGCCTATCGTACCGATCTCAGGCACCAGCCTCAGGCTTCAACTCGAATCGGGAACGGGTTGCTGCAGAAATCGCAATTCGCGCGCGGATGCTATGCGGCGACACGCTCAAAATTCTGCAAAAAATCTCCGGGGGGTGGTGCCGATGCCCACTGGTACAGATTCTTGTGCAATTGATCCCCCGAGGCATCGGCGACCTCGACCTGCCAAGACGCGTTCTCCGGGATGAAGTCGATGTCCCAGTAGAACTCGCACAAGCCCATCCAGGGATCACGGACGTAATGGAAGTAATTCGAGCCGTAGATATGCCGTCCAACGCCCCAGGAGTCCTTGTAGCCCGCGTTAATCATGCGCTCGGCGCAAAGCTGCAACTGGTCGAGGTTGCCCATTTCCCAGGACAGGTGATGCAGCCCGGATGACTCGCTCAAAGCGATGGCCAGGGTGTGGTGATCGCTGTCCCCGCCACAGCGCAGGAACGCCACCTCCTTGTCGCCGATACGGTCCGATACCTTCATGCCGAGAACTTCGGTATAAAACCGCACATCCCGGTTCACATCGGTGGAGAATTTGAGCAAGTGGCCAAGCTTGCGCGGTCGCGCATCGATATCACGATTGGGCGCTCCGCGCCGTCCAAGGCGCACATACTGCTGTCCGGGATTGTTGATCTCAACCGCAGGCCGGGTCTGCTGCGCCGCTTCGGCCGCACGCAGGTTAAGCAGCACGCCATCGGGGTCGCGAAACCAGATGCCTTCGGCCGGGGCGTCGAGCGGAGCGGCCAAAAGGCTTACGCCGCCCTGGCGCAGCGTCGCCTCGGTCTGGCTCAACTCATGGGCACCGGTGCCCCAAGACACCCAGGCAATGCCTTTTTTTTCGCCCGGTACGAGATACAACTGATCCTGGTCGCGTCCGGCGCAGCGAAACACCACGCTGCGGCCTCTGGCTTGCGGCTCAAGGCCCATGATTTTGTAAAAAGCCGCACCCTGCTCAAGGTTTGGAACCGTCAGCGCGACACATTGCAATGACCGGATCATGCCTGCCTCCCTCTGGTGGTGGCGGCAGAAAGAGTCCGCACGCCTTCTAATGCCACCAGTTTTGCGCCGCCGACCAAGCCTTGTTTTGACCCAGGTCAAACGCAGTCCACGCAGAGGCCAAGAAATACCGCCCGCAAGCAGCCGGGAGTTCGTCGCGCGGAACAGCCCCGGTCTTTCGCAGTTTTTTGACTTTACACTGGCAGCGGCGAATCGCGCTTAGCTGATCCGGTTTTTCCAGCCTTGATACTGGCGTATTGTGCCGCTCAGTTCGCCGCCGGGGCGGCCGGTGCGGCTGCCGGCTCCGCGGCCGGTGCTGCTGCAGGTGCCGCTGCCGGTGCAGGTGTCGGTGTCGGTGTCGGTGTCGCTGTGGTCGTAGCCGCAGCAGCGGGAGAAGAGATCATCGACGCAGGACGCCCATAAATGCTGCGCAGCGCATCCGATATCTGCGCATCCGTCTTCGCCTTAACCTCGATCAAGCGATCAAGGCTAGTCATGATTGCCGTCGTGTCGGCAGGCCCCAGCCAGAGTGCGCGATTATTTCTAATCAAGGTTAGTTTCTCTATTGAACACTCGGGGCCGATTTTCTCCACCCACTCAAGCGCAACGATTGCACGCCCCGGGGCGTCGTGCCGACTGAGCGCGAGATGCCTGAAATCAGCAACATGACATTCCGCCGCTTTAGCTTTGGCCTTGACCCCGCCCTTGGGCTTTTCTGTCTTGGGGGCCTGGGCGCTGGCCATGTTCGTTGCCAAAACGAGGGCTGCAATGAAAACCACAAGCTGGCAACACATATTTTTTGCATGACACATCGGCACAACCCCTAGGGAAACACTGAACAAGTCCCCGCGTCTGTTGTCATATAGCGAGACGCAAACGGGAGGGTTGAGAATGAAACAAATGACGCTGGCGGCGGCGAAAGGATTCGAGGTACATGGAAGAGCAACGCGCAAAGCGGCGTTTCTGGCGCG
>CAMDDU010000020.1:0-74822 GCA_945892985.1 Bordetella parapertussis
CGGCAACTTGCCCAGAGTGCTTATCAACCTTGCCAATTCCCTAGTCCTCATTTCGCGTCTCCTGGTCCAGCGCCTTTGCGCCACACTGCCAGTTTCCGCCCCCACAGGCTCACCAGATGAGCCACCAACATTATTCGCTATATGAGCCAGAAAGAAAAACCCGACTTCGTGCAATTCAACTTTTCTATCGCCACGCGCGACGCCGAAAAGAACCTGCTCGCCACCGCCATGGACAACCAGAGCGCAGTCATCATCAACCGGCCGTTCGAAGAGGGCGATTTGTTTCGGACGGTAAAGGGCAAACCCCTGCCCTCCTTTGCCACCGAACTGGGCTGCGAAAGCTGGGCACAGTTTTTCCTGAAATACATTCTGGGCCACCCGGCTGTGACCTGCGTCATTCCAGGCACACGCGAACCGCGCCACCTGCTTGACAATATGCAAGCGGGCACCGGCCCTTTGCCAGATGCGGCGATGCGTGCGCGCATGGCCGCCTATTTCGACGGCCTGTAAGTAACCGGGTGGCAAAGCCGCGCAAGAGAGCGGCCGGTCCGCTTAAGGCCACCCGCTCGAAACAAGCCTGGACTGCCTTTTGCGGCAAGGCTTAATGGTCTTTTTTTATTAGTCGCACTACGCGCCGCCAATTTATATCTCTGACAGCGTTTCTTGCTGCCGTCGGTGCCTTGGCAAACTGAAGGCGGTCAGGCGATTTCAAAATTCAGGCTGAAGGTCGCGCCATCATCCTGCCCCAGCCATTCAACCAGGCGCGGCATGGTCTCTTTGAGCATATCGGGCAGCGTCCACGGCGGATTGACGATGTAGACCCCGCTGCCGTGCAAACCGAGGCCATCGGCCGCCGGATCCTTGACCGTCAGCGTCACATGCAACCAGTCGGTCTGGCGCAGTCGGTTCAAGTCCCGGGCCAACAACTCCGATTCGCGTCGCTGCACCTGCGGGTACCAGACCATGTACATGCCGGTGGCAAAGCGCTTGAGACCCTCGTTGAGGGCGGTAACCACGCTGGCGTAGTCATTTTTGTCTTCATACGAGGGGTCGATAAGCACCAGGCCGCGGCGCGGTGGCGGCGGCAGTACCGAAAGCATGCCGGAAAAGCCGTCACCCGCATCGACCTCGACCCGCGTCTCACTGCCGCGGAAATATTTCTCCAACAACTCGCTCTCGGTGCTGTGCAACTCAAACAGGCGCAGGCTGTCTTTTTTTCGCAGCATCTGTGCGGCGATTTGCGGCGATCCGGGGTAACTGCGTAACTGCGGCCCACGATTAACCGCGCGCACCTGCTCAATATACTGCGCCAGCATAGGCGGCAAGTGCCTGCGCCTGCCGCTCTCATCGGTGGACAAGGCCCAAAGCCGGCTGATGCCGCTCTCAAACTCTGCATTCTTCAACGCATAGCCCTCGTCAAGCGCATGCAGCGCGGCACCGGCGTGGGTGTCGATGCACCAGAACGGCTTGTCCTTTTGCAGCAGGTGACGCAGTAATTGCACGAACACGGCGTGCTTGAGCACGTCGGCGTGATTGCCTGCATGAAAAGCGTGGCGGTAGCTGAGCATGGTTAAAGTCGCTGATCCGGCCGGGGGCCGGCCCTTCGGTAAGAGGCGGCGATTATAACGGCGCAATCACCTTCCTGGCGCCCGCAGCCAGCGGCAAGTCAGGGGCGGGCGCAGGCGCGCCCTAATGCAAAAATTCGTACCGTATTTCAAGCACCTCGAGATTCTCCGGGCCGTTAGGAGTACGCAAGACAACGATATCGCCTTCGCCCGACTTGAGCAGCGCACGCGCCACGGGTGAAATCCAGGACACCCGGCCCCGCGACGGGTCGACCTCGTCGATGCCCACTATCGAAACGGTGCGCCGCTCACCCCGCGGGTCGGAGTACATGACCGTGGCTCCAAAAAAAACGCGCTCGTGATCGACATCGCGTGGATCGACCACCTCTGCGATTTCGAGGCGTTTCATGAGGTAGCGGATGCGGCGGTCAATTTCACGCAGGCGCTTTTTGCCGTAAAGGTAGTCGCCGTTTTCAGAACGGTCGCCGTTTGACGCCGCCCAGGACACCGTGCGCACCACCTCCGGGCGTTCCGTTTCAACCAACACCTTGAGTTCGGTTTTCATGCGCAGGTGCCCGGCCGGCGTGATGTAGTTTTTCGTTCCCGCCGGCAGGCTGGCCACCGGATCCGGAACATCATCCTCGATCTCGTCGTTTTCCCTGGTAAATGCTTTGCTCATGGCTGGATTTTGCACCTAACTCCGCGCTGCAGGCTTTGATGTGAATGATTTATCATAGCAGCGTGCCTGCACGCGGGTGCGGCGTCGCAACCAAGGCATAGCGAACAACAACGATCGCCACCGGGGAGCCGCAATGACAATGCATGCAAAAACCAGGGAATGGGCCCTGGTTACGCTGATAAGCCTGACTGCCGTACTCGCCAACCTGCCCCGGGACATGCTCGAGGGCTGGGGCGTCAACCCCGACCACCTGATCGCCATCCTTGCCATCGCGGTGTTCATTTCGCTGTTTTTTTACCTCAAGTTCACGTTTCTTTTGATGTTCATCGCGCTCGCTGCGGGGGCCAACATGCCCGCGCAAATTGCCGAAAAACTCGGCATTTCGACCATTCCGTTAATCCTCGCCCTCGCCGCCATGGTCGGCATATCCCTGATCAATTACGTGATCGGACTACTCCCCACCGGGCTGGAGGAAAAACCCAAGGAAAAAAGCGCCGAGGGTATCAAGACACTTTTTTACGCCATAGAAAAGGGCAACCTAGTCTATGCACAAAAAATCCTGTCCATGAATTTCGATCCGAACCTGCTGGCTGACAACGGCTACACGCCGCTGATGTACGCGTCCGCGCGCGGCAACGCCCAGATGGTCGAACTGCTGATCCGCAACGGCGCCGATGTCACAATCATGAGCAAGGACGGCGACACGGCCCTCGAGCTTGCGCTCAAAATGGGCTCCATCGAGGTGGCCGATATCATAAAGACGGCACGCGCCGATCAGGTCGCACGCGAAGGCGCGATGGCTCAGCGGCAAGGCGCCATCGCCTGAAGCTGGCGCTTCGCCGCCAAAAGTAACAATTTGTTTCAGGGGCCTCTTTCACGGAACCCCCGCCCGCGCTTGTGTTCCAAGAAAGACTTCAACTGGAGAGCGCACATGAATACAAAACTTGCCACATCGGTTGCCGCAGCGCTGGCATTGGGTCTTGGCGTTGGCGCCTACAGCGGCAATTCGGGCATATCAAACACCCAGGCGGCCGCACCTGTGCTGGCCGCCGCAGCCGCCACGCCGCCCTTGCTCAGTTCACGCGGCCTGCCCGACTTCAGCGCCCTGGTTGAGCGCGAAGGTCCGGCCGTGGTCAACATCAGCGTGGTTTCGCTCAAGCGCAAGGCCGCCGTCGACCCCAACGATCCGACGTTTGAATTTTTCCGCCGTTTTGGTGTTCCTGTGCCGCAGGAGCGGGCACAGCCTTCGCAAGGCCAGGGTTCGGGTTTCATCGTCAGTGCGGACGGCACCATCCTGACCAATGCCCACGTCGTGGCCGATGCAACCGAGGTCACGGTAAAACTCACCGACAAACGCGAGTTCAAGGCCAAGGTGCTGGGCGTGGATCGCCGCACCGATGTTGCGCTGGTCAAGATTGACGCAACCAACCTGCCGGTCGTACGCATCGGCGACTCGAACCGGGCAAGGACCGGCGAATGGGTCGCGGCAATCGGATCGCCTTTCGGCTTGGAGAACACCGTCACCGCCGGCATCATCAGTGCAAAATCGCGCAACCTGCCGGATGAAAACTATGTGCCCTTCATTCAAACCGATGTCGCCATCAACCCGGGCAACTCGGGCGGACCCTTGTTTAACATGAACGGCGAGGTCATCGGTATCAACTCGCAGATCTACAGCCAGACCGGCGGCTACATGGGACTTTCCTTCGCCATCCCGATTGATGTGGCGATGAAGGTCAAAGAGCAGTTGCAGCAGTATGGCAAGGTCAGCCGCGGACGTCTTGGCGTCGCGGTGCAGGGCGTCAGCAAGGAACTGGCCGAATCATTCGGCCTGGCCAAGGCCCAGGGTGCGCTGGTGAACTCGGTCGAGCTCGCCAGCCCGGCAGAAAAGGCCGGCCTTGTTTCCGGTGATGTGATCCTTGCCGTCAACGGCACACCGGTTGAGCAATCATCCGACCTGCCGCGTGTGATTGGAGATCTCAAGCCGGGTCAATCGGCCAAGTTGCAGATATGGCGTGGTGGCGCGACCCGCGATATCAGCGTCAGCCTGGGCGAAATACCCTCGGACAAAGTCACCCGCGCAGCCGAACCTGCGGCCAGACCCGGTCGTCTTGGACTCGCGGTGCGCCCGCTCAGCGCCGATGAACAACGCCAATTGCAGGTAAGCGGCGGCTTGGTCGTCGAACAGTCCAATGGCGCCGCGGCCCGAGCCGGCATCCAGGCCGGTGACATCATCCTCGCCGCCGGCACCGAGGCGATCACCAGCATTGCGCAATTGCAGGGCATTGCCGGCAAGGCCAGGGACCAGATCGCGATCCTAGTGCAGCGCGGCGACTCCAAACTCTACGTTCCGATCAAGCTGCAAGGCTAGGCAGAACGCGACACGGACCGGGGCTCGCCCCGGTCCGTGTCGCCCCCGCGGTAGAATCGGGCCATCGAGAAGGAGTTCCGATGGCCAAGCCAAGAAATCCGGGGTTCGACACCTTAAGCCTGCACGCCGGGCAGGCGCCCGACCCGCATACCGGCGCGCGTGCGACGCCGATTTACTTCACCACCTCGTTTGTCTTTCGCGATTCGGATCACGCCGCATCGCTGTTCAACATGGAACGCGCGGGGCATGTTTATTCGCGCATCTCCAATCCGACCAATGCCGTGCTCGAAGAGCGCATTGCCGCGCTAGAAGGTGGCGTCGCCGCCATCGCCACCGCCAGCGGGCAGGCGGCACTGCATCTGGGGCTTGCCACCATCGCCGCTGCCGGCTCGCATATTGTTGCCTCTGCAGCCCTTTACGGCGGCTCGCATAATCTGCTGCATTACACCCTGAAACGCTTTGGCATCGACACCACCTTTGTGCAACCGCGTGACCTTGCCGCCTGGCGCAAGGCCATACGTCCGAATACCAAGGTCCTGTTCGCCGAAACCCTCGGCAACCCGGGGCTCGATGTGCTGAACATCCCCGAAGTGGCCGCCATCGCGCATGAGCACAAACTGCCGCTGATGGTCGATGCCACCTTTACCACCCCTTACCTGCTCAAGCCATTCGATCATGGCGCCGATCTGCTGTTTCATTCGGCCACCAAGTTCCTCGGCGGCCACGGTGTGGCCATAGGCGGTGTACTTGTCGACGGCGGCGTCTTTGACTGGGTCGCCTCGGGCAAGTTTCCCGAGCTGACCGAGGCCTATGAGGGCTTTCACGGCATGAATTTTTCGGAGGAGTCGACCGTGGCGCCCTTCTCGCTGCGCGCACGCCGCGAAGGTCTGCGTGACTTTGGCGCATGCATGAGCCCGACCACCGCCTTCCAGATCCTGCAAGGCGTGGAGACGCTGCCCCTGCGCATGCAACGTCATGTCGAGAACACGCGCAAGGTGGTTGAATTCCTGGTCCGGCACCCGGCGGTTGCCTCAGTCTCTTATCCGGAACTCCCGGGACACCCGGATCACGAATTGGCGAAAAGATTGCTGCCCAAAGGTTGCGGCGCCGTGTTCAGCTTCAACCTCAAGGGTGATCGTGCCGCCGGGCGGCGCTTTGTCGAGACCCTGCGTATTTTTTCGCATCTTGCCAACGTTGGCGATGCCAAATCGCTGGTTATCCACCCGGCAAGCACGACGCACTTTCGTATGGATGAGGCGGCCCTCGCTGCGGCCGGCATCACCGAGGGCAGCATGCGTCTTTCAATAGGACTTGAGGATGCCGACGATCTGACCGACGACTTGTCGGCGGGTTTGCGCGCGGCACAGAAAACCTAGCCATGGATATAAACATCAGGGGCGGCAAAGCCTACGCCTACACTGGCGGCACGACATTCGATGTTCGATTGCCAACGGTCCTATTCGTGCACGGCGGCGCGCATGACCATAGCGTCTGGATCCTGCAGTCGCGCTATCTCGCCCACCACGGTTACAGCGTGCTCGCACCCGACCTGCCCGGGCACGGCCGCAGCCAGGGCGCGCCGCTGGAACGGGTGGAGGATATGGCCGACTGGGTCGCGGCATTGATCGATTCTGTCGGAGCGCAGCACACCATTCTGGTGGGACACAGCATGGGCTCGCTCATTGCGCTCGAATGCGCGGCACGCTATCCGGACAGGTTTGCGGCCATCGCACTGCTTGGGCCGACCTTTCCCATGCGGGTGTCAGCCGAACTGCTCGCCGCCACCAAAGACGATGAAGCGGCGGCGCACGAGATGATCAACATCTGGTCGCACGCATCCTATGCACACTACCCGAGCAACCCTGGCCCGGGTTTCTGGGTCATGGGCGAAAACCTCAGGCTGCTGCAAAGGCAAAAACCGGGGGTGCTCCATACCGATTTTGCGGCATGCAACAACTACGATGCCGGACTGGAAAGCGCGGCGCGGGTACGCTGTCCAACGCTGGCCATTCTAGGTGAGCGTGACATGATGACACCGCCACGCGGCGCCCGAGAACTGCTGGCCGCGCTAAACAATGTACAGAGCATAGCCATCCCCGACAGCGGACATGCGCTGATGGCGGAAAAGCCGGACGAAGTTCTGGCTGCATTACTGCGCTTTCTCTCCGGGCTGGACATTCCTGGCCCAACCCGCGTCGGGGTGATTTAGCGCATCGGCTAGGCCAGGCCCCGAACCATCGGAGCCAACTGAACCATGGTCGGCGCCGAAACGAGAAGCACAATCAGTTCCCATCCACCAAGGTCGGATTTGATTTTTCCGACTTAAGGCGTAACCTTTGCAGTGTTCCCGCACCATTCCGGTGGCGAGCACGACCGCAGGATTGAAATGACTACCCATCTCCACCAAGCCGCCCTCGCCCCCCAGGAAATATGCCGCGATGTGCTGCTCGAAAAATATGCCAAAGGCAATGAACAATCCATAGAGGAAGTGCGCAGTCGTGTCGCCGCAGCCCTTGCTGTCGTCGAAGCCCCGGACAAACGCGGACACTGGGAGGCGCGCTTCCTTGAAGCCATGCAAGCGGGCTTCATCCCGGCCGGCCGTATCAATTCGGCCGCGGGTATTCAGTTACAAGCGACGCTGATCAATTGTTTTGTCGAGCCCGTGGGTGACTCGATATCCGAAACTGTCGACGACAAACCGGGCATTTACATCGCACTGCAGGAGGCGGCCGAAACGATGCGCCGCGGCGGTGGCGTGGGCTACGATTTTTCCGCCATTCGACCCAAGGGAGCCGAGGTGCGCGGCACGCGCTCGCGTGCCAGCGGCCCGGTATCCTACATGCGCGTGTTCGACCGCTCTTGTGAGACGGTGGAATCAGCCGGGGCGCGCCGGGGCGCGCAAATGGGCGTGTTGCGCTGCGACCACCCTGATATCGAAGATTTCGTCCGCGCCAAGGATGGCGGCGATCTGTCCAATTTCAACATCTCGGTGGGCGTAACCGACACTTTTATGCATGCGGTAGAGACCGACGGTGAATTCGAACTCGCCCACAAGGCAAAGCCCCACCGGGATCTGATCGCGGCGGGCGGTTACCAGCGGGATGATTCGCATTGGGTATACCGCAAGTTGCGGGCACGCGATTTGTGGGAACAGATCATGCGTTCGACCTACGACCATGCCGAACCGGGCATCCTCTTTCTGGACCGCATTAACAGTGATAACAACCTCTATTACTGCGAGCGCATAGACGCCACCAACCCCTGTGCCGAACAGCCTCTCCCTCCCTATGGCTGCTGCTGCCTTGGTTCCATCGACCTGACACGCTTTGTTCGCGCCCCCTTCGCGGAAAAAGCCGGCTTTGACTTTGATGCATTCGAGCGCACTGTGGCAGTGGCGATTCGCATGCTCGACAATGTGCTCGAGGTGACCGCCTGGCCTCTTAAGCAGCAACACCGCGAAGCCATGAGCAAGCGCCGTGTCGGACTGGGCTTTACGGGCTTGGGCGATGCACTCATCATGCTGCGCCTGCGCTACGACAGCGAACAAGCGCGCGCGATGGCGGCGAAAATTTCAGAACATATGCGCGATTCGGCCTATCGTGCGTCAAGTGAACTGGCGGCCGAGCGCGGCCCTTTTCCCCTGTTCAACGCCGATATGTACCTGTCGGGAACCAGCTTCGCTTCCCGCCTGCCGACCGAACTCAAGGCGCTGATACGCGGACAAGGCCTGCGCAATAGCCATTTGCTGTCGATTGCCCCCACCGGCACCATCAGCCTGGCTTTTGCCGACAACGCCTCCAATGGTATTGAACCGCCTTTCTCGTGGGTTTATTCACGTAAAAAACGTATGCCCGACGGCAGCATGAAGGAATTTGCCGTGGAGGATAGGGCCTGGCGCCTTTACCGCCACGCCCATCCGGTTGGGGGCGATCCAAAAGAAACAAAGTCCCCGGCCGAAGGACTGCCCCCTTACTTCGTCACCGCCTTGGAGCTGAGCGCCGCTGCCCATAAAGACATGGTGGCGGCGGTTGCCCCGTATATTGACTCAAGCATCTCCAAGACCGTGAACGTTCCGGAAAACTATCCTTACGGTGAGTTCCAGGACTTATATTTCTCCGCTTGGAAGGCTGGGCTGAAAGGGCTCGCAACCTATCGGCCAAACGATGTGCTGGGTTCGGTGCTGTCGGTCACCCCGGAGAAATCCGGACCGCAGGATTTCCTGCTCAATGACGTAAACCGTCGCATCGAAATTAAATCGGTGCCCGAACCGGTGTTGTCCTCCCTGCTCTGGCCCGGACGCCCGGGGCTCTCCGCCGGAAATCCTTCATGGACCTACATGATCGAACACGGCCACGGTGCCTTTGCCCTTTTTGTCGGACATGTCGAAAACGAGGGCAGGTGCCATCCCTTCGAGGTCTGGGTGAACGGCAGCGAGCAGCCACGCGGCATTGGCGCGCTCGCCAAGACCCTGTCCATGGACATGCGTGCCAATGACCCGGCCTGGCTGCGCGTTAAACTCGATACACTGGCCAAGACCGCGGGTGATGACGCCTTCGACATGCCCTTCCCGCCGCACGGCGAGAAGAAACGCATGCCCAGCGTGGTTGCTGCGTTGGCGCAGGTGGTTCGCTACCGCGTCGAACAGCTCGGCGCGGTTGACGAGCGCAAGAACGGGCCTGTGCTAGATACCCTGTTCAGCCTGAAGGAACCCAAGACCGGCACGGACGGCACCATGTCATGGACTGTGGATGTCCTTAACGCCGGCACCGGAGACGATTTCGTGCTGGGTTTGAAGGAAATCACCCTGCCCGATGGCGTCACACGGCCCTATTCCATGTGGCTATCGGGCGAATATCCTCGCGCACTCGATGGACTGTGCAAAATACTTTCGCTGGACATGCGCGTGATCGACCCGGCGTGGATAGGCATGAAACTGCGCAAGCTGCTTGATTTTCCCGAACCGCTGGGTGATTTCATGGCATTTGTGCCCGGCCACCGCCGCAAAAAAAACTGGCCCTCGACAGTGTCTTATGTCTCGGCGCTGATCCTGCACCGCTACGCTATGCTGGGCATCCTGCACGACGATGGCATGCCCGTACGCCAGATGGGCATCCTGCAGGCGCCAAAAGGCAGTGCCACGAAAGCGATGAAGGGTGGAGTCTGCGCTGAATGCGGCAACTATGCCGTGATAAAAAAAGACGGTTGCGATTTTTGCACCGCGTGCGGCTGGGTCGGCGCTTGCGGCTGAACTGAAACAGCGCCCGGCCGGTGACTTAGTTAAGCAACCGGCCAAGCGCCCGACTGCTGTTTGTCCAGCCACATCAGTCCAATGATGGTCTTGGAGTCGGTGATGGTGCCGGTACGAACCCATTCAAGGGCCTTCGCCAGCGGCGCGGTGAACACCTCAAGAAACTCACCATCGTCAAGCTTTTGCTCTTGCAAAGTTAAGCCACGCGCGATGAAAATCTCGATGCGTTCGGTTGAGTAGGCGATGACCGGATGAAACGTCATCAAGTGCGCCCAATCGCGTGCCGAATAGCCCGTTTCTTCGAGCAACTCGCGCCGCGCGGTGGCCAGCGGCTCTTCCCCGGCGTCTATTTTTCCGGCCGGAATTTCTATCATGGTCGTGCGCAGCGGATAGCGATACTGACGCTCGAACACAATCTCGCCGGTATCGAGAATCGGGATGATGGCGACTGCGCCGCAATGCTCTATATATTCACGACCGCCATTGCTGCCATCGGGCAGTCTGACGATGTCCCGCCTGACCTTGAGTAAAACGCCGTCGAACACGCTTTCGCTCGACACCTGGTGCTCGGTCAAATCCTTGCTTTCGGGCATGGAGGACACGCTGAGGTGCGCGGGGTGACCCTGAACCTTCAGAGCGCCTTGATGGCAAGGAAAGACATGGCCATCAGCGACTGCGGGGCAAGTCCGATGAGCAGGATGGCAAGACCGTTGGCCGACAACAAAAAGCGCATATCCCAGTCGGCCACCAGCGGCGAAGTATCGCGTGCATCATCAAAGTACATCAGCTTGACGATGCGCAGGTAGTAGAACGCGCCGATTAGCGAGAACATCACCGCCACCACGGCGAGCCAAACCTGGTCTGCGGCAATGGTTGACTGGATCACCGACAGCTTGGCATAGAAGCCGGCTGTGGGCGGCACCCCCGCCATGGAAAACATCAGCAACAGCATGATAAAGGCATACCAGGGGCTGCGCTGGTTGAGTCCGCGAAAATCATCGATGTTTTCCGCCTCGAATCCGGCGCGGGATAGGAATAGCACCATACCGAATGCGCCCAGGCTCATCAACACGTAGACCACCACGTAAAACATGGCCGCACTGTAGGAGTCGGCCGCGTTGAGCAAGTTGCCACCGACCACGCCCGACAACAAGCCCAGCAGCATGAAGCCCATGTGCGAGATCGTCGAATAGGCCAGCATGCGCTTGATGTTGGTCTGGGCGATGGCCGCGAGGTTGCCGATGGCGAGCGACAGCACCGCCATGATCACCAGCATCTGCTGCCAGTCGACGGCCAGCGGCAGCAGACCGTTCACCAGCAGACGAATGGACATTGCGAAAGCAGCCAGTTTTGGCGCCGTGGCGATAACCAGTGTCATGGCGGTGGGTGCACCGTGATAGACGTCCGGAATCCACATGTGGAAAGGCACGACGCCCAATTTGAAGGCTAGGCCGGAGACCAGAAACACCAGACCAAACACCAGCACCGTCTTGTCAGCATGCCCAAGTTCAATAGCCTTGGCGACACCGGAAAGATCGAGTGTGCCGGTCGCGCCGTAAAGCATCGACATGCCGTAAAGCAGCAAGCCCGATGCCAAGGCGCCAAGCACGAAGTATTTCATGGCGGCTTCGGTCGATGCCGCGGAGTCGCGATTGAGTGCGACCAGGGCATAAAGACAAAGCGACAGCAGTTCCAGGCCGATGTATAGCGACAGGAAGTGGCTGGCGGATATCATGACCATCATGCCCAGTGTCGCAAACAGCAGCAGCGCTATGAACTCGCCACTGAGCAAATTGCGCTCTTCCAGATAGCGGCGCGTATAGACAAGGCAGGTGGACACAGAGATGTAGGTGGCCAGTTTCAGCATCGCCCCCATGACATCCGAGACATACATGCCGTTAAAGGTGTGAATGACATCCCCGCCGGTGGCTTGCACGAAGCCCACGGTGAGCACCGCGCAACCGAGCAACGCAAACTGCGCCAAGGCATAAGTGACGATGCGCCAGCGCTTGGGCAGGAACAGGTCGACGACGACGATGAACAGCGTCATCGCCAGCAGGAACATCTCGGCGATGGCCGGCGCAAAGTCCGGAGGCGTAAATGGGGTCATCAGAGCTTGCTCACCGCTACATGCTTGAGAAGATCATTCACCGATGCGTGCATCACTTCGGTGAACGGAAGGGGGTAGACACCCATGACGAGCACCGCCAGAGCGAGTGCACCCAGGACCAGCAGTTCACGTCCGTTGATGTCCTTGAGCTCAGCCACATGCGAATTGGCAACGGGGCCAAAAATCACACGCTTGTACATCCACAGCGTATAAGCGGCGCCGAATATCAATGTCGTCGCGGCAAGCAACCCGATCCAAAAATTGAACTTGATCGCGCCCATGATCACCATGAACTCGCCGACAAAGCCCGATGTCGCGGGTACGCCGCAATTGGCCATGGCAAAGAACAGCATCAGTGCGGCGAATTTTGGCATGGTGTTGACCACGCCGCCGTAGTCGGCGATGTTGCGTGAGTGCATGCGGTCGTACATGACACCTATGCTAAGAAACATTGCCGCCGACACAAAGCCGTGGGAAATCATCTGCACCAGCGCGCCTTCAACGCCGTAAGCGTTGAAAATGAAGAAGCCCAGCGTAACAAAGCCCATGTGTGAAATCGACGAATAGGCGACCAGTTTTTTCATGTCAGTCTGCACCAGTGCGACGAGGCCGATATAGACGACGGCGACGAGCGACAAGGTGATCATGAATCCGGACAGGTAATGACTGGCGTCGGGCAGTATGGGGAGTGAGAAGCGCACAAAACCGTAGGCGCCGAGCTTTAGCATAATGGCCGCAAGCACCGCGGACCCGCCGGTGGGCGCCTCAACGTGGGCATCGGGCAGCCAGGTATGCACCGGCCACATAGGCACCTTGACGGAGAACGCGAGGAAGAAGGCGGCGAACAGCGTGAGTTGCGCCGGCATCGCCAGCGGGAGTTTGTGCCAGTCCAGAATCTCGAAGCTGCCGCCCGACTTATTGAACAGGTATAAAAAGGCCACCAACATCAGCAAGGAGCCGAGCAGTGTGTAGAGGAAAAATTTCATCGCCGCATAAACGCGGTTCTGCCCTCCCCATATGCCGATGACGATGTACATCGGAATGAGCGTTGCCTCGAAGAACACGTAAAAGAGCATGCCGTCGAGCGCCGAGAACACCCCGTTCATGAGGCCTGACATCATCAGGAAGGCCGCCAAGTACTGGGCCACGCGTTTCTGGATCACTTCCCAACCCGCAATGACGACCAGCACGGTAATGAAGCTGTTAAGCAACACGAACAACATTGAAATGCCGTCCACGCCCAGGTGGTAATTGATGTTGTAGCGCTCGATCCAGGGCTTCATTTCACTGAACTGCATTGCGCCCGACTGGGGATTGAACCCTGTCCATAACGGAATAGTCACCAGCATGCCGGCAAGTGCGCCTGTCAGGGCCAGGATGCGCGCGAGACGGGCATTCTTGTCATCACCTGTTGCGAGCACCACCAGCGCAGTCAGGATGGGTATCCAGATCGACAGAGAGAGCCAGGGGGTCATCATCATCACCTGGGGAGCCAGAGCGTTAGCAACACAAAGACCCCAATAATCATGGCGAAGGCATAGTGATAGATGTATCCGGATTGGAATAGCCGGACAACGCCGGCAACCCAGCCGACGAGCCGGGCTGTCCCATTAACCATTATGCCGTCGATGATGGTCACATCGCCGAATTTCCACAATCCGCTTCCCACCACACGCGCGCCGCCGGCAAAAAACCAGTCGTTAAAGCGGTCAAAGCCGTATTTCTCTTCCAGCACAAAGACCAGAACGCCCGCTTTTTTGCGCAACACGGCCGGCATGTCTGGCCGCAGGATATACAGATACCAAGCGACGACGAGACCGGCTACCGCAAACCAGAACGGCAAGCCGGTCAGGCCGTGCATCATCATTGGCCAGACACCGTGGAACTCTCCGGCGAGCTCCTTCATCACCGGATGCGCGTCTGAGAAATAAATTGCCCCGTCAAAGTAGCCCCCGTATAGAACGGTGCCGATCAGCCATCCCGCCGCCACGGATGGGATGGCCAGCAGCACCAGGGGCAGCCAAACCACCCAGGGTGATTCGTGCGGAACGACGCCATGGCCATGGTCATCGTGACCATGCCCCCCGCCATGAGCCTGTCCGTGACCTGAGTTGGATGTGTCGAAGCGCTCCTTGCCGTGAAAAGCGAAGAACACCAAACGGAAGGAATAGACTGCACCGACAAACACGCCAAGCAACACCGCCACATAGGCGATACCTGCTCCGGGCGTTTGGGAGGCATGCACGGCCTCGATAATCGTGTCCTTGGAGAAGAATCCGGCGAAAGGCGGAAAGCCGGCGTTTGCCAGCGCCCCGATGAGCACCGTAAGGTAGGTGATGGGCATGTATTTGCGCAGCCCACCCATTTTGCGCATGTCCTGCTCATGGTGCATGGCGATGATGACCGACCCCGCCCCAAGGAATAATACCGCCTTGAAAAATGCGTGTGTCATGAGGTGGAAAATTGCCGCCGAATACGCCGAGGCGCCAAGCGCCACAGTCATGTAACCCAGTTGTGAAAGAGTCGAATACGCCACGACGCGCTTGATGTCATAGACAACCAGCGCGATCAGGGCCATGAAGAACGCGGTAATGGCGCCGATGATCATGACAAAGGACAGCGCGGTTTCAGACAACTCGAACAGCGGTGACATACGCGCCACCATGAAAATACCCGCGGTGACCATGGTCGCGGCATGAATCAGTGCTGAAATCGGTGTCGGACCTTCCATCGAATCGGGTAGCCATACGTGCAGCGGGAACTGCGCCGATTTACCCATTGCGCCGATGAACAGGCAGATACAAATCACCGTCAGCAGCATCCAGGCCGAGCCCGGGAGGATCTCTATCGTGGCGCTCTTGAACTGCGCAGCCTGCGAGAACACCGCGGCGTAGTCGAGCGTGCCGAAGTACGCGAGCACCAGGCCAATTCCAATGAGAAAACCAAAATCGCCAACACGATTGACCAGGAATGCCTTGAGATTGGCGTAAATCGCCGTTGGCCGGGTGTACCAGAAACCGATCAGCAGGTAGGACACAACGCCCACGGCCTCCCATCCGAAAAACAGTTGCACAAAATTGTTGCTCATCACGAGCATCAGCATGGAGAAGGTGAACAGCGAGATATAGGAGAAAAAGCGCTGGTAACCCGGATCTTCCGCCATATAGCCTATGGTGTAGATGTGCACCATAAGCGACACAAAGGTCACCACAACCATCATCAGAGCCGTCAGTCGATCGATCAAAAATCCAATCTCAAAACGGGTTTCGCCCGAGGTCAGCCAGGTGTAGACCGAGCCGTTGAAAACATTGCCCTTGAGTACATCGGCAAATATAGCGAGCGAGGCCAGCAGCGAAATCGCCACACCAATGATGGTTACCCAGTGTGCCCCGGCCCGCCCGACCTGCCGTCCGAACAGGCCGGCGACCAGCGCACCTGCCAGGGGCGCCAAGGGTGCGAGCAGATAGATCTTTTGCATGTCAGTCATGATCGCGACGCCTAGCCCTTCAGTCCGTCAAGGTCTTCGACATCAATGGTCGAGAGATTGCGGAACAGAACCACAAGAATGGCGAGACCGATCGCCGACTCGGCGGCCGCGACGGTGAGGATGAAAAACACGAACACCTGCCCCGCGAGGTCACCCAAGTAGTGTGAAAAAGCGATGAAGTTCATGTTGACGGCGAGCAACATCAACTCGATCGCCATTAAAAGAACGATAACGTTCTTCCGGTTGAGGAATATGCCCACAATGCTGATGGCGAACAGCGCCGCGGACAGAATCAGGTAATGCGATAAGGACAGCACGCAGTCGCTCCCTGGTTATTCGATAGTGTTGTTTTGGGCATGGCTAATCGTTCTTTTCCGAGGGCATCGACACGATGCGCACACGGTCGGCGCGTTTTACAGCGACCTGCCTGGAAGGATCCTGACCCTTGGTGTCCTTGCGCCGGCGCAGCGTCAGGGCGATGGCCGCGATGATCGCCACCAGCAACACCACCCCGGCCAGCTCAAACGCGTAGATATAGTCGGTGTAGAGGACACGGCCCAGTTCACGCGTGTTGCTATAGGCTTTGCCCGGATCCGGCGGCGCGGGCATAGCGGCGAGTCCGAAATAGCGGCCGCTAAGAACCAGCACCATCTCGACGATCATCAGCAAGCCTACGGTCGCACCAAGGGGCAAATAGCTCCAGAAGCCCTCGCGCATGCGGTCGAGATTGATGTCAAGCATCATGACCACAAACAGGAACAGCACCATCACCGCCCCGACATAAACCAGAACCAGCACAATCGCCAGAAACTCCGCCTTGAGCAGCATCCAGATGACAGATGCGGTAAAAAACGCCAGCACAAGGAAAAGCGCAGCGTGCACCGGATTGCGCGCGGTAATCACGCGCAGCGCCGAGAACAGCATGATTGCCGCGAAAAAATAGAAGGTCAGGGTTTCAAAATTCATCGGTTGGGCATCCGAGCTCTATCGGTACGCCGCGTCTGTGGCGCGGTCGCGGGCAATCTGTTCTTCATACTTGTCACCAACGGCGAGCAGCATGTCCTTGGTGTAATAAAGGTCGCCGCGCTTTTCGCCGTGATACTCGAACAGTCGTGTTTCGACAATGGAGTCGACCGGGCAGGATTCCTCGCAAAAGCCGCAGAAAATGCACTTGGTCAGATCAATATCGTAACGCGTCGTCCGACGGGTGCCGTCATCACGCTGCTCTGACTCGATTGTGATGGCAAGTGCCGGACAAACAGCCTCACAAAGCTTGCAGGCGATGCAGCGCTCTTCCCCGTTTGGGTAACGGCGCAGCGCGTGAAGGCCGCGAAAGCGCGGGCTTTGCGGGGTTTTCTCATCCGGGAACTGCACTGTTATCTTGCGTGCAAACAAATGCCTGCCGGTCAGCGCCATGCCACGGGCCAACTCAAGCAACAGGAAGGAGCGGAAAAAATCACGGGTGTTAGCGAAAAAATTTTGGACCATTATCTTGTCCTATCCCCAGATATTCCAAGGCGTCTGCATCCAGGCACCTATCACGACCAGCCAGACCAGCGTAACCGGGATGAATATTTTCCAGCCCAGTCGCATGATCTGGTCGTAGCGATAGCGCGGAAATGTCGCGCGGATCCAGAGGAACATCGATGCGACACAGAACACCTTGATAAACAGCCAGCCGAAAGACGGAATCAGGTGAAACACCGGCGAATCAATCGGCGATACCCAGCCGCCGAAGAACATAATCACCGTCAGCGTCGACAGCAGGATCATGTTCATGTACTCGGCCATGAAAAACAGCGCGAAAGTCATGCCCGAATATTCCACCATGTGACCGGCGACGATTTCAGACTCGCCCTCTACGACGTCAAACGGGGCGCGATTGGTTTCCGCCACACCGGAGATGAAGTAGACCACGCAGATGGGCAACAGGGGCAGCCAGTTCCATGACAGCAGATTCAGTCCGCTGTCAGCAAAACGGCCTTTCGCCTGGGCGTTAACGATGTCGGAGATGTTGAGGCTGCCAGAGACCATCAGAACTACGACCAGCGCGAAACCCATGGCGATCTCGTAAGAGACCATCTGGGCGGCCGAGCGCATGGCGCCAAGGAAGGCGTATTTTGAATTGGATGCCCAACCGGCAATGATGACGCTGTAAACGCCGATGGAGGTGAGCGCCATGATATAGAGCAGGCCGGCGTTGACGTCCGCAAGCACCACCTCGGGGCTGAAAGGGATGACCGCCCATGCCGCCAGGGCCGGCATCAGGCCGACCATTGGCGCCAGGATGAAAAGTCCCTTGCTGGCATTGGTCGGAAGGATAATTTCCTTGAATAACAGTTTCACGCCGTCGGCGATGGGCTGGAGCAGGCCGTAGGGGCCGACCCGGTTGGGACCGATACGAATCTGGATCCAACCGATAAGTTTGCGCTCCCAAAGCGTCAGGTAAGCAACGCACAAGAACATGGGCGCAACGATGCAAGCGATCAGCACCAGGGTCTTGCCAAGCGTGAACAGCGCCGGCCCCCAATGGGGACCGAACCACGCCGAGGACAGTCCAGACAGGGTCTGAATAATTTCGTTCACGCTTGCACCACGCTCAATTCACCAAACATCGCGCCGAGGCCTGCGGTAAGCGCATGCGCCGAGGCCACGCGAACACATCCGGCAGGCACACTGCTGTCGAGGCGGGCGATCAGCAACGCCTCGCCATTCCCTTGGCGCACCCTGACCTGCTGGCCCTCAGTCAGTCCGAGTGCGGTCAGTTGAGATGCGCTCATGCGCGCGGCGGGCGCCACCGCGTCGGCGGTGTGTTGCAACGACTCTGCCCTGCGCACCAGCGGATCGGTCGAGTAGATCGGTACATCGGCGATACGCTGTAAGCCGTTTGCCGGGGCGGGCACCTGCAACGCCATGCCGTTCAAGCTGTTGTTCAGGCGCGCGGGAAGATCGGCGGCCTTGCAACATTCATCGCGCACGGCCTCGCTGCTGTCGTGGTCGAAACCGGGAAGGCCGAGCAGGTTGCCCAAGACGCGCAACACTTTCCAGGCTGGCCGTGTTTCCCCCAGCGGGCGCACCACACCATTGAAACTTTGCAGGCGTCCTTCGGCGTTGATAAAACTGCCGGAGGTTTCGGTGAACGGCGCAACTGGCAGCAGCACATCGGCGTATTCGTCCGCCTGCCCCCGGAACGCGGTCATCGCTACCACCATGTCAGCGCCCTTTATGGCGGTCATGGCCTGAACCGGGTCGTTACAATCGAGCGCTGGTTCCACACCAAGCAACACGTAGGCTTTGAGGGGCTTGGCGAGCATTGTCGAGGCGTTTAGCCCGCCCGCCGATGGCACACAGGCAGCGACGTGACCACCAACGGTGTTGGCGGCTTCACCGGTGAAGCCAAAAGAACAATCGAGCGTGGCCGACAATTCTTGGGCCAGCAGCCTGATTTGCGCCGCTTGCGGATGTTGGCCGGCAAAATTGCCGAGCAGCAAGGCTACGCATTTGCCCGAGACGAGGCTGTCGGCGATGGCTTTCGCGTCGCTGGAAACCTTCACATTTGCAAGCGCCGCCGGTACCGCCTTGCCCTTGGCCTCAAGGGCAGCCTTGAGCACCTGCCCGAGAACCCCGGGCAGATCCTGCGGCGGAACGATCGCCTTGTTGCGCACCGGCATCAACAGATTGTCATCGGTCGCATGGATTACATTGATTTGTGTCCCGCCCTTGGCCGTCTGCCGCAGACGGTTGGCCAGCAGCGGATGGTCCTTGCGCAGAAAGGAGCCAACCACCAGCACACGGTCAAGCGCGCCGATGCCCGCAATATTCATCCCCATCCAAGGCACACCGGCCTGCCTGCCATCGCCAGAAAAATCGGTTTGGCGGAGGCGAAAATCAATATTGTCACCGCCCAATCCGCGCACCAGTTTGCCCAAGAGCGCCATTTCTTCTAGTGTTGCCGTCGGACTGGACAGCGCGCCGATGGCGGCCGCACCGTGAGTGGCCTTTATGTCCTTAAGACCATTGGCGACGTACTCCAGCGCCGTCTGCCAGTCGACTTCACGCCATGCGCCGCCTTGCTTGAGCATGGGCTGCGTCAGGCGGTCGGTATTCAAGCCTTCATAGGAAAAACGGTCTTTGTCTGAAAGCCAGCATTCGTTCAGTTCGTCATTCTCCAGCGGCAATACGCGCATCACCCTGTCCTGCTTGACCTGTACGACCAGGTTGGAGCCCAGACTGTCGTGCGGCGCCACCGATTTGCGGCGCGATAATTCCCAGGTCCGCGCGCTGTATCGAAAAGGCTTGGAGGTCAGCGCACCTACGGGGCAAAGATCGATCATGTTGCCCGACAGTTCCGAGTCGACCGTCTTGCCGAAAAAGGACACAATTTCGGCGTGCTCACCGCGGCCCATCATGCCCAGTTCCATCACCCCGGCGATTTCCTGGCCGAAGCGCACGCAACGTGTGCAGTGGATGCAGCGGGTCATTTCCTCCATAGACACCAAGGGCCCGATGTTTTTGTGGAAGACGACGCGTTTTTCTTCCTTGTACCTCGAAGCACTCTTGCCATAACCTACGGCAAGATCCTGTAACTGGCACTCGCCGCCTTGGTCGCAAATCGGGCAGTCAAGGGGATGGTTGATAAGCAAAAACTCCATCACGCCTTTTTGCGCTTTTTTTGCGTAATCGGAGTTTGTCTGCACCTTCATGCCATCGGTAACCGGTGTGGCGCAGGCAGGCATGGGCTTGGGTGCCTTTTCAACCTGGACCAGGCACATGCGGCAGTTGGCCGCGATCGAGAGCTTTTTGTGATAACAAAAGTGCGGGACGTAAATATCCAGCTGATTGGCCGCATCCATCACCGTGGCGCCGTTTTGCACCTCGGTCTGCTTGCCGTCGATTTCGATCTTGAGCATGGTTAGGCTGCGTGCTTCACGGGTTCCCCGTGCGGAGTGGAATACCCGCCGGGTACGCTGACGAGGCAGCGCTTGTTATCGATGTGATACTGGAATTCGTCGCGAAAATGCTGGATGAAGCTCTTGACCGGCAACGCCGCCGCGTCACCCAGCGCACAAATGGTGCGCCCGGCGATGTTGTCGGCGACATTGACCAGCAGGTCGAGGTCTTCCTGGCGCCCCTGCCCGTTTTCGATACGGTGAACAATACGATAAAGCCAGCCTGTTCCTTCGCGGCAGGGCGTGCACTGTCCGCAAGACTCTTCGAAATAAAAGTATGACAAGCGTTGCAAGGCCTTGACCATGCAGGTGGACTCATCCATCACTATCACCGCCCCGGAGCCGAGCATGGAACCCGCCTTGGCAATGGAGTCATAGTCCATGTCTGTCTGCATCATCACGGCGGCCGGAAGCACAGGCATCGATGAGCCGCCGGGGATACAGGCCTTGAATTTTCGTCCTCCGCGCATCCCCCCCGCCATCTCCAGCAAAGTCGCAAACGGCGTGCCAAGCTTCACCTCGTAGTTGCCCGGGCGGGCGACATGGCCCGAGACCGAGAATAATTTTGTCCCGCCATTGTTGGGCTTGCCAAGGGCAAGAAAGGCATCGCCGCCGTTATTTATGATCCAAGGCACCGCAGCGAATGTCTCGGTGTTGTTGATGGTGGTCGGCTTGCCATAAAGACCGAAGCTTGCGGGGAACGGCGGCTTGAAGCGAGGCTGGCCCTTTTTACCCTCGAGCGACTCGAGCAGCGCGGTTTCCTCGCCGCAAATATATGCGCCATAGCCGTGGTGCGCAAACAGATCAAAGGAGAATTCACTGCCCAGGATGCCCTTGCCGAGGTAACCCGCCGCGCGGGCCTCGTCCAGCGCCTCCTCAAAGCGTTCGTAATCAGCCCAGATTTCACCATGGATGTAGTTATATCCGGTACCAATGCCCATGGCGAAGCCGCCGATAATCATCCCTTCGATGAGAATGTGCGGGTTGTAACGGATGATGTCCCGATCCTTGAACGTGCCAGGCTCGCCCTCATCGGAGTTGCACACCAGATACTTCGCACCGGGGAATTGCCGCGGCATGAAGCTCCATTTGAGTCCGGTCGGGAAGCCGGCGCCGCCACGGCCACGCAGAGCCGATTTTTTCACCTCGGCGATCACCGCGTCCGGCGTTATTTTTTCGGCCATGATCTTGCGCAAAGCCTGGTAGCCGCCGCGCGCCTCGTAATCCTTCAGGCGCCAGTTGGAGCCGTCCAGCCCCTTCATGATCAGCGCGTCAGGTCCGTACTCAAGCATTTTTCTTCAGCTCCGCGATAAGGGCATCGAGCTTTTCGTGGGACATGAAACTGCACATGCGCTTGTTGTTCACCAGCAGCACCGGTGCATCTCCGCACGCGCCCATGCACTCCCCCTCTTTGAGGGTGATCAGCGCGTCGGCCGTGGTTTCGTTAAAGCCGACTCCGAGCTTTTGCTTGAGATATTCCGCGGCATCGGCGCCGCCCGAAAGTGCACACGGCAAGTTGGTGCAAATGCTTAGCTTGTACCTGCCGGCCGCGGCCAGGTCGTACATGTTGTAGAAGGTGGCAACCTCGTAGACGGCGATCGGCGGCATGCCAAGCACACCGGCCACGGCGTCCATGACCTCAGTCGACAGCCAGCCCTTTTCATCCTGCGCGATGGCAAGCGCGGACATCACAGCCGACTGCTTTTGCTCGGCCGGGTATTTCGCGATCTCGCGCTTGATTTTTTTCAGTGATTCGTCGGAGAGCATCACCGGTCAATCTCCCCGAAAACGATATCCTGCGTACCGATGATCGCAACGACGTCGGCGATCATGTGCCCCTTGGCCATCTCGTTGAGTGCGGCAAGATGGGGAAAACCAGGCGCACGAATTTTAAGGCGGTAAGGCTTGTTCGCTCCATCAGAAACGAGATAAATGCCAAACTCACCCTTTGGATGCTCCACCGCGGCGTAAGCCTCACCCGGCGGGACGTGGAAGCCTTCACTGAAAAGCTTGAAGTGATGGATCAACTCCTCCATGCTCGACTTCATTTCCACCCGCGAGGGTGGGGCAACCTTGTGGTTGTCCGTTATCACCGCACCGGGGTTCTTGCGCAACCAGTCGACACACTGCCGGATGATGCGGTTGGACTGGCGCATTTCTTCGATGCGGACAAGATAACGGTCATAGCAATCGCCGTTGACGCCCACGGGAATATCAAAATCAAGCCTGTCATAGACCTCATAGGGCTGCTTCTTGCGCAAATCCCACTCGATGCCCGATCCGCGCAGCATCGCACCGGAGAACCCAAGCGCGAGAGCGCGCTCCGGCGAAACCACCCCCACCCCCACGGTGCGCTGCTTCCAGATGCGGTTATCGGTCAGCAGCGTTTCATAATCGTCGACACACTTGGGGAAGCGATTGGTAAAGTCTTCGATGAAATCGAGCAGCGATCCGCGGCGATTCTCATTCATTGACGAGATCGCCTTGCTGTTGTGGACCTTCGAGGCGAGATACTGCGGCATTGCATCGGGAAGATCGCGATAGACGCCGCCCGGACGGTAATAAGCCGCGTGCATGCGCGCACCGGACACCGCCTCATAACAATCCATCAGGTCTTCGCGCTCACGGAAGCAATAAAGGAATACCGTCATCGCACCGATATCGATACCGTGCGCTCCAAGCCAGAGCAAATGGTTCAATACCCGCGTGATCTCATCGAACATGACGCGAATGTACTTGGCACGCTCAGGAACCTCGATGCCAAGGAGCTTTTCAATCGCCATGCAGTAAGCATGCTCGTTGCACATCATCGAAACGTAATCAAGCCTGTCCATGTAGGGCAGCGACTGGATGAACGTCTTGTGTTCGGCGAGCTTTTCTGTGGCACGGTGCAATAAGCCGATATGCGGATCAGCGCGCTCCACGACTTCGCCATCCAGTTCGAGGACCAGGCGCAGCACGCCGTGCGCCGCCGGGTGTTGGGGGCCAAAATTCAGGGTGTAGTTGCGAATTTCAGCCATGTTCAGCGCCCACCGCCAAGGTCACCGTACTGATCTTCACGAATTATCCTTGGTGTGATTTCGCGTGGTTCAATACTGACGGGCTGGTAAACAACACGCCTTTGTTTCGGGTCATAACGCATTTCGACATTGCCCGATAGCGGAAAATCCTTCCGGAAAGGATGGCCGACAAAACCGTAATCGGTAAGGATTCGGCGCAAATCGTTATGTCCGGTGAAAATCAGGCCGAACAGATCAAACGCCTCGCGCTCATACCAGTCGGCATTGGGCCAGACCGCGGTGAGTGAGTCCAGCACGGGAAAGGCATCCTCGTTTGCAAACACACGAAGACGCAGACGCCAGTTTTTTTCGATCGAAAGCAGGTGCGAAACTGCGGCAAACCGCGCGCCATCAGTTGCGCCGGCTTCACCGGCATCGGCGTTGCCGTAGGCGGAATAATCCAGCCCGCAGAGATCGACCAGTTGATCGAACCGCAGATCCGCGTGATCGCGAAGCACCGCCGCCACCGCCGCATATTCGGAGGCCTTCACAACCAGGGTGAGCTCTCCAAGAGCCTCTGAAAGGCTCTCTACACGGTTACCGAGCGCCGCCGTGAGCGCTGCCTGCAGGCGCGTAAGTTTTTCTGTCATTTCAGCGGGCGATGGTGTTGGTGCGCTTGATCTTGTTCTGCAATTGCACGATGCCGTAGAGCAGAGCCTCCGCAGTCGGGGGGCAACCGGGAACATAAACGTCTACCGGCACAATTCGGTCACACCCACGCACAACCGAGTATGAGTAGTGGTAGTAGCCGCCGCCGTTGGCGCAGGAACCCATTGAGATCACCCAGCGCGGCTCGGCCATCTGGTCATAAACCTTGCGCAGTGCCGGCGCCATCTTGTTGCATAGGGTGCCGGCGACAATCATCACATCCGACTGACGGGGACTGGGGCGAAAAACGATGCCAAACCGATCAAGGTCGTAACGTGCTGCGCCGGCATGCATCATTTCCACCGCACAACAGGCGAGTCCAAAGGTCATTGGCCAGAGCGAACCCGTGCGGGTCCAGTTGATCACGGTGTCTATGGACGTGGTGACGAAGCCCTGCTGCGTCAATCCCTGCTCATTGGCGCCCATGCACACCTCCGCTGACTGCCGCTATTCCCATTCAAGCGCACCTTTCTTCCATTCGTAGACGAAGCCTACGACCAGGACGCCGAGGAAAACCATCATCGCAACAAATCCGAACAGGCCGATTTCGCCCAAGACGACAGCCCAGGGAAATAGAAACGCTATTTCCAGATCAAATAAAATGAAAAGAATTGCGACGAGATAGTAGCGCACATCAAATTTCATGCGTGCGTCCTCGAAAGCCTCAAAGCCGCACTCGTAGGGAGAGAGCTTTTCGCTATCGGGCCTGTTCACACCAACCAGCGAGCTTGCCACCCATCCTAGCAACATCGGCGCGGCACCGACGACTATGGCGACAAAAATGAACAGCAGGATCGGAAAGTAATTTTCCAGCATCTTTCGTCCGAATCGAGCGGCCACGCCTCATTGCGTACCCGTTATCTACCCCTACCGCGCGCCCCGGGCACATACCCGGAGCGATTTTGCTTGGTGCCGACGAAGGGACTCGAACCCCCACAGCCTTTCGGCCACCAGCCCCTCAAGCTGGCGTGTCTACCAATTTCACCACGTCGGCAAAAATCTGTTACTTGGGCACCTCGTTCGCCCGGTTTCCCGTTTCACCCGACTTCGCCGGCTCAGCGCCGGGAACCGAGGGCGCGGCAGGAACCGCCGCAGGAGGAACCGTCACACCCTGCATCACGCTAGCGCCTGACCTGGGCTTGTGCGTGGCAAGGTAAGCAAGGCCAAGACTAGTCGAGAAAAAGATCACGGCAAGTATAGCCGTTGCGCGCGACAGAAAGTTCGCCGAGCCCGTGGCGCCAAAAACGCTACCCGATGCTCCGCCACCAAAAGCAGCACCGGCATCCGCACCTTTGCCGTGCTGAAGCAGCACGAGGCCGATGATGCCAATCGCAACCAGGACGTGCACCACCAGAACGAGCGTCAAGAAAATATTCATGCTTACCATGTCCGGCTAAAGTCCAAAATTCAAACCGCCGCAACGCGGCAGATCGCCAAAAATTCCTCGGCTATCAGCGAAGCTCCGCCGACCAGTCCGCCATCCACATCAGGCTGATCGAGCAATTCCGCCGCGTTGCCGGCCTTCATGCTGCCACCATACAAAATCCGCATTTCTCCGGCACCCTTGTCACGCGCTCCGACGAGGCTGCGAATATAAGCATGCACCCCCTGGGCCATACCAGGACTTGCCGTACGCCCCGTTCCAATAGCCCAAACCGGCTCATACGCGATGACACTCTGCGCGACTGCCGCAGGGCTTACTCGATCCATCACCGACGACAACTGCCGCGCGACAACCTGCTCCGTTATTCCCGCCTCCCTTTCGGCCAGCGTCTCCCCTACACATAACACCGGGGTAATCCCTACCTCACGCAAAGCGGCGAATTTTGCAGCAATCTGCTCGTCCCGCTCACCGTACAGGGCACGCCTCTCGGAATGCCCGATAATCGTGTAAACGCAACCGAAATCACCCAGCATTCCGGCTGACACCTCGCCGGTGAATGCCCCCCCCGGATGCTCGCTGACGTTCTGCGCCCCCCACGCAAGCCCCGACCCACCCAATTCGGCCTGCATCTGGTTCAAATAGGGAAACGGCGCGAAAACGGCAACTTCGACTCTGTTATTGGCTAGTTTCGCCGCCTTGAGAACCCCAAGCAACTCCGCATTGCCCGCCAGGCTGCCATTCATCTTCCAGTTACCAGCAAGCAGGCGTTTTCGCATCGACGGACTTAAAGGTTAAAAGGCGTGATACACCACCAAAACCAGTCGATTTTACCGCTCGACGCTGACTCGGTCAATGAAAAGGAACGGGGGAAAACAGGGAGTTACTGCATCACAGCAAAAAAATGGCAAAAGAGTTGGCGCATGGGACAGCTTTCCCCAATGCGGCGCCCGCAGCATTGCGCAGCTCCCATGCACTACCTGCTAAAGCCGCCCTTGATGCAGCCATAACCGCGCCATGACATCCGGCAACCCTCCGCGCCTGACATACATACAGGCAGACGAATACAGACAGACGAGTAACGCGCCCGGCCTTTACGATCGGGGGCAGGCCGCCGTCTTTTTTTCCTGAGTCTGCAACCAAAATGTCACCGGCCCATCGTTGACCAGATGCAGTTTCATGTCGGCGCCAAAGCGCCCAGCGGCCACGACCGGATGTAAAGCGCGCGCCCGATCCAGAAGGTAATCAAACAGCGATAGCGCAAGCGCCGGTGGCGCCGCAGCAGAAAACCCCGGACGCGTGCCGCTGTGCGTATCGGCGGCGAGCGTGAACTGGGGCACCAGCAGCAAGCCGCCTCCCTGGGTGCGCAAGGACACATTCATTTTTCCGGCCGCATCGGGAAAAACACGATAATCAAGCAGTCGCTCGAGCAAGCGCTGTGCCGCCAGCGTGCCATCGCCACGCTCCGCACATACGAGCACAGCCAGTCCGGCATCGATGGCGCCGACGACCTCCCCGGCAACCTCGACGCGCGCTTCACTCACCCGCTGCAGCAATCCGATCATGATGCAGCCGAGTCTAGGGTCGGTCGGCTGCCGCGTCAAACACAGCCTGCAAATGGAAACGACCGCGCTTAGCCGAAACGTCCGGTGATGTAGTCTTCCGTCTCTTTGCGCTTGGGTTTGATAAAAATATTGTCGGTGACATCGAACTCGATCAACTCGCCCAGATACATGTAGGCCGTGTAATCGGAAACGCGGGCGGCCTGCTGCATGTTGTGCGTGACGATTACGATGGTGAAATCCTTTTTCAGGTCATTCACCAGCTCTTCAATGCGCGAGGTCGAGATCGGATCGAGCGCCGACGTCGGTTCGTCCAGCAGCAGAACCTCGGGCTTGACGGCGATCCCGCGCGCGATGCACAGGCGCTGCTGCTGCCCGCCCGAAAGGCTCATGCCGCTTTGCTGCAATTTGTCCTTCGCCTCATCCCACAGTGCCGCCTTGCGCAACGCCCATTCCACCCGCTCATCCATCTCGCGTGCGGACAGCTTTTCGTGAAGCCTCACCCCGAACGCGATATTGTCGTAAATCGACATTGGAAACGGCGTCGGTTTCTGGAAAACCATACCGACCCGCGCCCGCAGGTCAATGACGTCGACATCGCGGTCCAGCAGGTTTTTACCGTTCAGCAGCAACTGGCCTTCGGCGCGCTGCTCAGGGTAGAGGTCGTACATGCGATTCAAAGTGCGCAACAGCGTCGACTTTCCGCAACCGGACGGTCCGATGAAGGCGGTGACACGCTGCTTGAACACCTCCATGTTGATGTTCTTCAGCGCATGATACTTGCCGTAATAGAAATTGAAATCCTTCAGCACGATCTGGCTGTGCTCGGCGCCAGTGGGTGCCGGTTGCGCGCCCTTTGGGACAGGCACTGAGAGGGTGTTCATTTTTTTTCCCCTGTTATCTGGTGTGACTAACGCGACGACTGATCTCGGAACAGCACGCGCGCAAGGATGTTGAGCGCAAGCACGCTCATGGTGATGAGAAACACGCCGGCCCAGGCCAGTTGTTGCCAGTCCGTGTACGGGCTCATCGCAAACTTGAAAATTGTCACCGGCAGGTTGGCCATGGGCTCGTTCAGGTCCATGCTCCAGAACTGGTTTGACAAGGCCGTAAACAACAGTGGTGCGGTCTCGCCGGCGATGCGCGCGACCGCTAGCAGGATGCCGGTAAGAATACCGGCACTGGAGGCGCGCAGGGTTACCTGGGTAATCACCTTCCAGCGTTGGGCGCCGAGGGCAAAGGCGGCCTCACGCAAGGTGTTTGGGATCAGCAAAAGCATGTTTTCAGTGGTGCGCACCACCACCGGGATGACGATGAGGGCCAGCGCGATAACTCCCGAATAGGCGGAGAAATTACCGACCCGGGCGACGATGATGGCGTAGACAAACAGGCCGATCACAATCGACGGTGCCGAGAGCAAAATATCGTTAATGAACCGGGTCGTCTGACCAAGTAGAGTCTTGGCGCCGTACTCAGCCAGATATACCCCCGTCAAGATGCCTATGGGCGTGCCAATCAGTGTCGCCAGGGCGACCATGAGCAGGCTGCCGGCTATGGCGTTGGCCAGTCCGCCCTGCCCGCCGGGAGGCGGGGTCATCTTGGTGAGCAAGTCCCAGGATAAACCGGAGATGCCCAGCTGAAAGGTGGTGAATAGAATCCATATCAGCCAGAACAGGCCGAAAGCCATCGCACTGAGGGACAGCATCAGCGCGACAACGTTGACCAGTTTGCGTTTGTGGCGTAATTGCATTGGGACCTCAGGTCTTGCTGCCCTCTCCGGAACTCAACCGGAGCAGCAGCAGCTTGGACATGGCGAGGATGACAAACGTGATGAGAAACAGGATCAAACCGAGTTCGATCAGCGCTGCGGTGTGCAGACCCTGCCCCGCCTCGGCAAACTCGTTGGCCAGGGCCGAGGTGATGCTGTTGCCAGGATCGAACAGTGAGGCGCTATTGAGAAAATTGGTGTTGCCGATGACGAAGGTCACCGCCATCGTTTCGCCCAGCGCGCGTCCGAGCCCCAGCATGATGCCGCCGATCACGCCGACCTTGGTGTAGGGCAGGACCACGTTCCACACCACCTCCCAGGTGGTGCTGCCAAGGGCGTAGGCCGATTCCTTGAGCATAGGCGGCGTGACATCGAATACGTCGCGCATCACCGATGCGACGAAGGGGATGACCATGATGGCGAGAATGACCCCGGCGCAAAGTATGCCGATGCCCAGCGCCGGCCCCTGGAACAGCTTGCCAATCAGCGGGACGTTGCCCAGCGTAGCCTTTAGAAAAGGCTGGGCCTGCGCAAATATCGGGGAAAAAACCAGCAGGCCCCACATGCCGTAGACAATGCTTGGAATTCCGGCAAGCAGTTCTATCGCGATACCGAGGGGACGGCGCAACCAGCCCGGGGACAACTCGGTCAGAAAGAGCGCAATGCCGAAACTGACCGGAACCGCGATAACAAGGGCAATGATCGACGTCACGATGGTGCCGTAGATAGGGATCAGCGCACCGAAGTTCTCCTTCGGCGGATTCCACTCACTGGTCCAGAGAAAGGCAAATCCAAACTTCTGTATGCTCGGCCACGCTGTGACAAACAGGGAAATGATAATTCCCGCCAATGTCAGCAGCGTAAGCAAGGCGAAAAAACGCGTCAGGTTGAGGAAAATGAAGTCCCCCAGCCATTTTCGCCGTTTTTTCCTGACAGACACGCCGGCCCCACTCATGGAGATGCCTCCTGCCCCTGCTTCACTTGACACGCTGTCCATTTTTCATCGCCTTACCTTGAAAGCTCAAGACAAAGGCACCCGCGCCCGCCCGAATACCGGCAAACGCGAGGGCCGTTCCTGTTTTTTGGTCTTGCCCGGGATCACTTACCAGCCCAGACAGGCTTTCCGGCATTGTCCTTCACACCCGCCATAGCCACCTGGATCAACTTGACGGTCGCGTCCGGAAGCGGCACGTATTCCATATCGGTGGCCAACTGGCCGCCGTTCTTGTACGCCCAGTCGAAAAACTTGATGACTGCGGCCCCCTGCTGCGGCTTGGCCTGAACCTTGTGCATCAGGATGAAGGTTGCACCAGTAATGGGCCAGCTCGCCTTGCCGGGCTGGTTGGTGAGGATTTCGGCAAAGGCGGATTTTGTCCAGTCGGCGCCAGCCGCGGCGGCCTTGAAGGTCAGATCGTCGGGTTCGACAAATTGACCGTCCGCGTTTTGCATCAGCGTGTGCGCAAGCTTGTTCTGCTTGGCATACACGAACTCGACGTAACCAATGGCACCGGGCACGCGTTGCACAAAAGCCGCGACGCCTTCGTTCCCCTTTCCACCCAGTCCCAGCGGCCATTGCACCGCCGTACCCTCACCGACTTTGCCCTTCCAATCTGCGTTCACCTTGGACAGGTAGTTGGTAAAAATAAAGGTGGTGCCTGATCCGTCCGCACGCCGCACCACGGCAATGTCCTGGTTCGGCAACTGAATCTTGGGGTTCAGATCGGCAATGGCCTTGTCATTCCACTTGGTGATTTTCCCGAGAAATATATCGCCCAGCAACGCCCCGGTGAGGCGCATGTCGCCGGGCTTCACGCCGGTGATGTTCACAACCGGAACGACACCACCGATCACAGTCGGGAATTGCATCAGGCCGTCCTTGTCGAGATCCGCGGGCTTGAGCGGCATGTCGGATGCGCCAAAGTCAACGGTCTTGGCGATAATTTGCTTGATGCCACCGCCCGAACCAATGGATTGGTAATTCATTTTGACGCCGGTAGCCTTCTGGTAGGCGTCAGCCCATTTGGCGTAAAGCGGAGCGGGAAAAGACGCGCCGGCACCGGTAAGTTCCTGAGCATAGGCAGCCGATGCAGAGAACATTGCGACGTGGACGAGTACCGTCGACAAAATTGCGATTCGTTTGATTTTCATGGGTGAGACTCCTTTGGTTGAGTGCCATATTTCTTCAGCCGCGAGTCTAGCCATGTCATGTGACAGCAACATGACACAGAACGCGCACACTCGTCCGATGCGGAGCCCGGTAAAAAACTTAAATACAAATTAAATCAACAACTTAATAAATTACTGGACTAGGTCATGGCATATGCGACCGCAAATTTAGCGGCCGGCAGCCACCCGCGTGACCACTTCCGCCAGCGATTTGGCCAGTCGATTGACCCGGGCCTCATCGCGCCCCTCCACCATTACCCGTAGCAAGGGCTCTGTTCCTGACGGACGTAACAACACCCGTCCACTGGCGCCCAATTCCTTGTCCGCCGCCGTCTTCGCCGCTTTGATGACTGCGCTGGCCTGCCAATCGAACTTGCCCTTCAGCTTCACATTGATTAGCACCTGAGGAAACAGCGTCAGCTGTCCGGCCAGCTTTCGCAGCGTGGACTTGGACTCGCGCAAGGCCGTCAGCACCTGCAGTGCGGCGACGATGCCATCGCCTGTGGTGTGCTTGTCCAGGCAGATGATGTGCCCCGAATTTTCCCCGCCCAGCTCCCAGCCCTTTTCGTGCAAAAGCTCCAGCACGTAGCGGTCCCCCACCTTCGCCCGGGCGAACCCGGCGCCGAGTTTTTTCACCGCCTGTTCAAGTGCAAGATTGGACATCAGTGTGCCCACCACCCCGCTCAATGCCTTTTTCCCTGCCCGGTGCTTCGCCACAGCGTAGAGCAGTTGATCGCCATCGAACAGGCTGCCATCGCCGTCAACCATGAGCAAACGATCGGCATCGCCATCAAGCGCAATGCCAAGATCGGCATTGACGCGCCGCACCTCCAGCTGCAAGGCCTGCGGCGAAGTCGCGCCCACATGGTCGTTGATATTGAACCCGTCAGGCGTGACGCCTATGGCCGAAACCTCCGCACCAAGTTCGTGAAAGACGTGCGGTGCAACGTGATAAGCGGCGCCATTGGCGCAGTCGACCACGATTTTCAGCCCGCGCAAATCGAGTCCGGACGGAAAAGTACCCTTGCAGAACTCGATGTAACGCCCGGCCGCATCATCGATGCGCCGCGCCCTGCCCAGTTCCGCGGAAGGACGGCAATGCATTGCATCGTCCATCGCCGTTTCGATTTCCTGCTCGACCTCATCCGGCAGCTTGTTGCCCGCTGCCGAAAAGAACTTGATACCGTTGTCCGGATACGGGTTATGCGATGCGCTGATGACAATGCCGGCGTGCAATCTCAACGCCCGTGTGAGGTACGCGATCGCCGGCGTCGGCAGCGGACCGCAGAGCATTACATCAATGCCCGCCGCAGAAAGGCCCGCCTCCAGCGCGGCCTCCAGCATATAGCCGGAGATGCGCGTGTCCTTTCCTATCAGCACGGCCGGACGCTCCCCCTTGCGCAACTTGCTGCGCCGAAGCAGCACCACGCCTGCGGCGTACCCCAGACGCATTACGAAATCCGGTGTGATCGGTGGTTCGCCCACCCTGCCACGCACACCATCTGTGCCAAAATATTTTCTAGCCAATTCCGCCTCCCCGATTATTCCGCTGTTCCGCCCTGTTGTTCTTCAAAGCCGTCCCTGTATGCGCAAAACACCGCCACGACATCACGCGTTGCCGCGACATCATGCACGCGCAGGATGTGCGCGCCCCGTTGAAGCGCCAGCAATGCGGCGGCGAGGCTGCCCGCGAGGCGCCCCTCCGCTTTGCGTCCGGTTATTTTTCCCAGACTCGATTTGCGCGACCAACCGGCCAACACGGGAAGATCAAGAGCACAGATTTCATCCAGGCCGCGAAGAAGGTCAAGGTTGTGCTGCACCGTCTTGCCGAATCCGAAACCCGGATCAATGACGATACGCTCACGCCCCACGCCTGCGTGCACCGCCGCGTCCACGCGCTTGGCGAGGTAGGCTTTGATATCGGCCGTCACCTCATCGTATCGCGGCGATGACTGCATCGTTCTCGGCTCGCCCTGCATGTGCATCAGGCAGACGGCGCAATTGGATGCGGCAACCACCTCCAGCGTCCCGGGGGCCGACAATGCACAAATATCATTGATCATGGCCGCGCCTTCATCGAGCACAACGCGCATCACTTCCGGTTTTACGGTATCAACCGATACCGGCACGGGAACATCGCGCATGGCGCGCAGCACAGGCAGCAGTCTTGCCAATTCTTCAGCAACCGAGACGGGGGCCGCCCCCGGACGGCTTGACTCACCGCCCAGATCGATAATATCCGCGCCCTCCTCGACCAACTTCATGGCCATGGCGATCGCATCGCCGCGAGCAAAAAATCGGCCCCCGTCCGAGAAGGAATCGGGCGTGATATTGACGATGCCCATTAGCAAGGGCCGCTTAAGTGAAAGCGAAAAACCACCGCATTGAAGGTGGTCGATCATGGAGCCGAAGGGATGCGCAGGATAGATTCAGCGCGCGGGAATAGCGACAAGTCGACGATCCCGGCTGCCGCGGGGGCGAGCACACCCCGCCTTGGCGCTATATCAGGCCGTAGCCGGTTCAGCGGCTTTGCTCGGGCCGTCGTCGTGCTTGGGTGGCCGTGGCGGCGTCGAGGAGGGTTTGGGCGGCCGCGGCGGCAGACCGGCCATGATGTCATTCAACTGGTCCGCGTCCAGGGTTTCCCATTCAAGCAAGGCCTTGGTCATCGCCTCAACCTTGTCGCGATTGTCCTCGATCAGTTTCCTCGCCATTGCATACTGCTGGTCGATGATGCGGCGGATTTCCTTGTCCACTTCCTGCATTGTCGCTTCGGACACGTTCTTGTGCGTCGTGATGGACCGGCCAAGGAATACCTCGCCCTCGTTCTCCCCGTAGACCATCGGGCCCAACGCATCGGACATGCCCCACTGCGTCACCATGCGACGAGCTAGATCCGTCGCACGTTCGAAATCATTCGACGCACCCGTAGTCATCTGGCTCATGAAAATTTCCTCGGCGATACGCCCGCCGAACAGCACAGCGATCGTGGACAGCAAGCGGTCACGGTCCATGCTGTAGCGATCACCTTCGGGCAACTGCATCGTCACGCCAAGCGCACGCCCGCGTGGAATGATCGTAACCTTGTGAACCGGATCAGTCTTGGGCAGCAACTTGGCGACCACCGCGTGCCCGGACTCGTGATAAGCGGTGTTCGTGCGCTCCTCTTCGGGCATGACCATCGACCGGCGTTCGGCACCCATGATGATCTTGTCCTTGGCACGTTCGAAATCCTCCATGTCAACCAAGCGCTTGTTCATGCGCGCGGCAAACAAGGCCGCTTCGTTGACCAGATTGGCCAAATCAGCCCCAGAAAATCCGGGAGTACCGCGGGCGATCACATCCGCCTTGACGTCAGGCCCCATCGGCACCTTGCGCATGTGCACCAGCAGGATTTGCTCCCGGCCGCGAATATCGGGCAGCGGCACGACGACCTGGCGATCAAAACGGCCCGGACGCATCAATGCTGGATCAAGCACATCTGGCCGGTTGGTTGCGGCGATCACGATGACACCTACAGTACCTTCAAAGCCGTCCATTTCGACCAGCAACTGGTTGAGCGTCTGTTCGCGCTCATCGTTTCCGCCGCCAAGCCCGGCGCCGCGCTGGCGCCCTACCGCATCGATCTCGTCGATGAACACGATGCAGGGCGCCTGCTTTTTGGCGTTCTCGAACATATCGCGCACCCGCGCCGCACCAACGCCGACAAACATTTCGACAAAATCGGAACCGGAAATCGAGAAGAACGGTACCTTGGCCTCACCGGCGATGGCACGCGCCAGCAAAGTCTTGCCGGTACCCGGCGAACCGACCATCAATACGCCCTTTGGAATGCGCCCGCCCAGTTTCTGGAACTTGGATGGATCACGCAGGAAGTCGACCAACTCTGCAACGTCCTCCTTGGCTTCATCGCAACCGGCGACGTCCGCAAAGGTGATCGGGTTGGTCGTTTCATCGAGCACGCGCGCACGGGATTTGCCGAACGAAAATGCACCGCCGCGGCCCCCACCCTGCATCTGGCGCATGAAAAACACCCAGACGCCAATAAGCAACAGCATCGGAAACCACGACACAAAAATATTCATCAGGAAGGAGGGCTCTTCCTCGGCCTTGGCCTCGATCTTGACGCCATATTTCAGCAAGTCGGACACCAGCCAGATATCGCCGGGCGAATAACTCGTCACGCGCTTGCCCTCCGCCGTGGTGGCCTTGAGCTGGCGCCCTTCGATCAGCACCTTGGCAATGCGGCCGGCCTTGACCTCGTCGATAAACTGCGAGTACTCCATCGGCGTCTGCGCCGTCTGCCGGGTGTTGAACTGGTTAAACACCGTCATCAGCACCAGACCGATGACGAGCCAGACCACAAGATTCTTGAAAAGATTGTTCAAATCAATTCCTCAGCTGCCAAGCCAGGGTTTGGCGATTCACGCAAAGAAGGCAGGGCACTTTGCGTTCCCAGATTCCCAGAATTCCGCACACTCGAACCCGGGAAGAGCATTCTATCTGAAACAGCAACTTGGTTCAGGATTTGAGTCCGCGACCAAGCAGGTACATCTCACTCGAGCGCCCCCTTGAGGCTTCTGGTTTGCGCGAAACAACCGCGTCAAAGTAGGTACGCATTTGTGCCAAAAACTCCGAATATCCAGCACCCTGGAACACTTTGACCAGCAAAGAGCCTCCGGGTTTGAGGTGCTTACAAGCGAATTCAAGCGCCAACTCACCGAGGTGGATACTTCGAGCCTGATCGCTCATTTCCACCCCGGATATATTGGGGGCCATATCCGAAAGTACAAGATCCGGGCTACGCGATCCAAGCGCTTTTTCCAGTTCCGCTTCGGTCGCCTCCTCGCGAAAATCTCCTCGTATGAAGGTGACGCCACGCAAGGGTTCCAGCGGTAACAAATCCAGCGCGATCACCTGTCCGGAAGCCCCCACCCGGCGCGCGGCAACCTGCGACCACCCGCCCGGGGTCGCGCCAAGGTCGACTACGGTCATACCCGGGCGCAACAGCCTGTCCTTTTCATCTATCTGGATCAGTTTGAAGGCGGCCCGTGATCGCCATCCTTCGGCCTGGGCCTTCTTCACCCATGGGTCGTTGATGTGCTCGCGCATCCAGCCTTTGCTGGTTCTGGTGGGTTTCATCGGTGAAGCTGCTCGAAACTAAAGACCGCGAGCATACACAAGACCTCGCTCAATCAGGTGCGGATCAGGGGAGAGGGAGCGATAAAGACTGCCATCCTCGCCTCGCGCCCCTTAGCCCTATACAATCCTTGCCCATGAATACTCTCTCCGCTGCCGAACGCAAGGCGCTCAAGGCGCGCGCCCATCCTCTCAAACCTGTGGTCATGATCGCAGACGCAGGCCTGTCCCCAGGGGTAATGGCCGAAATCGAACGTGCCCTGGTCAGTCACCAACTGATCAAAATTCGCGTCGCCAGCGACGACCGCGAGAGTCGCGAATCGCTGTCGGCGGAAATTTGCGCAAGCACCGGCGCCGCCGCGGTGCAGCATATCGGCAAAATTCTGGTTATTTGGCGCAAGGGCGAAGAAGCCAAAGTGCCAAAAGTCAAAAAAAGAGCCATAAAATCAAAACCCAGAACAGATCCAAGGGTACGACCGGCGAAGGCCTCGCGCAAATCCAAGTCGCCCGATGAAGAGCTGTCCGACCCGCGCCGGCGGGGACGCGTCCTTGAGCGCGCACAACGCCCCTCGATACACCGTTCCGGCTCCTCGCCGGAAACCCCGCGCGCAAAACCAGCGCGACAAAATAGTCGACGCCTGCGCTCCGCACGCTGATTTAAAAGGAGTTTACGCCATCTAAGGCGGAAAAATCCTCTTTTCCAGCAAGCTGCAGGGCCCAAACCGACGACAAGGCGAAATGGCATTGCTGTGATTTACGGCTTACCACCCTCTTCATAAATCGACCCCGCCCCGCATCCATAGACGGGATCGGTGCGGCGGCGGCGGCGGTCAGCAATCGTGTTGCGCTAATTAGCCTGCTGACCAAGGCCTGTTTCGCGATGAAGCGCACCTTAAAGTGGCGCCCGGACGTCGGCCTCAGCGGCCGCACAATCGTTCCTTCGCCCTGAAGCACAATTATCCGCGCCAATAATTGGCGCGGGTGCCTCACTCGTATCGCACATCCATGATCTCGTAAGTCCGGACACCGGCCGGCGCGTTCACCTCCGCCATATCACCGGCATATTTGCCGATCAATCCGCGGGAGATCGGCGAACTGATTGAAATTTTTCCCTTTTTAATATCAGCCTCGTCATCGCCGACGATCTGGTAGGTCACCTTGTCGGCGCTGGCGGTTTCAACCAGATCAACCGTTGCGCCAAAGACACAGCGACCGTCCGCATCGAGCAGCTTGGGATCGATAACCTGGGCATTGGAGAGCTTGCCCTCGAGTTCTGCAATCCGTCCCTCGATAAAACCCTGCCGCTCCTTGGCCGCATCATAGTCGGCGTTCTCGGAAAGATCGCCATGAGCGCGCGCCTCGGCGATGGCCATAATCACACTAGGGCGCTCGACTGTTTTCAGGCGGTGCAATTCGGTACGCAGCAATTCGGCGCCGTAGACGGTAAGCGGATACTTGATCATGATGTTCTTCCAAAAAAAAGAACCCCCAGGAAAATTCCCGAGGGTATCGGTGCGGATTTGACTAGTAGTTCAGCAAGTTAAGCAGCCTTGAGTCGCTTATGCAAGCCCTGCAACGCATAGGGCTTGAGCGCGCCGATATGCCGGATGCCGGCAACCGCGGCGCGCGCGCCAGCCATGGTGGTGTAATAAGTGATGCGCTGCTGCACGGCCGTGGTGCGAATCGAGCGCGAATCGGAAATCGCGCTGCGTTTTTCCTCGACCGTGTTGACGATCAGCGACACCTCGCCGTTCTTGATCATGTCAACAACGTGAAGCCGGCCTTCAGCCACCTTGTTGACGATCTGCGCATCGATACCGTGGGCCGCCAGCACGGCTGCGGTGCCGCGCGTCGCAAGCAGTGAAAAACCCAGCCCGACCAGATCGCGCGCCACCTCGACGGCAGCCAGTTTGTCGCCATCGCGCACGCTGATAAACACCTTGCCCGATTCGGGCAGCTTTACGCCCGCCGCGAGTTGGGACTTCAGGAAGGCCTCGCCGAACGTGTCGCCCACGCCCATCACCTCTCCGGTGGATTTCATTTCCGGCCCGAGGATGGTGTCCACTCCCGGGAATTTTATGAACGGAAACACCGCTTCCTTGACCGAAAAATACGGCGGCAACACTTCGTCGGTTACGCCCTGGGACGCCAGGCTGCGACCAACCATGCAGCGCGCCGCGACCTTGGCCAGCGCCACGCCCGTGGCCTTGGACACAAAGGGTACGGTGCGCGAAGCGCGCGGATTCACCTCAAGAACATAGACCGTGCCACCCTGGATGGCGAACTGCACGTTCATCAGGCCGTTGACTTTGAGCCCCTTGGCAAGGGCGACAGTCTGGCGCTTGAGTTCGCGTTCCAGAAACCCGGACAGCGAATGCGCCGGCAGCGAACAGGCCGAATCGCCCGAATGCACGCCCGCCTGCTCGATATGTTCCATGATGCCGCCGATCACCACATCGGTTCCATCGGAGATGGCATCAACGTCGATTTCCGTCGCATCATTGAGAAATCGGTCCAGCAGCACGGGGCTGTCGTTGGACACCTTGACCGCCTCGCGCATATAGCGCTCAAGGTCGCGTTGCTCATGCACGATTTCCATGGCACGCCCGCCCAGGACGTAGGAGGGGCGGACCACCAGCGGGTAGCCTATTTCCCGCGCAAGGCGCAAGGCATCGGCCTCGGTGCGGGCAGTGCGATTGGGTGGCTGCTTCAGGCCGATTTCCTGCAACAACTTCTGGAAACGCTCGCGATCCTCCGCCGCATCGATCATATCCGGGGTGGTGCCGATAATCGGCACGCCATTGGCCTCGAGCGCGCGCGCCAGCTTGAGCGGCGTCTGTCCGCCGTATTGAACAATCACACCGACCGGGTTTTCCTTGGCAACAATTTCCAGCACATCCTCGAGGGTAAGCGGCTCGAAATACAAACGGTCCGAAGTGTCATAGTCGGTCGACACCGTTTCCGGATTACAGTTGACCATGATGGTCTCCAGACCGTCTTCACGCAGCGCCAGCGCCGCGTGGACGCAACAATAATCAAACTCAATGCCCTGTCCGATGCGGTTGGGGCCACCCCCCAGAATCATGATTTTTTTCTTGTCTGTCGGGGCCGCCTCGCACTCTTCCTCGTAAGTCGAATACATATAAGCGGTACGGGTCGCGAACTCCGCGGCACACGTGTCAACGCGCTTGTAGACAGGCCGAACGCCCAGTTGCCAGCGCGCCGCGCGCACCTCGTCCTCTTTGGCGCCCAGGAGGAAGGCGAGGCGACGATCCGAGAAACCCTTGCGCTTGAGCGACCGCAGCTGCGCCGCATCGAGTGCGGCAAGCTTCATGTCGTCGAGTTCCATTTCCGTGTCGACAATATCCTTGATCTGGGTGAGAAACCACGGATCGATATGCGTGAGCTGGTGTACCTCGGCGAGCGAGAAACCGTTCTCGAAAGCGTCGCCGACATACCAGATGCGCTCGGGCCCCGGCTCGCCCAACTCCCTCTCAATCACTTCGCGGTCGGTGGTCTTCTGGTTGAGTCCGTCGACACCGACCTCAAGCCCCCGCAGGGCCTTCTGGAACGATTCCTGGAAGGTGCGGCCGATGGCCATCACCTCGCCCACAGATTTCATCTGCGTGGTCAGGCGATCGTCCGCCTGCGGAAACTTCTCGAAAGCGAAACGCGGCACCTTGGTTACGACGTAATCGATGCTCGGCTCAAAGGACGCCGGCGTGGCGCCGCCGGTGATCTCATTGGCAAGTTCGTCCAGCGTGTAGCCGACGGCAAGCTTGGCCGCCACCTTGGCGATCGGGAAACCGGTCGCCTTGGAGGCCAGCGCCGAAGAGCGTGAAACGCGCGGGTTCATTTCGATGACGATCATGCGGCCATCCGCCGGATTGATCGCAAACTGCACGTTTGAGCCTCCGGTATCCACGCCGATCTCGCGCAACACCGCGATCGAGGCGTTGCGCATGATCTGGTATTCCTTGTCGGTCAGCGTCTGCGCCGGCGCCACCGTGATCGAATCACCGGTGTGCACGCCCATCGGGTCGAGGTTCTCGATCGAGCAGATGATGATGCAGTTGTCGCGACTGTCGCGCACGACCTCCATCTCGAACTCTTTCCAGCCGATCAATGATTCCTCGATCAGCAGCTCCTTCGTCGGAGAGGCCTCCAAACCGCGCTCACAGATGCTGACGAACTCCTCGCGGTTGTACGCAATGCCCCCGCCCGAGCCGCCCATCGTGAATGAAGGCCTGATCACCACCGGGTAGCCAAAACTCGACTGCGCCTGAAAAGCCTCATCCATGGAGTGGGCCAGCGAGGAACGCGCTGAAGCCAGTCCTATGCGGGTCATCGCCTTTTTGAATTTGTCGCGATCCTCGGCCTTATCTATCGCCTCCCGGTTGGCGCCGATCATTTCGACGCCGTATTTCTCCAGCACGCCGTGCTTGGCCAGATCAAGCGCGCAATTGAGCGCCGTCTGTCCGCCCATGGTGGGCAGCAGCGCCTCGGGGCGTTCGAGCGCTATGATCGATTCGACCATCTGCCAGGTGATCGGCTCGATATACGTGACATCTGCGGTTTCCGGATCGGTCATGATCGTCGCCGGATTGGAGTTCACCAGCACGATGCGGTATCCCTCGGCCTTGAGCGCCTTGCACGCTTGCGCGCCGGAATAATCGAATTCGCAGGCCTGACCAATGACAATGGGGCCGGCACCGATGACCAGAATGGTCTTGATGTCGGTACGCTTAGGCACGTTCGCGCTCCTCCATCAATTTGCAGAATCGGTCGAACAGATAGGACACATCCTGCGGGCCCGGGCTCGCTTCGGGGTGCCCCTGAAAGCAGAACGCCGGTTTGTCGGTTCGCGAAAGCCCCTGCAGCGAACCATCAAAGAGCGACACATGGGTGGTGCGCATGTTCTCTGGCAGACTGGCCGGATCCACGGCAAAGCCGTGGTTCTGGCTGGTGATGAGCACACGTCCGGTATCCAGATCCTTCACCGGATGGTTGGCGCCATGGTGGCCAAATTTCATTTTCATGGTCTTTGCGCCCGAGGCGAGTCCCATCAGCTGATGTCCCAGGCAAATGCCAAATACCGGCAGCCCGATCGCGATGATTTCGCGTATCGCCTCAATGGCGTAATCGCAGGGCTGCGGATCACCCGGGCCGTTGGACAAGAAGACCCCGTCTGGCTTGAGCTTGAGCAGATCGCGAGCCGGTGTCTGCGCCGGCAGCACCGTAACGCGGCAACCGCGATCGACCAGCATGCGCAGGATATTGCGTTTGACGCCAAAGTCGTAAGCCACAACATGAAAGCGCGGCGAAGACAGGACGCCAAAGCCCCTGCCCAGCGCCCAGCTGCCCTCAAGCCACTCATAGGCCTGTGTGGTCGAAACAACCTTGGCCAGATCCATCCCGGCAAGCCCGGGAAAGTCGCGCGCGCGGCGCAAGGCTTCTGTCTCGTCTACCTGCCCCGCCGTCGCAGCCGACATAAGACATCCGCCCAGGGCGCCCTTCTCGCGCAGGATACGGGTTAGCTTGCGCGTGTCTATCCCGGCGATCGCGACAATGCGCCTGACCCTGAGGTAATCGGCAAGACTTTGCCCGCTGCGCCAGTTTGACACGGTCATGGACAGATCACGGATAACCAGTCCGGCCACATCAACACGGCCGGACTCGGCATCATCGCCATTGACGCCGGTATTGCCGATGTGCGGATAAGTCAGGGTGACGATCTGGCGGCAATAGGAAGGATCGGTCAGGATTTCCTGATAACCGGTCATGGCGGTGTTGAACACCACCTCGCCTGCCGAAATACCTTCTGCACCAATACCTTCGCCGCGAAAAATGCTGCCATCTGCAAGAGCGAGAATGGCGGGCGGCTTGGCGGACATCAATTCACGGTGCTCCAGATTACGAAGCTGAGCGGGCAAAGTCAGCTGATCTGATCAGCCCCGCCCAACAAATCCTCAAAATTATACCGTGAAACGACCACCCCACTCAAACCCGGCTACGGCAGCCAGGAACGGCGTGCTTTCAGACCCGGCGCAAACCAAGGACGTCCTGCATGTCAAAAAGCCCCGCAGACTTGCCCTTCAGGAAAAGTGCGGCGCGCAATGCGCCTATGGCATAGGTCGCCCGGCTTTGGGAGCGAACCGTGACCTCCACGCGCTCGCCTGTTCCGGCGAACACCACCGTATGGTCCCCAACGATATCGCCGCCTCGCAGGCTGTGAAATGCGATCGCCTTGCGGTCGCGCTCGCCGGTGATACCCTCGCGTCCGTATTCGGCCACATCGGCAAGATTGCGTCCAAGCGCGCCGGCCACCACTTCGCCAAGCCGTATCGCCGTGCCCGAGGGGGCATCAACCTTGTGGCGGTGATGCGCCTCAATAATCTCGACATCAAAATCATCGCCAAGTATTTGCGCCGCCACCTCGGCAAGGCGAAACACCGCGTTCACGCCAATCGCCATGTTGGGCGCGAACACGATGGCGATTTTCTTCGACGCCGCAGCAATGCGCACCTTGCCTTGTTCATCAAAACCCGTGGTGCCGATAACCATATTCACCCCGGCGGACACACAGGCATCGAGCTGGGCAAGGCTTCCCTCGGGGCGGGTAAAGTCAATCAGGCAATCGGCCCCACCCACCGCGGCCATATCGCCGCTGACCAGCACACCGGTGCCCAAGCCCAGCGGCAAGCCCGCATCCTGACCCACGGCGGCACTGCCCTTCATGTCCAGCGCCACGGCAAGCCGCATTTCAGCGGAGGCGAGAACAGCCTGGATCAGATTGACCCCCATGCGCCCGCTGGCGCCGGCTATCGCGATATTCATACTCATTGTTTGGGCACCTCTTTGACCTCAGGCGCGGCCGGCGTGGACGGGGCCGGAACGACGTCCCCCTCAATACGCTTAAGCTTGTCATTCTCGAAAAAAACAGTCAGCTTGCGTTGCTCGATGCCCTTGCTGAACTCAAGTTGGCGTTGAAAAACATACTCCCACCTGTCCGAGTGAAACACGTCCACCACCAGCGGAGAGCCCAGCACAAAACGCACCTGATCCCGGGTCATGCCGGGGCGCAACTGGGAGATATTCTCCTGCGTGATGAAATTACCCTGCTGGATTTCCATTCGATAAGGCGTGATAAACGAGGGTATGGGAACCTCGGGGAGCTTGAAGGACGAACACCCCCCCAAGGACCCAAAAACAGGGATGACGAAAAACAGGAGGATAAGCGGTGTGCGAATGTTCAAGGCTTGCATTCTCAATGCGGGTAAATGCTTATATGATAGCCCAAACCCCGCCATCTCCCGGTCACGACATCATGAGCAACGCGCAGGAACTCAAAACCATAGGCCTCAAGGTCACGGCGCCACGCCTGAAGATTCTCGACCTGTTCGAGAAAAGCACGGTGCGTCACCTTTCCGCCGAGGACGTCTACAAAATGCTGATCGGCGAGGGTCTCGACATCGGCCTCGCAACTGTCTATCGGGTACTCACCCAGTTCGAGCAGGCCGGCCTGCTACGACGCCACCATTTCGAGTCAGGCAAGGCGGTGTTCGAACTTGACGCCGAAAGCCATCACGATCACTTGGTATGCATACAGTGCGGCCGCGTCGAAGAGTTCTACGATGCGGAAATCGAAAAGCGCCAGGGCAAAGTCGCCAAGGACCGCGGATTCGTTGTCAGGGAACACGCCCTTTATCTCTATGCCGAGTGCATCAAGACCAATTGCCCGAACAAGTCTGCAACGTGAGCTTGTGCAAAACTTAATCCAGCCATAACCAGCCAGCGTGGCCTCGCCACGCTACGCAAAAGAGGGGGTGGGTCATCTGCGCCCACCCTGTTCAAACCATACTGTCATGGCGCGTCAGTCGCACACTCGGGCCGCGCTGCCAACGGGATAGCCCCGGCAGTCTTGCAAGCCGGCTATCGAGAGAATCGAGAGAAACCGCATGGAAGCCTTTCTGGTATCAACGCTGGTCGTCGCCATCGGCGAGATCGGCGACAAAACGCAGTTGCTCGCACTTTTGCTCGCCGCCCGCTTTCGCAAACCGATGCCCATTATCCTGGGCATACTCGTCGCAACGCTGGCCAATCACGGCCTCGCCGGCCTGCTCGGCACCTGGGTCAGCGCGAATCTCGCCCCCGACACGCTGCGCTGGGGCTTGGGCATCTCCTTTCTCGCCATTGCGGCATGGGCGCTCAAACCGGACAAGATCGATGAAGAGCCCAGCACGCTCGGTCACTATGGTGTCTTTTTCGTCACTTTGATTGCGTTTTTTCTTGCTGAAATCGGTGACAAAACCCAACTAGCCACCATCGCCCTTGCCGCCAAATATCAGGCGCTCCCGGCAGTGGTCGCCGGCACCACCCTTGGCATGATGCTGGCCGATGTACCGGCGGTATTCCTGGCGCAGGTCGCATCGCCCAAAATTCCATTCAAGGCGATCAGGTACATCGCCGCCGCGCTGTTCGCCGCCCTGGGCATCGCCGCACTGGCCGGATTCAATCTTGACTGAAACCGAAACCCCGCAGGGGCCACGCATGCACAACATCACAATTCCGCAATATTCCAAGCCTAGACTGGCGCCTTGATCTTGGACGGGAACGTGATGGATCTGATCCTGTGGCGCCATGCCGATGCCGACGAAGGCGAGCCTGATATGGAGCGCGGGCTGACCAAGCGCGGCGAAAAGCAGGCACGCCAGATGGCCGCCTGGCTGGAACTACGCCTCCCGGCGCGAACCGAAGTGCTGGTCAGTCCGGCGCTGCGTGCGCAGCAAACGGCCGCCGCGCTGGACAAACCGTTCAAAACGGTTCGCAAACTCGCGCCTGATACCGGGGTTGCCGACCTGATAGGCGCGACCGGCTGGCCGGACAAGCGCGGTGCGGTGCTCGTCGTCGGGCATCAACCCACGCTGGGACGCATGGCCGCGCTGCTCTTGACGGGCAGCGAAGCCAGTTGGACACTCAAAAAAGGCGCTGTCTGGTGGTTCACCAATCGTGTTCGCGAAGGCGAAACGCAAACGGTGCTGCGCGCCGCCATGGCACCGGACCTGCTTTAAGCTTCAGGGCCCAGGCACCGAAGGCAAACCGGGACAATGGCTGAAAACGGCCGACTGGCGGGCGTTTCCGGTGATCAACCAACCGCGCGCAGCTTGTCGGCGGACAGCTCTTTCACCTCCAGGCGCAAGCCGACGCCCCGCCATTCGTCCATCTCCGCCTCGAAGGCGGCTGCGCTAAGCGGGTGCTCGTCCAGCCACCCTTGGGGCAGCGACAATTGATAGCCGGCGCCGGTCGCCCGGCAAATCATCGATGGCAGCGCGCGACTGCTGCGGCTGCGATAGAACAGAACCGCCGTGCGCAGGCAAAAAATCAGCCCCCAATCAACCGAATCGGGGGCCAGCCCGTCCAACTTGGCGAGCTTGCCGCGATGCGCCAACACCACCCGCGCCAGCCGGGCCTGCTCCATTTGCGAAAATCCCGGCATGTCGGCGTTGGACAGCACATAGGCAGAATGCTTGTGATAGCCGGTATGCGCAATGGAAATGCCCATCTCGTGCAGCGCCGCCGCCCAAGCCAGCAACGCGGCGTCCTCCTCGGGCACCGGTTGCACCGCGACGCCGTCGTACAATTGCCGGGCAAGTTTGCCGACGCGTTCGGCCTGCCCCGCATCGATATGGTAGCGACGTATAAACTGGCGCACCGTCACCTCGCGCATGTCCTGGCTCTGGAAGCGTCCGACCATGTCGTAGAGCACGCCCTGGCGCAGCGCACCGTCGGAAATAGTCATGCGCTCTATGCCCAGCTCGGAAAAAACCGCCCACATGATGGCGCAACCCCCGGCGAGCATCTCGCCGCGGTCTCCCCGCACACCCGCAATGTCGATACGGCTGACATCACCCGCCCGGATAAGCGCGGCGCGAAGTTTGTCCAGCCCGTCAAGGGTGATGCCCTGGCCCGACCAGCCATTGGCCTGCAAAATGCCCGCAAGCGACTTCGCCGTTCCCGACGAACCGATCGCTTCGTTCCAGCCCAGCTTCCGATAGGGCTCCACCAGGGTTTGCACCTCGATGCGCGCCGCCAGCTCCGCCTGTTTGAAGCCCTGCTTGTCAATGCGCCCGTCGGGGAAAAATTTCAGGCTCGCGCTGACACAACCGATATGCAGACTTTCCATCAGCAAGGGTTGCAGTGCCGAACCGATGATGCATTCGGTTGACCCCCCGCCTATGTCCACCACCAGCCGTTTTTCATCCGGCTCGCGCCCGGCACTAAGGGTGTGCGCGACACCGATGTAAATCAGCCGCGCTTCCTCGCGCCCGAAAATGACCTCGATTGGAAAGCCCAACACCGCTTCGGCCTCAGCGAGGAACTGCGGCGCGTTCTTGGCCACCCGCAGCGCGTTGGTTCCCACCACGCGCACGGCGCCCTTGGGAAACCCGCGCAAACGCTCCCCAAACCGGGCGAGCGCCTCAAGTGCTCGCAGCTGCGTAGCACGATCTATGCGCTTATCACGCGTCAGGCCGGCGCCAAGACGCACCGGCTCGCGCAACGAATCAAGCGGGTAAATCTGCTCGTCGACAACCCGCCCGATTTGCAGGTGGAAGCTGTTGGAACCCAGATCGACCGCGGCCAGAGAATCGTATTTCATCGTTCATCAGTTGGGGAAAGACGTGACCACCATAGCACCGCGAACAGGGCACCGCAAATCCCTGCGGGCGCAAAGCGCCAAAGCCGCCGCCGCGACAACGCGGCAATGCCGCAGCGGTTCAGCCCTTCGCGACCCGCTCGATCTCCTCGATCGATACGTGGCGCACGTCCTTGCCCTTGATCAAATAGATCACGGACTCGGAGATATTCTTCGCATGATCGCCGATGCGCTCCAGCGACTTGGCGATAAAAATCACGTCGAGCGACGCCGAAATGGTGCGCGGATCCTCGATCATGAAGGTCAGTAACTGCCGCAAAATTCCCTGAAACAAGGCGTCCACCTCCTCGTCGCGGCGGACATTTTCCGGCGCCGACTCCACATCAAGGCGCGCAAACGAGTCAAGCGCATGACGCAGCATTTCCGTGACCAGAACAGAAATGTGCTTCAGTTGCGCGTGCCGGGATGCGGAAAACCGCGTCGAATTCAGCACCCCCCTACCGAACAAGGCGATTTTCTTCGCCTCATCGCCGACACGCTCCAGGTCGGTGATCATCTTAAACGCCATCATCACAAACCTGAGATCGACCGCGGCCGGTGCGCGCCGTGCGATAACGTTGGTGCATTGTTCGGCGATCTCGCGCTCGAGACGGTTTATGCGCTGGTCATCCTGGATGATCCGATCAAAGAGTTGCAAGTCGTTACGCCGCAACGCCTCTATGGCAGCGATAATCTGCCGCTCCGCCAGTCCGCCCATGCTTAGAATCTGGCGACGTATGTGCTCGAGGTCGGCATCAAACTGCTTGGAAATGTGCTGCGTCTGCTCCAAAAGTGGTGCCCCAGTCAATGTTTAGTGTTGGATGATCAATATTTGATCTGGCGCAAAGCCTAATCCTCTTATGTGACAGTAGTATTTAAGCTGCTATTCAATTTGTAATATTTTCGCAACAATCGGACGGTAAAATTTTTCAATGATGCCCGCCCGCCCCCCAGCCTCCCCGAAATCTCCAGGCGTGCGCTTCCTCAACCGCGAATTGAGCCTGCTCGCCTTCAACCGCCGTGTTCTCGCCCAGGCGGAGGATGCGCGCATGCCCTTGCTCGAGCGACTGCGCTTTTTGTCCATCGTCTCCTCCAACCTGGACGAGTTTTTCGAGATCCGTGTCGCCGGCTTGAAAGAACAAATCAAACTGGGCAAAGAGATGGCCGGACTTGACCGGCGCCCCGCCAGCGAGGTCTTTGCCGCGGTCAGCGCACAGGCGCGCAGCCTGGTCATCCGACAATATGAGTTGCTGAACAAGCAAATCCTTCCGGCGCTTGCCGGCAAGGGCATACGCTTCCTGCGCGAAGAAGATTGGACGCGCGAGCAGCGCGCCTGGTTGAACGGCTATTTCGTTCATGACATGATGCCCCTGTTGACGCCCATCGGACTGGATCCGTCGCATCCGTTCCCGCGCGTGCTCAACAAGTCACTCAATTTCGTCGTGCAACTGGATGGACGGGACGCCTTCGGGCGCAACTCAGGCATCGCCATCGTGCAGGCACCACGCCTGCTGCCGCGCGTGATCGAGTTGCCGGCGAAACTGGCCGGCGGCCGTTACGGCTTCGTGCTGCTGACCTCGATTTTGCAGGCCTTCGTCGCGGCGCTGTTTGAGGGCATGACCGTGCTCGGCTCCTATTCTTTTCGCGTCACGCGCAACAGCGACCTTTTTGTCGAGGAAGAGGAAATAAAGGATTTGCGCGCCGCGCTGCAGGGTGAGTTGCCGCAACGCCACTTTGGCGACGCCGTGCGCCTCGAAATAACCGAAGGCTGTCCGCCCGCACTGGAGAACCTGCTGCAACAGGAGTTCGCCCTGGCCGATGACGATATCTACCGCGTCAACGGCCCGGTTAATCTGGTGCGGCTGATGCAGGTACCCGACCTGGTTGAACGCCCGGAATTGAAATTCACCAGCTTCTATCCGGGCGTGCCCAAAGCCGTGGGAAAACGCGCCGATTTTTTCAAAAGCATACGCAAAAACGACATTCTGCTGCATCACCCCTACCAGTCCTTCAATCCGGTCATCCAGTTCCTTGAGCAAGCAGCCGACGATCCGGACGTGGTGGCCATCAAGCAAACCGTGTATCGCACCGGCACCGACTCGGTGCTGATGCAATACCTCATCGAAGCGGCGCGACGCGGCAAGGAAGTCACGGTGGTTGTCGAACTGCTCGCGCGCTTCGACGAAGAAACCAACCTGAATTGGGCGGCAAAACTCGAGGAGGTCGGCGCCCACGTGGTCTACGGCGTTGTCGGCTACAAGACCCACGCAAAAATGCTGCTACTGGTGCGCCGGGAAGAGGGCAAGCTGCGCCGCTACGCGCACCTGTCGACCGGCAATTACCACCCACGCACCGCCAAGCTCTATACAGACTTCGGCCTGTTCACCGCCAACGAGCAAATCTGCACCGACGTGAACGAGGTGTTCAAGCAACTGACCGGCCTTGGCAAAGGCAGCAAGCTCAACCACCTGTGGACCTCGCCTTTCAGCCTGCACGCCAACATCATGCAGGCCATCCACCACGAAATAAAACTGGCCAAGGCCGGCAAACCGGCGCAAATCATTGCCAAGATGAACTCGCTGGTCGAGCCCCTGGTGGTGGAGGCGCTCTATGCCGCCTCGCAGGCCGGCGTCAAGATCGACTTGATTGTGCGCGGCATGTGCACGCTACGTCCGGGCGTGCCGGGCATGTCGGAGAACATCCGCGTGCGCTCCATTATCGGGCGCCTGCTCGAACATCACCGGATTTTTTATTTCCGCAACGACGGCCAGGAAGATGTTTTCCTTTCCAGCGCGGACTGGATGGAACGTAATTTTTTCCGGCGCATCGAAACCTGCATTCCCATCCTGGACAAGCGACTCAAGGCGCGCGTGATCAAGGAAGGACTTCGCACTTACCTCGCCGACAACGTCCAGTCCTGGGAAATGAATGCCGACGGCGAATACGACCGTAAAACCAGCCGCGGCGGCATTCGTCGTTCTGCACAAGCGCAATTAATCGAGCTTCTGGCGAGTCCGGCAAAACCCGCCTGAGCGAGGCCGGACGCACGTCGCAATCCGGATCGCGCCAGCATGGGTGCCCGCGATATCAATCGCTCGGCAACACGGCTCACCGAATCAAGCAGCCAGCTCTTCTGCCGCGGTGGCCGAAACCGAATCATCCAGCAGCGCTTCAGCCTCGCCCATGCTGTCGTTCCAGTGCACCAATTCCAGCCGCCCGTCCCGATGCTCGACAATAGCCGTGCAACTATCGACCCAATCGCCGCAGTTGATATAAGTCACGCCGCCCATATCCTTGATCACCGCGCTGTGGATATGGCCGCAAACAACGCCGTCCAGACCCATCTTCCGAACATGATGCGCCACCGAGTCTTCGTAGCCATAAATGAAATCGAGCGCACCCTTTACCTTGCGCTTGGCAAAACCGGCAAGCGACCAATAACCTGATCGGTGCAGTTTTCGCCGCGTCCAGGACAACAGCGCATTGATCCTGAGCAGCAACGAATAGGCGATATCACCGAGCACGGCAACCCAGCGGTGGTGGCGCGTGACCTGGTCGAATTCATCGCCATGCATCAACAACAGGCGTTTGCCGTCCGCCGTCGTGTGAAGCACATCCCGCGCCACCTCAATGTCGCCAAAACGGGTTCCGATGTATTCGCGTAACGCCTCATCGTGATTGCCCGGAACAAATACAACCTTCGTTCCGTGCCGTGCGCGCTTGAGCATTTTCTGGATGAATGTATTGTGCTCCGCAGGCCAGTAAATCGTGCGTCCCAATGACCAGAAATCGATGATGTCACCCAACAGATACACATACTCGGCATCGTAGTTGCGCAAAAATGAAAGCAATTGCCCGGCCTGACAGGCGCGCGTGCCCAGATGAATATCCGAAAGAAAGATGGTCCGGACTTGGGGCATGCCTAGCTCTGGCGCTTTCTGCCAATGAACAGGTAATAGGGCGCGCGCAGACCGGGCAGAAACGGTATCCGCCCCATGCGCTCATCGCACCAGACTGCGTCAGTTTCCTCGCACAGGTGCTCCAAGTGCAGCGCATTGAGATGTACCCCGTCATGCGCGAACCAGCGCGGCCACAGGGCGCGGGCGAGCGCGCCATGGTGCGCGCGACCATCAAGCGGCGTCTTTCCGGAAACATAAAAATCGACCACGCCGATGAGGCCACCCGGGCGCAACATCGCAATGGCATTGGTCAGCGTGGCGCGCCAATCGGGCATCATCGTCAGCGCATAGGACAGGATCACGCGGTCCGCGCTCTGCGACGGACGGTAGAGCGCCGCATCCGCCTCGACCGTGTGCGCAACATCCGGCCAGCGGGCACAGCGCAGCTTGGCCTGCTCGAGCAGCGCCGGGCATAAATCGACGACTTCGAAGCGTGATAATGAAAACATGCGCGACCCGAGGAATTCAAGGTTGCTGCCGGTTCCCCCGCCCAGCTCGATAACCGTGCTTCCCGGCGGTGGCGCCAGCCTTTCGACCAACTCTCGCCTGCCATGCAGCAGCCGGTCGCGGAACGCGTCGTAGTGCGCCGCCTGGGGGCGGTAAAATCGCTCCAGGCGCTCGGCGTGCGTTCCGCCCCCGGACTGTCCGCGGAAAAACTGCCAGAGAATGCGCGCATCGCGCGCCAGAGCGCTCATGCACGCACATCCGCAATGTGAAACCCGGCGTAGGTATGCACCCGGTCTAGCGGCTGCAGCGCGCGCGCCAGGCCATCGCGAAAATCAAGCACGTCACGCAGCCGTCGTCCGCCTGAAAGACGCAAGGCCTCGATGTAGGCCGGCTGCATGTGCGCGCTGCGAAAAATAACGCGCGCCGTAGCCGTCGCCTTTTCCAGGATGGCCTGCCATTCCTCGGCGAGCGCCTCGGGGTGGTAGGAGCTCATCCAGTCCATATGATCGAGCAGGACGAACTTTGAAATCCGCTCATCCGTTTGCTGAAGAAACGCTGTGACGGTGCTCGTATGCACCTCGATACGAGCGGCCAGACCTCCCTTGAGCGCGGAAAAATTCTCCGGTTTCAGATACTCCGGGCAACAATCCGGGCGGTAATGCCCGCGCAGGTATAGCGCCCAGAAATAGTTTTCCCGGACCGGCAGGTTTCGGAACACATATTCGATGGACTCCCGGATAAAACCGGAAACACCGTCCTCGTGCTGGCGCTGCACCTCCTTGCGTTGCGGATGCGGTACGCCGAGCAAACTCAGGGTGAGCTGGCGCGACAGGGCCCAATTCATGCCCCGTGTCCACATCAAAGGCTGTACCCGGCGGTCATAAATATCCTGTTGCTCCGATAAGCTCCGGGACTCGAGCAAGGAATGCACCGCCAGGCGCAGCTCGGGCCGCAAATCGAGGTAGGCGCGAAACCCGCGCGCAACAATCCCGGCAAGCCCGTAAAAATAAAAACTGTCACGCGCCGCCGTCCCGCAAAACCAATGTGCACGACCATCCCACCAGGATTGGGCGAACGGTGACAGCTCGTCACGCAGCAATTCACGATAGATGTGCGCGAACCGGCTATGGTGCCCATCGCCAAATAGCATGAAAAAGTCTTCAAATTCGAGCCGCTTTATCGCCGCCAGCTTCAACTCCAGCAAGGCCGACTGGCGCGGGTTGGCATCCACGGCGTGAACACGCGCAGGCCCCGCCAGGGCGTAATCGAGCGCGTTGCAACCGGCGCTTGTGATGACCAACACACGGTCATCCGCGGCAAGATTGAGCGCACGGCGGTCGACGGACGGGTCTTCCCAGCAGGTGTTGTAAACAAGCGATCGGGATGTGAGCGCATTGAATATTTTCTGATCAATGCGATCAACCAGACTTTGACTCCTTCTCAGCATAGGCACCCTGAAAACGGCCGCACCGCCATAGCGAGCACGGAGAAGACGCCGCAACCGGCCCTCGCGCGGAAACGCCTGCGCGTGGCCGACTCCTGCAACGGCCGGACAACTGCCTCGGCGGCGTGGTGGCGAAAATTGTCTGTGAGGTAAAACATTCCGAGCGAGGATGCCCGCCGATTGTGACGAGGGCATGACGCAGCGGTTTTTGTTTTGTGACCCCGCCCTGCCTGAGACACGCCTACGCTGACATCGGCCAGATCGAAGCAGCTCCTTAATATTCTGCGAATAATCAAAAACAACGCCCTCTTCCCGGACGCCATCAGGCAACTAAGCAAGGGCTTGATATAGTCAAAGCGCAGCTTGAACGGCTACTCCAATGCTTCTGCGCGCAGGCTTGCCTTATCCGTCGTCAACAGCAAAAATATCGTCAGGGAATGTTTGCGCCAGATCAAGCCTCGGTCTGCCGTTCCTTGCAGTATTCTGGGAACAGTTAAGAAGGAGGAAAGCATGTTTGAATCCGCGGAAATCGGCCACAAACTCGGCAAAAAAGAATATCAGCGTGAGGTGCCGGCGCTGCGCGCCGCCCTGCTCAACGCCCAATACGACCTGGGAGAGCTGAAACGTTTTCCCGTGCTTATCATCATCGGCGGCGTGGACGGCGCAGGAAAGGGGGAAACGGTCAACCTCCTCAACGAGTGGATGGATCCGCGCCACATCCATGCCCACGCATTCGGTCCGCCCAGCGATGAGGAGGCGGTCCGGCCGCCGATGTGGCGCTTCTGGCGCGCCATGCCGCCGCGCGGCAAGATCGGTATTTTTTTTGGTTCCTGGTACACCGATCCCATCATCAGGCGCGTCATGGATCACAGCAGCGACGCCGGCCTGCAGCAGCACGTCGATGAAATATTCCGTCACGAGAAAATGCTCGCGGACGAGGGCGTTCTGCTCATCAAGCTCTGGTTCCATCTTTCCCCCGAGCGGCAGAAACAGCGCCTCAAGGCACTTGAAAAAAATCCGCGCACGCGCTGGCGCGTGACCAAAACAGACTGGCGCAGATTCAAGAATTATGAAAAATTCCGTCATGTTTCGGAGCGCGTGCTGCGCGAGACAAGCACGGCCACCGCCCCCTGGATCGTGATCGAGGGTACCGACCCGAATTACCGCTCCATCGCAGCGGGCAGAATTTTGCTCGAACTGATGCGTAATCGCATCACGACAGAAAAAGCCGGGGTGACGGAGAAATCACCCAGGATCACAACACCCGCCCCCCTCCCCAAACTCGATAATTCAGGGCTGTTGTCGGGCATGAACCTGAAGCAGCGCATCAGCGAGAGCCGCTACGAAAAACAGATCGAGAAGCTGCAAGGCGACCTCAACCTGCTCTCGCGTGACAAGAAGTTCGCCCATCACTCGACCATACTGCTGTTCGAAGGCATGGATGCCGCCGGCAAGGGCTCGGCGATACGGCGCATCACCGCCGCGCTCGATGCACGGCGTTACCATATCGTGCCGGTGGCGGCCCCGACCGAGGAAGAACGCGCCCAGCCCTACCTTTGGCGGTTCTGGCGACACATGCCGCGCCCGGGGCTGGTAAGCATCTTTGACCGCTCCTGGTATGGTCGCGTGCTGGTCGAACGCGTGGAGGGATTCTGTTCACCCGCGGACTGGACGCGGGGCTATTCCGAAATCAACGACTTCGAAGAACAAATGACACGCGGTAATGTGGTGCTTATAAAATTCTGGCTGCAGATCAGCAAAGAGGAGCAACTACGCCGCTTCAAACAACGCGAGGCGAGCGAGTTCAAGCGCTTCAAGATCACCGATGAAGACTGGCGCAACCGCAAGAAATGGGGGGCGTACGAAACCGCCGTATGCGACATGGTGGACCGCACATCGACAGAGATAGCCCCCTGGACCCTGGTCGAGGCCGAAGACAAACTGTTCGCCCGCATCAAGATTCTAAAGACCATCATCGCCAGGCTTGAGGCCGGGCGCTAGCCCGTCAGCGCTACCTGTACACGGGTGCACGGGACACGGGTACACGAACGCCTTTGATCCCTGTCAACAGCGCTGGGAGAAGCGCATTACCAACGGGGGGGTATAGGCTGCAAACCGGCTTCTCGCGCGCGATTGCAGCCTTTCGGACTCAGGCGCCAATCCCCCCGGCGGCAGCGTCAGCGCGTCAGCCCTAGCCACCGGAACACCGGAGAAGCCGATCAGGCGGCGCTGCCCCAAATTGCAGATTTCATCGATTTGATACGACTCTCCTATTTCAAGAACCCTTTTACTGAATATTGAAAGTACGGAAGGGACGCATGGGTCCCATCCGCCGCATTACGCCGCTTGGGCGAGGAAGTGTCTGGCGTAGCGCGCGTCCATACGTGACAGCGGCAACAAAATCGGCAGGTCTGCGCAATTGAAATCCGGATCCCACGCCGGCTCACCGCAAACGTAGGCACCGAGGTTGAGGTAGCCTTTTACGAGCGGTGGAAAATCCGCCACCACCCCGCTGTCAAGGTTTTCCATCGGCAGGCGGCAGCGCGGAAACACCCGATATTCAAGCGGGCTCATGTGCGCGGCCTCCAGCTTGCGAAAAATGGCGGCCGCGGAATGTCCGCCGTCGGCCATGCTTACACTGGCGCAACCGATCAGATATTCATGCCGATTTTCCAACATGTAGCGCGCCAGGCCGGTCCACAACTGGATGATGACGCCGCCGGAGCGGTAATCCGGGTGTATGCAAGAGCGCCCGACTTCAACAATGTTGTCGCGCAAGTGCGCGAGCCGCGTAAGGTCGAATTCCTGTTCCGAGTAATAACCACCGGCGGCCCTCGCTGCCAGCGGCGACAGGATGCGGTAGGTTCCCACCACCTCCGATGTCTCGACATCACGCACCAGTAGGTGCTCGCAATACGCGTCAAACCGGTCCACATCCAATCCCGCGGCCGCCGATTCGAGTTTGGCGCCCATTTCCTCGGCAAAAACCACGTAACGCAGACGCTGCGCCTCCGCCACCTCCGACCGATTTCGGGCGAAACTCACCGTCAGCCTCCGCCGCTGTCGAGTTCGTGCTTGCAGTTGTTTTTCCAGCATCGCGCCCCTCCGTATTTCTGTTGAGTTGGCGCAACTTTAAAAAACCCGCATGACATTGCGGTTACGAAACGATGAAATGTTCGTTAAAGCCAAAATGCCGGCATGAAGTGAACTATTCATGACAAGGCATCATGACAAGGCAATCGCCTCACATCGCCATGCTACAGTCCGCGCGTTTCATGATTGCGCGCCGCGCCGCGCAAAATTGTTCCGTTTCCTGCCCGCCCATTTACGGAGAAAAAAAATGGAAGAAAGTCCCTTCAAAGGAAAGACCGGCGCGCGACGCCTGATAAACGCGCTGGCTTATTCATGGCAGGGCTTCCGCTCCGCCTATAAACACGAGGAGGCCTTTCGCCAGGAAGTGTTGCTGACGGCGGTGCTGATACCCCTGTCGTTTTTCATCACCGTCAGCGGTACGGCTCGCGCACTGATGGTGGGCAGTGTTCTGCTGGTGCTCATCGTCGAGTTACTCAACTCCGCTGTCGAGGCGGCGGTGGACCGCGTTTCGCTCGAGAACCACCGACTCGCGGCAAGAGCCAAGGACATCGGCAGTGCTGCGGTGTTTTTGTCGCTGACCAACGTCGCGGTGGTATGGGCATTGGTGCTGCTCGGCTGAGCCCGTCACCGAACTGTCCGCAAACTGTCATCGGATTTTCATGCGGCGGGTGCACATTGCGCACCATGCCCCCTGCCAATCAGCACCGCCATCCGCTCAAGCTGGCCATCGTCACCGAAACCTATCCACCGGAAATCAACGGCGTCGCCAGAACCATAGGCCTTACGGTTGAAGCGCTGTGCGCCCGCGGCCATCAGGTGCAGCTCATCCGGCCCCGCCAGGACGCCGACGACAAACCGGTGGACGGGCCCGATCTCGCCCACGTACTGGTGCGGGGGCTGCCGATCCCGCGTTATCAGGAACTCATGCTGGGCCTGCCGGCAAAGCGGCGCTTGTTGCGGCTGTGGCAACAAAGCCCGCCCGACCTGGTTCACGTTGTCACCGAGGGCCCGCTTGGCGGATCGGCGTTGCGCGCCGGAAAAACCCTCGGCCTGCCGGTGACCTCGGACTTTCACACCAATTTTCACAGCTATAGCAAGCACTACGGCTTTGGCTGTTTTGGAAAACTCATCGCCGGTTATTTGCGTTCGCTGCACAACAAGGCCGATTGCACCATGGTGCCGACGCAACAAATGAAGGATGAACTGCAGGCGCTTGGCTTTCGCAGCCTGCTGGTTGTCGGGCGCGGCATCGACACCGTGTTGTTCAATCCGGCGAGGCGCAGCCGCGAACTACGGGCCGCCTGGGGTTGCCATGGCGACGAAACCGTCGTGCTTTATGTCGGTCGTCTCGCGCCGGAAAAAAATATTGGCTTGTTCATAGAATCGGCGCGCGCGATGCGCGCCGTCGATGCCGCAGTCAGGGTGGTGTTGGTGGGCGATGGCCCAGAAGGTCCGGGGCTTCGCCGTGCCCACCCCGATTTTTTGTTTGCCGGCATGCGCACCGGGGAGGACCTCGCCGCACATTACGCCTCGGCCGACGTTTTTTTGTTTCCGAGCGTGACCGAGACCTTTGGCAATGTGACGACAGAGGCGATGGCAAGCGGGCTGTGCGTCGCCGCCTACGACTACGCCGCCGCAGCCAAATACATCGTTCACGGGGAGTCGGGGCTGCTGGCGCGGACAAACGACCGCCAAGCCTTTAACATGGTTTGTTGCCGTATCGCGCGCGACGCGACGTTGCGGGCAAAACTGCGCACCAACGCAAGGTCGGTGGCTGAGGGCTTGTCGTGGATGCGCGTGTTCGACGAATTCGAAGACGTGTTGTTTGACACCATTGCGCGCAACGCGGCTGTCCGCCCACAGAAAAACGCAGCCAACAGGCCGGTGTAACGGTATAGTCAGGATTTGTTGTGCCCCTATGCGGCGTACACCATGCCGCGCCTTCAAGCTATTTCGACATGTTTCCACGCCAACCCCTTCCCCTCCTTCTGTCCCTGACCCTGACTCTGAGTCTGAGTCTGAGTCTGACTCTAACTCTTGCCTTGACCATGACATCGGGCGACGCGCGGGCCGCACGCCCCCTCGTCACTGACGATGCCCGCAGCGTCGACACCGACGGGTGCCAGATCGAAAGCTACGTCAAACGCCAGCGCAGCCTCGGCGAGCGCGAATTGTGGTTCCTGCCGGCGTGCAACCCCGGCGGTTATGCCGAACTGACGCTGGGCGGTACACGCACCGACAACAACGAATCGGGTCGATCGAGCAGCACCATCGCCCAAGCCAAGTTTCTGCTGCAGCCGCTCAAGACCAACGGCTATGGTGCTGCAATCAGCCTGGGCGCGCAGAACACCAGGCCCTTTGTCGCAACCGGCGACACCAAGTGGAATCCGTATTTCAACCTCATCGGCAGCCGCTCGCTGCTTGATGACCGCCTGTTTGTGCACCTCAACCTGGGTACGATCAAGGACCGCGTGCGTGATGTCGCGACAGGCACCTGGGGCCTTGGCACCGAAATCGTCTTCACGCCGCGCCTGATCGGCATTGTCGAAACCTACGGCCAGACCAGTGAACGGCCGAACCGCCAGATCGGTCTGCGCCTCTGGATCATCCCGGACAAACTCCAGATCGACGGTACCTACGGCATGCAGTCTGGATATACGCCCGACCGAAGGTGGAACTCAGTCGGTATCCGCGCCTTGTTCTGACCCGTCGCACTTCGAACTTAAATTCGCATACCGGCTGCAAATCCACGCCAGTCGGGCATTTCCAGCCATCACTTTCGCGTATCGCGAAATGGCCGCAACAACACCGGCTCCACCTGCACCGAAGTCACGCCATCGGTAATCCAGATCTCCCCCTCCTGGATGGTGTATTGCAGGCGCATGGTGCGCTGCGCCAGCTTGGCCATGGCGCGTGAGGCCTCCTGCGAAATTTCCGTAACCGCGAGATTTCCCTGGCGCGTCAACTTGTCGGCGACCGACTTCCACCATAACTGTGCCGCATGTCCGCCGTAGCAGCAGACATGCACCGCCTTGGCACGGCCGCAGGCACGGCGGACCAGTTTCTCTTCCGGCAGCCCGACCTCGACCCACAGTTCGATCGAGCCGGTGAGATCCTTGCGCCACAGGTCGGGCTCGTCCTCAACGCTCAGTCCGCCGGCAAAAACCAGGCTGTCATCCGCGTTGAGCACAAAAGCCAGCAGACGCATCATCATGCGCTCATCCGTTTCTGACGGATGGCGGGCGATGGTGAACGCATGATCAGCGTAATAGGCGCGATCCATGTCGGCGATTTGTATCTCCGCCTTGAATATCGTTGACTTGAGTGCCATCTGCCCTATGCCGTGTAGACTTGCATGGTTATAAAATGCATGGTTATAAAAGTGACGCTGGAGGATAAAGCAAATGCAGCCCGATGACAGCAAGCCCGGCGGGGAGCAAAGCGCCCAGATCATCGCATCTACCAGGCTCTGGCTGGAGAAAGCCGTCATCGGCCTCAACCTGTGCCCGTTTGCAAAACCGGCCTACGCCAGCGGTCGCATCCGCTTTGCCCTCAGCAGCGCGCGCAGCGAACAGGCGCTGCTGGCCGACCTTGAAGGCGAACTGGAAACACTGGCGGAGGCGCATCCCGAGGGTGTTGAAACGACGCTGCTAATCCACCCGTACGTTTTTCAGGATTTTCTCGACTACAACGATTTCCTCGATGTCGCCGATGCCGCGCTGGCGGCCCTCGATCTCGAAGGCATCATCCAGGTTGCCAGCTTTCATCCGGACTACCGCTTCGCCGGCACCGAAGCCGACGACATCAGCAATTACAGCAACCGCTCGCCCTATCCGATGCTGCACCTTTTGCGCGAAGACAGTGTGGAGCGGGCGGTAGCAGCGCATCCGGACACCGATGCGATCTACCAGCGCAACATCGAGACCCTGCGCCGCATCGGGCCGGAAGGCTGGCATGCGCTTGGGCTTGGGATTGGGCCTGAACTTGGAACGGACAAAAAATCCAGCGACTGAGCGACGCCGTGCCAACAGCGCGGACAGCGCTTATTTTTTGACCATGGCTTTTTTTAGCAACTCGGCGACAACTTCACCCAGCCCGCCCTCGCGCCCCTGCGCCAGAGCCTGCAACTGTTTCACCAGTTCGCCGTCCAGTTTGCAGGCGAAGGAAACGAGACCGGCGGCCTGGTCAAGTTTGCGCTGCTCGCGCCGGTTGGGCGCAGGCACCTCGCCCTTGCCAAACAAGCCGGGCTTTACGGCTTTACCCACCTGCGCATTGATTTTTGAGCCCTTGAGTTTTTCCAGATCGGTCTTTTTCACGTTTGCACCTTGTTGTTTGACACATCCCGGCCGGCATTTTACGCGCAATGCCCGGGCCGCCTTGGGCCGGGCGCCCGGCCCGGTATCACCGCCTCAGCGTTCCATCGCTTCCCACATTTTTTGCAGGCGCTTGACCGACACCGGCGCCGGCGTGCGTAACTCCTGGGCGTGCAACTGCACCCGTAACTCCTCCAGCAGCCAGCGGAATTGTTCCAGCTGCGGATGCGCGGCACGGGCCTTTTTGTGCTTCAAGTCCTCGCGCTGCCACTGCTGGCACAGTGGCATGAAATCGGCCATCAGCCGCGCATCGCGGACGGCGCCGTTTTCACCGGAAGTCCGCAGCTTGTCAATGCGCAATGCCGCCGCCTTGAGGTAGCGCGGAAAATGCTGCAGGCGTTCAAAGGGCGTCGCGGCGATAAAATCTTTCACGATCAGGCGCGAGAACTGCTCCTGCACGTCCTGTACCACCTGGGCAAAAGCCTTCGCACCCTGCAATTTTTTTTGCAGCGCCTGGTACTCGCCAAGAATGCCGCCGACCAGCCGGCATAGCTCATTGGCAATGAGGTTGAGCCGCGATTTGGCCTCGGTGCAGCGCAACTCGAACTGCGCCTTGGTGGCGGGCAGAGGATCGGCCATGCAGGCGCGCTCAAAGGCCGCGGCAATCAATTGCTCACGCAAGGGCGTGCCCTCGCCCTTGCCAAAATCCAGCGCGGCATAGACCAGCGCCATATCGCGCAGACCGGCGAGATTTTTTTCCAGAAACTTTGTCTGCTCACGCAAGGCCAGCATGAACAAGCGGCGCAGGCCGAGGCGGTGCAACGCGCGTGCCTTGTCCACATCGTCCATCACGTCCATGCTCACCGCATCGCCGCGATCGGTCAGCACCGGGTAACCGATCAGCGTCTGGTTGCCCCGCCTGATTTCGACCAGTTCCTCGATATCGCCAAATCCCCATTCGGTAAAGCGCTCACTGTCGGGCAGCACGTCGCTTTGCTCGACCACTTCGGCAAAGCGTTCCCCCGCCGCCGCACCCAGCTCGCCGCGCAACTGCGCCAGGCTGCGACCCAGGGCGAGCTGGCGGCCGTGCTCGTCGATCACACGAAAATTCATACTCAGATGCGCCGGCAGCAGTTCCGGCCGGAAGGCATCGAGCGGAACGACCAGCCCCAGTGCAATGCGCGCGTGACGCGCAATGGCGTCGACCAGGGGCACATCGGAACGCGGTGCGGCGACAAACCCTTCGGCGAACTCGGCCAGCGGCCCGAGCCGGTGGCGCAGGCGCTGCGGCAGCGACTTGGCCAGCAATTGCACCTTCTCTTTGAGCAGCCCGGGTACCAGCCAGTCGCAGACGGCCGCCGGCAACTGGTTGAGCGCCACCAGCGGCACCGTCAGCGTCACGCCGTCGCGCGGCCCGCCCGGATCGTGCAGGTATTCGAGCGCCAGCTTGCGCCCGGCCATTTCAATCTGGTGCGGGAACTGCTCGGTGGTGATACCCGCCGCCTCGTGGCGCATCAGGTCTTCGCGCTTGAGAAACAGCAGCCGCGGATCCTTTTCCTCGGCCTCGCGCCGCCAGGTGTCGAAGCTCGCGCCGTTGTGCATGCCGGCGGGCACCAGCGAGTCGTAGAAGGCGTAAATCAAATCGTCATCGACCAGCACGTCCGGACGCCTCGATTTATGCTCCAGACGTTCGATATCCTCGATCAGCTTGCGGTTGTGCTGGTAGAAGGGCGCACGCGATTCGTATTCGCCCTCGACCAGCGCCTGGCGGATAAACAGCTCGCGCGACAACTTCGGGTCCATCGGCCCGTAATGCACGCGGCGGTTGGCGTAGAGCAGCAGCCCATAGAACGACGCGCGTTCAAAGGCCGCCACATGCGCGGGCTTTTTCTCCCAGTGCGGCTCGCTGTAGCTCTTGCGCACCAGGTGGCCGCCCACGCTCTCCAGCCACTCGGCATCGACGGTGGCGACACAGCGCGCGTAAAGGCGCGTCGTCTCGGTCAGCTCGGCCGCCATGACCCAGCGTCCGGCCTTCTTCACAAGGCTGGAGCCCGGATGCACCCAGAAACGGATGCCGCGCGCGCCAAGGTAATGCCCCTCGTCCGACTTGAGCCCGATATTACCGAGCAAGCCGGTCAGCAGCGCGCGATGGATTTGCGCAAAACTGGCGCTGCCCGTCGCGCTCTTCCAGCCAAGCTCCGCGGTCATTTCCTTGAGCTGGGAATGGATGTCGCGCCACTCGCGCATGCGGTTGAAGGAAAGAAAATTATCGTGGCACAGCCGCGCCAGCTTGCGGTGCGAATTTTGCGCCTGCGCCTGCTCGTAGAATGCCCACAGCTTGACATAGGCAAGGAAATCGGATTTCTCGTCGTTGAATTTCTGGTGGGCGGCATCGGCGGCCTGGGCGCGATCGTGCGGCCGGTCGCGCGGATCCTGCACCGACAGCGCGGCGGCGATAACCAGCACTTCAGCCAGCGCGTTTTCGTTGCGTGCCGCCAGGATCATGCGGCCGATGCGCGGATCCAGCGGCAGTTTCGCCAGTTGCCGGCCGGTGGCGGTGAGATTATTGTCGTCATCCACCGCGCCCAGTTCGTTGAGCAGCGCATAGCCATCGGCGATGGCGCGCGGCAGCGGCGGCTCGATGAAGGGAAAGTCCTCGACCTCGCCAAGATGCAGCGACTTCATGCGCAGGATCACCGCCGCGAGCGACGAGCGCAAAATTTCCGGGTCGGTGTAGGCGGGGCGGGCGTTGTGGCCCGCTTCGTCATAGAGCCTGATGCACACGCCGCTCGCGACGCGGCCGCAACGGCCGGCGCGCTGGCGGGCCGCAGCCTGGGAGACCTTTTCGACCTGCAACTGCTCGACCTTGCTGCGATAGCTGTAGCGCTTGACCCGCGCCTGCCCGACGTCGACCACATAGCGTATCCCCGGGACCGTCAGGGAGGTTTCCGCTACGTTGGTGGCCAGCACGATACGCCTGCCGGTATGCGAGCGAAACACCCTATCCTGCTCGGCGGCGGTGAGTCTTGAATACAGCGGCAACACCTCGGTGTGGGGCGGGTGGTGTTTGCGCAAGGCCTCGGCCGTGTCGCGGATTTCGCGCTCCCCCGGCAGGAACACCAGGACATCGCCCTGGCCGATACGGGCGAGCTCGTCCACCGCGTCGACGATCGCCGCTTCGATGTCGATCTCACCGGATTCGTCCGGCTCCGGTTGCCGGTAACGCACCTCCACCGGGTAAAGCCGGCCGGACACCTCGATCACCGGCGCCGGCTTGCCGCCGGCGGCAAAGTGATTGGCGAAGCGCTCCGCATCGATCGTCGCCGAAGTGATGATGACTTTAAGGTCTGGCCGGCGCGGCAGCAGTTGCTTGAGGTAGCCGAGCAGGAAGTCGATGTTCAGGCTGCGTTCGTGCGCCTCGTCAATGATCAGCGTGTCGTACTGCGACAGCGTCGGATCACCCTGTGTTTCCGCCAGCAGGATGCCGTCGGTCATCAACTTGACGTAGCTTTTCGGACCGATGCGGTCGTTAAAGCGGATCTTATAGCCGACGGCACCGCCAAGTTCCGTCTTCAGCTCCTCGGCGATACGCGTCGCGGTGGCACGGGCGGCGATGCGCCGCGGCTGGGTGTGTCCGATCAATCCGGCGACGCCGCGCCCCAGCGACAGGCAGATCTTGGGCAACTGCGTGGTCTTGCCCGAGCCGGTTTCCCCGCAGACGATGACCACCTGGTGCTCGCTGATGGCACGGGCAATGTCCTCGCGTCGCGCGCTGACCGGCAGGTCGGGCGGAAAATCCGGTTGCGGCAGGCCGGCACGACGGGCTGCCAGTTCGGCCTCACCGCGAAAATATTTGGCGGCTTGCTTCACGTCGGCTTGCGTAACGTCAAGGGGCTCTCGACATTTCTTGCAACCAGGCGGACATCTGGAAAGCCGCACCAGACGGGCGTTTCCAGATGTTCCGCCCGATGGCGTTCAAACGCTTCAAGCGACGATGCGACCGAGGCGCACTGCGGTCTGCCCCTTGCGCGGACGCATGGCCGGCATGATCAGCACGCAGCGCTCATAAGGCGTACGCACTTCGGCCTCACCGTCGTAAGCGAGCAGACTGCCCGCATGGGGCAGGATCTCCATGCCGGTCCAAGGCTGCACGAAGCGGAACGCGTCGGTGGCAATGGTCACAGCCTCGGTCACCTCGACCACGGTTTGCGGCTGCATCGCCGCCGCCGCATGCAGATGCGGTTCGGCGAAGTCGCGATCAATCAAACGCAAATGGAGCAAAAAGCGCAGCGTCGTGTCTATGGCCACTTTGGCGCTCGCCGCCTCCCAGTGCTGGCCGCATTCGATCAGCAGGGCATTTTTCGGGCTCGCCTCATCTGCGAAGGCGCCGTGGTCGCGCATGCGCAGCCCCGCGGCATGACCGGCATCACAAACCAGCCAGGCCGGCGCGCCCATGGCCAGCGCCAGCGTGCGCGCCTTTTGCGTCATGCCGCAAATCATCAGCGCCGGCGTTTTGTGCTGCATCGAATGAATATCGTACAAGTAGTCGACGCTCCCGACCAGGTCGCGCAGCGCACGGGCACGCCGCAGTTCGCTGCTATCGCGGGGTCCGTCCAGCGCATCGGCAGCCCATACACGGTTGAAATCCTCATCGACAAAGCGCGAGGCGCCTGGCCGGGCGGCGTCAAAACGCTCGTACGCGGCAACGTTGTTAAAAGCCAGAGTCAGGCGCCCGCGCACCGGCCGCAGCTTTTGCCTGAACAGGAAATCGAGCGCGATGGCCCCGCACAACTCGTTGCCATGCGTCAGCGCACAAACCAGCGCATGCGGCCCGGGCTTGCCGCTGTCGAAGGTGGTGACGTAATCGATGCCGCTGTGGCCCTGGCGGTAGGGGCTGATGTCGGGCGGGGTAAGTTCGACCGGGTAACTGACGGTGCTCATGGGGCGGCGGCTTGGTTGGCGGATGCGCGATTATAGGGGGCGTCCCGCCTTCCGGGCCGCCACGGCAAAATTCCGGTAAAAAAAAGAGGCGCATCACTGCGCCTCTTTTTCACCAGCGCGATGCGCCGGCATCCATCGCCGAAATTCAGGCCGAAATCAAACCTGAATCAGCCCTTCTTGGCGTAGGCACTGCACCAGCCTTTGCCAGCGACCTGCTTGCCCGGGAAAATGGCGCAATTGGCATAGGCATCGGACGCCTTGCCCTGATAGAGCGCGCAGTTGGCGCAATTCTGGCCGGCTGCGAATTTGGGGAACTTGGCTTTATCGACCTTGCCAGCATCCTCCTTGTAGCCAAGGGCGGCGGCTTGCGGGTCAGCCTCGGCGACTTTGGCCTGGGCAAAGGCTTCGCGCGCAACCAAACCGCCAAGGGCAATGGCTGGGACGATCTTGAACATGAACTGTCTGCGAGATTGCATATCAATTACTCCTGAAGGTTGTGACAAAAAATTGGTGACTGAAAATTCTGGCCGGAACCCAAAGCGCCGACGGTCGGGGTACGGGGGAGGGTGACACATCAAGCAGACGACTGCCAGGAAACGGCTGCCCCGGCAACCCCGAGAACGCATTTTACCCCGACCAAGGAACGATGGCTTGCGAACAGCCCGCCTTTTTCACCCGCGCCCGTTCGGGCTGCCCTGTTAGCGCGCAGCTTCAGCATATCCTCCAGCTTGTCCTGGGAAGGCGGCTGCGCCCCTGCGCTCAAATCAGCGCCACGTCATGGATTTTCCCTTGACCGAAATTGACCGTGGGTGGCATTGTCGGCTATTGGCAACGGAATCGTACCCAAGCGGGAATCGGGAAGACGGAAAATATCGCCCCCGCGGGACGTTACATACCTTTCCAACTAGAGAGAGGACAAAACATGCACAGGAAAAATCCACAGACTACACTCGCGAAGCTCGCACGAATCGGGCTGCTGCTCGCATTGCCCCTCGCGTTTTGCGGAGCCGCCATCGCCCAGGGTACGGACGCGCCGTTTCCCAACCGTTACCTAACCATCGTCGTGCCCACCGGACCGGGTGGACAAACCGACATATTCGCCCGGCTGATCGCCGAGCATCTGCGCACCCGGCTCGGCCAGCCGGTCGTGGTGGAGAACAAGCCGGGCGCAGGTGGTTCGGTCGCAGGGCGCTATCTCGCGAGCCGTCCGGCCGACGGCTACACCCTGATGTACGGGTCGATGAGCACCATCATCATCGCGCCGCAACTCCAGCAACCGCTCGCCTACGATTCCAGGAAGGCGTTCACCCCGATCGCCCTTACCCAGAGCGGCGCCACGCCGGTGGTGGTTCGTGCAGAACTGCCGGCTTTGTCCGCACGCGAAATGGTCGAATACGCGAAGCGCAATCCGGGCAAGCTCAACTACGGCTCGCAGGGCATCGGCTCGGTCGGCCATCTTGCGATGGAACTGCTCGCCAGCAGGACGGGCATCAGCGTCACCCACATACCATTCAGCGGAACCGGCCCCGCTCTGGTCGCCATGCTCGGCGGCCAGGTGGACATGGTAATGGCCGACATTCTCACCTCGCGTCCTCATGTGCAGGCGGGGAAATTCCGTTATATCTCGCAACTGGCGGCGCAGCGCTCACCGGCCCTGCCCAACATCCCGACGCTGGCGGAAGAACTGAACATACCCGAACTCGCGATGGACTTCTGGCTGGGCGCATTCGCCCCCGCGGGCACGCCCGAGCCGATTGTGCAGCGCCTGAACCGGGAGATCACCGCGATAATGAATATTCCAGCGGTAAAGGAAAGGCTGGAAGCCACCACGATGGTGACCCCGTTCATGACCCCGGAGCAATTTGCCAGTCAGGTCGCGACCCAATGGGACATATGGGGCAAGGTCATCCGTAACAACAACATCACGGGACAATAAACATGCTTGAAAGACTGGATTTCGCGGTCGGCTCGCTCGCGGACTTCACCGAACTGCGGCGTCGATTCGGCGCATTCCCGATGGCGCCAAAGCTCATGCCCAGCCGGGACACCGGCGTGGACATTTCTTCCCCGGGACGCAAAAGCCTGACCCTGCTGGTCGGCGAGGAAACCGCGGGCGTGATGTACGCGACCGAGGCGCACCTGATGCCGGGCTTCGGCGCGCCGCCCCATCACCAGCCCACCGAGGAAGAACTCTGGTACATCGTCGATGGCGAACTGGATGTGCGCGTCGGCACACAGGCCGCCACCATACGCGCCGGCGCGTTTGCGTACATCCCGCGCAACACCACCCACACCTTCAAGAACAACCGGACAAGCCCCGCGCGGCTGCTTGCCTGGGACTCCCCGGCGGGCCACGAGCGCGCCTTCGAAGAGATGGGGCGAAAAGCCGCGCAGGGCATAGTCGAATTTCCCGCCCTGCGCAGCATGTTTGCGAACTACGGCGTGATGATCCACGCCGACCCGGCGCAGGTCGCCCCGAACGATCACCTCACTGAAACCCGAGCGCAATCACTTGCGGCGGGCGTTCGCACGCGTGACGACTTCCTGCGCTATCGCGAGGCGCTTGCCAGGCTGCCAAAGCTGCCATCACTCCTGCCCGGCCGCGACTCGGCGCCAGACCTCTCGTGGAGCGGCACCGATCTCCGCCTCCTGCTGGGCAGCGAACAAAGCGCCGGGCAGTTCAATGTCGCCGACATCCTGCTCGCGCCCGGCAACGATCTGCCGACGCACCGACATGAACTCTCCGAGCAATGCGTGTACATCCTCGGTGGTCGGCTCGATCTCACCGTGGGCGACAAAACACAGCAGGTCGGTGCGGGCGCCTTCGCCTTCATTCCGCGGGACACCCGCCTGATGATCGCAAACCGCAGCGAAGAACCCGCGCACTTCGTGCTCTGGAACACGCCGGGCGGTCAGGAACCGGTGTACGCGCTGCTGCACAAACGGCGGAACTGGAAGGCGCTGACCGATGCCGACCGGGCGCTGCTCGGGGCCTGCGACTTCATCCTCGGATGAGCCGTTAAATCAGCCGAACTGAACTCAAGATTGGCCGTGCTTGAGCTCCCCCGCAATGTCATCGCCCGGGCGTAAAGGGATTCACTGAACAAGGGGGCAAGCCCCCTTGCCTATCCCCCACTGCAGGGGGCGGCTTGTCAAGCCGCGCTCATTTGCAGGACTTGATCAGCGCTTGCGCAGGTTTATTCAGGACGACCGGGAAGTCATGCGCTCGACATAGCGCGCCATCATATTTGAGGGCGTCCGTAACCGCAGGGCCGATGCCGCAATCAACCGTCTTCAGCGCGAAGCGGACTTGGGGATGGCGTTCTCCAACGAAGAATGGTTCAACCGCTACAGGGACGACACCCCGCTGTTTGAAATCTTCGATTCGCTGGATCGGCACATAGCGAACCAGCTGCATGCCGTCATTGCCCCACTAAACACCTCAAGGCACCGCGGAGGATTCACTTTCGCCCCTGACTTCCAAAGCGTATAATGTACAAAATACTGCGCACCTTGTGCGGTTCAGGAGGTCACCATGGGTATTTCTGCAAGAGACGTTATCCCGCTCTCGCACGCCCGAGCGACGTTTTCCGAGTTGGCCGAAGAGGTCAAAGCCGGTGCCGAGAAGATCATTACCAAGAACGGCGAGAGCTATATCGCCCTGATCGACGCCAAGCGTCTGGACTATTACCACCAGCTTGAGCGTGAGCGCATTCACCTGCTGCTGATCGACGAGGCATCGAAGGGTCTCGACGACGTTGCCGCTGGCAAGGTGAAGGACGCACGCAGCGTGATTCAGGCCATCAAGCGCCGCCGCAGCGCATAAGTTGAGGCGGGGCTGCTTGTGGCGAAAAAACCTGTCGTCAAATTCACCGCAAATTTCGAGCGCAACCTCGAAGGCATCGAACTTTTCCTGACCGAAGTGGAAGCGCCGCAGACCTTCGACGGCTTGCTGGATGAACTGCTCGAAACAGTAATTCCGAACCTGGAACGCTTCCCCGAAATGGGCAGACCATTCTTGGCCCGCCAGCCGCGCTCGGTCGAGACCACCAATGCACTGACAACGCTCCGCGCAAAGTTGTCGGCGCTGACACAGGATACAGACGCCTTGCGCGAATACGTCCTGAAGGATTACCTGCTGCTCTACGCGCCGATTGGCGGTGCGATTTATCTACTCGCCATCAGGCATCAGCGACAACTTTCCTTCGACTTTGAAGGCCATTGGTGGCACGCCTAGCTGCGACCGCGCAGGACTGATTGATGGTGGCCGGCGAAATCGTTGCATCGTTGCAGTCACTATCGTTGCAGTCACTAAGGGCATGCAACGATGCAAAGCCGTTCCTCAGACCTTCACCTTGCCGATTTTCACCGTCCAACGCGAATCGGGCGGAAGAACCTGCTTGAGTGATTTATTTGCCTACTTGGCGTTGCCGGATACGCCAAGAAGCCGTTCGCAATAGCGCGCCATCATATCGACCTCAAGATTGACCGGGCTGCCGCGCTTGAGCTTGCGCAGCGTGGTCATGGCGATGGTGTGCGGAATCAGGTTTATTTCGAAGTCATCGCCATCGACCGCGTTGACGGTGAGGCTTACGCCCTGCACCGTGATGGAACCCTTGCGCGCGATGTAGCGGGCGATGTCCCTTGGCGCGCGGATGGCCAGCAGGCGGTTGTCACCAAGGGCATCAAAGCGCAGCACCTCGCCCACGCCGTCAACATGGCCGGAAACCAGGTGACCGCCAAGGCGATCGGCAAGGCGCAGGGATTTTTCAAGATTGACCTCCCCGGGCATCGCCAGCCCCGTCGTCACGCGCAGCGTCTCGTTCGACACGTCCGCCTCGAACCCCTTGCCATCCTTCAGCACCGCGGTCAGGCACACACCGTTGAGGGCAATGCTGTCGCCTATGGCAACGTCGCTCATGTCGAGGCCGCCCGCGTCAATGGCGAGGCGCTGACCGCCGGTGGTGGGCGCTATGCGTGTGATGCTGCCGACGGCAGCAATAATGCCTGTGAACATGATGGAGTTAGGCCAAGTAAATCGCGATTATCCCCCATCCCGCATCCCTCATCCACTAGGCCAGAAGCTATTCGAGCTTGATGCCCGAATCTTTGATCACCTTCGCCCACTTGGCTTTTTCACCTGCAATCCAGGCGGCGAGTGCTTCGGGCGTGTCGGTAAGCACCTCGGCACCCTGCCCCAACAGACGCTCTTTCATGTCTGCGCTGCCAAGGATGCGTGACAGCTCGCTGTTGAGCCTCGCCACAACATCGCGCGGCGTTCCCGCCGGCGCTAGAACGCCCTGCCAGGATCCGCTCAAAAAACCGGGTACAAATTCGCCAATCGTCGGCACATCCGGAATCTGCGCGACACGCTTTGCCCCGGAAACCGCGAGGATGCGTATCTTGCCGGCCTTGACCTGCGGGTAGGTGGCGATCATGCCGTTCATGATCAGGTTGGCCTGCCCCGCAGCCACATCAGTGACCGCCTGGGAACCGCCCTTGTAGTGAATGAAGGTCCATTGCGAACCGCTGCGCAGGGCGAGGTCGACGCCGGCAAGATGCGGCGCACCGCCCAGCCCGGATGTGGCGAAATTGAGTCTGCCCGGATTGGCCTTGGCGTGGGCGATGAGCTCGGTGACCGTGTTCACCGGAACCGACGGGTGGACGCCCAGAACATGCGGCGAATAGGCGACAAAATTGACCGCGGCAAAATCCTTCACCGGGTCGAACGCCATGTTGGGATACACGCTGGGGTTGATGGCGAGCGCACCAAGGTCGGTCAGCAACAGCGTATAGCCGTCGGGGGCCGAGCGCGCCACAAATTCGGCGCCCACGTTGCCATTTGCACCGGGCTTTGCCTCCACGATGACCGGCTGACCCCAGGCCTCGGAAAGCTTGGCGCCGATCTGGCGCGCCAGGATATCCGAGGTGCCACCGGCGGCAAAGGGCACGATCAGGCGTATGGGTTTGTTCGGATAGCCCTGCGCAAACAAGCTCGTTGCAAACAGCGCGAGCGCAAGCCCTGCAAACAATTTTGGCAGCTTCATTTCCCCTCCTCCATTGCGGCATGTGCCGCTTTTTGAAGCGCGCTTTACAGCGCCCGCTTCAATCCCCTTGATTCCTTCGCGCTACCCCGCCACTGCTGACACGGGCTGCCAAAGGATTCCCGCAAAAACCTAGGCACCGACGTATGCCGTCTTGACCGAGGTGTAGAACTCACGCGCATAGCTGCCCTGCTCGCGTGAACCGTAAGACGAGCCCTTGCGTCCACCGAAAGGCACATGATAGTCCACGCCCGCCGTGGGCAGGTTGACCATGACCATGCCGGCTTGCGAATGGCGCTTGAAGTGTGCGGCGTACTTGAGCGAGGTGGTGGCAATGCCAGAAGACAGGCCAAAAGCGGTGTCATTGGCCACAGCCAGCGCCTCATCGTAATCCTTGACGCGCATCACGCTCACCACAGGTCCAAAAATCTCTTCACGATTGACCCGCATGTCCGCGCTGGTTTCGGTAAAGAGCGCCGGCGCGAAGTAAAAACCCTCGCTATCGCGCTTCAAGCGCTCGCCGCCGGCGAGAAGTTTCGCCCCCTCTTTTTTGCCGATCTCGACGTAGGACAAATCCTGCTCCAGTTGCTCGAGGCTCGCCACCGGTCCGATGTCGGTGCCATCCTTGAGTGCGTTGTCGATTTTCAGGCCCTTCATGCGCTCGGCCAGCGCGGCGACAAAACGGTCGTGAATACCGGCTGTGACGATCAGCCGGCTCGCCGCTGTGCAACGCTGCCCGGTGGAGAAAAACGCACTTTGCGCCGACAGTTCAACGGCGAGCTTCAGGTCGGCATCATCCAGAATGACCTGCGGGTTCTTGCCGCCCATTTCCAGCTGCACCTTGGCCAGACGCGCGCTACAGGCCTCTGCCACGCGCTTGCCCACCGCAACCGAGCCGGTAAAGCTGACAGCGTTAATGCGCGGGTCGGTAAGCAAGGCCTCGCCCACCACACTGCCGCGGCCCATCACCAGATTGAACACACCGGCCGGCAGGCCGGCGCGCGAAATAATCTCGGCCAAGGCCCAGGCGCAACCGGGCACCAGGTCGGCGGGTTTCATCACCACGCAGTTGCCATAGGCGAGCGCAGGGGCGATTTTCCAGGCCGGGATGGCAATGGGGAAGTTCCACGGCGTGATGATGCCCACCACACCAACCGGCTCGCGCGTGATTTCCACGGTAACGCCGGGGCGCACAGAAGGCATCACCTCGCCGCCGGGGCGCAGGGCCTCACCGGCAAAGTATTTGAATATGTAACCGGCACGCGCCGCCTCGCCTATACCCTCGGCACGCGTTTTGCCCTCTTCGCGCGACAGCAGCGTGCCCAACTCGTCCTTGCGCGCAATGATTTCCGTGCCGATGCGATCGAGCGCGTCAAAGCGCGCCTGCGGCGTGGAAACAGACCAGCCTGGGAAAGCCGTCACCGCCGCGGCCATCGCCAGCTCCACCTGGGCCTTGTCAGCGCCGGCATATTCACCGACCACGTCCGACAGGTCGGAGGGATTGATGTCCTTGGTGGCACGCGCGCCGTCTTTCCACTCGCCGCCGATGTAGTTTTTGTGCAGGGTTTCAGCCATGTCTTTGCGTTTCTTTAAAAAAATTCAGGGAGAGTCGGGGGAAACAGCGTGCTGGCAAAGCCACCGGATTCAGGCCGGGGCATCGCTTTTAAGTGTCGCAGAAGCGACACGCCAAATCCAGAAACAATACAAGTTATACGACAACATACAACCTGTATTTTAGACCCACTTATACTGCACTTTTACCCTCATGTGAACGTGTCATCGTCGCGCTGCGGCCATCATGCGCCCGCTTCAAACGCTCGCGACTGTTACCCAGATGGGTGCGCATGGCCGCCCGCGCCGCCTCCGGATCACTGCGCTCTATGGCAGCAAAAATATCCTCATGCTCGCGGTTGACGCGGCGCAGGTAATCGGCGCCCTCCTCGCGCTGGAACTGGGCGGTGTTGATACGCGTGCGCGGAATGTGCGCCGGCCCGAGCTCGCCCATCAAGTCGGCCAGATAGCGGTTGCCTGAGGCGAGCGCGACCTGGCGGTGAAACTCATAGTCGGGCCGCACCGCGTCCTCCTCGCGATCAACACAGGTGGCGAACTCATCCAGCGCGCGGCGCATCGCGGCCAGCTGCAGGCTATTACGGCGCGTCGCCGCCAGCGCGGCGGACTCGGTTTCCAGACTGATCCGCAGCTCCAGCACCTCCAGCACATCGCGGATGGTGGCGAGCTCGGGCAGGGCCAGCTTGAGCGGACCGTTGACGCGCGCATCAAGTACAAAGGTGCCTATGCCGTGGCGCGTGTCGACCAGGCCGCCGGCCTGCAGCCGCGAGATCGCTTCTCTAACCACGGTACGGCTGACGCCGTAGGCGCGCATGATTTCCGCCTCGGTCGGCAGCTTGTCGCCCGGACGCAGCTCACGCCACTGGATGCGCTCGGACAGGCTTGCCACCAGTTGCTGCGTGAGATTGCGTCCGCGCGGGGATTTGTCCGGCGATGACAGCAAAGCGCCCGCGACTGCAGGTGCGGGCGCTTCGACGTGCGGCGGAACTTCAATTGTTTGGCGGCGGGGACTTGACATGGCCAGATGCAGGCACCGTATAATAAAAATTGGAGAGGTATGATGACATACAAAACAAAACTCACAAAGCTAAGCTGACGATAACAAATAACATCCAACAACACTGTAGCGAGTTACTCTGAGCACGGCATCAAGTCCCTAGCTTCAAGCCCATAGTCGGCAGATCGCAAGCAATCAAGCCGGCTCACCCCTTCCCCAAATCCCGTCCCGCCGAACAAGCGCAGCCAATCCGGAATCCCATGCCCGCATCCCAACTGAACCGCCTGCTCATCACCGGCGCTGCCGGCGCCCTCGGCCGCGTACTGCGCCAAAAACTCAAGCCCGATGCCACCGTCATGCGACTCTCGGACCGCGTCCCGCTGGGTGGCGCAGCCGCCGCAGAAGAACTGGTTGTCTGCGACCTCGCCGACAAACAGGCGGTCGAGGATCTGCTGAAAAACGTCGACGCCGTGGTCCACCTCGGGGGCATCTCGGTCGAGGGTCCTTGGGAGCCCATACTGCAGTCGAACATCATCGGCATGTACAACCTCTACGAAGCCGCACGCAAGAACGGCGTCAAGCGCGTGATCTTCGCCAGTTCCAACCACGCCGTCGGCTTTTACCACCAAGACCAAACCATAGACGCCACCGCGCCGCAACGCCCCGACGGCTATTACGGCCTCTCCAAATGCTTCGGTGAAGACTTGTCGCGCTTTTACTTTGACCGCTACGGTATCGAAACGGTGTGCATGCGCATCGGCTCGTCCTTCCCCGAACCGCAGGACCGGCGCATGCTGATCACCTGGCTGTCCTATGACGACCTCGCCCAACTGGTGCGCCGTGCACTGTTCACGCCCAAGGTCGGCCACACCATCGTCTTTGCCACCTCCGACAATCGCGACAGCTTTTGGGACAACAGCAAGGCGGCGCACCTGGACTGGAAACCCAAAGACAGCGCCGAACCCTTTCGCGCAAAACTGGAAGCCGCCCCGCCCCTCCCCGCCGCAGACGCGCTGATGATTTACCAGGGCGGCCGCTACACTACGGCCGGTCCCTACGAAAATTGACAGAGCTGGACGCGCAACCCGCCCCCCCTCCCAAAAACACACACACAACAATATCAACCAGGCTCCACCCACCGCCACAAGGAGGATTCACATGAACCTGAGCACCAGCAGCACCAACCACAACAC
>CAMDDU010000021.1:0-74551 GCA_945892985.1 Bordetella parapertussis
AGCTCGATGTGATAGCGTTGCTCAAAGGTGAGATGCTTGTAGCGCATGGGATGCTCCTATCCGTCTTCGCAAACAGAAAGGTACACCCTGGGGCATCTCACCTTCCTCTAAAGCCCGGATGTTGCACTTCGAGGTTTAATTCGCAGATAGGCACGAAGATAAGCATCCGGCGGCAACAGCTTTCCAAACACCCGCGGCAATCAGCACGCCCCGTCAGACACGCCACTTGCGCTAAGCTTGCTCGCATGAACTCCAAATACGATGTCATCATCATCGGCGGTGCGGCAACGGGCTCGAGCATCGCCTACTTCCTGAAAATCCTCTCCCCCGCTTGCACGGTGGCGGTAATCGAGCCGGACCCGACTTACGAGTTCGCCTCGACGCCAAGGGCCTCGGGCGGAGCAAGGCGGCAGTTCTCCTGTCCGGAGAATATTGCCATGTCCAATTTCAGCATTCCCTTTATCAAGAACTTCGCCGAACATATGGCCGTCAACGGCGAACCGGCGCACGTCGACTGGCAAGAGGGCGGCTATTTGTTCATCGTGCCAAAGCACGCCCAAGGCATGCTGCGCGAGAACTACGAGCTTCAGCTCGCCGCAGGCGTGCGGGCCGACTGGCTCGATCAGGCCGGCCTGAAGTCGCGCTTCCCGTCCATGACCGTCGACGACCTTGCCGCGGGCGTGCATACGCTTGAGGACGGTTGGTGCGACCCCAACGGCTTGCTGCAGGGTTTCCGGCGCAAGGCGCGCTCGCTCGGCGTGGAATACATCCAGGACAAGGTCACCGGAATCGGCTCTGACGCCACGGCAGTGCGCACCGTGCGCCTTGCCTCGGGCACGAGCCTGGCGGCCGGCAGTTTTGTCAACGCCGCCGGCGCATGGGCGAAGCAAGTCTGCGCCATGCTCGGCATGCCCTTGCCCATCGAGCCGCTGCGCCGCTTTGAGCATTTTTTTGAAACGCCAAACAAGATCGAACCCCTGCCCTACGTCAAGGATCTGCAACGCCTCGCCTTTCGTCCCGAGGGCCGCGGTTATTCGGGCGGCCTGGTCAATTCCGACCAGACTCGCGGCTACAACTTCGAGGTCGACCACGGGTATTTCGAAAACATTGTGTGGCCGGCGCTGGCCCACCGCTTTGCCGCATTCGAGGCCTGTCGCTGCCTGCGCACCTGGTCAGGCCTGTACGAGCAAAACGAGCTCGACGGCAACCCGGTCATCGGCGCGGGCGTGCTGCCCAATTTTTTCGTCGCTGCCGGCTTTTCCGGGCACGGCATGATGCACGCGCCGGCCGCCGGTCGGGCCGTTGCTGAACTCATTGCGCACGGGCGCTTTGAAACACTGGACCTCTCGCGCCTGGGCTACGGACGCATCAGCGCCAACAAAGCCTACCCGGAACGCGGCATCGTCTAGCCTGGCCGCGCTGGCACACCAGCTGAAAACGACCGGCTGGCGCGGGTTTTCAGCCAAGTCACTACAAACAATCTGTCACACTTGAATTTTTGCGCCCCCCTACTCAAGCCGAACTGATGCGCATGAAGGTTTTTCCGAATGCGGCAGCCTAAACCGTGTCAGGCGCCGCAGCCGCGCCCAATGCCACCGAAATACGCCGCGTCGCGACGAGCAGGGCTTCACGCGCTGCGGCAAACTTGACGCGCACATCGCGTTGTTTCAGATAAGGCACGGTCAGGGACGCGACGGCACCCTCGCCGTGGTCGAAAATCGGCGCGCACATATCAACGATGCCCGTCGCCGTGTCGCTCTCGCCCGCGTAGTACCCGTCGCGGGCAATCATGGCCAGTTCCTCGCGCACTTTCCTGATCGACATGCTGCCGCGGCTGTTCGCGGCAAATTCCGCGATCAATTCGTCCTGCACCGCCTTTGACTGGAAAGCCGACAGCACGCGCGAGGCCGCACGGTCCGGCAAAAAAGGGAAATTCGCCCCCAATCGCAAGCCAAACCCCATGGGCTCGGGACTGTCGACCTGAGCCACCACAAGAATGCGGCGCGCAAAGTGAATCACCAAGTGCGTCGATTGGCGCGTGGCTTGCGCCAACTCCTGCATGACGGGCAGCGCCACGGTCAGCAGGCGCTTGAGCGGCGGGTGACGGTGCGCCAACTCAAACAAGCGCAGCGACAGCCGGTAGTTGCCATCGGCATCGCGAACGAGATAGCCGCGTCGATCCAGCACCGAGAGCATGCGAAATATTTCGTTGGCCGAGCGCCCGAGGCGCTGGGCGATAGCCACCTGCGTGAGTCCTGTGGACTCGGCGGCGAGCAGTTCGAGAATATCGAGCCCCTTTTCCAGCGCCGGCGCGGTGTACGCGGCTGCCGATTCGGTGTTGGCCGGGGCGGCGAAAAGGCGTGGCGGTTTGGAGGCAGACTTCATCGTTGACGTGATTAATTTTACATGCGAAACTTAAATTCATTGATAAATTAACATAAAACCAAGACCAAGACGACGGAGGACGGATGGGCAACATGCTCGAGCAGCGCGACGGCCTGCCGCCATCGCAGATAGCAAGCTACCGGGCGCGCGGCATCCTGCACCCATTACGCGCGCTCCCCGGCGAGGAAGCAGACGCGCTGCAGGCGCGCTTCGAGGCCAACGCCGGACTTATCAAGGGCCGCAACAACATCAAACCCCATCTACTGTTCACCTGGCTCGATGCCCTGGTGCGTGATGCGCGCATTCTTGACCGGGTCGAGAGCCTGCTCGGCCCCAACCTGATGTGCTGGAGCTCCCAGTTCTTCGCTAAAGCGGCCGGCGATGCCGCTTATGTGAGCTGGCACCAGGACGCAACCTACTGGGGCCTCTCGTCCAACGACGTACTGACGGCCTGGATAGCACTGACGCCAAGCACGCCAGAATCGGGTTGCATGCAGGTGGTGAACGGAAGCCATCACCAGCAAGTGCCCCACAAAGACCACTTCGATGAGGCAAACCTGCTGTCCCGCGGCCAGGAGATCGCCGTCAAGGTCGAGCCGGCCGACATCGTCAACGTCGAGTTACAGCCAGGAGAAATGTCCCTGCACCACGTGCTGCTGTTCCACGGATCACAGCCCAACCGCGCGCCGCATCCACGGGTGGGGTATGCCATACGCTATGCCGCGACCCACGTGCGCCAACTCGGGCCCATACGCGACAGCGCGCTACTGGTCCGGGGCCGCGACGAGTACGGCTATGGCGATGCCGAAAAGCCGCCCGAGGCTGACATGCATCCGGACGCCAAGTCCCGCCACGGCATGATCATCAACAACAAAATTAAAGTCCTGTACGCCGGCGCCAAGACGCACGGCAAGCTCGACGCCGACGGCAAACAGGGCTGACGCGGCCCACATGCCACTCACCGCCGTCATCGTCGGGATCACGCACTGGCATGCGCCGCGCTATGCGCACTACCTCGCCGCGCGTGGTGTCCGACTGGCCGGCGCCTCTGATGCGCACCCGCAGGCGGGCGCCGCCGCTGCAGCAAAACACAAGGTCGATTTCTTCCCCGATACCGCGCAGTTGCTGGACAGGACAAAGCCGGACATCGCCATCTTGCTGCCGCGCCACGACCTCGCGGCCAGGGAAATCGCCACGGTGGCCGAGCGCCGCATCCCCATGCTTATCGAAAAGCCCATGGGCCGTAACGCCGCCGAAGCAGCCGCATCAGCCGCAGCCGTGCGCCGCGCCGGCGTGTTCGCCTCGGTCTGCTTTCCAAACCGTCACCTGGCCATCTGGGACGCCTACCGCAAACTGGTCGCCGAGGACGCGCTCGGCACGGTGATGCACGCGCACTTTCGAACCATCAACGGGCCGCCATCGCGCTACCTCGACTACGGCGTGCCCTGGATGCTCGACGCCGCCATATCCGGCGGCGGCGTACTGCGCAACCTCGGCATACACGGGGCCGATGCCATCGCAGTGCTGGCCAAGGGCAGACCGCTATCCCTGGTCGGGGGCCACACCAGCACCATCGGCTACGGCGGCGCGACGGAGGATTTCGCCGCCGGCATTTTCGCCACCGACGACGGCTTTGTCGCCACCATGGAGGCGGGCTACACTTACGCTAACATGCAGGAAGGTGGCGACTACGAATGGCGTATCGCCGCACGCGGTGCCTACCTGCACGAATGCAACGGCAGACTGCGCATTCACAAACGTGGCGGAGCGCTTGAGGAACGCGCAGTCACGACACCACACCTCGCCTACGGGCTGATGGTCAACGCGGCGCTAGACGCCTTTGAGTCAGGCGCGCCGCCGCCCTCGAACGTGGACGATTGTGTGCGGGCGGTTCAGCTGCAGGATATGATTTACAAGGCCGCTGATAAAACTTGAACAATACCGGAGCGTCGCAATGCAATGCAGGGGACTGAAATGCCTGAAACCAACATGAAGCGCTTGCGAATGAAGCTTGCCCTTGCCGCCCTGGCGCTGGCAAGCCTGGCGCCCTTGGGCGCGGCGCTATCGCAGGACGCCTTCCCGTCCAAGACCATACGCCTGATCGTTCCCTACCCGCCGGGCGGCATGGGCGACATCGTGTCCCGCACACTGGTTCCCAAGTGGGGCGAGTTACTCAAGCAGCAAATCATCGTCGACAACCGCGGCGGCGGCGGTGGCAACATCGGCATCGATATGGTGGCCAAGGCCACCCCCGATGGCTACACCCTGGGACTATTCGACACTGCGCTCGCGGTCAATCCCTCGCTATACAGCAAGCTGCCCTACGACCCGCAGCGCGACCTCGCCCCGATCATGGTCGTGGCGCGCGGGCCGCTGGTGTTGGTGGTCAACGCGACCGTTCAGGCGAACAGCCTGGCCGAACTGCTCGCACTCGCGCGCGCCAAGCCCGGAGCGCTGTCCTACGCATCGGCCGGAAGTGGCTCGCCCGTGCACCTTGCCGGGGAAATGCTCAAGAGCGCCGCGAGCCTGGACATCCTGCATATTCCCTACAAGGGCGCCGGACCGGCTGTGGTGGACGTCGTCGGCGGGCAGGTGCCAATGATGTTCGCCCTACCCGGAACGGCGCGCCCGCATATTGAATCGGGCAAGATGCGCCCGCTCGCGATCACCGGCGCACGCCGCTTCAAGGGGCTGCCCAACGTGCCGACCTTCACCGAACTGGGCATGCAAGGCATGGACGCCACGCTGATCGTGGGGTTCATCGTGCCCGCCAAGACGCCCGCTGCCATCATCAAGACCCTGCACGACACGCTCGCCAGTGTGCTGTCCTCGGCTGAAGTGGTCGACCGGCTGGGTACCCTCGCGCTCGACGTGATCGCAACCGACCCGGAGCGCTCGACGATGCTGCTGCGAAATGAAACGGAGCTCTGGTCAAAAGTGGTGAAAAGCTCAGGCGCTAAGGCCGAGTAGCGCCGCATCACCTGCCACCACCGCACCCAGCCGCCTTCTGAAAAAGGCCGGCCGGCGCGGTCATTACCAGAGCGGAAGCGGACACCTTCTGGGGCGGCTAGGCCGGCTACTTCCAGGATCCGGACGAGCATCTGTGGCAAGTGGTGTGGAATCCGCATTGGTCAAGGCACGACTGATCCCCCCGTTGGCGCACTTCACCCGATGGCGAGGTCGGTCCTCGACTGCCTCATCCTCGCCCGCCTTTTTTTACGGGCGGGATTGCCCGCAACCCTTACATGACTTATGTTGTCGGTGTGCGTACTGACTGCCCTTGCCGATGAAAACCGTCCTGCTGCCTTGCGGTGAACACGTTCCCGCCTTCGGCCAGGGCACCTGGAACATCGGCGAGCGCCGCGCCACGCGCGCCGAGGAAATCGCGACCTTGCGCCTGGGCCTCGATCTTGGCGCCACGCTCATCGACACCGCCGAAATGTATGGCGAGGGTCGCTCCGAGGAGCTGATCGCCGAGGCGATAACCGGGCGCCGCCACGAGGTGTTTCTCGTCAGCAAGGTCTATCCGCACAATGCGTCGGCAAAAGCCGTGGCCGCGGCCTGCGAGCGCAGCCTCAAGCGCCTGAACACCGATCGCATCGACCTGTATTTGCTGCATTGGCGCGGCGAGGTGCCTTTTGCCGAAACCATGGCGGCGTTCGAGGCGCTGCAGCGCGCTGGCAAGATACGTCATTACGGCGTGAGCAATCTTGACCACACCGATATGCGCGAACTATGGGCCGCGCCGGGCGGCAAGGCCATCGCCACCAACCAGTTGCTCTACAACCTCACGCGCCGCGGCATCGAATTCGACCTGTTGCCCTGGCTGCGCGAGCGGCACGTTCCTGTGATGGCTTATTCGCCCCTGGAACAGGCGCGGCTGCTCAAGCACACCGGCAACGCGGGGCTTGTTAGCTTTGCCAAACGGCACAGCATGACACCGGCGCAGGCCGCGCTCGCCTGGCTGCTGGCGCAAGAGGACATCATCGTCATCCCGAAAACCGGCCGCAGCGAGCGCCTGAAGGAAAACCTCGGTGCGCTTGACATCAGCCTTGACGCGGCGCAACTGGCGGAGCTTGACGGCCTGTTCGCCCCGCCAACACGCCCCCGCCCGCTGGAGATGCTGTGAGCCCAACCGAACGTTTCACGGTGCGCGCAAGCTGAACACCGGCGCCGCCGCATATCGACTGCAAAACCGCAGCAAAAGGGCGTTTTCGGGCGAAACCCCTGACGCGTGTGACGGTGCGTGTGAAACATTTTCAGATTGTGGTGGGGCACGTCCACGGGCAAAATGATCGCCTATGACAACTCCCTCCGCAGAAGAACCCAAGGTCTACCTCGATTACACCCAGGCCGAGCTCGACCGCGCCTACGACCAGCGCGCCTGGGTCGACAACGCCGATGAAATCCTGCGCGCCTACTCGGATGAGAGCGCCAGCATACGCGCGCAAATGCGCCATCGCCGCGATGTCCCTTACGGCGCCGGCGATGACGAGCGGCTCGACATTTATCCGCCGGCCGCAACCGGCGCCCCCATTCACGTGCACATCCATGGCGGTAGCTGGCGTTTTCGCAACAAGGACGACGGGGCGTTGATGGCGCCGCGTTTTGTCGCGGCGGGCGCCGCGCTGGTGGCGCCTGATTTCTCGCTCATTCCCAAGGCGCGCATTCCGGACATGATCGGCCAGTTGCGCCGCGCCCTCGCCTGGGTCTATGCCAATGCCGAGAGCTTTGGCGGTGACCGCGACAACATCCACCTCTCGGGCCACTCTTCAGGCGCGCACCTGGCGGGCGTGCTGCTCACCACCGACTGGCAGGCCATGGGCCTGCCGGCAGACCTGATCAAGACCGGCCTGCTGATGAGCGGCATGTACGACCTGCGACCGGTGATGCTCTCGGCACGCTCGGACTACGTCAAGCTCTCCGCCGCCGAGGTACTTGAGTTGAGCGCCATCCTTCACCTTGAGCGCATCAACGCGCCCATCCTGCTCGCCTGCGGCACCGCCGAGACGCCCGAGTTCCAGCGCCACCCGCAGGCCTTTGCCGCGGCCTTGCGCGCGACCGGAAAAAGTGTCGAAACGCTGGTCGTGGAAGAGGCGAATCACTTTCAAATGCTGCAGGAGGCGGGCAGTCCCGACTCGCCGCTGTCAAGCGCCGCGGTGGCGCTGATGGGCCTGGGCGGCTAGTAGTACTAGGACTAGCTACCGGTACCAGCACCCGCCGGTTGCAGCGCCCGCTCACTCAGGCGCGCAAGCTTGCCAGTCGCGTCGCGCTACCGGCGTTGACGGCACCCTTGGGGGCAATGCCTTTGATAATTTGCGCCGCCTGCGCGACGGTTTCCAGCGACTGGTGCTCGATGGCCTCGGGCGTAAGGCCGGCCGAGTGCGGTGTGGCGATGACTTTGGGATGCATCGCCAGCCCGGGCGTTGGCATCTGGTCTGGCGCGCGGCCGACGTCCATGGCGCAGGCACCCAGGTGGCCGGAATCGAGTGCGGCGCGCAGCGCATCCTCATCGACCAGGTTGCCGCGTGACGGATTGATAAAGAATGCCCCGCGCTTCATTTGCGCAAAGGCGGCGGCGTTCATCAGGTTCTCGGTCTGCTCGTTGGCCACGACCAGGCAGACGACGTAATCGGAGCGCGCCAGCAGTTCCGGCAATGCAACCTGCGCGATCACGCCGCCCGGCACGGTGGCGTGCGGATCGCTCACCAGCACGGTCATGCCCATTGCGCCACCCAGATCGGCCAGATAGCGCCCGATGGCGCCGTAACCCATCACACCCAGCGTGGCGCCCTTCAACTGCCCTCCCATGGGCGCGACCGGAACCGTGCCCGCGCGATACGACATCGTCATCGCGCTGATGTGACGGCCCAAATCGATCATTGCACCGATCGACCACTCGGCGACCGCAGCGATGAAGCCGGCGCTCGCCTGCGTCACCAGGATGCCCGCAGCGCTGGCCGCCGCCACATCGACGTTGCGAATGTCTATGGCACAGCGTGAAAACGCCACGAGGTCCGGGCTGCCGGCAAACAGCGCCGCCTCGCCCGGGGTCTGGCGGTAGGACACGATGAGTTCGCAGCCCTTCGCCGCAGCTATGAGTTCGGGCGTGGTGAGTTCGCGCCCCGCGGTGTTGAGCCGCACCTCGCAGACCGCGCGCAGCCCGGCGAGCGCGCGCTCACCATAGTAGTTGGCGAGGGCCTCGGGCGGGTGGGTGAGGAATATGCGCGGCATGGAGGTGTGCTCTCGGGTGTGAAACAGAATGAGACATCATGCGACGGCCCCCTCTCCCCCGGCCCCTCTCCCGCTAGCTGCGAGGGGAGGTATGTGAGCCGCTGCGCGGCTAACTGATAACCGAGTGCGGTGTCGCGCTCATGTTGGTGACAACGATCTTTTCACGGAACAGCATTTCGCCATTGCGCGGGCCGATTTCGTTTTTCCAGACCGGGTCTTCATACACCGCCTTATAGGTGCGTTCCTTGTCGGCCTCATCGGCGAAGCGGCGTATCCAGATGTACACATCCGGGTCGTCATTCGACACAAAGCTGCCGACCACGACCACACCCTTGGAAACCTGGAAGGGAATGACTTTTTCTTCGGCCCACTTGACCCACTGCTCGCGCATCCCCGGTTTGCAGGTGTAGGTTCTCAATTCAAACAGCATGGTGTTCTCCCTTTGTAATGGATTAGGTCAGCCCTTGATTTCAGACTCCGCTTTTAGTCCTTGATACCGGGCATGTCAAAGCTAAGCGCCTTGAGGTCCGCAAACAAACCGTCAAGTTGCGCCTGGGTGTTTTCGATCAGAGGGGGCCGCACCGTGCTCCATTCCGGATCATCCGAAAACTTCGCGACAATGGCCTTGAGGGCCGGAATCATCGGCAGCTTTTGCACCGCCATGCGCGTGGCGGTGATGCCCGCCTGCAGCTTGTCGGCGTCAGCGGACTGCCAGTTGCGGTAGACCTTGTCGATGGCTGCCGGGTTGACGTTGCCGGTGGCGGTGATGCAGCCGGCGCCGCCATGGCGCATGTTGTCCAGAAGGAAAGTCTCGCTGCCTGCAAACACGTCAAAGCCGGACTTGGCGAAGGCGTCGAGCACCGCCTTGGTGTTGTTCCAGTCACCCGAGGAATCCTTGATACCGGCGATGCTTTTCGGATGCGCCTTGAGCAGGCGCTCAATCAGACCGAGCGTGATGGGCACGCTGGACACCGGCGGGATGTGGTAGAGGTACAACTGCAGGCGCTCGTCGGCGACGCGCTGCACGATCTCGGAGAAATTACGGAACAGGCCCTCATCGGAAACGCCCTTGTAATAGAACGGCGGCAGCATCAGCACACCGGCGCAGCCGAGCTTCACAGCGTGTGCGGTGAGCACCACCGAATCGGACAGCGCCGAGCAGCCGGTGCCTGGCATCAGCTTGGACGCGGGCACGCCGGCCTCGATCAGCGCCTCGAGCAGCATCACGCGCTCATCCACCGACAGTGAATTGGCCTCGCTGTTGGTGCCAAACACGGCAAGGCCGGAGCAGCCGTGTGAGAGCAGCCATTTGCAATGGCGCACAAAGCGATCGGCGTCGGGCGCGAGATCGCGGTTGAACGGGGTGACGACGGGCGAGAGGACGCCCTTTATGCGCTGGTTCATACTGGCTGCTCCTGTTGCGGAAAATCGAAAAGCGCGGCGGCGCGGCCGGCGCGCTCAGTCCTTGCGTTGCAGAAAATCAAAATCGCAGCCGTCCTCGGCCTGCAGCACGCTGCGCTGGTAGAGCTGCGCATAGCCGCGCTGCGGCTGCGGTTGCACGTTGGTCAGTGCGGCGCGGCGTTTGGCCAGCTCCTTCTCATCGACCAGCAGGTCGAGGCGGCGGTCTTTTACCGACAGCTTGATGCGATCGCCATTTTTTACCAGGGCAAGCGGCCCGCCCACCGCCGACTCGGGCGAGATGTGCAGCACAATGGTGCCATAAGCCGTACCACTCATGCGTGCATCCGACATGCGCACCATGTCCTTGACGCCGGCGCGGGCCAGCTTTAGCGGAATGGGCAGGTAGCCGGCTTCTGGCATGGCATAAGCGCTCTTGGGGCCGGCGTTTTGCAACACCAGAAAATCGTCCGCCGTCACATCAAGATCGGACGAGTCGATGCGCGCGGCAAGGTCATCGAGCGACTCGAACACCACGGCACGGCCCTCTTTTTCAAACAACTTCGGATCGGCGGCCGAACGCTTGATGATGGCGCCGTTGGGCGCAAGAGAACCGAACAGCGCGGCGAGGCCGCCCTGCGGCTGGTAGGGATTATCGAGGCTGCGCACCACGGCACGATCAACCCATATTTCGGGCGAAAGGCGCTCACCCATGGTGTCGCCGGTGATGGTCATGCAGTCAAGGTGCAGCAGCGGCTTCAATTCGCGCAGCACGGCGCCGATGCCGCCCGCGGCGTGCAGGTCTGACATGTAATACGGCCCGGTGGGCTTGAGATCGACCAGCACCGGCGTGGTGTCGGACAATTGGTTGAGACGCTCGAGTGAAACCTTGATTCCCAACCGGCCGGCGATGGCGGTGAGATGAATGAGCGCATTGGTGGAGCCACCGATGGCGAGCAGCACGCGCAACGCATTTTCGACTGATTTTTCGGTGATTATTTTACTCGGCCGCAGATCCGTTCCTATCATCGCGACCGCCTGCCCGCCGCTCGCCTCGGCGGCGCGGATGCGGTCCGAGTGCACCGCCGGGATCGCCGCCGTGCCCGGCAGCGTCATGCCCAGCGCCTCGGCTATCGAGGCCATGGTGCTGGCCGTTCCCATCACCGCGCAGGAACCGGCGGTGGTGGCAAGGTTACCCTCGATCTCACTGATCTCGCCGGCACTGACTTCGCCTCCGCGAAACTTGGCCCAGAATCGGCGGCAGTCGGTGCAGGCGCCAAGACGCTCGCCGTGATAAGACATGGGCATCATCGGCCCGCCTACTAGCTGCACCGAAGGGATGTCGGCCGAGGCGGCACCCATTAGTTGCGCCGGTACGGTCTTGTCGCAGCCACCCAGCAGCACCACCGCGTCCATCGGTTGCGCGCGCACCATTTCCTCGACGTCCATGGACATCAGGTTGCGAAACATCATGCTGGTCGGGGACAGGAACACCTCGCCAAGCGAAATGGTCGGGAAGTCCAGCGGCAAGCCGCCGGCGGCAAGCACGCCGCGCTTGACCGCCTCGACCAGCTCGGGGAAATGGCGGTGACAATTATTAAAGCCGCTGGTCGTCTGCGCAATCCCCACCACCGGCCGCGCCAGCATCTCGTTCGAGTAGCCCATGGACTTGGCGAAGGAGCGGCGCAGATACAGCGAAAAATCGGCGTCACCGTAATTGGTTAAACCCCGGGCAAGCCCATGGGCTTGCTGAACTTTGGGATCCAATCCGTGCTTGGGCTTGGTCATGGCGGGGAGGGGTGGGCGCTGGGCGCACTCTTGGAAAGGCAGGCTGGCATGATAGCAAGGGCGCGCCGGTCTTGTTAGGAAGGGCCGCTGAAAATGACGGGTAGAATATCTTTACCGTTTCATACTGTTGCCTGGGCTTGCCCGCCGCCCCACCCTGCCGCCTATCTACCCACCAAGCAGCGAAGACATCGCCTCCATATTCAAACTGCTGCCGCTGTTTTGCCGGGAGTTTAGACTATTGTTTAGGCAACTGAACTGCGCCCATCCGCTTAGCCCACAGCAATGAAAGAAGGCAATCACGCCGCCAGCGCACTGTTCATCAAGGCAGTCGGGCTGCACGTTTCCACCCAGTTTGAAGCCGCGGAAAAACTGTATCAGCAGGTGCTCGCAATGGAACCCGGCCACTACGAGGCGCTCAACAACCTCGGACTGGCCTTGCTCGAGCAGGGGCGGCTTGCTGAAGCCGGCGCACTCATCCGCCAAGCCCTCCAGTTGCGCCCCGACTCTGCCGATGCCCTGTTCAACCTGTGCAAAGTCCTCATCGACGAGGGTTCGTACGAGCTGGCCATCGCCCGACTGGATCAAATACTGGCACAGACGCCCGCCGATCCCGAAGCCAATCTCGCCATGGCTTTTGCCGTGGAGAAAAAGGGCGCGTTTGATGACGCCGAGGAGCATTATCACGAGGCCGCGCAGTTTTCCGCAGCGCTGGGGCTGACGCGGCTCATCGCATTCGGACGGACATTTTACGATCTGATTTCACGGCCGCGCGCACCCTTGAGCCAGCCCGGCGTACGCGCCGAGCTTCGCACAGGAGGCGCCAAATATGTGGTCGCAGTGTCGTGCGACATGCGCTACTTCCGGAAATATTGCCCGACCCTGCTCGCTTCCTTGCGCGGGACAGGCGACGATTTTCTGCTGCACCTACATGTGATCGGCCCAGACCAGCCGTTCGAGGACGGCCTGCCCGCGCTGCTCAACAACAGCGGCCTGCCAAACATGGTTGTATCAACAGAGCTAATCCCGGACTATTTGTCTGGAGAAAAAGACAGGGGCACTTATTTTGCATGCGCCCGGTTCCTGCACCTGTCGCACTGGCTGCAACATTACGGTCTGCCGGTTCTGGCGATAGACGCGGATGCCGTGGTCGAGGGTCCCCTGCACGATCTCGTGACCGCAAGCAAGGAACACGATGTCGGACTGTATTTCCGCCATCCGCGCCGCGCGCCCTGGCTGGACATTTGTGCCGGCGCGGTCGTGGCCAACCCGACTACGGACGCCATCGATTATTTTGCCCAGGTTGCCGCCTACATCGGGCATCACCTGCGCCACGGCGGCGCGTACTGGCACCTCGACCAGATCGGGCTGTATTGCACGCTTACAATGCGCCGGCGATTCGGCGGCGCATTGCGCGTCGCCAATATCAAGGACTCAGCCGATCGCCTGCTGTGGCAAATCGGGCAGAGTTACGACCACAAGCTGCTCGAAGAGCGCTACACCCGGCACCTGAGTCCGCCGCCCGCCGGCTGAATAACCCCAAATCCGGCAAAGCGCAGGCAGGCGACTTACTATCGGCCGAAGGAGGCGGCCGGAGCCGGATGCGCGCTGCCAATAAGCACCTCGCGGCGGCGGAAGCTGCCGTCGGGCTGCGGGTCGCGATGATCAAGCAGGACCTCCCAGCGAATGTCGCCGCGGCGCACGGCGGCTTCGCCGAACAGGCGCTGCCACCAGGCCGCCTCGCGCACCGTCGCATGCGCATTCTCGCCATTGGGCAGGCGCTTGCTGGCAAAGTATACGGCGACCGACACGAAAACGAAGCGCCGCGCGTAAGCGAAAAGCTCGGCGATGATCCAAGGCAGATCATCCTCGGGACAGTGCTCCAGCACATCGGTGCAGATGACGCCGTCGAACTGCCCTGCGGGCAGCACGCTGTAGGGTTGGTAGCCCGGGTCGTAGCACTGGATGAAATCGACGTCCCAGTAGTCCTGCATGCTCTCGAATTCACCCGCCTCGTCAAATTTGAGCGGCATGGCCTGGTACTGCATGCCCTTGCCGCTGCCATAGTCGAGAATGTTGGCCGCGCTGCTGGCCGCGATCAGCGCCTTGATGCGCCGCGCCTGCGGCAGCAGGCTCTTGCCCGGGAAGGTTTGCGCCGCGGGCAGGCCGACAAATTTCTCACCCTCGAGATGCATGCTGCGGTACAGCGCCAGCAATTCAAGGTAGCGGGGACTGGGATGTTCGCGGGTAAAGGTACTGGGCATGGCGGATTATCGATACTGGGTTGCGGCAGCTTACCGCAGCAGCGCCGTCATGGCGCGCTCCAGTTGCACAGGATCGATGAAAAAGTCCCAGTTGTGCGCCGGTTTGCCGCTATCCTCCACGCGCGCGCCGGTCAGGCGTTCATAGCGCTGCCCGAGCTGCCCCGCGAGCAGGCGGATGAACTCCGCGCCGCGCTCGAAGTTGTGCAATTCAAGATAGCGCGCATCGGCCGGGGCGAGCACGATATTGGACAATCCCGAGCCGGTGCCGCCGACCACCACCTGCGCGCGCGAAAAAGCGGCGACCTGTTCGGCGAACGACATGCGCCCGGCAAGCACGGTGCGAAAACCATGACGCGAAAGCAAGGTGGCGACTTCGGCCTCGTTGACAATATGGCGCAGGCCGGCGTCGGCGCGGGAAACGAACAGCCTTGATCCGTCGTGCGGCATCGCGGCCCGACCGAGCACACCGCGCCGCAGCCACAGCAGGGCCGCCGGATGAAGATGGAATGCATCAGACCATAGCGAGGGCACCCACAGGGTGTCGAAGCGGCAGGCCTCGTCCGGCGCAAGGCGCAGCAGGCGCGATTCGGCTATCCCCAGATGCGCCAGCGCCTCAAGTTGCACCGGCGCGATATCGGCGCCCACGACCAGCTGAAGCGAATCAAGGCTTTTGTGCTGCCCGATGGTCAAAAGGCGCGGCAGATAATCGACCAACCAGTGGTAATGCCAAGGCCTGCTGCCAAGCAACACACAGGGTTCCGACACGCGCCGCAGCGTACGCGGCGTACGAAGCGTGACGGTAGCCTCATCGCCGCCCGTCCCAAGGCCGGCCACCCACGCCGAGCGCGCCGGATTGGCGGCCAGCGATTGATGCAGCGTATCGATGAGCAGGCCCGCGGCTTCCGAATGCAGGAGCCACTCGCCGCCGAGCAATGTCACATCGGGCACCGAGGCGAGATACGGCGCGTAGCGCCAGGGCAGGCCGCTCCAGGCCGGCTCGATGTTGGCCGGCGCCACGATGGCATCGGCGCGCGCGAGCCAGTCTCGATGCGGGCGCAGGGTTGCCGCGGGCGGGGGCTGCGTGTCGGCGGCTGCACTCATGGGGCCAAGCTATACCATAGCCCTCGCGCCTTGCCAAACCCCAGGTAACGGCCCGGCAGGCCGCCCCTGACGCAATCCGCACTTTTGCGGCAAACTCTCGCTTTGCGATAAAAACACTTCGGAGGAGACCGATATGAACAACCGCATTTGCACGCCGCTTCACTCCCGCCCGGCACGCGCCCTCGCCGGCCTCGCCGCCGCCCTCGCGGTAACAACCGCGCTGCTCGTCCCGGCGAGCGCGAGCGCACAGGAGATCACGCTGCGCGCCGTCAGCGCCTTCCCGGAAAACAGCATTTATGTCACGCGCTTTGTGAAGTGGATCGAACAGGTCAACAAGGAGGGCAAGGGTACGCTGCAGATCAACTTCATCGGCGGCCCCAAGGCCATCCCGACCTTCGAGATGGGCAATGCGGTCAAGACCGGCGTGGTCGACATCGGTCTTTCCACCGGCGCCTTCTACACCAACCTGATGCCCGAGGCCGATGCGCTGAAAATGGCGCAGGTCACCGTGGCCGAGCAGCGCAAGAACGGCGCCTTCGAGCTGATCAACGAGATCTGGGCGAAAAAAGCCAACATGTACTACCTCGGCCGGCCGATCGAGCACCAGCCCTTTCATTTGTACCTCAACAAGAAAATCGACAAGCCCGATCTCACCGGCATGAAGATCCGCATCACGCCGGTGTACCGCGACTTTTTCCAGGCGCTGGGCGCCAACGTCATCGTCACGCCACCAGGTGAGGTCTACACCGCGCTCGAGCGCGGCGTGATCGACGGCTACGGCTGGCCGATAGGTGGAATTTTCGACTCCAACTGGCAGGAAAAAACCAAGTTCCGCGTCGACCCGGGCTTTTACAACGCCGAGGTGTCGGTGGTGATGAACCTTGACGTCTGGAAGAAACTCACCGCCCCGCAGCGCGCCTACCTGCAAAAGCAAGTGCTCGCCATGGAGGCGCTGAACGTGGACTGGCTGCGCAACAACGAGGAAGAAACCAAACGCCAGGCCGCCGCCGGCATCCAGGTCATCAAGTTCGACGCCGCAACCAGCAAGCAGTATTACGACAAAGCCTACGAAGTGGGCTGGGCCGGCGCCATCAAGGCCAGCCCCGAGTACGGCGAAAAGCTGAAAAAAGCGCTGAGCAAGTAAACATCAGAGTAGCCGTCATTGCGAGCGCAGCGAAGCAATCCCGTCGCGTTTGCGACGCCCGCAGCAAAGCGACGAGATTGCTTCGTCGCTTTGCTCCTCGCAATGACTTGAACTGTTTTTAATGGCATTGAGCCGCACCCGTCCGCCTCAGGGCGATGCCAATTCAGGACTCATGGAAAAACTCTCCGCCGCATTTGGCAGCTTGCTCGACGCGCTGGCGCTCACCGCCTGTGTCGTGTTGTTCCTGATGATGCTGATGATTTGCGCCGACGTGCTGCTGCGCAACCTGGCGCTCATCCCGGGCCTGCGCGGGCTCGCCTGGTCGAACGAGATCTCGGAGAGCATGTTGTACCTGATCACCATGCTGGTGGCGCCGTGGATATTGCGCCGCGGCCAGCATATCCGCGTCGACATCCTGCTGGCGGTCATTCCCAGGCACATTGCCTGGTATTGCGAATGGGTCGCCGACTTCCTCGCCCTCGCCTGCTGCCTGATCATCATGGTCTACGGCTTCAGCGCGGCGGCGAGCAGCTACAAATCCGGCTCGATGGTCATCAAGACCCTGGTGACGCCCGAATGGTGGGCGCTCACGCCGCTGCCCGTTGCCTTCGCGCTGCTGGCCATTGAAGTGCTGTTCCGCATGCAGCGCCTCTACAACGGACCGCGCCGTCCGCGCGACGACGCGGTGTCGGCGGCATGAACCCCGTGGCCCATTCTCAAACCAAACCAAAGTCATTGCGAGCACAGCGAAGCAATCTTGGCGCAGCTGCGCAGACGACGGACTTGCGGCATGCAACGCCTATACAACGGACCGCGCCGTCCGCGCGACGACGCGGTGTCGGCGGCATGAACCCCGTGGCCCATTCTCAAACCAAACCAAAGTCATTGCGAGCGCAGCGAAGCAATCTTGTCGCAGCTGCGCAGACCACGGACTTGCGACGAGATTGCTTCGGCGCTTCGCGCCTGGCAATGACAGGGCAAACAGGGACGCGTGCATGAGCTGGCAGGCGGCGGCGTGGCTGATGCTCGGCGGCTCGACCGTGCTGATTTTTATCGGCCTGCCGGTGGCGTTTTGTTTTCTGGTCATCAACCTCGTCGGCGCCTGGCTGTTTTTGGGCGGTGAACCGGGCATGGTGCAACTGGCGCGCTCCAGCGTCGCCTCGGTCACCAGTTTTTCACTGACGCCCATTCCCCTTTTTGTGCTGATGGGCGAGATCCTGTTCCATACCGGGCTTGCGGTCAAAGTCATAGACGGCATTGAACGGCTGATCCACCAGGTGCCCGGGCGCCTGGCGGTAGTCGCCGTAGTGGCGGGCACGGTGTTCTCGGCGATTTCCGGCTCGACCATCGCCACCACCGCCATGCTGGGCAGCCTGATGCTGCCGGTGATGCTCAAACGCGGCTACCACCCAACCATGGCGGCAGGGCCGATCATGGCCATAGGCGCGGTGGACATGCTGATCCCGCCCTCGGCACTCACGGTGCTGCTCGGAAGCCTGTCGGGCATTTCCATTTCCAAGCTGCTGATCGGCGGCGTGGTGCCCGGATTGCTGCTGTCGCTGGCCTTTGTCCTGTACATCGTGGTGCGCGTCAAAATGAACCCCTCCCTCGCGCCGCGCTCTGAAATCCAGGAATACACCGGCTGGGAAAAGTTGCGACCGTTTTTCCAATACGTGCTGCCGCTGGTGTCGATATTCGCCATCGTCGTCGCCTCGATGTCGGCCGGTTGGGCCACGCCCACCGAATCGGCTGCGATAGGCGCATTCGCCACGCTGGCCCTCGCCCTCGCCTACCGCGCCCTGTCACTGCACAACCTGACCCAGGCACTGCGCGGCACGGCCGGCATCTCGGGCATGATCCTGTTCATCATCGTCGGCGCCACCACCTTCTCGCAAATCCTGTCCTTTTCGGGCGCATCCAACGGCATGGTGCAGATGATCACGGGACAGGGCCTGCCGCCGATGGTGGTGATCGCCGGGATGATGCTGATACTCATATTCCTCGGCATCTTTGTCGACCAGGTCAGCATGATGATGATCACACTGCCCATATTCATGCCGGTGGTGCAGGCCTTCAACATCGACCTTGTCTGGTTCGGCGTGATGTTCCTCATCTGCATGCAGCTCGGGCTGCTGCTGCCGCCGCACGGCATGCTGCTGATGACCATGAAGGGGGTGGCGCCGCCGCAGGTCACCATGGCGCATATTTTCCAGGCGGTGACGCCTTACGTACTGATGAGCATTGTTGTGCTTATCCTGGTGTTTTTCATTCCCGCGGTGGCCGTCTGGCTGCCGGGGCTTATCGGTTGAACAAGCAGAACAGGTAAAAAATGGAACGTTCGTTTACTGAAGAGGTGGAGCTGCTCAAACTCGGCGAAGGCGCTACTTTCCACGGCGAGGGCATTCTTGCCGTGACCAAAGCCTTGCTGCAGTCGGGCGTGTCCTATGTCGGCGGCTATCAGGGCGCGCCGGTGTCGCACATGATGGATGTGCTCAATGACGCACGCGACATCATGGACGACCTGGGCATACACATCGAGACCAACGCCTCGGAAGCCGGCGCGGCGGCCATGCTGGGCGCCTCGATCAATTATCCGATCCGCGGCGCGGTGACGTGGAAATCCACGGTGGGCACCAATGTCGCCTCAGATGCCCTGTCCAATCTCGCCTCGGCCGGCGTCAAGGGCGGCGCACTGATTGTTATCGGCGAGGACTACGGCGAGGGCTCCTCCATCATCCAGGAGCGCACCCACGCCTTTGCCACCAAATCACAGATGTGGCTGCTCGACCCGCGCCCCAACCTGCCCACCATCACCAACATGGTGGAAAAAGGCTTTGAACTGTCGGAGGCGTCGAACACGCCGGTGTTCCTTGAACTGCGCATCCGCGCCTGCCATGTGCACGGCAGCTTCCAGACCAAGGCCAACAAACGCCCGTTGGTGTCGACGCGCGATGCGCTGGAGAACCCGGACTTCGATTACAGCCGCATCTGTCTGCCGCCGGCGACATACGCCCAGGAAAAACACAAGATAGAGGTGCGCTGGCCGGCGGCGGTGAAATTCATCCGTGAGCACAAACTCAACGAATTCTTCGACGGTGAATTGGGCGACACCGGCATCATCTGCCAGGGTGGGCTTTACAACGCCACCATCCGCGCCCTGCAGCAACTGGGACTGGCCGACGCCTTCGGCGCGACGCGCATCCCGATTTACTGCCTCAACGTCACCTACCCGCAGATCCCAGAGGAGATTGTGCAGTTTTGCACCGGCAAACGCTCGGTGCTGATCGTCGAGGAGGGCCAGCCGGCCTATATCGAGGAATCCATTCTCGCCACGCTGCGCCGCCATGAAGTCAACGGCACGCGCATCTACGGCAAGGAGGCGGGCAAAAAAGACAATGTGGTGTTCCCGCTTGCCGGCGAGTACACCGGCGAGACTGTGCTCAACGGCGTGGCGCGCTTCATCGAGGCGGCGGCGCCGCGCGGACTGGACGTATCCCACGCCCGCGGCACCTATGAGCAGCTGGTGTCATCGAAGAAAAAGGCCGCCGGCATGCTGGGCATCCCGGTGCCGTCGCGCCCGCCCGGGTTTTGTGTCGGCTGCCCCGAACGGCCGGTGTTCTCGGCGATGAAACTGGTCGAGCGCGACCAGGGCAAGCTGCACATCTCGGCCGACATCGGCTGCCACCTGTTTTCGACGCTGCCGCCATTTAACATCGGTAACACCGTGCTGGGCTACGGCCTTGGCCTCGCCTCTAATTCGGCCATCGATCCGCTGTTCTCGCGCCGCACCGTGACCATCATGGGCGACGGCGGCTTCTGGCACAACGGCCTCACCTCGGGTATCGCCAACGCGGTGTTCAACCGCGACGACGGCATACTGGTGATCATGAAAAACGGCTACACCTCGGCCACCGGCACGCAGAACATTCCGTCCTCGCCCCACCAGACCGAGCACAAGTCAACGGACATGGGCATAGAGCGCACGCTCAAGGGCCTGGGCGTGACCTGGATGAAGACCGTCAACAACTACCACATCACCGACATGGCAAAGACGCTGCGCGACGCCATGAACAGCTCCTACCAGGGCCTCAAGGTGATCATCGCCGAGGGCGAGTGCCAGCTCGAGCGCCAGCGCCGCATCAAGCCGATCAACGCCGCCAAGCTCAAGCGCGGCGAGCGCGTGCTGCGCACGCGCTTCGGTGTCGATGAGGACACCTGCTCGGGCGACCACTCCTGCATCCGCCTGTCGGGCTGCCCCTCACTCACCATCAAGGCCTCAAGCGACCCACTCAAGGTCGACCCGGTGGCGCACGTGAACAACGACTGCGTCGGTTGCGGCTTGTGCGGCGAGGTGTCGCACGCCGCCATCCTGTGCCCCAGTTTTTACCGCGCCGAAATCGTGCAAAACGCCAGTGCCTGGGACCGCCTCAAGGCGCGCCTGCGCGGGCGCTTCATCAATATGCTGCAACCCGCATGAACGGTGACATCATGACCCAAACCAAAACGCTGCCAGAGCGCCCGCTTACGATCCTTGTCGCCGCCCTTGGCGGCGAAGGCGGCGGCGTGCTCGCCGACTGGATCATCGCCGCGGCCACCGCACAGGACTTTCCGGTGCAGTCGACCTCAATACCGGGCGTGGCGCAACGCACCGGTGCCACCACCTATTACGTCGAACTTTATCCGGCGTGCAACAGTGAGCTGGGCGGCCGCCGTCCGGTGATGACCCTTACCCCAGCACCCGGATACGTCGACGTCATGGTCGCCTCCGAACTGCTCGAAGCTGGCAGGGCCATGTTGAACGGCTTTGTCACCTCGGAGCGCACCACACTGATCGCCTCCAACCATCGCATCTACACGACGGTGGAAAAAATGCAAATGGGCGACGGCCGCTTTGACAGCGACAAGATCGTCAACGCCGCCGGCGAACTGGCCAAGCGCGCCATCCTGTTCGACATGGCCGAGATCGCAACGCGCTCGGGCACGGTGATCAGCGCGGTGATGTTCGGCGCACTGGCCGGCTCGGGTGCGTTGCCGCTGCCGCGCGCCGCCTGCGAGGACGCAATTCGCAAGGCGGGCAAGGGCGCCGAAGCCAGCCTGCGCGGTTTTGCCGCCGGCTTCGACCATGCCGCGGCCGGAACCCGCCGGGGACATACGCTGGAAATGCCCGTCTGGCGCGGCTCTCCAGCCAATCGCGTGCGCGCCGCCTTCCCCGCACCAACGCACAAGATGCTCGAGGAAGGCGTCGCGCGGTGCACCGACTTTCAGGACAAGGCTTACGCCGAGCTCTACCTGGACCGCCTCGAACCGGTGTTGCGGCTCGATGGCGACGAGTACAAACTGACCAGCGAGACCGGCCGCTTTCTTGCGCTGTGGATGTGTTACGAGGACGTCATCCGTGTCGCCGACCTGAAATCGCGCAAAAGCCGCTTCGAACGCGTGCGCAAGGAAGTGCAGGCCAAGACCGACGAGCCGGTGCACATCATCGAATACCTCAAACCCGGCGTTGAGGAAATGGCGGCACTGCTGCCCGGCCCGCTGTCGCGGGGGCTTCTGCGCTTTGCCAAAAAACACAGCCTCACGCACAAGCTGAACATCGGCCTGTACGTAAAAACCACCAGTATGTTCGGCTTCCTGATGCTGCGCAGCCTCGCCTGGCTGCGTCCGCTGCGGCGCATCACGGCGCGCTACGGCGAGGAACAGGCTTTGATCACGCGCTGGGTCGCGGCGATCACCGGCGCCGCGGCACGCAGCCCGGCTGCAAACAACGCGCTGGCCCTGGAAATCGCGCTATGCGGCCGCCTGATCAAGGGCTATGGCGACACACACCGCCGCGGCAAGGACAATTTCCTGCGCATCCTTGACACCATCGTCCTCGACAACACCGTCAAGGGCGCCAACTTCAGCAGCGACCAGGCACGCGCGGAGGCAATACGCAAGGCACGCGAGGCGGCGCTGGCCGACCCCGAAGGCCGCGCGCTGGAGAGTTCGCTCGCCACCCACGGCATCACGCCGCTGCCACCCAAGGCCAAGACCATTCAGTTCATGAAGCGGCCTGCGGCCAACAAGGCGACCTGAACCATGACCCAGCCCGTCATTGCGAGCGCAGCGAAGCAATCTTGTCGCCATACAAAAGCTGTCCTGTTGGCGACCAGATTGCTTCGTCGCTTTGCTCCTCGCAATGACATTGGTGGATGTTGTTCCAAGACTCGCTTTTAGTCATGGAACGCGCCTTCGCCTCTGAAATCGAGTCACTCAAAAGCGGCCTTCGACGCCAAGCAAAGCCGCGTAGACATGACGCACGTAGACGTGACGAACGCAGTCATTGCAAGGAGCGAAGCGACGAAGCAATCTCCCCGCCCTCGTGCCTCTGTCGCCACTCTACGAGATTGCTTCGCTGCGCTCGCAATGACAGCGAGTGCTTAACTATAGAACGCTCCTTCGCCTCTGCAATCGAGTCACTCAAACTGGGTGAGGGGCTGTTACGAAAAGGGGGCGATGCCCCCTTTAAATCCCCCGAGTCAGTCGGATAAAGGCGATACGCGTCTATGGAACGTTCCTTCTCCGCCGAAATCGAGTCACTCAAACTGGGTGAGGGTGAGGTCTTTCACGGCGAGGGCATACTCGCCGTGACCAAGGCCTTGCTGCAATCGGGCGTATCTTATGTCGGCGGCTATCAGGGCGCGCCGGTGTCGCATCTGCTCGATGTTATGGTGCAGGCGCGCGACTACCTTGATACGCTTGGCGTGCATGTGGAGGCCTGCACCAACGAGGCCTCGGCCGCGGCCATGCTGGGCGCCTCGATCAATTACCCGGCGCGCGGCGCGGTGACCTGGAAGTCCGTGGTCGGCACCAACGTCGCCTCCGATGCGCTTACCTACCTCTCCACGGCCGGCGTGGTGGGCGGTGCGCTCATCGTTCTGGGCGAGGACTACGGCGAGGGGGCCAGCATCGCCCTGGAACGCAGCCACGCCTTTGCCATGAAATCGCAGATGTGGATGCTCGACCCGCGCCCCAACCTCACCACCATCGTCAACATGGTGGACAAGGGCTTTGCCCTGTCCGAGGCGACCAATTCGCCGGTGATGATGGAGTTGCGCATACGCGCCTGCCATCTTCACGGCAGCTTTGTCGCCCGCGACAATGTCGCTCCCGCCGTATCAACCCGCCACCGACTCGACGGGCCGCCTGCGTTCAACTACGACCGCCTGTCCCACCCCCCTGCAACCTTCAAGCAAGAAAAGCTCAAGGCCGAGGTGCGCATGCCGGCGGCAAGGCGCTTTATCGCCGAACACAAGCTCAACGAGACCTTCGCCGGCGATGAAGCGGGGCTGGGGATCATTTGCCAGGGCGGCCTGTACAACAACCTGCAGCGCGCCCTGCATCTACTGGGACTTGCCGATGACTTCGGCAACAGCCGTATCCCGATACTCGCGCTCAACGTCGTCTATCCGCTGGTGCCGGACGAAATCACCGGCTTTTGCAAGGGCAAGCGCGCCGTGATCGTGGTTGAGGAGGGCATGCCCGAGTACATCGAGCAGGACATCGCCACGACACTGCGCCGCGCCGCCAGCGAGCCGGGGTTGGAGCACCTCACCCATACGCAATTGCACGGCAAAGACATGCTCGCCATGGCCGGCGAATACACCTCGGAGGTCATCGTGCGCGGCCTTGCGCGCTTTGTCGCAAAGCACGCCGCCCACCTCGACACCTCGGCCGGCATGCGCTGGCTGGAGAGCGTGGATGCCGTGCGCTCGCGTGCGGGCGCCCTGATCGGCGCCGTCCTGCCGGCACGGCCGCCGGCCTTTTGCATCGGCTGCCCCGAACGGCCGGTATTTGCGGCGATGAAGCTTGCCAAGCGCGACATCGGTGAACTGCATGTCTCGGCAGACATCGGCTGCCACTCCTTCGCCACCTTCGAGCCCTTCTCGCAGGGCAACACCATACTGGGTTACGGCATGAGCCTCGCCAGCGCGGCCGGCGTCGGCCCGATGATGGCGCGCCGGCCCATGGCCATCATGGGCGACGGCGGCTTCTGGCATAACGGCATGCTCTCGGGCGTGGCCTCCAACCTGCTCAACGGCGGGGACGCGGTGCTGGTGATCATGAAAAACGGCTACACCTCGGCCACCGGCACGCAAGAGGTGGTCTCGACGCCCGATGCCTCGGCGCGCGATCTGGCGCAAGAAAAAAGCGCCGTACACAGCGACCGCAGCATAGAGAACACCCTGCGCGGGGCGGGCGTGACCTGGCTGCGCAACGTCTATACCTACAAGGTGTCCGAGATGGCGCAGACGCTGCGCGAAGCCTTCGCCTCGAGGGAGCCTGGCCTCAAGGTCATCATCGCCGAAGCCGAGTGCCAGCTCGAGCGCCAGCGGCGCATCCGCCCCATCCTCGCGGGGCTCCTAAAACGCGGCGAGCGCGTGGTGCGCACGCGCTTTGGCGTGGATGAGGACACCTGCTCGGGCGACCACTCCTGCATACGCCTTTCGGGCTGTCCCTCGCTGACGGTCAAGCCCTCATCCGACCCGCTCAAGGTCGATCCGGTCGCGCATGTGAACAACGCCTGCGTCGGCTGCGGCCTGTGCGGCGAGGTGGCCCATGCGGCCGTCCTGTGCCCGAGCTTTTACCGCGCCGAAATCGTGCAAAACGCCGGCGCCTGGGACCGCATCAAGGCGAAACTGCGCGGCGCCTTTATCGGACTTTTGCAGCCGGCCTGAAACCGCCGCAGCCGGACGCGTTAAACTGCCTGACTTTTCGCATCGGCGCGGCCTGAACGTTGGCGCAGCCCGAACGTCGGCGCAGCCTGAGCATCGGCACTGCCGCTTTTTGCAATCGAAACGGAATCCCGCATGGCCAAAATTTTCACCGTCGAATATCCCATACTGTTCTCGCATTGCGACCCGGCAGGGATTGCCTATTTCCCGCGGTTGTTTGACCTGCTGCATCAGGCCATGGAGGCCTGGTTCAACGACGGGCTGGACGAACGTTATGCCGATTTTCTGATGAAAAAACGCATGGGCGCGCCCACTGTGAGCATGCAGTGCGACTTCATCAGTCCGGCCTTTTTCGGCGACAAGCTGAAAATCGAACTTTCCGTCGTACGCATCCGTAACAGTGCCATAGACCTCGCCTACCACGCCACCGTCGCAGAGCGCGTCTGCCTCAAGGCAAGTCACAGCATTTGTATTTTCTCGCTCGAGACCTACAAGGCCATTCCTGTCCCCGAGGCACTGCGCGAGCGTATGCAGGCTTTTGTTGCGCAAACCGCAGAAACGGCACTGCAAACCGTGCCAACCGCCTCGAACCCATGAGCCCGAACAGGCTGACAGGTCGATTGGCCAGTCAAGGTTGCGGCACGCGCAACTAAGGCGGAAAATCAATTTTTTGGTCTACCCGCAGCATCACCCGCAAGGAGGAACCATGTCTGCAGTCCTGCAACCCAATGTCGCCGCCGAACGCAAGGCGTTTTACGACAAGATCGACAAGGCCAATGTCACCCCGCTGTGGGAGGTGCTGCACAACCTGGTCACGCCCACGCCCAACACGCCGTGCAAGCCCTACCTGTGGAAGTGGGACACGGTCTGGCCCTGGATCAAGGAAGCCGGTGAGTTGATCACCGCCAAGGAGGCAGAACGGCGCGTGCTGGTACTGGAGAACCCGGGTCTGCGCGGCCGCTCGCGCATCACCCACAGCCTTTACGCCGGCCTGCAGATGATCATGCCAGGCGAGGTTGCTCCGGCCCACCGCCATTCGCAATCGGCGCTGCGTTTCATCCTCCAGGGTGGCGGCGCCTACACCGCCGTCGATGGCGAGAAGGTCACCATGAATGTCGGCGACTTTGTCATCACGCCCTCCTGGTGTTACCACGACCACGGCAACCCGTCGAACGAGCCCATGGTCTGGATGGACGGCCTTGATGTGCCCATCGTCGAATTGCTGGACGCGCAATTTCTTGAGCGCCCGAGCGAGGAAATGCAGCACACCAACCGCACCGAGGGCGACAACCTGGCGGTCTTTGGCAACACCATGAAGCCGGTGGAGTACAAGGCCAAAAGCCGCACCTCGCCCCTCTTCTGGTATCCCTACGGTCGCACCCGTGAAGCCCTTGAGACGATGCAGCGCGGACATGACCCGCACGACTGTTGGGGCTTCAAGCTGCAATACACCAATCCGGTCACCGGCGAGTGGGCCATGCCCACCATCGGCACCTTCATGCAATTGCTGCCCAAGGGCTTCAAGGGCAAACCCTACCGCTCCACCGACTCCACGGTCTATGCCGTGGTCGAGGGCAAGGGCCGCGCCCTCATCAACGGCCAGAGTTTTTCTTTCGGTCCGCGCGACGTGTTCGTGTGCCCGTCCTGGATGCCTTATACGCTTGAGGCCGACGACGAAGTCGTGCTGTTCAGCTTCTCGGACCGCCCGGTGCAGCAGGCACTTGACCTGTGGCGTGAAGTGATCTGAGCTCTGGGGCAACAGCCATAAAAAGGCCGGCTAAATGCCGGCTTTTTTATTTTAAAACCACCCTATGCATTCAGCAAACACTCAGCGCCGCAATGACGGGGAATACCCCTGTCCGCGACCTTACTCGACGCCCAGTGCCTTCATCGCCTTGGCCGGCGTGCCCACCGACTCTTAGTGCTTGCCGTCCGAATATAGGAAATTCAAACCACCTTTTTCTTTACGCGCAAGTGAATCGCCAAGCCCGGACGCGGTAAATCGCCTGGTGTTTGGTAAAAATTTCCCTCTTGTACTGGTTTATTGGTCCTTGCCTCGGCCCGTCGAGGGCGATTGGGAGGCACGCTGAACGTCCTGCTCAAGCGCAGGCTGCGTGAGATCGTCGGCGCTGTTGCGGACCCGTTCTCGCCTTGCGTACCAGACTGCCCGGAAGACAGGCCGCAACCGCGCAGAAGTTCGCGCAGATGAGCGATGTTGAAAGCACCTCGGCAGAGGCAGCGTATGCCGAGGCTTTTTCAGCCAATGCGCAAAGTGACACGCGCGAATAAACCCTTTCAATCTTCTCCCTCAGCCTACGCAGTTTCGATCTTCAGAATGAAGTGGATCTCGCTCCCCGGCCGCACCGGGTAGGCATACCCAACGAACGAACTGGCCGTTTGCCGGCCTCGCTTGGTGAGCTTGCGTACTTGCCGCAGCCCTGATTCCGGCATGCTGGCGGTGTAAGCCTGTGGCCGCGTCTGACAGAGGCTGAAGATCGTTCGTTGGCTACAACTCGCTTGCCGCTGCTTCTCCGCCGATGTAGCCCAACACCGCAGCCCCAAGCAAGCCGTTGCCCGAGACATATCCGCCGCCGCCCGCGCGGCCGCTTACCCCCGCCGCCGCACCGCCGCCGGCGAACAGATTGGGTACCGGCGCGCCATCCGGGCGCAGAACGCGGGCGCACGCATCGACCAGCAAGCCACCTTGAGTGTGAAACAAAGCAGCATTGACGCGCGTAATCACGTACGGCGGCACCAGCGGTGCCATGCCAAATTCGGTGCGGCCGAATTCGTCTGGCAGCTCATTTTGTGCGGCACGATTAAAACGCGCGAGTGTGGCGGCAAGTCCGGCGGCGTCGATAGCGTAAATCCGAGCCAGAGCTTCGATCGTCGGCGCATCCTTTGCGCCCCCCATATCGACCAGCACCTGGTAGGTCTGCTGGTAGCGTGCCACGTACTCCCGGATACGGGTGTCGTAGATGGCATAGGCTTCATTGCCCTCGGCCATCACTAGGGCGCCGAAGCCAGAATAGCCCAGGTTCTCGTTGCCGAATCGCCGGCCCTGCCGGTTGACGAAGAACGCGCCTTTTTCGGCCACGCTCCAGGTCAGCAGTTCGCCATGAGGATAAGCCACGCTGGCATGTGCCTGGTAGGCGCCGACGTTTCCGAGCTGCGCGCCGAGCGCGCGGCCCCATTCGATCGCCTCGCCCTCGCTGCCGGTCGCGCCGAAGTACTGGGATTCGGCGATCTCGGGGCAGAATTCCCGCAGCAGGCTGCGATTGGCACCATAACCGCTGGTCGCGAGTATGAGCTTCTTGGCGTCGATCCGGTATTGCGAGGCACCGTCTCCCACTTCGGCGCCTATGACCGCGCCCCTGCTATCGGTGATCAGACGCCTGACCGGATTGGAAAACACGATGTCAATACCATCACGCGCCGCCGCACGCGCGAGGCCCTCGACCAGATCCGCGCCACGGCCGCTAGGCTGGGTGTGCAGGCGTGGCACGCTGTGGCCGACATGTTTGTAGTTGGTGTAGAGCTTGACCTCGATGCCGCAATGGTCCACCAGCCACTCAACCACCTCGGCCGAGCGCTCGACCAGCGTGCGCGTGAGATGCGATGCGTCGTGGGGCCCGGAAACGCGTTCCACGTCCTTGATCATGGTCTCGACGCTGTCGGCAATCCCAGCCTCGCGCTGCATGCGTGTCCCGGCTGCCGGGATCGATCCGCAGGAGAGCACGGTATTGCCGGCGAAACGTTCGAGCTTCTCGACCACCGCCACGCTGGCGCCCGCCTGCGCCGCCTTGAGCGCGGCGATCAGACCGCAGGCTCCGGCACCCACCACCAGCACATCGACCGCTATCCGGTCAGTCGTCATTCGATCCTCGTTCCGGTCTCTTTCACGAGCCGCGACCATTTCGTGGTCTCGCTGCGGATGTGGGCCGCGAATTCCTCCGGCGAACTGCCCAGCGGCTCGGCGCCAAGCGCGGCGAATCGTTCCCGCACATCGCTGCTCGCAAGCAATTTATTGAGGGCGGCGTTCAACTGCGACACGATAGCGCTCGGCGTGCCCGCCGGTGCAAACAAGCCCATCCAGGCGCTGACTTCGAAGCCCGGCAGGTTCGCCGCTTCTGCGATCGTCGGCAATTCGGGAAGCAGAGCGGAGCGCTTAGCCCCACCGACGGCGAGCGGCACGATCTTCCCCGATTTGATATGCGGCAGCGCGCCGGCGATATCCACAAACAGCACCTGGATGGTGCCAGCCATCAGATCGATCAGCGCGGGGCCGCTGCCCTTGTAGGGTAGATGGGTCATGTCGAGACCGGATCGCGCCTTGAGCAGCTCGCCGGCAAGATGGTGGGAACTGCCGTTTCCGGCGGAACCAAAAAACAGCTTCGCTTTGCCGCTCTTCGAATAGGCAACGAGTTCTGCCACGCTGCGCGCCGGCACGGAAGGATGCACCAGGAGTACGAGCTGGTTGGTGAGCATGAGACTCACCGGGACAAAGTCTTTCACCGGGTCGAACGGCATATTTGCATAAAGGCTGCCATTGATCGCATGAGTACCGATAGTGCCAATGAGCAGCGTATGCCCGTCGGCCCGGGACTTAGCGACGAAGTCGGCACCGATATTGCCGCCGGCGCCGCCTTTGTTGAGCACCATGACAGACTGGCTCAGCGCATCTCCCAGTTTTGGGGCGACAACCCGGCTGAGCAAATCCGTGGCTCCGCCCGATGCGTAGGGCACGACCAGAGCGACCGCCTTGGTCGGGTAGGTCTGCGCGTACAGTCCGGGGGCCGACGCGAGAAACCAGATACCCAATGACCATGCGCCAAGGCCAAGAAAAAAACGTCGTTTCATATCCATTCCTTCGTTTGAATACTATAAGATCGTAAATCGTAAATCGTAAGGTCAGCGGGCCATCCGATGAAACACTGATGAAGCCTGCCGCAATTCTACAGTCACCACCGGAAAGAAAATGACTTTGCGATAAGCCAGCCATGCGTATGACTTTATGGGCGCGACCGGCACGGCTTGTCGCATGGCTGCGCTTGCCGATCCCTGCGAGGTACAGTTGGCATCTCAGAATTCAAGCGACAACTTGTCGACCGCGACCAGCGCACGGCTCTGCGCTGCCACTGCAAATTCCACATCATGAAAATAGACATGGACGCAGTCCCGTGGCGCCTGGACTTACTGATCCGTCCGTTCGAGATCAGCAATGGCCAATCTCATAAGCATTCACTTCATTTCCATTGCACATGATCAACCGCCCAGTCCGTCACCGCATTATTTTCCGCGATCTTGCCCTTGGCCAGCGTTTTTACGATCCGATCAGCGAGGAATACTTCGTCAAGCAAAGCGACACCATGGCCGCCATGGTTACCGGCCCGGGCGATGGCACGGTACCCGATGAGTTTGAAGCCGACGACGTTGTTGCGGTAGACGAGTAAGGTCTTGCGCGCGGCTAGCCTTGCGCCAAGGCCGCAAGTGCCGCCAGGGCGAACGCAAGGCCGGTCAGTTTCCTGCCCGTCACCGGTTCGCGCAGCACCAGGATGCCTATGCTTGCCGTCACGATGAAACCCATTTGCGTTATCGGCACCAAGGTACTGGCCGGGCCGCGCGCCAGGCTTTCGGCCAGCAATATGAACGCCGCCGACAACAGGCAGGCCGCCGGTATTCCAAAGCGCCAGGCCTTTGCGTTCGGCCGCAGGCTGCCTTCGGCGCGAAACATCACAATGTTGCCAAGGCTGATCACCGCCGCCGCCTGCACCGTCAGCAGGCCGGCCGGCGTGGCCCCCGCGGATAAGGCCACCTTGTAAATCAGGTTCGCGATCGCCACGGCAAGCATCGCAACCAGCACGCGCACCAGTGACGCGCGTGAATTGCGCGACCTTCCCGCCGGGACCGGCTCTTTCACAGCTGATGCGCCCCCGCCAAGCAGCAGCCACACCGCGGCAAGCGCGCAGCCGAGTCCGGCAAGCTTGCTTGCACTGGCCGGTTCCCCCAGGACCAGCATCGCCAGTCCGGCGGTGACGGTGAAGCTGAGGCGGAATATCGGCGCATTGACCGACACATTGCCCGCCTGCAGGCTGCGCGAAAAATTGTAAAAAGCGGTGAAGGCAAACACCCCCGCCACCGCGCCCCACAGGCTGGCGGCATTGAACACCAGCGTTCCGGTCAGCAGCCCGTAGGCGAGCACGATTGCGCCGTAACACATCGACTGCACCTGCAACAAACTGTGCGAGGCAAGCCCGGCGCCCGCCGCACGTTTGTACACGATGTCGGAAAGCCCGTTGCACACCAGCGCACCCATAGCCAGCACCACGGCGATATCGAAACCGGCGTTCAAATTGGCGGGGCGTAAAACAGTGGCATTGTTCGGGCTTTGTGCGGCGGGCGTGAATGCATCCGTCTACTTGTATGATAGCGGCCTGCCGGAGCATACCGGTGAACCGTCAAGTTTTTTTCAGGACAACAAACATTCGCAACCTGCTCGCACTACTCGCCAGCGCCATCCTGCTTGTCCTGGGACTCCTGTTCTCGGTGGTGATCCTTTCCCTTATCGCCGTGCTCGGCCTCACGGCATGGGCCTACTTTTGGTGGAAGACCCGCGCGCTGCGCAAAGCCATGCGCGAGCAAGCCCCGGACAGCCGGGTCATCGACGGGGAGGCCACGCTGGTGGCGGAATACGCGCAGAACGCGACCAGCGCCCTCCCCGCGCTTTGGGACGGACGAATCGTGGTGGGTGATATCGACCTCAGCACCGACCCGCTTGCCGCACCTTACATAAAGACAGAAATCGTCGCCGTCGAATTCGCCGATACGGCGGGCGAGCTGATCAGCCTCGAAGGCCCGAACTGCTACGACACCGGCGACGCGCTGATTACCGGTTCCACCGGCACGCGCTGGAGCGTCGCGCGTGATCGCTTTGACGCCAAATACGAAGCCTTGCCCGGCGAGGACGGTCGCTACCAGGCCAAACCCATACCCGTGCTGGCGCGGCAAATGCACGAAGCCTTCACTGCGGCCAGGTCCTCCGGCGGTGACCTGCTCCAGGGCGATGCCGGCGATTGGTTGTTGCAATACGCCCCCGGGGATTTTGGCATCGCCAAAAACGAGCGCTTCGCACAGGTGTACCGCAAAATCGAACAGGCCTGACTCCGGAAAGCGCCCGTCATGCGAGACGCCCCTCCAGGCACAGGTCCACCCAGTGCGCGGCACGCAGGGTGCGCGCGTCCTCGTCGATGCGCCCGACCACCTGCATGGCCAGCGGCAAGCCATTAGGGCCGGTGCCGCCGGTGACCGACAGACAGGGACCGTGCATGAAGGTCCAGACCTGGTTCATCGACGTGTCGCCCGAATAATCCTGGCCCTTGGGCGCCTCCCCTGTCGCGGCCGGCACAAATAACACGTCACACTCGCCCAGCACGTCGGGAAACATCTGGCGGCACTGCCGTCCCAGCGTCTGCGCCCGCTGGTATTCCTCGCCGGTGACCTGCATGCTGGCCACGGTACGGTCGTACAAGGGCTTGCGGATAAGCGCTCCGTGGCGCGCCATGATGTCGGCAAAGGCGCGGCCCATCTCGAACCTCACCACCGCAAGCTGCGCCTCGAACATTCCCCGAAAAACCTCGGGCAGCACAATCTCCACCACCTTGGCCCCGGCCGCAGACAGGCGCCGCGCACTGTCCTCAAAGGCCTGGTGCATGTGCGCGTCGGCGCGTTCCCACTCGAAGGTGCGGCAAATGCCCACTACGGGTGCGCGTGATGCGCCCTTGTCCGCATCGGGCAGCATCAGGCCCGGGTATTGCGCCATCGCCGAAGCGAGCAGTGCGACGTCACGCACATCGCGCGCCAACAAACTCACGGTGTCGCAGGAATCGGCATTGGGCCAGACCCCGCGCCGGGGAAACAGGTTGTAGCTGGGTTTGTAGCCGGTGACACCGCAATAGCCTGAAGGCCGGACGGTGGACCCCATGGTCTGTGTGCCGGTGGCAAAGCTGACCATGTAATCGGCCACGGCGGCGGCTGAACCCGAAGACGAGCCGCCCGGTGTGTGCTCCAGGTTGAGCGGGTTGCGCGTGCCGTTGGTGGGAAAGGTCGCCAACTCGGTGGTCACGGTCTTGCCCATGATGACCACGCCTTGTTTGCGTGCCGTGGCCAGGCAGGCGGCGTCCTGCACCGGCTGGTAGCCGGCAAAAGCCTTTGAGCCGCCCTGGGTGGGCATGTCCCAGGTGTCAAAGACATCTTTCACACCCAGGGTCAGTCCGTGCAGCGGGCCCTGGATCGCACCCGCATCGAGCGTCTTGGCGCGCGACAGCGCGAGCTCAGGGTTGATAAAAGCAAAGGCCTGCACCTCGGGCTCGCGCGCGGCAATGCGCTCCAGGCCGGCCTTGACATAGTCTTGTGCGCTGAGCGTGCGCGACTGCAATGCACGGGCGGCGTCGAACGCCGACATGGCGATAATCTTGTTGAGCTTGTTCATTTTTTGGCTGCGCCGGTCCGATGCATGATATTTTTGCACGGTCGGCGGATTTTTCCTGAATTAATGTACGATTGATTGTCCCACGTTAAAGACAAAACTATGCGCCTCGCACGACAAGCAGCAAGCATCGCATTCTCCGCCCTGTTCAGCGTCAGTGCCTGGGCGCAGGCCTACCCGTCCCAACCGATCAAACTGATTATTCCGTTTGCCACCGGCACCGGCAGCGAGGTGGCGCTGCGCCTGATAGCCGAACGCCTTGCCACCGCGCTCAAGCAACCCATAGTCATTGAAAACCGGCCCGGCGCCGGCTCGACACTGGGCGCCGACGCGGTGGCCAAGGCCGCCCCCGACGGCTATACGCTAGCGGCCACCTACAACTCGTCCATCGCGCCCGGGCCACTGATGTACAAGAAAATTCCCTACGACCCGATCAAGGATTTCCAGCACATCGTGCTGATCGGACTGTATCCGCAGTACCTCATCGTCAAGGCCGATTCCCCGATCAAGACCATCCAGGAATTCATCGCCCTGGTCAAAGCCAAGCCGGGCACCGTCAATTACGCCTCGGCCGGTGTGGGCACGTCGGGCTTTCTCGCAGCGGAGTTGCTCAAGCAGACGCTCAATCTGAACATGACGCACATCCCCTACAAGGGACCGGCACCGGCCATTGTTGACTTGCTCGGCGGCCGCTTGGACATGGTGCTTACCGCCAGCGCGGCCGAGTTGGTCAAAACCGGCAAGGTCAGGGTGTTGGCGGTGACCAGCGAGAAACGCATGCCAACCTACCCGGACATACCGACGCTGGACGAAATCGCACCGGGGGTGCAGGCGGTGTCATGGGTGGGCATTTCCGCTCCCGCACAAACGCCCAAGGCGGTTAGCGCGCGACTGGAACGGGAACTACTCGAAATCATCAATACACCGGACATGCAGGCGCGCCTCAGCGACCCGGTGCTCGGACTTACGATCTCGGCACGCAACTCGGACAAGTTCCTCGAATTCATCCAGAAGGAAATGCGTACTTGGGCGCCGGTGATCAAGGCGGGCAATATCCAGGTGGATTAGGCGGTCTGGGAGCGCGTTGCCGCGCCGGCCCGGGGCCGCGAGCATCGCAGGGCAGCCCCGACTACCGTAGCCGGCTTTGACGCAAAAGCTTCACGGGGGCCGTCACCTTCGCGTCGCCTTCTTTTGCTTACTTCCGACCGAAGGAAGTCCCCGCAGGGCATTGGCGAAGCAAGGAAAGTAACGCGAGCGCGGGGGCGGGTCCCGACATCGTCGCATGAGGCTGTATTCACCCTCGCCCTAGCCCGCCAAGGGAGAGGGGACAAAATTTCCCGGGACTGAATGACGAAATGGCTGGAAATGTCCGCCTGGCGCGGCTTTGCAGTCATGGTGCGAATTCGCCCCATCACTCGCCGCCGCAGGAAAAACCGAAACGAATTTTGATCCGTTCCACTCCGCCCCGGGTAACCGCTCTGTCACATTTGCACGGTAATCTGCGCACACGTTAGATACGGGGCGACCCGCAACAGGAGGCGGATGACTGCTTATACGGAACGACCCCGGCTGCGTCCAATACCCGATGTTTCACTGACGGCGACAGCAGCCTTTGTGGTGCTCGCCCTTTGGACTATGGGCTGGAACCGGCAGTGGAGCGTGGCGGCCTATCTAGTCAGCTTCTGGCATTACTATCTGTACGCGCTCGCCTATTACTTTGGCCTTGTTTCCATGGCGGTCTTCAAGCGCGATGCCGTGATGATGAAGACCGTGGCGCTTGTCGCTCTCGCCTTTGCGTATTTCCAGGAGCCGCTCGATTTCACATCACTGTGTGTTGTCGCCGCAGGCTTCCTGCTTAACGTGGTCGCGGCAAAAGCACTGGGGGCCGACCGCACCTACTATGGATACGAAGTAGCGCGCCTGCCGCACTTGCGTGTCACAAGCTTCCCGTATGGCTGGATTGCGCACCCCATGATCGTGGGCAATATCGTCGCCTTCGGCGGAACCCTGCTCAACGAAGACTTTCGCACCCGCTGGTGGCCGCTTGCGCTCATGCATGTGGCGATGAACCTCGGCCTGCTCTTGATGGAGACCACAGTCGTGCCGCGCCGCAGCGCTGCGGCGATGCGCGGTTTTTCGTGGCCGAGCGCATTGTTATTCGCACTTGCAGGCGGCGCATTGGGCTGGATCGCGGACGTTTCCGGGGCTCCTGCCCCGGTACGTTCGGCGGTGGCCGCCGCCGGGGCCGCCTGCGCATACGTCCTGTTTTGTGCCTACACGTCGCCCGCCTTTGGATGCGGCGAACAACACACCCTGTCGCAGGGAGCGCCGCATGAGTGAAGCACTGCAACTGGAAAAACCGGTCAAGACCGCGCCTTCGCGGCGCTTCCCGACGGTCATCGGGCGCTTTGACAAGCCCGCCGACCGCGCCACCATTGACACGCTCGTGCAGTGGATACAAAAGCGCTACCACGAAGACCTGCAGCGGCGCCCGTCAAAACACGAATATGTCCGCCACCTGCCCAACGAGGTCATCGCGCAAATCGACACGCTGCGCCAGAGCGCCGTCATCGGGCAGGCCATCCTGCAGCACTTTGACGCAAACCACGTGATCACGCCCATGCCGCACACCGACGAGTTGTACCTGTCGCATTACAACAAGGATTTTGGCGGCGACCAGGGCCTGTACAGCAAGCACTATGACGGCAACCTGCGTTTCGTGCCGTTTGGTACGGTGGTGCGCGCGCTCATCTACCTGCAGTCTGACGCCACCTACAAGGTGGTGTTTGGCAACAGCAAGATCGAGCGGGCCTTTGTCACCTACGAATTTGGCGTGCTCGACTTTCACCGCGAACTGCACTGGGTCGAGGGGGAATACAACCCGGATGACAAACAGCGCATCCTGCTCAAGTGCAATTACCTGGTGGCGCCCCGCAGTTCGGGTTTGCCGACGCGTGCCGTGATGGGCACCAATACGGCGGTGTTTTACGTTGTGAAGGCGGCGATGGAGTATTCCAAGAGCCCGCGCAACCCGCCGCAGTTTATCGTCGGGTTTCTGTGCAACCTGTTTCGATTGCTCAACAACGTTCATCCGCTGGTGCCGCTTTTCTTGATCGCCGCGCTGCTGTTTGCCGCCGTTTGGGGCGTGCAGCAATGGCTGGCCTGACCGCGTTCACCGTCAAGGAAGGGGATAAAAGATCGCGTAATAAAAACCGCAATCGACTCGAAAGTCCCGACTGACAAGGGTCTCCAGCCATCGTCCAAACCAAAACTTGCGCTTACCCTGCCCATTCCAACCGGGAACTATACAAGCAGCTTCATTCCCGCGCCGGCGGCGGCCTTGTCAAAAGTCATCACCGCCGTGCATCCCGCAGCCATCGCTGTTCGTTCGATCAGGCAATCGGCGAAGTCCGCCTTGCGGGATTCGAACAGGTGCAATTGCCTGGAAAAATCGCTGGCGTCGCCCGGGCGGGCCGTGTCATAGGGCAGTACGTGTACGGTCACGGCGGAATCCTTGCAGGTTGCGGATAAGTAATCTTATAGAACGCTTGGCGGCCGGACGTAAGTTTCTAATCGGCGTGGCATGGAGGCCGCGTCGACGCAACACAGCAAGCCAGTTCCGTGCAAACCAGGACACGCGCCCGGGACTATTTTTTTGCCGGCCGTTTTTTGTATTCCTCGATGTTTTTTTTCAGGTCACGATACTCTTCACAACTCAAAAAACAGATCTTGTCGAGCGCGGCGAGGTGCTCCTGGGCCTTAGGGAGGTTGTTGACCAGCAGGTAGGCTTCACCCACATATTCGTGCGCGCCCTTGTGCTTGGGGTCGAGGCGCAAGGCCACGGCGTAACTCTTGAACGCGGCATCCAGATTGCCCGACTTGCGGTAGGCATAGCCAAGATAATTGTGAATGTCGGCGTTGCCCGCGTCACGCACCGCGGCGCGGCCAAAGTAATCGAGCGCGGACTTCCAGTCTTTTGACTCGATGGCTTTTTTCCCGGCGTCGTAGTCCGCGTCGCTCGGCGCCGCCGTCGGCGGGTCCCCGGCGGCGAGCGCAACAGGCGCCATCGGAAGGGCAAACAGCAGCAACAGCGCGGCAATCATCAGCGTGGCTTTCATGGTCTACTCCTTTGGGGTGAATTGGCGGGGGTGCGCGCCGGGGCAAGCCGGGGCGCGATTTCATTGATTATTCTGATGCAAGTACTCCGGCTTGAGTCCTGAAATGGAAAAATAGAGCGGTGGTAAGCGAGCATATACCGCACTTGCGCTGCAGGCGCAGACAAGGGAACCGCGCGAGGAGAGGCGCCTCCAGCACCGCAGGCATCCACCAGCCTGCCCCGGTCACACCAGTCTTTTGCGTAAACGCCGGGCGCCCCAGCGTGCGAGCGTGCGCCGAGAATGCCATCGATTCACGCCGGCGCGCTCCACTCAGAACGCCGTCGTCGCCTGTAGGAACCAAGCAGCTTCTCACCAAGCGGGCTGATCGGCGGTTGGAAGCCTTTTATCGTTACCAGGTGCTCCTCGGCAAAAGCCAACAGCCATTTGCCATAACCCATGCGCCGATGCGAGGCGCTGACAAAGACGTACTCAATCTCGCCCGATTCGTCGTAGCGGCAGTAAGCAATCGTCGTGTTGGCATCGGTGATCGTGACGATGCCCGGCGTGTGATTGACCCGCAGCGGGGCGGGCATCGATTCGCGCCAGTCTTTTGAGCCATTCGTGTTCATCGCTATTTGCGGCGCATCCTTGCGTGCCGGGAGCTTCGGCGAACCGGGGCCGCTCAAGCGTAACTCGCAACCAAGAGGCAAGACGCCGCTACGCCGGTCAGGAAGTAGCGGACGGGCAGCAGCCATACCGGCGCGCCGAACGTGGAGGCGAGCGCACGATCGACCACAACGCACAATATCAAGGCACCCGCTTGCACCCGTAACGCCGTCCAGATGGGAAACTGCAGCGACAGGACTCCGACCAGCGCGGGCAGCACACCCCAGCCGTAGCGCAACCACGCCTCAACGCCCCGCGCTCGAGCACAGATCGCATGGCCCCATTGCAGTGCCCCGACGAAGGACAGGATGGCCACCCCGTATTGGGCCAGTGTCGTAAGCCAGAAAACGTACCAGGTTTCCGCTAAGAACAAGGTCAAGGCAGTGAGACCGATGAACGGGAGAAGCCCGCCCAAACCCAATAAGAGCACCGGAGCGGGCGCGGAACGAATCGAGCTCGAAGCGGTACTCACGGGCTGACGGCCGGCGCCGTCAATGCGATGCCCTCGGCGATCACAACGCGCTCGAGCGCCTGTTCAATGATAGAACGCGCCAGCCCCGCGGCGCGCTGCAGATCGAGGTGCAGCAGCGCATCGGCCGGACCGCGGTTGGCGCATTCCGCGCTGTAGCGCTCGAACGCGCCCAAATTTAACACCAGGTCGACAAGATGCTTGGGACATTCGCACTCAATCGCCTGGGAGACGCCAGCCAGTTCCGCCAGGGATTGCGCGTCAAACCTGGGCGGGCGTGGCTGGGTCGCAGCCAGCCATTGCAGGGTGTCGCTCGCATCGGTACCAGTATGCGGCAAGAGGCCGAGGCAGATGGCCTCGAGCTCTGCGGGATCGGACGTCGCCCGTGCCACTGCATATCCGGCCATGCGCATGCGCCTTACCAGCACGCCGGATGCAAAACGATAAAGCACGATCGCGTTAGCCGCACCGCAAGCGGCCTTGATTGCCGCCACCCGTTCGAGGTCCGCATCGCGCATGGTCGGCAGCTCTATGATCGCGATATCCGCGTGAACATCTTCAAGCGCGGAAACCGCTTTGTCCGGATCGGCGCAGCGCCCCACGACATCGAGCGCACTGCCAGCGAGTGCCTTGGCAAATTGATCCGCGGCCAGCATCGCGCCCACCAGTGCCACACCCGTCTTGGGCACTGAGGCACTCTGCGGCTGGCGGGGGTGGGTTTCGCGCAAGGACCTTGTAGTCGCCCGCATGCCGCTTAGCACCTTGGTATCGAGTACGGCGACGGTGCCGATGGCGTGCCCCAAGTCTACCAACTGCTTGATCATGGTCAGGCGTCGGATGTCGGCATGCGAATACAGGCGCTGCCCACCCTCACTGGTTCGCGGGCCGACTACCGAATAGCGACGCTCCCAAATTCGGAGGGTGTCGACCGGCACGCCTGCCAGCCTTGCGGCCACACCGCTGCGGAAGGCGCCTTCATTCTGATCACGGCTTGTCATTTATTTGCTCTTTGCCTTTTGGTGGGAAGAAGGGTGACTCAGATTTTAGATAATCGCCGTCATTATACTCATAATGTATCGTTATTGAAACGCTATTAAGAATAATAACGATACAAAATGTAAAATTGTCGCGTATTATTCGCCTCGATTCAAAAAAACCGTTTCATTCTGTCTTATTTTTCCATTCACTTAAACACATTCAAGGAGTTATAAATGAAGAAATCCCTACTCGTAGTCGTCGCTTCGGCACTGATCGCATCCAACGCCTGGGCCAAAGACATTGTCGATACGGCCGTCTCGGCCGGGCAGTTCAACACGCTTGCAACCGCGCTCAAGGCCGCCGGCCTTGTTGACACCCTGAAAGGACCGGGGCCGTTTACGGTGTTCGCCCCTACCGACGCGGCTTTCGCGAAAATCCCCAAAGCCGACCTTGACGCCCTGCTCGCCAACAAGGCGAAACTGACCGCCGTACTCACCTACCACGTGGTTGCAGGAAAAGTGATGGCCAAAGACGTTAAGGCAGGCACGGTCAAAACCGTCGAGGGCCGGTCGTTCATGGTCAAGCTTGACGCCGGCAAGGTCATGGTCGACAAGGCCATGGTGACCAAAACGGACATCGTGGCCGATAACGGTGTGATCCATGTTATCGATACGGTGATCATCCCCAACTGATATTGGTGAGAGGGGAGGCTGTACAGCGTTTTCCCCAGCCCCCTTCTCCCACCGGCAGTTCAATAAATCGATGCAATAGCCGAAGAGAAAACACCATGAACAAGTTACGAAGATCCCTGCTTGCTGTCGTGCCAGCCGCCGGCATCGCAATGCTGGCCGGGCGAGACGCCATTGCACAGTCCGCGCGTATCGACGAGAAAGAAGCCACGGCAACTGCGCTGGGCTACAAGCACGACGCCGCTGCGGTTGACGTCAAGAAATACACGCAGTACGTGAAGGGCAGCATCTGCGCCAACTGTGTGCTCTACGCGGGCAAGCCCTCCGAGCCGTGGGCGCCCTGTGGCGCAGTTGGCGGCAAGCAAGTCAACGCGAAGGGCTGGTGCGTGGCCTACGCCAAGAAAGCTTGAGAACACCGCCCAAGGTAAAGCCCGGTCAAACTGGAAGTTTGAGACGGCTCGCCGGCTCGGTCTCATTCGCGCTCGCCCTTGTGATGACCGGCTGGCTGGCGCTGGGTTTATTTGAAGCGGTTCCTTTAGTACTGCAATTTCCCGGGGAATCGGCAGTGCGATCGCATGCAGGCGCGGCCGTCTTGTTATTGATGGTTTCAGCTTGGGCTTTTTGGGAAGCCTAGATCGCCCCCGTCCGTAGCCGACCGACACCAAAAGAAAGTAACCACATATGATCAAGATGTCAGACCTTTGCATATTGCTCGCAGTGATGCTGTCATTTTCCATTTCCGCTTATCTCTGGTTTAACGGCCAGAAAGATGAAGGCCTTTTCACCGCAACGTGGGTGCCCTCCATCCTTTGTTTCGGTATTTATTTCAAAGTGCTCAGCTTGAAAGGACAACTCGGTGAGTGACGTGACGCTTCTCTACGCGGGAATTGTTTGCTTTTCCTTCGCCGTACTCGGCATGGTGCTAACCGTGGGCGAGTTCAAAAAAATGCAGACGGTCAGAAGTCCGGCCGAGCGCAAGCGGCGGAGCGGCTACGAAACGTGAGGCAAGCAGCAATGCTGCCGTCCTTTCCGGCGGGCAGCCTGGGGGTCGTAATAGGCGCCTCAGGTGCGATCGGCGGCGCCCTGCTCGACAGCCTGCAACACGCCTTCGGGGTTACGCGCGCCATCGGCTTTTCACGCAAAGGACTGCCATCGCTCGATCTCACTTCCGAGGCTTCCATCGCCAGCGCAGCATGTCAGTTGCTGCAGTCCGACGCCCCCCCGCGCCTCATCATTGACGCGACGGGATTTTTGCACGGCGATGGCGTGTCGCCGGAGAAAAGCTTGCGCCAGCTCGATGCAGCGAACCTGGCCAAGGCCTTCTCGCTGAACGCGATCGGTCCGGCGCTGTTGATGAAGCATTTTCTCCCCCTGCTGCCGCGCTCGGGCAAAGCGGTGTTCGCCACGCTGTCAGCCAGGGTGGGCAGCATCGGAGACAACCATCTGGGTGGCTGGTACGGGTACCGGGCATCCAAGGCTGCGCTCAATCAGCTGGTGCGAACGGCGGCAATCGAATTGAAGCGGCGACAACCCGAGGCCATCTGCGTGGCCTTGCATCCGGGTACGGTCGACAGCCGGCTTTCGGCGCCATTCAGGAAGATAGGGCTCGCAGTGCGTTCACCGGCCGAGGCAGCAGGCGGGCTGCTCGAAGTGATTGACCGGTTGCGGCCCGAGGACTCGGGCGGCTTTTTCGACTATCGCGGTGAGCCGGTGCCCTGGTGAGCAAGGACTCTCCAGCTTGCGGCGATCCGGGGCGGGCGGAACTGACCGTGTTCTTTGACGGCGCTTGTCCGCTTTGTGAGCGCGAAATCCGCGTTTATCGCCGCTGGCGGGGCGCCGAAGACATACGATGGATTGATGCCAGCCGGTCAACGGCCACCGAAATCGCCCCGGGTTTGCTGCGTGAAGATGCGCTACGGCGATTCCATGTGATGCACGCCGACGGAAGGTACGCGAGCGGGGGTCGTGCCTTTGCCGATCTTTGGGCGGCGCTGCCCGGCCTCGCCTGGATCGGCCGCCAGTTCCAGCGCCGGCCGCTTGCGGCGCTGCTCGAGGGCGCCTATCGCCTGTTCCTGCCGATACGTCCCTGGCTTCAGCGGCGCTTGAAGTCGAGGGCGTGAGGACGCCGTGGCGAACATGGAAACCGGTGTATGGGAAATTCAAACCATCTTTTTCTTCACGCGCGACTGAATCGCCAGTCCGGGAAGCGGTAAATCGCGCGTTATCTGGTGAGAACTCCCCGCTCGCGCGGGTTTATCGGCCTCTGTGTCGGCCTATCGAGGCCGGTTTCGACGCACTCTGACCACCATGCACAAACGCAGGCCGTGCCGCTGGACGCGGCGGCGCGCGCGCCGGCAAACCCAGGTGCGTGAGTATCCTGACAATCAGCGCAGGCTCCTCGATGGCGGCAATGATCTTGAACGCGCCACCGCACTGCGGGTTTTGAGATTGCCCGAAGAGCCCCGGGCATCTCACCTGCGCAGCACGACAGATTCGGACGGCATGTCCGCGCAGAGCGGGGGTGCTTTGCAGCGACGCCGGCCGAATACGCTATGATCGGCGTTTTGGAATCTGGCATTCGTAATTGATCTTCCCGACAGACCTTGCCTCGTTCCTTGAATTGCTGCGCCAGCACGGCGACGCGGCCTACGGCATGCTCTTCGCGTTCGCTGCCTCGCATAGCCTGTTGATCACGCTATTCGCCGGTTATGCATCCAGTACGGGCGCCCTAAACCTTGGCATACTCATTGCGGTCGTCTGGGCGGGCAGCTTTGCGGGCGATGTAATTCGCTTCTGGATCGGACGGCGTTTCGGCACCGATTGGCTCGCGCCTTTTCCGCGACTTCACCGCACCAGCCAGTTCATGGTCCGGCTGGTGGGTCGCTACTATGTCTGGCTTATCCTGTTCCATCGCTATCCGCACGGCATTCGCGGCGTCGCCGGTTTCGCCTATGGAATGTCGCGCTTGCCCTGGCCCACATTCCTCGCGTTCAATTTCGTCGCCGCCGGGGTATGGTCGGTGGCCATTCTTTCGGCCGGTCATGCGTTTGGCTGGGTATCTGAGAAACTGATGAATGATGCTTTCTCGGGCCTTGGCCTGGTCATGTTGGTGGTGTTCCTTGTGCTTTCGTGGATCCTGAGCAGGAAACTCGAGCACGTCGTCGAGCGTAGCTGAGCCTGGGAGGCTCCGACTCTACGCCGCTCGAGCATCGGTGGCGCCTGTCCGGTAACGTTTGAAAAGGCGCAATTAGCCTAGGTCGCTGTCCACGGGACCCGGTACTGCCCACCGGTCGTAGGCGAAGCCAAAGATCGGCTGAAAAACGCCGTAGCGCGGCCAGATCGTACGCTTGGTGAAAGCGATCTTGAGGCCCGCCGGCTTTCACCCAGCGGCCACGCGCCCGGCGATCCGACCGCCCCCGCGGCGCACGACCGGCAACGCCAGGCGACCGCTAAACGCCGGACGGTACCTGCGGCGCCGACAAAGTGCGTTCATGCTTGCCGACAACCTCGTCGGCAAGATCGGCCAGTTTGCGGCGCTGCTGGCGAGCGGCGTGCCGCCTGCCGTTGACAGTAATGGTAATGCTCATCAGGGTCTCCTCTCGGTTATCTGTTATGGAACATCGCCCGGAAAGCCGCTACAGGAGCGGCTTTCCAGGCGATGACATCACCTCTTCATAGCGCTTGACACCGCTTTAACGGCACAGGCACATACAGGCCGCAACGCGTATCAAACCATACTGTGACTCATTTCACCTATGCCCTCGATCCACAGCCTGACAATATCCCCGGTCTTGAGGAACAACTTGCGTCCCATGCCCACGCCTGCGGGCGTTCCGGTAAGGATCAGATCGCCAGGCTGCAAGGTCACGCGCGAGGACAACATTGCAATCTGCTCTGCGGTATCAAAAATCAGTTTGCTGCTGTTCGAGTCCTGCATCAGTTCGTCGTTGACCCACAGCTTGAGGGCAAGCTTGTGCGGGTTCTTGATCTGCTCAGAGGGTACGATCCACGGCCCCAACGGACAGGCACCATCGAAGCACTTCTGGCTGATCCAATCCATGTGAAAGGGCGAGGTCGGCGGATTTTTCATGCGCTTCATCGCATCGCGCGCAGAAAGGTCATTGGCGATGGTCCATCCTGCGACATAGCTCATTGCCTTGCCGATGGGCACATCCTTGGCCGCGCGGCCGATGACCGCAACGAGCTCGATTTCCCAGTCAACCGCCTTGGAATAAGCGGGCAGCTTTACCTTGGCACCCGGACCAACAATTGACGCGCGCGAAGACTTGAGGAAATGCCAGGGCAGTTCGCCCAACTCCTTCATGTTCGGCCCCGGCGGCTGGCCGGTCACACGCGCCATTTCGGCCATGTGGTCGGTGTAATTCGCGCCGGCGCAATATATATCTCCGGGGAAGAGCACCGGGGCGAGCAGCTTGGTCTTTTTGAGCGGCTGTCCTTTGGCGCGGCTCTTGCCCGAAGTGATGGCACGCTCGGCAAGGGCGAAGGCCTTTTTAGCCTTGGGCCATTCAGCCAGCGCACCCAGAACGGTTTCATACGCGGCCACGCCGGTTATTTTCTGCGCATCGTAGACGGTCTCGCCGACGAGGATTCCCGCGCGCGCCACTTTTCCGGCGCGGTAGGTCAACAGCTTGTATGAGCTCATAGATGCTTTCTGTGTAAGTCGAGTATGTGGGGTGATCATTCGTGCGACTCTGATGAGTCCGTGGCAATGACGTCATTGCCGAATTTGTCGCCGGCATTGAAAAAATCATCAATCTTGCGTTCTTCGTACTGCACTTCCCACCAATTGCAATCGAGGTCCTGCAGGTAAAAGCCGTAAGCGCCATGACGCTCACGTACGCTCTGTATCTTGCGCATGCCATATTTTTCCTTGTGCGCGACCGCCGCCGCATGCGCCGCATCCACTTCGGCGCGCGTGGCGACATTGAGTCCCCAGTGCGTGAGCACGTGCTGGTTGGGCACGTTCTCGCCGATACAAACGCAGACGATGTACATGCCGGTCTTCAAGCGCACCATCATCGCCGGCTTGGCGTGGCGGACCACCTCCACGCCAAGAAACTCCTCGTAAAAGCGCCGCGTGTTGGCGAGGTTGCGGCACAACAGCGTGCCGTGCGACAACAGCATCGGGTTGACAAGGGGCGGTACTTTGCGCCCACTCGCCGCCAAATCACGCATGGCATGTCCTTTTCATTTTTATCCCCAAGATGCCGAAAAGGGCCTCAGGGGGCGATCAGCTTGGCGCCAGGCGCAGCAAACTCACGCGGCCAGACCACCGTCCATTTACCGTTTTGCACTTGCTTGACCTTGTAGAGGTCATTGCCCTTCATGAAGTTGTTGGTGCCATCCCAGCGCATCTTGCCAATGATGGTGTCAACTTGGCTCTTCTTGATCCAGGCGGCAATCTGCTTGTCATCAAAGCTCTTGGTTGCGTTGACCGCCGTTTCCATCACCTGCCAGGTCGCATAGGCCACCGCCGCGATCAACTCCACCGACGGATCAGGCAGATTGGCCTTGGCGGCGCGCTCATGGAAAGCCTTTATGAACTCGGCCGCCACCGCATTGCTGGTGAATGGCGCGTGCTCTTCAAAAACCGTAAGGGCGAGCACACCCTTGCCGTCGGGCGATTTGGCCATGGGGCCGGGCGCCGGAAATGCGACGAAAGTCTGCGGCGGCAGGTAATCTATTTTCTTCATCGCGTCGAGCAGCAGGTTTCCCTCCAGGCCCACCCCGCCTATCCACACGAAATCGGGTTTGGCTTCCTTGACACGTGCGGCGATGGCGCCAAAGTCACGGTTGCCGAAATCCCAATCGAGATAAATCGCTTCGGTGAGACCGCGTTTCTTGAGCGCTTCACGCGCCCCTTGCGAAACGAAATGCACGGAAGGGAACTTGCTGGCCAGCACCGCGACCGTCTTGGGCGGCTTGCCGCCCGAGGCAACGGCGTCAAGAACGAGATTGGGCCACACGCTGTCAATCTCGTAGGCACCGCCCGATACCGAGAATTGCATTTCGTACTTGGCAAGGGCCGGCAGGCCGAAGGTGTTATGCAGTAAAACCTTGTTGTAGCGCTGCGCGACACCCATGGCGGAAAGCGTCGCGCCCGTGGCATAAGGACCGGTGATGAGATCGACCTTGTCCGAAGTGATCAGCTGCTCATAGAGTGTGCGTGCGAGGTCGGGCTTTGACTGGTCGTCCTTGAGTATCCACTCGACCTGGCGACCGAGCAGGCCGCCGCGCTTGTTCAGTTGCTCAATGTAAATTTCCCCGGCCAGTTTTTGCATCACCGCGGTGGCGCTCAAGGGGCCGGTCAGTGCAAGCGTACTGCCAATGCGGATGGGACCCGACTGGGCCAGAACCACTGGTGCGGCGAGCAGGGCCGGGACGAGCAGCGCCCCGGCAAGGATCAAACCACGACGACTGAGTTTCATTTTGTTTCCTCCATTGTGTTCGGCTTATTCCTGGTTTTTTATTACGTTTGCTATTACGTTTTTCATTACGTCTGTCATTACGTTTTTGCGTTTCTTGCCGGCATTTTGTGGCGGATGCTCATACCGGCGCCTGAATGAGCACTTCCATCGCACCTATGACCGGCGATTCTATGCGCACACAGTCGCCCGGCGCGAGCTTTTCCCCGCGCGGCAGGCCGACGCCGGCAGGAGAACCGGTGAACATAAGGTCGCCCGCCTCGATGCGTACGCCGCGACTGACGCCGGCGATCTGCTCAGCCAAGGAATAAATCATGTTGCGCGTGCTGGTGGACTGTTTTTTCACACCATTGACCGAGAGCGAAAAATGCAGATCCTCGCCGTCGGCAAAAGCCGCCGGTACGATCGCCGGCCCCACCGGCGAGAGCGTGTCCTGGCATTTGCCCAGAACGAAGCTGAACTTGAAAAAACTGTCCGGCGCAGAAAACAGGTCGCGCGCGGTGAAGTCTATGCCCAGCGTATAGCCGGCCACGTGTTCGAGCGCGCGCTCGGGGGTGATGTCCTTGCCGCCCTTGCCGAACACCACCACCATCTCGGCTTCCCAGTCGAGGTTTTTGCAGTCGCGCGGCATGCGTACCGTGGGGCCCGGACCCGACAGCACCGTCGAGGGCGGTTTGAGAAAAAAGAACGGCGCCACGCCCGGCACCTTCTTGATCGAGTTCGCATTCATTTCCGCGAGGTGATCGGCGTAATTGGCGCCCACACAGATCACCTTGGGCGGCCGGCGCAACGGCGTGTCAAGGCGCGCCTTGGCCGCGGACACGGCCATGCGCGCCTTGAGATTGCCCGCGGCAATAGCCTTGGCGACGCGCTTTAGCCGCGGCAGCGCAACGCGCCAGTCGGAGAATAACGCCTCGAGTTCCCCCTCCAAGCCGTCAACGCCGGCAGCGCGCGCGGCGGCCGCGACCGGCCAATAATGGCCGCGGCCGTCAACGCGCATCGCCGCGACGCGCCGGCCGGATACCAGCATGGAGGCGAGTACGAACACTAGCCGCTCGTCTTGATTTCGAGTTCTTTCAAGCTGCGCACGTCGACGCCGTCATCCATCGAGAACCGATCGCCGAAGTCATACATGTCGTCGTGCTGGTAACCGTCGTAGTACTGGATTTCCCACCAGTTATGGTCGCAATCCTCAAGGTAGAACGAATACACACCGTGCATGTTTTGCACCGGCAGCACCTGGCGGATGCCGTATTTTTCTTTCATTTCATTGGCGGCCTTGTGCGCGGCGTCCACTTCCTCCTTGCTGCGCACATCCACGCCCCAGTGGTTGAGCACGTTGGTCGGGTGCACCGCCTCGCCCACTTCGACGCACACCACATGAAATTTCAGGCCGCAACGAATCACCATGGCGGGCTTGGCGTGGCGCACGCACTCGAGGCCGAGAAATTCCTCGTAGAATTTGCGCGACTGCTTGAGGCTGTAGCACTCGAGCGTGCCGTGCGACATCACATAGGGCTTGACCACCGAGCCCTGGTTTTCAACCGCGACCTTGCCGTCTCCTGGAATCATGTTCACTCCTCCTTATTGGTTGAATCCGGACGCCACCGCCCGTGACCCATGGTTTGCGGCGACTGACACCGCCAGAATTTATACGGCTGTGCGTTCCTTTTCGGTCAAAAACGAGTCGGCGTAAAACTCGCCTTCCGGCAGCCCGCACTTTGCGACAAAACCGGCATGCGCGGCATCAACCATCACCGGCGCGCCGCAGGCATAGACCTGGTGGCCCGACAAGTCGGGAAAGTCGTCCATCACGGCCTGGTGCACCAGCCCGCTGCGCCCGCCCCATGCGTCCGCCGCGGCAGGCTCGGACAACACCGGCACAAACTCGAAACCAGCTTGCTCATCCGCCCATTTTTGCGGCAGGTCCAGCATGTAGAGATCGCGCTTGGCGCGGCAGCCCCAGTACAGGCGCATCGGCCGCTTGATGCTGCGGCGAATCGCGTATTCGATCATGGCTTTTATCGGTGCGAAACCGGTGCCGCTGGCGACCATCACGATGGGCTTGGCGCTGTCTTCGCGCAAGTAGAACGAGCCGAGCGGACCCTCGAAGCGCATGACATCGCGCTCCTTCACTTCACCGCCGAACAGTTTGTCGGTGAAATGGCCGCCGGGTAGATGACGGATGTGCAGTTCGACATGCGACACGCCCTCCGGTTGCGGCGTGCAGGCGATGGAGTAGCTGCGGCGCTTGCCGTCCTTGAGCAGCAGGTCAACATACTGCCCGGCGAGGAACATCATATTCTCATTCATCGGCAGGCGCAGGTCGAGGATGGTGACGTCTTCGGCCGGGCGCGTGATGCTGACGACACGGCAGGGCACCCTGCCGACGGTGATGCCGGCGAGGCCGTCGATTTCCGTCCGCTCGATCACCAGATCCGATTGAGCCGTGGCCTGGCACAGCAGCGCGCAGCCTTTGGCTTTTTCGGCGTCGGGCAGGTAGCGCTCGTGCACAAAGCCTAGATCAACGCTGCCCTCAAGTACCGTACCGATGCAGGTGCGGCAAACGCCGCTGCGGCAGCTATAGGGCATAGCGAGGCCGGCCGCCAGCCCCGCCTCGAGGATTTTCTGCCCCGGCTCAACGGTAAAACTATGGCCGCTCGGCTGGAGCCTTACCTGAAACGCCATGACATCTCCTCACTTGCGCCCGGTAATCCCAGCGCGCCCAGGGTTCCTAGGGTTTCGGCAATTTCACCGCGCCCGCCAAACCAGGATACGCTGGGCGCGCGCTCATTTCCACCCCGGAACATGCTACGCGACAGCCCCGGTTGGCGAAAGCCGTTCCACACTGACAAGGGCTATTTTTTCAGCTTGAACAGATCGATCGCGTTTTGTCGCCCGATTTTTATGCGGTCTGCCTCGCTGATACTAGCGTTGTCAAACCAGATCGCCGCGTGATCGATGTTCTCGAACGGCCAGTCGGTGGAAAACAAAATGCGGTCGGAACCGATTTCCATCATCGCATCGACCAGCGTCTGCGTGCGGAAATTGCCCGATGTCGTCAGCCAGAAATTTTCCTGGAAGTACTTGGCGATCTTGTGCTTGGCCTGGTGCTTGGCCTTCTCGTTGGTCCAGGCGTTGCGATGATCGATGCGCCACATGCTGAAGGGCAGGCCCTCGCCCATGTGGCCGAGGATTATCTTGATGCCAGGGTGCTTGTCGAAGAGGCCGGAGCCGATGAGACGCAGCGCGTGCACCGCGGTTTCCTGGCCAAAAGCCCAGGTCGGCCCCATCAGCCAAGGATGGCCCGCGTAGATTTGCGACATGGACGGCAGCGGATTTCTCGGGTGCAGGTAAAACGGCGCGTCGAGGCGTTCAACCGCCGCCCAGAACGGCAGGTATTGCGGCGCGTCAAGATACACGGCGGTGTTGACGTCGCCCACCTGAGAAAAACCGTTCACCAGCGCGCCCTTGAAACCCAAATCCTTCATGCAACGCTCGAGTTCGCGCGTCGCCATGTCCGCGTCCTGCATAGGCAGCGCGGCGAAGCCCTGGAAACGATCCGGGCGCTTGGCCACCTGCTCGGCAAGAAAATCGTTGGCGCGGCGCGCGATTTCATTGGCGCGCTTGGGGTCGGGAATGGCCTGGACGGCCGGCGCGTTGAGCGACAGGATCATCATCTCCATGCCGTGCTCATCCATCTGGCGCAGGCGCTTGTCCTGGATATCCATCAGGCGGTCGCGCAGTTCCGGCCAGACGCCGTCGGGCAAAAAGCCGTTGGAGTCCTGCAGCGTGTCGTCAATGGCGAAGTGTTCCTCAAGTCCGATTTTTCCAAGCATTGCATTTCCTCCATTGTCACCGGCAACAGACCGGCGCATTTTTCGATATGACAAAGCGAAGCTCGCGCCCCGCCTTATTTTTATACGTTAGCTTGCATTTTTGATCAGATTTCAATCATGCCGACGGAATTGTTTCGATTGCGGCGATGGCATGTCCCACTGCTGTTTTTGCGCTGCTTTTACGCCGCGTCGGAATTCTCGGCCCCAGTGAGATCACGTTGTTGTACACCTTGGCCAGCAAGGCCTTGAGCAACACCACTTCATCTTCACTCATCCCTGAAAGCGCGATGCGCTCATAAAGCGACGCGACCGGAATGATGTGGTTGGCCAATTCGCGCCCTTCATCGGTGAGATGAAGTCGGACGGAGCGCGCATCGTCATCCGAACGCCCGCGAGCGAGCAGTCCGCCATCGAACAATGAGGAAACCATGCGCGACAAGGTCGACACTTCTATGCTGGTGTGCGCGGCAAGCTCGGTGATGCTTTGCGGAGCCTGGTGCGACAAACAAGCCAGCACCCGCCATTGATGCAAAGACAAGCCAAATCGCCGGATGTCCTCGCTGAAGGCGGCGCCAATACGCACCCCCGCCCGATTAAGCAGATACGGCAGGGTCGACTCCAAGTCGAAGTCGGTAGCTTCTGCTGCCTCAATGGGTTCCGGCAAGAGGGACGTGGCGCTCATGGACAAAGCTCTGCTTAGTTTTCGCGTTTGCGATTCTAACGATAATCTCCTTGCAGATACAAACAATTTAAAGTCGAGAACATACACAAGCGCACTAAGGCTTTAATTTAAATAATTTTTTTATATGCGTCATTGTGCGGCGCATCAAATACTTGTAAATAGTTGTTTGCACATTCAAACATTATCTGTTTGAATGCTTTGCACTCGGCAGCACGTGACCGGGTAGCATCCAATGAGAACCACTCCTGAGGAGGAGAGCATGAACTCAGCCATAGACATGGCCCGCGGGGGCCTGCCCGCCGCGAACCGCGTTCCCTTTGACGAGTTGCGCCGGCGCGCTCAATCGCTCGCGCCGATTTTGCGTGCGCGTGCGGAGGACACCGAACGCAACCGACGCGTGCCGCGCGAAACCATAGACGCCGTGCGCGAAGCAGGCTTGTTCAATCTAATGAAACCGGCGCGCTTCGGCGGCTTTGAGTACGGTTTTAGCGAACTGGTTGAAATCAATTTCGAGCTCGCCCGCGGTTGTGGCAGCTCAGCCTGGTGCGTATCACTGGGCATCGTCCATCAGTGGCTGCTCGCATTATTCCCGATCGAGGCGCAAGAAGACGTGTGGGCCAATCCGGATGCCATCTTGTCAGGCTCGTATGCCCCCGCGGGCAAGACCCGCGCCGCGGAAGGCGGCTACATGATCAGCGGCAAATGGTCCTTCACCAGCAATTGCGACAACACCGAGTGGTACCTGCTTGGCGTCACCTTCCCGCAGGAAAAAGAGGGGGTGCGCGCCGACGCCGGCTTCGTGATCGTACCGCGCGAACAAACAAGCATAGAAGATGACTGGCATACCGTCGGACTCGCCGGCACCGGCAGCAAATCGGTGATCATCATGGATGAGGTGTTCGTTCCGGCGCACCGCAGGATCACTTTCGCGCAGGCCTCGTCGAACAATCCACCCGGTGCGCAGTTCAACACCAACCCGCTTTACAAGATTCCCCTGCTCGCCGGCCTGCCGGTTTGCATCTGCACCCCCGCTTTGGGCATGGTGCAGGGCGCACTGGACGATTTTGTCGACTGGATAGGCACCAAGACAACCCGTGGCGCGGTCGCCGGAGGCGGTTCGCGCATGGCCGAGTTTCCGCAGGTGCAGTCGCGCATCGCCGAAGCAGCGGCAGCAATCGATGCGGCAAAATTGCTGTTGCTGCGCGACACCCGCGACGTCGAACAGGACGCCGCTAACGGCACCCCCATCACGATCGAGAAGCGCATCAGGAACCGCCGTGACCAGGCCTATGCCGTGAAACTCTCGACACAGGGAGCGACAGCCCTGTTCGAGGCGGTCGGCGGAGCCGGCCTGCAACTTTCAAATTCGGTACAGCGCGCATGGCGCGACGTGCATGCCTCCGGGCGGCACATCAGCCTTAACTGGGATGCCGTCAGCAGCATGTACGGCCAGCACTGCCTGGGACTGGAACCACGCGGGCAGTACTAAACCCCGGGGGACTCTGGGACAATCAGATCGGACAATCAGATCGGATAAATGATCGAGTTAGGAATCAGTTCGCTGTCGAACACGCACAGCTTGCTGGCATAAAGCAATCGGCCGTCGACGCGGGCCAGGCGGTCGATGTAGCGCCCGGCGTTGAACACCTCCGAGGGTTGGTTCTTCTTAGTGCGAATGACCAGATAATTCGCCTCAGCCAGTACCAGCCCCGCCTCCTCTCCCGTCACGCGCACGCCAGACACGATATGGCGCTGGTAGTAAGGTTGGTGGAACAGCGTCTCTGAAATACCAAAGACCCGATCTCGCAGCATGCCTTTACTCTCAAAAGAAAGTGTCGCCAGCAGCAGGCCACGGTCATGATTTTCGCGCGGAATGAGCTTGTAGACGCATTCTGCGGTAAAAAAATCCGGCCAGTCCTTGAAATCACCGTGATCGAGGCAGGCGGCGTAGCGCGCGTACAGGTCATGCACTTCCAGGGCCAAAGCCACATCAGGCATCAGCTTGATCGGCTTATTTTCGCCCATGTCAGTGCCCCATCACTTGACGGTAATACTTGTACATGCCGCGAATAAGCGTTTCGGTGACGTTGTGCGGCACACCACCCACCTCGCGACCGTCCAGTTCACACAGCGTATTGTTGGCACCGTTTTGCGCAAAGCCGTGTTGCGATAACTCGATCACCTCGCCATCATCGGCAGAAACATAGCCCGCCGGTCCGAACAGGTTGGCCTGGCGCAGGCGCCGCCGCGTCATCTCCGGGGTGTCGTCGTCGAAGCCAAAATGAGTCCAGACAAAATCAAAAGCGTTGGGCCCCAGCGGTACGATTTGCCGGGTTGAGATTGAATTGACGTTGTGCTGAATGATCAGCGATGGAAAAATTGTCTGCATGCAGGCTGTCGGACCATTCCACCAAGCCTCGGGCACCACGTCGAGCACGCGATCGTCCTCGAGCTTCATGTTCTCCTTGAAGCTCGTAACGCCCTTGGTCACATCGCCCTTGCCACCGCTGCTGCGGTAGCCGACCATGGCGGCATGGCGACCGTGCGCGTCCATGACCATTTCCGAACGCTGGTCGGCGCGCCACAGGCCGAAGGTGACAAACCAGGTGTGCAAGAGGCCCGGATGGTAGGGATCCTTGATGTTCTCCTGCATCAGCTTCCAGTTGCCCGGAATGCGCTGGCGCGAATAGCCAAGCAGGGTCAGCTTGCGCCCGTCGAAGGCACGCTCGACCCAGGGCCGCACCTCTCCGAGGTAGCTGTCGAGGTCCTCGACCGAGTGATCAAACGAGGCGAAGATGACGCCCCCCTTGACCGCAACCTTGAGTTTGACGAGGCCGTTTTCCTCGAGCTTGAAATCAGCCGGCATGCCACCGTTGACGTGCGTGCCATTCTCGTCCTTGACCCTGACACCACGGCGAAAGGGCACGCCCTGCAGGTTGCCCTTGAGGTCGTAATTCCACTGGTGGTAGGGGCAGGTAAAATCCGCCGCGTTGCCGTGCTCCTTTTGGCAAAAGACCACGCCGCGGTGCGCGCAGCGGTTCTCAACGACGTTGACCGAGCCATCGGGATCGCGCACGACGATGACCGAACGCTCACCGACCCAGGAACGCTTGAAATCACCGGGGTTGGGAATCTCACACTCCAGGCCAACATAAATCCAGTGGCCGTGATAAAAGAAACGCTCTAGTTCCTCTTTGTAAACGCCGGCATCGGTGTAGGTCGCGTAGGGCACCCGGCTTGCGCCGCTGCCCGGCCATTGGCCGCCCTCGATCTTGCCCGGTGCATTCATCTGCTTCCTCCTTGCTAAAAACGCCATGAGTGGGCTTGCAACGCCTTGTTGGCGCGATGCACCGATGCGCCGATGCACCTATTTTGCCTGATTGTAAGTGGGCGCATACGACAACGCATGCGCTTGGCGCAAGGAAAAACGGCCAAACTGGAGATCGCCGGCTTTGACCGCACAACACCGCCCCCAAGCCCACCGATCCCTACCGGGTTTGGAGAGCCGACCTTAGCCCATATTGGCCTAAGGCCGTCACTGCGTGATAATGCAGCTTCACGACCCCACTCCGGATGAGACATGGCCACCAACAATGATTCGCTTTACAACCCCCGCGCCACTGTGCCCAACGCGCTTGATATTTTCGCGCGCTGGGACAAAGAATCGCATGAAGCCCGTGCGACCTGTCCAGCTTACCTTGATGTCCCGTACGGGACACACGCGATGGAAAAGCTGGATATTTTCCGCCCGCAGGGCCCGAGCCGCGCATTGCTCATGTTCATCCACGGCGGTTACTGGCGCGCCCTCGACAAAAAGGATTTTTCGTTTGTCGCGCCGGCATTCACCAAAGCCGGCGTCACCGTGGCCGTGCCCAACTATGCGCTTTGCCCAGCTGTAACTGTGGAGGAAATCGTGCGCCAGATACTGCAGGCAAGCGCATGGCTCTACCGCAACGCGAGCAACTTCGGCGCGCACCCCGATCGGATTTACATCGCCGGCCATTCCGCCGGCGGACACCTCGCAGCGATGATGATGGCCGCGCTGTGGCCGCAGTTTGCTTCGGACCTGCCGAAAAAAATATTCCAGGCGGGGTTTTCAATCAGCGGCCTGTACGACCTGCGGCCGCTGACCCGCGCGGGATTCGTCAACGTTGACCTGCGCCTGACGGAAAGAGCGGCTGCCAGGGTAAGTCCGGCGTTGATGCCCCCGGCCACCGATGCGCCGCTTTGCACCGCGGTGGGCAGCGCAGAACCGCGCGGCTTTCACGACCAGAATGCAATATTGAACAAAGCGTGGAACAAGGTGATCTCAGGCGATTACCCCTCGCCCGGTGACAATCACTTCACCATCATGGACAAATTCTCAACCTCAGGCACCACGCTCAATCGTGCCGCGCTGCGGATGATGGGGGTGCTCTAAGGGAAATTATCCCGGCGCAACGCCAGGCGCCGGGGTCGTTTTCCGGACCACCCGCTCAGCGCGGATCGCGATCTGGTGATGCGGAAATCCGATGGATGGAAATGTCGGCACCGTTGAATTCCTCCTCTTCATCGAGGCGCAGGCCCACCGCCACCTTGAGCGCACCATAAATCACTATGCCTCCTGCGAAGGCCACGACAATCCCGAGCAGGGTGCCGCATAGCTGCGACATTAACGCGACGCCACCAAGGCCACCCAGCGCCTTTGCGCCGAAAATGCCGGCAGCGATGCCGCCCCATGCGCCACACCAGCCGTGCGAAGGCCATACACCCAGAACATCATCGATTTTCCAGCGATTCTGGGTAAGCGTGAACATGTAGACAAACAGGCCTCCGGCGACAGCACCGGTGAAAAGCGCTCCGACCGGATGCCGCCTGAAACAATGGCGGGGATCGCCGCGGCAAAGGTGAGTAGAAAAAAGAATTTCACCAGCTCATAGCCATTTTTCTGCGCCAAGGTATCGGCCCCGACCATGAAGCTGATGCCATACGCGACGCCGTAACCGACAAAAAAATAGGCTGGTGTCGAAACTGAAAAGTCGGTGAGTATTTTTACCAGGGCGTTGACCTGGTTTTTGGCCCGCACCGTGCCCAATTCAAGAAACGCGAATCCGGCGTGCATGGCAAGCACCATCACCGCACCCAAAAGAATAAACAGAGCGTCGGTGCCCGATTTGAAAGCTTCCGCCAGAAACTCCCCCTCGAAATAGTTGTTTTTTCGGGCCGAGCCAGGCTCGGTATCGCAGCTTGCGTGTTAGCTGGTGTACCGTGGTGGAAATTTTATCGCATCACGTGACGAGACACCGCAAAAGCTGGTAGCTTCGCGGCATGGATCCCAAAGCATTGCTCACAGCGAGCTTTAACGCCGCCGTATCTGCCGCCGACCCCTTTCAAATCCTTCCAGCCAGCCTGCCGCGGCCGCCCAAAGGCAAAACCGTGGTGGTGGGCGCAGGGAAAGCGGCCGCCTCGATGGCGCTTGCGGTCGAGCAGCACTGGCCGGCAGAAGCCCCTTTGTCGGGCTTGGTCATAACGCGCTACCAGCACGGCCTGCTTACCAACCGCATCAAGGTGATCGAGGCGGGCCATCCCGTACCCGATGAGTCGGGCGAGACGGCGGCGCGGGAAATCCTCCGTCTCGCAAGATCACTGGGCAAAGATGACTTGCTGCTGGTGCTGGTTTCCGGCGGCGGCTCCTCCTTGCTATCCCTGCCGGTCGAGGCCATTACGATGGACGAGCTCAAGACCACCACTCGCGAATTGCTGCGCTGTGGCGCACCAATCCAGGACATGAATACGGTACGCAAGCACCTTTCCTTGATTCAAGGGGGCAGGCTCGCCGCGGCATGCAAAGCCGAGGTGCTTGCCCTGGTGATCTCGGATGTCACCGGGGACAATCCCACGCATATCGCTTCAGGGCCCTGCTCCCCGGATCCCTCGACCTATCAGGACGCGCTCGATATCTTTGCGCGCTTCGGGGTGAACGCCCCGGCGACAGTCACGGCACATCTTGAACGCGGCGCACGCGGCGAAGTTGCAGAAACACCCAAGCCAGGCAACAAAGCGTTTGAGCGGGTAAGCACGAAGCTCATTGCCACGGCACAGCAGTCCTTGCGCGCGGCAGCCGTATTTTTCGAACAACATCACATTCCGGCGGTCGTGCTGGGCGACAGCGTCACAGGCGAAGCGGCCGAAGTCGCAAAGGTTTACGCCGCGCTGACCCGTCAGATCCAGACACACGCCGCCCCGTTTAAAGCCCCGGTGGCGCTCATATCCGGGGGCGAATGCACCGTGACACTGCGCGGCAAGGGCCGCGGTGGACGCTGTACAGAGTTCTTGCTCTCACTTGCGATAGAACTTGATGGCATGCCGGATACCTGGGCACTGGCCGCCGACACGGACGGCATTGATGGCTCAGAAGACAACGCCGGAGCCGTGTTATCGCCGGACGCGCTGGCGCGCGCGGAAAAACTGGGGATATCTGCAAAAAAACTTCTGGCAAACAACGATGGTTACGGTTTTTATGAACGCCTTGGCGATCTGATCGTCACCGGTCCGACACGAACCAATATCAACGACTATCGCGTCATTTTGATAAACCGGTGATGCCGGCGTTCGTTCTCTGGGCCCTTCTAGCCTCCATGTGTTTTGGTGCGGGCCTGGTTCTGAGCAAACGCGGCCTCGCCCAGGTCGATCCGACCGCCGGCGCTACCATCAGCCTGCCCACCACCTGCATCATCCTTTGGCTGCTCGCACCGTTCTTTCTTGACCTTTCAGGTTGGAACAGTCACGCCGCGCTGACATTCGCGCTTACCGGCCTGTTTTTCCCAGTCGCAGCGACCTTGCTCGGCTTCGAAGCGAATCGGCGTATGGGGCCGGGTACAGCGGGCGCCCTTTCTGGCACGACTCCGGTGTTTGCGAGTGCTGGGGCGATTGTGTTTCTGGGCGAGCACCTCACCACCTCCGTCGTGATGGGTACCTTGGTCGTAGTCGCGGGCGGCGCGCTGCTTAGCATGGGCGGGCGGAGCGCGCCGCGGCACTGGCCCTTGCTCGCGCTTGCCTTCCCCCTTGGCGCCGCGGCCGTGCGCGCAATCGCGCAAAATTTCACCAAGGGCGGCTTTGGCTTTTGGAACAATCCTTTCGCCGCCGTGCTAATTGCCTACACCGCCTCGGCGATTCTAATCACCTTGATCCACTTTTTTCGCGGACGACGGGCGGTTGACGTACCTCGCGCGACAGTGCCTTGGTTTATGGCGGTAGGACTGTGCAACGGCGCCGCCATGCTCGCAATGTATCTGGGCTTATCGAGCGGCAGCGTCGCGGTCGTATCAAGCATCGCAGCCACCTTTCCATTGTTCGCACTTGCCTTTGGCACGGTCCTGCTTCGCAACGAGCCAATCACCAGGCAAATACTTTGCGGCGCCGCTCTCTCGGTTAGCGGTGTCGCCCTGCTGCTACTGGGATAAATCCAATGCAACCATCAGCGGTTCCTATGCGCTCCTTTAGTACGCATTACGATGCCGAGGCAGATCCCGCAGGGAGCCTCTTTCGCTCATAAGTTCCAGCTCAACATTGCTGCGCCGTTTTTGCAGCTCAGGACCAGATTGCCACACCGATAAACACAAGGACTTTTGTCGCAGACATGAACTTCAGTCACCTGATACAAATCAACGATCCAACTAACCCGCTCATTGAGGCTTTGACGCGTGAACAATTGTGGAATGGCTTGGTGCTACGCGCGGAACGTCCGGCACTGTTTGTCCACGCGCTCGATGAGGTTCACATACTCGAGCGAAACGAACATACGCTCATCCGGGAATTGCGCTTCGGAAAAGCGAAAATACGGGATAAGGTGTGTTTTGAGAATTTACAGCAGGTTCGTTACGATACCGATGCTGATGGCGACATTCCAGCGGCGACACTGGTTATGCGGATTGAGGAACCACAATCGGGGCAACTATTCGTACGCTTTGAGTACGAAACGCCGGGCGGCCTGGGACAGGGGGATGAAGATGAGTTTTATAGCGGCTTCGTCAAAAACGCCTATATGAAAGCGGACTTAGATACGATCTTCAATATCCGTCGATTGGTTGACGAAGGGCAGCTTCGCAAAGGAGCGGTCAATTAGCCATAACCCTCGCCTCCAAAGCTGTTTTAATCTGCCGTTTCGGCGGTGACACGCCGCGTGTCATTCCGCGGCCTCAATGTTTATTTATATGGTTATTTTCGACAGCAAGCGCCGACTTTAGTAGAAGTGCGCGCGATGCGCGTTCCCCGCCTCGTAGAGCGCTTTAGCTCGGGATACCCCATCTGGGCACGCCATCGCACCACATAGCGACCACAGACGGATAGCGACCAGCCTGTCACTGAATGCAGATTGAACGCCGCAACTTCAAATTACCGCAAAGTAAGCGCGAAAAAAAAGCCGGCATCAAGCCGGCTTTTGATTAAGCGGGAAAAGCCTTTAGGGCTTAACCGGCTCCGATGCAGCCTCTTCAACGACCTCCGGCCGGTCCATGAGTTCGACCAAGGCCATGGGTGCGTTATCGCCCTGGCGGAAACCAAACTTAAGAATCCGCAGGTAACCACCGGGACGTGTAGCGTAACGCGGCCCAAGTTCGTTGAACAACTTCGTGACCATTTCACGATCACGGAGCCGGTCAAACGCCAAACGGCGGTTCGACAATGAAGGCTTCTTACCGAGAGTGATCATGGGCTCGACAACGCGACGCAACTCTTTGGCCTTGGGCAAGGTGGTCTTGATGACCTCATGCTTAAGCAAGGAATTTGTCATATTGCGAAGCATTGCAAGCCTGTGGCTCGAAGTGCGGTTAAGTTTTCTCAGTCCCAAACGGTGGCGCATGATCTTGATTCCTTGTTACAGACGGCTTACGCCGCCCGTCTTAGTTGCGTACGGCTTCCAGACCGGCCGGCGGCCAATTTTCCAGCTTCATGCCGAGGGTGAGCCCTCGTGAAGCCAAAACCTCCTTGATCTCGTTTAGTGACTTGCGACCGAGGTTGGGGGTCTTGAGCAATTCTGTTTCGGTACGTTGGATAAGATCGCCGATGTAATAAATATTCTCGGCCTTGAGGCAGTTCGCCGAACGCACTGTCAGCTCGAGGTCATCCACCGGACGAAGCAAAATCGGATCTACCGTGATCTTGGGCGGCGCTTCAATCGCGGCAGGCGTCCCTTCGAGCGACGCGAACACCGAGAGCTGATCCACCAGGATCGACGCCGCGTAACGAACCGCTTCTTCAGGCTCAATAGCGCCGTTCGTTTCAATGTCGAGAATAAGCTTGTCAAGGTCGGTGCGCTGTTCGACGCGAGCCGACTCAACGGCATAGGAAACGCGCTTTACAGGCGAAAACGAAGCGTCAAGAATGATCCTGCCGACGCCTTTGGACTCTTCCGATACTTCGCGCTGATTACCCGGGTTGTAGCCGTGACCTTTTTCAATCTTGATCTCCATCTCAAGATGGCCACCAGGCGATAGGTGGGCGATCACGTGCTCTGGATTTATGATCTCGACATCATGGGACGCTTCGATATCCCCCGCAGTCACAGGACCCTCGCCCTTTTTCTTCAGAGTGAGCAGCGCCTCAGAACGGTTGTGCAGCTTAAGCACGACGCCCTTAAGGTTCAACAGGATGTCAACCACATCCTCCTGAACTCCCTCGATGGTCGAGTACTCGTGCAATACGCCCGAAATCTGCACCTCCGTAGGGGCAAAACCGGGCATGGAGGAAAGCAACACCCGACGCAGAGCATTGCCAAGTGTGTGTCCGTATCCGCGCTCGAAAGGCTCCATCACCACTTTCGCATGGGATGTGGAGATGCTCTGCACGTCGATGATACGCGGTTTCAGAAATCCGCTGGTTTGCATGAGAAATCCTTGTGCAGTAATGCGTTACTTCGAATACAGCTCAACTACCAGAGCCTCGTTAATCGTGGCAGGCAGTTCTGAGCGCTGCGGAAGCGCCTTGAACGTTCCCTTAAGCCCTTTTGAATCAACTTCCATCCACTCGGGAACGCCGCGCGACTCAGCGGCCTCTGCGGCTGCCTTGATGCGCAATTGCGCCTTGGATTTTTCAGCCACTTCAACCACATCACCGGGCTTAACCTGGTAAGAGGGGATGTTTACGCGCTTGCCGTTGACCAAGATGCCGTTATGCCGGACCACTTGCCGGGCCTCCGTCCGTGAGGAACCGAAACCCATGCGGTACGCAACGGTGTCCAGGCGCGACTCGAGAATCTGCAGCAGTGACTCACCGGTAACGCCCTTGCGCCTGGAAGCTTCCGCATAAACCCGGCGAAACTGACCCTCGAGCACGCCGTAAATACGACGAACCTTCTGTTTTTCACGGAGCTGCTTGCCAAAGTCCGACAAACGTTGACCGCTCTTCTGGCCATGTTGGCCTGGAGCATAGGGCCGACGCTCGATGGCGCATTTGTCAGTGAAACATTTTTCGCCTTTGAGGAAGAGCTTTTCGCCCTCCCGGCGACACTGCCGGCATTTGGGATCTAGGTTGCGTGCCATAGGATTCTCGTTAAGTCGTTAGATGCGGCGACGCTTGGGCGCACGGCAGCCATTGTGCGGCACCGGCGTAACGTCGGAAATGCTGGTGATCTTCAAGCCAAGGGCGTTGAGTGCGCGCACAGCCGACTCACGACCAGGCCCGGGCCCCTTAATGCGAACTTCAAGGTTCTTAACACCGCATTCCTGCGCAGCCTTACCGGCGCTTTCAGCAGCGACCTGAGCGGCAAACGGCGTCGACTTGCGCGAGCCCTTGAAGCCAGCAGCTCCAGAGGTAGCCCAAGACAGGGCATTACCCTGACGGTCTGTGATGGTGATAATCGTGTTGTTGAACGATGCGTGCACGTGCGCGATACCTTCCGCGACGTTCTTCTTAACTTTTTTCCTAACCCGGGTATTCGCCGGCTGCTGGGCTGGGGGCTTAGCCATTTGTGCTTATCCTCAATAAATCGATATGTGCGCGAATCTGCTGACGGCTACTTGCCGGCTTGAACCTTGCCTGCGATCGCCGCCTTGCGCGGCCCCTTACGGGTACGAGCGTTTGTACGTGTACGCTGACCTCGAAGGGGGAGTCCCTTGCGATGACGGACACCACGATAGCAACCAAGGTCCATAAGACGCTTAATGTTCATGGACACTTCGCGCCGGAGGTCACCCTCAACAGTGAAACGGGCGACTTCCTCGCGCAAACGTTCCAGCTGTGGTTCGGACAAGTCCTTGACCTTGGTAGCCGACTTGATATTGGCGGACACGCAAATCGCCTTGGAGCGCGCGCTGCCGATGCCGAAAATCGCCTGAAGGGCAATAACGGCATGCTGGTGGTTCGGGATGTTTACGCCTGCGATACGGGCCATACTGTCACCTTAATTAACTGCACGCTGGAAACGCGAAACTGGCAATTATAGCTTAAAAATCGACTTTTAACCATCTGCGCTCACCCAAACCGGGAGAGACGCCGGAAAAACTTAACCCTGACGCTGCTTATGGCGGGGATCTTTGCAGATCACGCGAACCACACGATTACGACGAATGACTTTGCAGTTACGGCAGATTTTCTTTACCGAAGCCAATACTTTCATGGTCTTCCCCTTTTACTTGGCGCGGAAAACGATCCGCGCCCTCGATAAGTCATACGGCGTAAGTTCCACCGTCACCTTGTCACCCGGCAGGATGCGAATATAGTGCATGCGCATTTTTCCCGAGATGTGTCCCAACACGATATGCCCGTTCTCTAACTTCACGCGGAAGGTCGCGTTCGGGAGTGTTTCAGCGATCTCCCCCTGCATTTGGATTACGTCTTCCTTCGACATGCGCTCCTTGTCTCTCCCGTTACCGGGAAGAGAACCCTGCCCCCTTGAAATTCGCTTTTTTGAGCAGGCTTTCGTACTGGTGCGACATGATGTAAGCCTGGACCTGAGACATGAAATCCATCGTCACGACAACAATAATCAGCAACGAGGTTCCGCCGAAGTAAAACGGCACGTTCCATTTCAGAATAAGGAACTCGGGCAGCAGACAAACCAGCGTCACGTATACGGCGCCCGCGAGTGTCAACCGCATCAGAATCCGCTCAAGATAACGCGATGTCTGATCACCCGGCCGAATCCCCGGAACAAACGCACCCGACTTCTTAAGATTGTCGGCTGTTTCCTTTGGATTGTATTGCAAGGCCGTGTAGAAAAAGCAAAAGAACACGATCGCCGACGCGTAAAGCAACACGTAGATCGGTTGCCCTGGCGACAGCGTTGCTGCGATGTCCTTGAGCCAGGTCATACCCTCGTGGGCCCCGAACCAACCAGCAATGGTGGCGGGAAACAAAATTATTGAAGAGGCAAAAATAGGGGGAATTACGCCCGCCATGTTTAGCTTGAAAGGGAGGTGCGATGACTGCCCACCGTAAACCTTGTTGCCGACCTGTCGTTTCGCGTAGTTGACGAGGATTTTCCGCTGGCCTCGCTCGACAAAGCAAACCGCCCACGTAACCAAGGCAACAGCCACCGCGATGAGCAAAGCAACCAAGGGACTCATCGCTCCGGTTCGCACCAGTTCAAGCATCCCGGCAATGGCGCTAGGCAAACCTGCGGCAATTCCAGCGAAAATGATGATCGAGATACCGTTTCCTAGCCCGCGTTCAGTAATCTGCTCGCCCAACCACATCAGGAACATTGTACCGGTAACGAGTGTGGCTACAGTAGTGAAGCGGAACATAAGCCCGGGTTCCATAACCAAGCCAGCCTGGGATTCCAACGCTATCGAGATTCCGGTCGCCTGGAACAGCGCAAGAAGCACCGTCCCATAACGCGTATACTGCGTGATCTTGCGTTGACCCGATTGACCTTCCTTCTTCAACTGTTCGAGCTGCGGCGAAACCGCCGACATCAGTTGCATGATGATCGAAGCGGAGATATAGGGCATGATGCCCAGCGCAAAAATTGTGAACCGCGACAAGGCGCCGCCGGAAAACATGTTGAACATCCCAAGGATGCCGCCCTGCTGCGATTTAAACAAATCCGCGAGCGCAATCGGGTCAATCCCCGGCACGGGAATATGCGCCCCGATGCGGAACACAACCAGTGCCCCCAACAAAAACAGCAATCGTTTTTTCAGATCGCCGTACTTGCCGGATTTGCCAATTGGAGGAGATGAGGTAGCCATGAGTGTCCGCGAACGAGCTTATTCGCCCTTTTTCGGCTTCTTTTCGGCTTTCGGTTTGGCCGCTGGCTTGACAGCCGCGACGACTGGCTTCGCGGCGTCGGCAATACGTTTTTCCGCTTTGGCTTTCTGACGCGCCAGCTTCTTACCTTCCACAACCTTCACCTCAGGCAGAACAATACTGCCACCTGCCGCCTCAATGGCCGCCTGGGCACCCTTAGTAGCCGCGATGCCAGTGAGCGAGAGTTTGCGAGTGAGACTCCCGGAGAGAAACACTTTGGCGCGCAAGGCACCGGCAGCAACGATCCCGGCCAACTTGAGCGCGGCCAAATCTATCGAGTCACCCTTGATTTTTTCCAGGTCTGACAAGCGCACTCCGGCACATAACTTGTGTGTGAGCGAAACGAAGCCGCGTTTGGGCAAGCGCCGCTGCAATGGCATCTGGCCACCCTCAAAGCCGACTTTATGAAAACCGCCGGAACGCGATTTCTGACCTTTATGGCCGCGACCCGCAGTTTTGCCAAGGCCCGATCCGATACCACGGCCTACGCGGCGACGTTTGCGGTTGGCGCCGGCGGCCGGTTTGATGGTGTTTAGTTCCATAGTCGTGATTCCTGTATGCCGGCTCAGGCCGGTACGGCCTTGACGAGATAATTGACCGCATTAATCATGCCGCGCACTTCCGGCGTATCGACGAGTTCTACGGTCTGGTTGATCTTGCGAAGACCGAGGCCGCGTACGCTGGCACGATGTGATTCCTTGCAATTTATGACGCTTTTTATCAGTGTCACTTTCACTTTTTTGTCAGCCATGATGATTCTCGTTAGTTGAGAATTTCGTCGATCGTCTTGCCGCGTTTGGCGGCAATTTCCGACGGCGTATTCATTTTTTTCAGACCATCTAGCGTCGCACGAACAACGTTGTAAGGGTTGGTCGAACCAATGATTTTTGCAAGGACATTGGTAACGCCCACGACTTCAAAGACCGCCCGCATCGGGCCACCAGCGATAATCCCCGTACCTTCAGAGGCCGGTTGCATCAAAACCCGCGATGCACCGTGCTGGCCGATAACCGCGTGATGCAATGTGCCGTTCTTAAGGCTCACCCGGAACATCTTTCTGCGCGCCTCCTCAAGGGCTTTCTGCATAGCGACAGGAACTTCCCGCGCCTTGCCTTTACCCATGCCCACGCCGCCATCGCCATCACCAACAACGGTCAGCGCAGCGAAGCCCATGATCCGCCCGCCTTTCACGACCTTGGTGACGCGATTTACCGCGACCATTTTCTCGCGAAGACCGTCTGAACGCTCTTCGTTGTTTTGCATCCTGGGTTGCATTCTTGCCATCGTCGTTCCTTGTCAGAACTTAAGACCGCCCTCACGGGCGGCGTCAGCGAGGGCTTTCACCCTGCCGTGGTACTTAAAGCCCGAGCGGTCAAACGCGACTTGCTCGATCCCGAGTTGCTTTGCTTTTTCAGCGATCCGCTTGCCGACAAATTCGGCCGCCGCCTTGTTCCCGCCGTTGGCGAGCTTGGCGCGCACATCCTTCTCCGCAGATGAAGCTGCGGCGAGAATTTTTCCGCCCGACGCGTCGATAACCTGCGCATAAATATGGCTGTTGGTGCGGTGGACGGAAAGGCGAACAGCGCGAAGCTGGCTGATCTTGTGTCGGGTCTGGGCTGCGCGCCGGACGCGCGACTGGTTCTTATCAATCATGGCTTGTCCTTATTTCTTCTTGGTCTCTTTGATGACAACCACTTCGTCGGCATAACGCACACCCTTGCCTTTGTACGGCTCGGGCGAACGATACGCGCGTACTTCAGCGGCTACCTGACCCACCGCCTGCTTATCCGATCCCTTGATCAGGATTTCGGTCTGCGTCGGTGTTTCACATTTCACACCCTTGGGCATCTGATGCACTACCGGATGTGAGAAACCAAGCGTGAGATTGAGCTTGTCGCCCTGCGCCTGGGCACGGTAACCAACTCCGACCAAGGTGAGCTTCTTTTGAAAACCGGTCGTGACACCAATGACCATATTCGCCACAAGTGCTCGGAGTGTTCCAGACATAGCGTTTGACTGCTGGGAGTCGTTGGCGGCGGCGAACAATAACTTGTCACCATCCTTGACCACATTGACATCCCCGTTCAGGTGTTGCGTCAGGATCCCAAGCGGCCCCTTGACTGCAACTTCGGTGGCGCCGAGCGTAATTTCAACGCCCTTGGGGAGCTCTACTGGATATTTTGCGATTCGCGACATGTTTCCCTCTTACGCCACGATGCAAAGCACTTCGCCACCGACACCGGTCGCACGCGCTTTGCGGTCAGTCATCACACCCTGGGAGGTCGATACAATCGCGACGCCAAGACCATTCATTACCTTAGGTAGATCATCGCGCCCTTTGTAAATCCGGAGGCCGGGACGGGATACCCGCTCAATTTTCTCGATCACAGGCCGATCGGCGTAATACTTGAGGCCGATTTCAAGATCGCTCTTGCCCTCGCGTAACACCACCTTGTACTCGTCAATATAGCCCTCGTCCTTCAGCACTTGCGCTATGGATTGCTTGAGCTTGGAGGCCGGCATAAACACGGAAGTCTTGCGCACCGCTTGCGCGTTGCGAATCCGGGTGAGCATATCGGCTATCGGGTCAGTCATACTCATACAAATACTCCTTTACCAGCTAGCCTTGGTCATGCCGGGAATTTCCCCGCGCATGGCGATATCACGCAATTTGCTGCGCGACAGACCGAACTTGCTGTAGACGCCACGCGGGCGACCAGTCAATGCACAACGGTTGCGAAGACGGACGGGCGACGAATTTCGCGGCAGCGCCTGGAACTTGGCGCGTGCTTCAGCACGCTCTTCGTCGGACAGTTTCATATTGTTCAGGATCGCGAGCAATTCGGCGCGCTTGACGGCGAACTTGGCTACGGTCTTGCGACGCTTCTTGTCTCGATTGACTACGGCGAGTTTGGCCATTAACCAGTCCTCAGTTTTTGAACGGAAATTTGAACGCGGCGAGGAGTGCTCTCGCCTCCGCATCCGATTTCGCAGTGGTGGTGATGCTTATATTCAGGCCACGAATAGAATCGATCTTGTCATACTCGATTTCCGGAAAAATGATCTGCTCTTTGACGCCTAGGTTGTAGTTGCCGCGACCATCAAACGCGCGCCCTGATATGCCACGGAAGTCACGAATACGCGGAATCGCAACCGACACAAGCCTATCGAGGAACTCGTACATGCGTTGCCCACGAAGCGTAACCATACAACCGACCGGGTAGCCTTTGCGTACTTTGAACGTAGCGATCGACTTTTTTGCCTTGGTGACAACGGGCTTCTGACCCGCAATTTTCACCATGTCACCAAGAGCGTTATCGAGAATTTTCTTGTCGTTCACCGTCTCACCGACACCCATGTTGAGGGTGATTTTCTCAATCCTGGGCACTTGCATGACAGACTTGTAGCCGAACTGCTTTAGCAGATCGGGCACAACTTTGTCTTTATAGAAAGCCTGCAGCCTAGCCATAGATCAATCCCTCCCTCAAGCGTCCACGGCTTCGCCGTTGGACTTAAAAATGCGAACCTTGCGACCGTCCTCGAGAACCCTTACGCCAACGCGATCGGCTTTCTGGGTTTGCGGATTGAACAACGCAACGTTGGAGATATGGAGGGGCATGTCTTTATCGACAATTCCACCCGTCTGATTTTTCATAGGATTCGGCTTAACGTGCTTTTTGACACGGTTTATACCCTCGACAACGACATGATCCTTGTCGGAGCGACGAACAACCGCACCCCTCTTACCCTTATCACGCCCGGAAATGACGATAACGTCATCACCTTTTTTAATTTTTTCCATAACTGAGCTCCTTGCCTAAGCGCTACAGCACTTCGGGTGCCAGCGACACGATTTTCATGAACCGCTCAGTACGTAACTCGCGCGTCACCGGTCCAAAAATGCGGGTACCGATAGGCTCAAGCTTTGCATTGAGCAACACAGCCGCATTCGCATCGAACTTGACCAGTGAGCCATCATTGCGACGCACACCCTTGGCCGTACGAACGACCACGGCGTGATAGATTTCGCCTTTTTTGACGCGCCCCCGCGGGGCACAGTCCTTGACGGTAACCTTGATCACATCACCGATTTGCGCGTAGCGACGCTTTGACCCGCCCAACACCTTTATGCACATGACTGAACGCGCACCGGTGTTGTCGGCGACATCGAGAACCGACTGCATCTGAATCATTTAATTTCCTCTCCAACTTTTCCGCTGCGCCTCATGAGGCAAATTCTGCGAACAGTTTTGGACCCGTACGGGTTGAATTTCACTTGGCTGCTCTCGTTGCACGTGGAACTGCAGGCAACAGGACAGCCAGCGACTATAGCTTAAAAAAGAAACCTGCGCAAGCGAATTGTTATACTGCCCGCGACTTTTCAACAAGCTTGATGACGCGCCATGCCTTTGTCTTGGAAATCGGACGGCACTCCTCGATAGTGACCAGATCCCCCTGCTTGAACTCGCCAGTCTCGGAATGCGCGTGATACTTCTTTGAACGCACGACGATTTTACCGATCAGCGGATGTTTCACCCGACGCTCAATCAATACGGTAACCGTTTTGTTCATTTTGTCGCTAACAACCCGCCCCGTAAGACTGCGGATGGTCTTTGTTTTCAGTTCTGTCATTTTGACCTCGTCTTTTCGGCCAGAAGCGTCCGAACCCGCGCTATATCCCGCTTGGTTCGTTTCAACTGGCTGGTGTTCGTGAGCTGTTGGGTGGCCTTTTGCATGCGCATGGAAAACTGCGCCTTAAGAAGGTTGCTCAACTCTTCGCTCAATTGTGCCTCGTCCTTGGCACGAAGTTCGTTGGTTTTCATGTCTTACCCCACAAGGCGGTGTACAAAGGTGGTTCGGATTGGCAACTTAGCGGCAGCCAGGGCAAACGCCTCGCGAGCGAGCGTCTCATTGACACCGTCCATCTCATAAAGCACTTTGCCCGGAACAATTTCCGCGACAAAATACTCTGGATTACCCTTACCGTTTCCCATACGAACTTCGGCTGGCTTCTGCGAGATTGGCTTATCCGGGAAAATACGAATCCAGATACGACCTCCGCGCTTGATGTGGCGGCTCATGGCGCGCCGCGCCGCCTCGATCTGGCGCGCGGTTAGACGTCCGCGGCCGGTGGCTTTGAGGCCGAATTCCCCGAAGGAAACCTTATTGCCGCGCGTAGCCACGCCTTTGTTCCGGCCCTTTTGCTGCTTGCGATATTTTGTACGTGCTGGTTGAAGCATACTTGGCTCCTGATCCGCTTATTCAGCGGACTTGGTCGTGGTTTTCTTGGCGACACGCTTGACCGCGGTCTTCGGCTTGGCATCCTCTGCCTTGGCTTCGGGCTTTACATCTCCCTCTGCTGCAGTTTTCTTGACGGGCGCGCGCCGTGCAGTCTTCGGCTTATCACCCGCCGGAGAGACTTCCCCCGCGGTCTTCTCGGCTGGCATTGACTCTCCGGCGGACGTCGCACGCGGCGCAGCCTTCTTCGCCTTGCGCGCGACTACGTTTTCGTCGGAAGCTGGCATGGGTGCGGAGAGTGGTTGCTCGCTCTTGGGCAGCACTTCTCCCTTGTACACCCAAACCTTGACGCCGATGATCCCATAGGTGGTCTTTGCCTCGGAAGTACCATAATCAATGTCGGCGCGGAGCGTGTGCAAGGGAACCCGCCCCTCCCGATACCACTCAGTGCGGGCAATCTCAATTCCATTCAAACGCCCCGCACTCATGATCTTGATTCCCTGGGCACCGAGGCGCATCGCGTTTTGCATCGCTCGCTTCATTGCACGCCGGAACATAATGCGTTTTTCAAGCTGCTGGGTGATCGAGTCAGCAATAAGCTGTGCATCGATCTCCGGCTTGCGGATTTCCTCAATGTTGACGTGCACCATTTGCACGCCAAGCAGTTTGCGAAGCTCGGCCTTGAGCACCTCGATGTCCTCGCCTTTTTTTCCAATTACGACACCGGGGCGTGCGCTATGGATGGTTATCCGGGCATCCTTTGCGGGCCGTTCGATAATCACGCGACCGACGGATGCGTGCGCTAGCTTTTTCTTAAGGTACTCGCGGACCTTGAGGTCCTCAATGAGCATCCCGGGGAAATTCTTGCTGTTAGCAAACCAGCGCGAACTCCAGTTTTTATTGACCGAAAGACGGAAACCTATCGGATGGATTTTTTGTCCCATACGTGCCCCTTAACCCTTGGTCGCAGCCTTTGCGGCGGCGCCCTTCTTTGGTTTGACTTCGTCGCCGACGGTGATGAAAATATGGCATGTCGGCTTGATGATACCGTTACCGCGGCCTTTGGCGCGCGCAGTAAAACGTTTCAGAACGGTGCCTTTTTCGACGTAAATGGTCTTGACCTTGAGCTCGTCGATATCGGCGCCATCGTTATGCTCAGCATTAGCTATTGCCGATTCGAGCACTTTTTTGATGATCCTCGCACCTTTCTTGGGGCTGAAAGCCAGCAAGTTGAGCGCATTTTCGACGGTCAGCCCGCGAATCTGGTCAGCCACAAGTCGACCCTTCTGGGCGGACAGGCGGACACCACGTAGTTTTGCTTGAGTTTCCATGTCGCGTTCCTCTTACTTCTTTGGCGGGCCGGAGGGCGCCGCCACCTTCTTGTCAGCCGAATGGGCCTTGAAGGTGCGTGTGAGAGCAAATTCGCCCAATTTGTGGCCAACCATGTTTTCCGAAATGTACACGGGCATATGTTGCTTGCCGTTGTGCACCGCGATGGTCAGGCCGACGAAATCGGGCAGAATCGTTGAACGACGCGACCAAGTCTTGATTGGGCGCTTGTCGTTGCCGGAACGTGCTGTATCCACCTTTTTAATCAGGTGTGCATCAACGAACGGGCCTTTTTTAACTGAACGTGCCATAGGTCACCTATTTCTGATAGCGGCGTTGAACTATCATGCCGCTAGTGCGCTTGTTACGACGAGTGCGGTAGCCCTTGGTCAGGGTACCCCATGGGCTGACCGGATCCCGGCCTGCTGCGGTTTTGCCTTCGCCGCCACCGTGCGGGTGATCGATAGGGTTCATCGCCACGCCACGGACTGTCGGACGAATACCGCGCCAGCGGTTTGCTCCCGCCTTGCCGATCGAACGAAGGCTGTGCTCTTCATTGCCGACCTCACCAATCGTCGCACGGCAATCCACGTTGACCTTGCGTATCTCACCGGAACGCAACCGCAGTTGGGCGTAACTGCCTTCGCGAGCCAGCAATTGCACCGACGTGCCAGCGGCGCGTGCGATCTGCGCCCCCTTTCCAGGCATCATTTCCACACAATGGACCGTCGTACCAACCGGGATATTGCGAAGCGGAAGTGCATTGCCCGGCTTAATCGGAGCCTCTGAGCCGGAAATCAACGCCATCCCGGCCAGCATGCCTTTCGTAGCGATGATATAGCGACGTTCGCCGTCAGCGTAACAAAGCAGGGCAAGGTTGGCGCTGCGGTTTGGATCGTATTCCAAACGCTCGACTTTTGCCGGAACACCGTCCTTGTCCCGCTTGAAATCGACGATACGGTAGTGCTGCTTGTGGCCACCGCCCTGATGCCGGGTCGTAATGCGTCCGGTATTGTTGCGACCCGCCTTGTTGGATTTGGGCTCGAGCAATGCGGTGTGGGGCTTCCCCTTGTGCAGATTCGGGTTAACCACCTTAACAACACTCCGACGTCCCGGCGAAGTTGGTTTGACTTTGATGAGGGCCATGGCTTACTCCGTCGCCTGAAAGTTGATTTCCTGGCCAGGCTTAAGCGAAACATAAGCCTTTTTCCAGTTGTTGCGCCTACCCATGAACTTACCGAAACGCTTTTCCTTGCCCTTGACATTAAGCACTTGAACACTCTCTACCTGGACCTTGAAAAGCAATTCAACTGCGGCCTTGATTTCCGGCTTGGTTGCATCGGATGCAACCCGGAAAACAACCTGTTCGTTCTTCTCAGCGACAAGCGTGCTCTTTTCGGAAACCTGAGGGGCAAGCAATACCTGCATCAAACGGTCGCTCGCATATTTGGTAACGGCGTTCATGCCAGCACCTCTTCGAATTTGGCCACCGCAGCGCGCGTAAGCAGTACGTTTTTATAGTGCACCAGGGATACCGGATCAATTTCTCCGACTTCAAGAACAAGAACGTTCGGCAAATTGCGCGATGAAAGATACAGATTCTCGTCAGCACTGTCGGTAATCAGCAGGAACGAATCGAGCATGCCGATGTTCTTGACCTTTTCCGCGAAAAGTTTCGTCTTCGGGGAGTTGACCATGAATTTATCGATAACCTTCAGTCGATCCTCACGCGCCAACTGGGAGAGGATCGACGCCATGCCTGCGCGATACATCTTACGATTGACTTTTTGCGTGAAATTCTCGTCAGGCGAGTTCGGGAAAATGCGCCCGCCTCCACGCCACAACGGGCTGGATGCCTTACCGGCACGAGCACGGCCGGTACCCTTTTGGCGCCACGGCTTTTTCTTCGACTTGGCAATCTCGCTGCGTCCCTTTTGGGCGCGTGTTCCGAGGCGGGCGTTGGCCTGGTAGGCGGTGACGATCTGGTGGATCAACGCCTCGTTATAGTCACGTCCAAACAAAGCGTCGGACGCAGCAACGGTCTGGCTGCTGGCGCCTTTGTCATCAATTAGCTTAAGTTCCATTATTTACCTCCCTTGCCGGCCTTGGGGGCAATAACGACTTTGGGTTTGCGCGGCTTAACAGTGGGGCGAACGATCAGATCGCCACCTCGGCTGCCGGGAACGGAACCTTTAATCATGAGCAACTGGCGTGCAGCATCGATCCTTACAATCTCGAGGCTCTGCGTGGTGCGCGTTACATCACCCAAATGGCCGGCCATTTTCTTGCCGGGAAAAACCCGACCCGGATCCTGCGCCTGCCCGATAGAACCCGCAGAATTGTGCGAACGCGAGTTACCGTGGGAGGCGCGGTTGGACGAGAAATGATGGCGCTTGATTGCACCGGCAAATCCCTTACCTTGGGTAGTGCCGGTCACATCAACGCGCTGGCCGACCGTAAAGAGGTCTACGCCAATCTTGCTGCCCGGTTGGAGGCTGGCGAGGTCAGCTTCCGCGACGCGAAATTCCCTGAGTGTATGCCCTGACTCAACACCGGCCTTGGCCAGATGGCCGGCCAACGCCTTGGTCACGCGCGAGGCACGACGCTTACCGAATGCAACCTGAACCGCGCTATACCCGTCGGTCTCGGCTTTCTTGATTTGGGTCACGCGATTGTCAGACACGTCCAGCACGGTCACCGACTGAGAATCACCATCGTCGGTAAAAATGCGGGTCATGCCGACCTTGCGGCCGACTAGTCCTAAACTCATTTTCTTACCCTTTCCAAAAAAACAACCCCAAAGCGTATGCCTTGGAAGGGGCCGGCTTCAATTGGCCGGCTAAATTATTATTAAAACAGGCGGATGGTTAGCCCCCATCCGCGCGGGCTTGCTTCAGAACTATTGCAGCTTGATCTCTACATCCACCCCAGCCGGAAGATCAAGTTTCATGAGCGCATCGACTGTTTTATCAGTCGGATCGATGATGTCCATAAGGCGTAAATGCGTTCTGATCTCAAACTGATCACGCGATGTTTTGTTGACGTGCGGGCTGCGCAACACGTCAAAGCGCTCGATGCGAGTGGGCAGGGGAACAGGCCCCTTTACAACAGCGCCCGTACGCTTTGCGGTTTCAACAATCTCAAGCGCTGACTGATCGATGAGACGGTAATCGAACGCTTTGAGTCTGATACGAATTTTCTGATTTTGCATGGCTGCTTTCTTTACTCGATGACCTTGGCTACGACGCCGGCGCCGACGGTTTTGCCGCCCTCACGGATGGCAAAGCGCAGGCCTTGTTCCATCGCGATCGGGGCGATCAACGTCACCACCATCTTGATGTTGTCTCCCGGCATCACCATCTCCGTGCCCTCGGGCAACTG
>CAMDDU010000022.1:0-72000 GCA_945892985.1 Bordetella parapertussis
GCGCGCCAGAAACGCCGCTTTGCGCGTTGCTCTTCCATGTACCTCGAATCCTTTCGCCGCCGCCAGCGTCATTTGTTTCATTCTCAACCCTCCCGTTTGCGTCTCGCTATATGACAACAGACGCGCGGACTTGTTCAGTGTTTCCCTAACGGTGGAAGTACTGCCGGGGCCGATGCGATTCGGCTCTTTTATTTTGGGTTGTTGGTCTCGACGAAGCTAGTACCCGTAAAGACCGCGCTAGCTGTAACTCGGTCCCATCGGTATAGAAAAAGCCCCCCCATTGTTTTTCAAATCGTCTAACCGGGGGGTATATAAAAATCGAATTGAATATGCAGACACAAGGCACGATGGCTGCGCCGCCTGGCGTGATGGATGACGATGCGATCCCCGCATGACCGTTGTTGGCTTTGCCTATTGGCTTGATAGAAATCGGTTTTACTGAAAATGAAGTCCATTCAAACATACATTGCAGCCCTAAAAAACGACGCAAGACTTGCACGCGTCTTGCAGCTGAGGGTTTTTTTCGGACTTTTCCTGACCTCCTTTGGAACGCTTGCCCAAGCGCCACTGGATATACGCATCGCACTGGTTATCGGTAACGCGGCCTATGTGCATGCGCCTGCCCTGGCCAACCCCACCAATGACGCCAAATCCATGGCGATCATTTTAAGAAAACTGGGCTTTAAGGTCATCGAAGTCATTGATGGCAATAGGCAGCAAATGAGCGATGCCATCGTCCAAATGCAAGCCATCCTGAAAGGACAACAGGCGATTGGCATGTTGTATTACGCAGGACACGGCCTGCAATTGGATTGGCGCAACTACATGGTGCCGGTGTCAGCAAAATTAGCGAGCGCATCCGATGTACCCAAAGAAACGATTGATATCAATTTGGTCATACAGTCGTTCAAGGATGCCAAAACACGCATGAATATCATCGTGCTCGATGCCTGCCGCGACAATCCCTTTGAAGGGGAGTCAAGTGCCAAGGGATTGGCACAACTGGATGCGCCCCCGGGCACCTATCTGGCCTATGCGACATCCCCGGGCAACGTGGCTGAGGACGGGGATGCCAGTTCGGGCAATGGCTTGTTCACGCAATACCTCATAAAAGAATTGCAAAGACCGGCGCGTATTGAAGACGTGTTTAAACGCGTCCGCTTGCAAGTGAGGCAAAAGAGCGAAGGTCGGCAAATCCCGTGGGATTCCAGCAGCCTTGAAGATGACTTCGCGTTCAACGATGGCAACAAGCACACGTTTAACCCGGAGGACTTGATCAGGGAGGCGAAGGAGAAGCAAGAGAAACTCAGGGTAGAAGTGGCGGCGGCAAAGCAAAAAGAGACTCAAATTGCCAAAGAGCAAGAACTGGAGAAGCAGCGTCTGGCCGAAGCGCAAAAGAAAAGAGAGTTGGAGGCGGAGGGACAAAAGCAAAGAGACATTGACATTGCCAGGCAAAGAGAACTTGAAAGTCAGAGGCTGGCGGAAGCGCAAAAGATTAAGGATTTACAGGCCAGGCAAAAGGCCGAAGCGGAGTCAAGAGAAAGGGAGCGACAACTCGCCTTTGCGGCAGACGAGCAAAAGAAGAGGGCGCAAGAGGCGGAGCGAATCAGGCTAAGGGCTGAGGTGGAGACCAGGGAGAGAGAGAGCCGGCTTGCCTTGGCGGCAGAGCAAGAGAAGCAAAAGGTGCTGCTTGCGTCATTGGCCATTGAGAAGGCAAAGACTGAAGAGGCGCAGAGGTTAAAGGAACTTGCATTGGCGAAACTGCAGGTGGCTGAAGAGGCGAAGCGCCAAAATCTGTCTATCGAAGAGGCCAAGGAGAAGCAATTCGCGGTGGAGAAGGCGGACTGGGACAGGATCAAGGACAGCAAGAACGCGGCTGATTTTTATGCTTACCTGAACAAATACCCCAGTGGGATGATTTCAGAGCAGGCCATATTCATACTCGAGAACTTATCAAAAGCGAAAATTACTGCGCAGAAAGATAAAAATGGAATACAGCAGATAGCCGGAGAGCCCAGATTTCGTGTTGGAGATGCTTGGGTGACTGCGGTGATTGATGATTGGACTGGCAATGAAATTCGGCGCGTTTCATCGAGGGTCACCAAAATAGAAGCTGGCCTTGCCTACATAGATAGCGGCAGAGAGGATCTTGAAATTAGGACGCTAGACGGGGCTGTTGTTCAAACCAGATCAGATGGCGGTTGGAAATTTGATCCGCCAAGAATTGATTTGCCCGGAGACGTGCTTGCTGTCGGGAAAAAGTGGTCTGCAAGAGTTATTCAAACAAGTCAGAAATTTGGATCGAGGTGGCGTGAAGACGAGTTTAAAATAATTTCTTTTGAGGAAATTACGACGCCCGCCGGTACCTTTAAGACTTTCAAATTGGAGGCTAGCTCCATGCTGGAGAACGGTACTCGAATTAAAAGGACTTACTGGGTGGAGCCCAGTTGGGGGGGGAGTATCAAGGCAAGTCGGGATGTCACCCCTGCACGCGGTGGCCGGACACGCGAAAGCTTTGTTGTTATCTCGCTGAGTCGGGGCGCAGGCTAAGATAATCGGGATGCTCAAGGCGGCGCTAAAGAAAAAATAGCATGCGAACACACGGCGCGATGGGCGCGCCGCCTAGCCTTCTGCCACGTACGCGTCGCGCAACACGCTAATGTGTGGCCTGCCAGAACCATGAGGCACGGCGCGTGTTGCCTCCTGGCGCTCGCGATATAGATGATATTGGCTAGCCGGCCGGTTGAGTGGCGGGCCGTCAACACGCCAATCGATAGTGTTGGTCGCGATCGGCTGTTTGTCGGGCCAATAGGCATCCACCCGCCGCCCCGGCTATGGGGTCAGGCGTCACGCCCCGACCACAGCAGCGTGATTTGCAAAAACGTTCGGCAATTTTTTGGGCCCCCCAGCGTACCGGTGCCAATTGCGCTGTCCGTCGGCATCTGCCGGCGGAGCGGCGGGAAAGAAAAGTTTTGTAAGGTTTTGGGGTTCGGCGCGGCACTCGGTAAAAATCGATGCCGTGGGTGGGGGCGTACTCAGTATGCGGACACAGGTTGTCCAGTTTCGTAGTGAAGCCCGCCGGGTCTTACCGGTCTTACTGTTCTTACTTATGCCGAATGACACAGAGGTGAAGATGAAGCGATGCGCGCAATGCAACAGCCTGATGCCCGATGACGAAGTGCGCTGCATCCGCTGTGGCGCAGGGGGGGTGGCCCTCTCCCCCGTTGCGAAGATGAAGCGATGCACGCAATGCAACAGCCGGATGCCCGGTGACGAAATGCACTGCATACGCTGCGGTGCAGGAGCGGTGGAAAATTCGCTTATTCTGGGGAAAAAAAATGTGCCACCCCCTGAGGCATGCCCGAAATGCGGTCGCGTCCGAATGGCGACGGACAGCGGACCCGACTGGCAATGTGCCAAGTGCGGCGTGGCGCCAACCAAGGCGCAAGCGGCCCGGGGAGCGGCAGTCGAGGCAGATATGTCCTTGTCAGATCGCAACTACCTTAGGCGGCAATCGCTTGCTCTACATACACAGGAAGACGCTGATGCCGAAAAACCGTCGCTTAAAACAGTTCTTTTCTTAATTTCCGGAAGAGTGCCGCGCTTCGTGTTTTGGATTTATCCCATTGTTTTTGTTTTTTTTGTTGCCTTGCTGGTCATGCTGGTTGGATTACTGGCCGGGTTATTAGGGGGCGGCGCCAATACGCTCGATACGGTGGAGGAAGGCGCGATCACGTTCTTGCCTCTTGCCCTTAGCCTGCCAGTGGCTTGGTCTACGTTTGTTATTCATGTGAAGCGCTGTCACGACCTGGACAAGTCGGGTTGGTTTTTGTTGTGGAACCTGGTGCCGATAATCGGCGGGCTGTGGGTGATTTTTAATTTGGGCTTCTTACGCGGCACTGAAGGTCACAATGAATTTGGGCCGGACGTAAGGGAATTATTCTGAGGGCGTACCGGTGTTTATTTTCGGGCTTTTAGGAAATAGGGAATAGGGAATAGGGAATAGGGAATAGGGAATAGGAAATAGGAAATAGGAAATAGTTTCGGGAAATTTAATTTCCGGGTGTGTTGAGGCTCAGACGGGAGTTTGCGGCCATGGACGGAGCGCAGCCCTGTCTTTTCTTGGCAGGGCAGTTGTCGGGCCTCGAAGTGCTCTATTCATAGAGTCGCAAGCCATGTCCGAATTTGTGGCGTGGCACTCGCCAGGACGCAGCCAGCGCTTTAGCCGACGGTCACATTTGCGTGCGATAGCGCTCGTTCGAGAGGCTTACGGCACGTAGTTGGCGGCACAAAAAGCTTGGTTTGAGCGATTTTCTATTGCGGCAAGCGCAAATTTACGCCTAAGCCCGATGGTTTCAATGTGAATACTCTTTTTCTTGTCTGCGCTTAAGGTGCAGATCATGCAGATCAGCAACAGCGTGGTCTAAATCGGAGAAGATGCGCACGCCCTTGGGATTTTTTCTAAGGCCAGACAGGCCAGCTCCCCCCGCCCAAATCTCCATATGAACAGGCAGTAAGCGGCGCAAATGTTGCAGGGTCGGTATTACCTTGCGCGCCGGATAATGAAAACTGAAGGACAGGGCGACGACATCGGCCTTGCATGAAACGGCGGCCAATTTTAGGTTGTTAAGGGGAATATACGCTCCGATGTTCATTGTTTCAGCGCCCTGTTCTGCCAATACCCCCTCAAACATCAGCAGTCCGAGAAAATGCTGCTCTTCCGGGGGGAGGGCCAACAAGAGGCGCGGGAAACCACGTATTGGTTTTAACTGGCGGATCTGCGCGTGCAAATATCGTTCAATGACAGCGGTGCACAAGTGCTCATGGTGAATGTCGATTTCTTTGCGCATCCATGCGTCGCCTATGCTGATCATAAGTGGCGCGATCGTATTGCGGATAAATGTACCGAGTGTTCGTTTGTCTCGAATCTCAGCCAATAAGGCTTTAAACTCGGCCAGATCGGTCAACTTAAGTTTGTCGATGAGCAACTGCGTTATTGGATCACGGCATACGACCGGCGCTGACTGACTCACTGCAAGGGTCAGCTTTTCGAGTTCTTGGTCGCTCGCGCTCACGACTTGGCCGGGCCGGAAGCCGGCGTCAAGCAGGCGTTTGATCGAAAGAAGCCGATCGATGGTCTTGATCGAATAGGCGGTTTTGCCACTCGGCGTTAATTCCAACAGGGGAAAGCCAAAGCGCTGGCGCCACTTTCGCAGCTGATCTTTCCCCAGGACCCGTTTCACGCTCAATGTCTGTAGGTAATATGAGTGGAGTTTCGTAAGGCATTTTCTACCTTAGCAGATAAATAAAACTTTAGCCAAAATGCAGCCAAATAAACAGTTGTCCACGCTGTTTTGTCACGGCATACAGGGCTTTAGGGGTGTCAGGATCAATTACGCCATTACAAAAAAGTGGCTTCGTGACTGAGTGTGGGTAAATAGTGTGGGTAAATAATGTGGGTAAAAAGGGGAGGGTAGCGCTTAGCCGGGAGGTTTGCAGGGGGGGGGAGATTGCGCAGTCAGCGCGAATGGTGGCGCTTGCAAGTGGCCAAATGCCTGGGGGGCGGGTCCTTAGAGTGCTAGCGCCGACGCGGTTTGCGGCTGTAATATGGTTTCCTTATATATACGTCACTTTATGTCGGTATCGACCAGCACTGCGGTTTTGTTTGACGACGGTTCGCAACAGCGTGCGCTGTGGATCTGCGTGGTCGCGTCCATGCTCTTGCATATTGCCGTCCTTGCGGGTTTTCCCGGTTTGCGTGAGGGCAAGCCGGCACAGGCTCCGGCCAAGGTGCTGACTGCAAAGCTCGCGCCGGCGAGCGTGGCCAAGATTGCGGAGCCTGCGCGCCCGCCTGAAGCTCCCGCCCCACCACCCGCGCAGGCAAAGCCGCAGCCGGTGACCCCGGTCCCGGTGCAGAGCAAAGCATCCCCGGTGGCAACAAAGGCCGAGGCGGCTCCCCTTTCGCCCAGCACGCCGGCAGCGGTCAGTGCGCCAAGTGTACCAAGTGCGCCCACGCCCCCCTCGGCAGTGGCTGCCGCGGCACCGGCTGCGCCAGCGCAACAGGCCTCCGCGGCCCCCGGCGCGCCGCTTGCGGCGGAGCGCGCCAGCGATGCCGATGAGGCGGGGTCTCGCGACCAGTACCGTCTCGCGCTAATAGGTGCGGCCAAGCGTTACAAGCGCTATCCCGCGCAGGCGATGCAGAACGGTTGGACCGGCAGGGTTGAGATCCGCCTTGTCATCGGCGCCAACGGCATGATCCAGAGCGCGGCCATAAAAACGTCTGCGGGCTTCTCTTTGCTCGATGACACGGCGCTCGACATGATCAAGAAGGCCAAGCCGCTGACGCAAATTCCGCCCGCGTTGCGCGGCAAGGAGTTTTTCGTCGATGTTCCGGTGATCTTTGACCTGGCTACGGGCTAGCTTGGTGTGCCGGTGTGGTCTGGAATGTCACGACATGGTCAACGTCGAGGCGTATGCCGATCTTCTCGCCCAGTGAATGGTTGTGGTGGCTTGGGACAAGCGCCAATACGTTCTGGCCGCTTGCCAGTTTGAGCGTGTAGAGGATGTCCGCGCCGCGAAACGCTTTGTGCAAGACCTCGGCCTGGACCTTGCTCGCATCATCGTGAATGATGTCATCGGGGCGTAGCAGTACGTCGACATTGCAGCCCTTGCCGCAGCTTGCGCAACTTTCTCCGCAAGCACCCGGGATCACGCCGTCGAGCACGCCGAGTTCGATCCGCACTTGCCGCCCGCTCAACACTTCACCCGGAACGAATACGCCCTGGCCGACGAAGTCGGCGATAAAGCGGCTCTCGGGGCGGTGATAAAGATTGTAGGCGCTGTCCCACTGCTCGATTTCACCCTGATGCATGATGCCGATCTCATCGGCGATGGCGAAGGCTTCGTGCTGGTCATGCGTCACCAGCAAGGCGGTGGTGTTGCTGCGCTTGATGATTTCGCGCACCTCCAGCGAAAGGCGCTGCCGCAACTCGGTGTCCAGGTTAGAGAACGGTTCATCGAGTAACAGCAGGTCCGGTTGCGGCGCCAGGGCGCGGGCCAGGGCAACGCGCTGTTGCTGCCCGCCGGATAATTCGTGTGGGAAGCTGGCGGCCATTCCCGCCAGTCCGACCACGTCAATGAGCTTGGCTACCTGGCTGTCACGTTCGTCGCGTGACAGGGTGCGCAAGCCGAATGCGATGTTTTGTGCAACGGACAGGTGGGGGAACAGGGCATAGTCCTGGAAGACCATGCCGATGTGGCGGCGCTCCGGTGGCACGAGCGCTCCATGGCCGCTCATGCGCGCACCGTTGATGCGTATTTCACCCTCGCTAATGGATTCGAAGCCGGCTACGCAGCGCAGAACGGTCGTTTTTCCGCAGCCGCTGGGACCCAGAAGGCATCCTATGGCGCCGCGGTCGAGCACGAAGGACAGGCCCTTGACGATGGCATGGTCGCCGTAGGACTGGTGAACGTCTTTGAGTTCCAGAACTTTGCTGTTTGTTGCTGTCATGACGTTATTATAAATCCTTAAGATAGCCATAGAAACATAGAAACAAGAATCATTCTTGATAAAATGAAACCATGATTGCCCCTGCTCCTGCCGCCGCTGCCCCCAAGCCGACTCCGGTTCGCATTGTGATAGTCAAGGCACTAGTCTGGCTAGGCTCGCCCGGGCTATTGGGCTGGATGGCGATCATTGCGGCGCTCCTCGTTTGCGTCCCCATTGCGGTAGTGGTCGCCAGTGTGTTTCTGCACGATCAGGGTACTTGGGCGCATCTGGCATCCACGGTGTTGCCCGGCTATGTTGGCAACACGGTGGTGCTGGTGCTGGGGGTGGGCCTGGGCGTGAGCGTCCTCGGTGTGGGGACCGCCTGGTTGGTCACCGCCTGCCGCTTTCCCGGCCGGCGTGCGCTGGAGTGGATGCTGGTTCTGCCGCTCGCGGCACCGGCCTATGTGCTCGCTTATGCGTACACCGACTTCCTGCAGTTCTCCGGGCCGCTGCAGTCGGCGCTGCGATCGGCGATCGGTTGGCAGGCCGGCGAATACTGGTTTCCGGAGGTGCGTTCACTGTCCGGTGCCATCGCGATGTTTTCTCTGGCGCTTTATCCCTACGTCTACCTGTTGTCGCGGGCAACGTTTCTCGAGCGCTCCTTGTCCGCGCTGGAGGCCGGCCGTTTGCTCGGTTACGGTCCCGTGCGCAGTTTTTTTGCCATTGCCCTGCCGCTTGCGCGGCCGGCGATCGCCGCCGGTGTCGCGCTGGCGTTGATGGAGACGCTGGCCGATTTTGGCACCGTGTCTTACTTTGCCGTACAGACCTTCACCACCGGCATCTACCATGCGTGGCTGTCCCTTGGTGATCGCGTAGCGGCGGGCCAGTTGTCGACGCTGCTGCTTGCACTCGTTTTTGCCGTGCTGTTGCTCGAGCGCTGGAACCGCGGGCGGGCGCGCTTCCACACCTCGGCGTCACAGCGGCGCGAGTCGCTTTACGTGCTGGCCGGTGCCCGGCGCTGGTTGGCCGCTCTTGTATGTGCGTTGCCGGTGCTGCTCGGCTTTGTCCTGCCTGCGGGCATCCTGTTGTTCATGGCGATGCGCGAAAGCGACAGCCAGCATGGCGGGCGCATGTGGGTGCTGATAGGCAACAGTTTCACGCTGGCCGGCGTGGCCGCGGTGGTGGTGGTGGTGGTGGCACTTGTCATGGCCTACGCGGCGCGCATCGTCAAAAGCCCCTTGGTGAGCGGCGCCAACAAAGTGGCCGGTCTTGGTTATGCCTTGCCTGGCGCGGTGATCGCCGTGGGCATTCTGGTTCCGGTGACACGCCTGGATCATGCCCTGGTCGACGCCCTTGCCTCGTTCGGAATTTCGACCGGCCTGCTGCTCACCGGGGGCATTCTCGCCCTGGTCTATGCGTATGCGGTGCGATTTATGGCGATTGCGCTGCAAACGGTCGAGTCCGGGCTATCCAAGATCACACCCAGTATGGAGGATGCCGCGCGAAGCCTAGGCTATCGACCTGCCGAAACCATGCTCAAGGTCCACCTGCCCATGCTGCGTGGCAGCGTCCTTACCGCAGGCCTCATTGTGTTTGTCGATGTCATGAAGGAACTGCCGGCGACGCTGGTCATGCGACCGTTCAATTTCGACACGCTTGCGGTGCAGGCCTATAACTACGCTTCGGATGAGCGTTTGCCAGAAGCCGCGGCGGCATCGCTGGTGATCGTCGCCGTGGGCCTCATTCCGCTGCTCGTCCTGTCGCGCTCCATCGCCAAAGGCCGGCAGTCGAAATAAAAATGGCGCCCCCAGGATAAGGGGCGCCGTCAGTCTTTCTTGCCTCGGCGCACGGGGTATTACTTCCAGCCGGCCCGATCATAGACTTTTTGTGCCGCCGGTTGGTTGCGCCCCAATACGGCGATGTTCTGCGCATCGTAGCGGAACTTTCCCAGGGCATTGAGGGCGGGATTGCCCACTTGTGTCGTCGTCACCGCCGGCCATTCATTGTTGCCGTCGGCGAAATAGCGTTGTGCTTCATCGCTGGCGAGATACTCGAGAAATTTCTGGGCATTGTCGCGGTTTGGCGCATGCTTCATCACGCCGGCGCCGGAAATGTTGATGTGTGTTCCGCGCTGCCCGGCGGCTTGGTTGGGCGTGACGATGCCAAGTTTCTCTGCCGCCTCCCGCTCTTCAGGCTTTGTCGACCGGGCGAGGCGCGCGTAGTAGTAGGTGTTGACGAGTGCGATCTGGCATTCGCCCGCGGCGACCGCGTTGAGTTGGTCGGTGTCCCCGCCTTTGGGTGTACGGGCAAAATTGGCCACCAGTCCCTTCGCCCACGCCTCGGTTTTTGCCTCGCCCATGGCGCCTATCATGCTGCTGCCAAGTGAAAGGTTGTAGACGTGGCTGCCCGAACGCACGCAAATCTTGCCTTTCCATTTCGGATTGGCGAGGTCTTCGTAGGTGGTGATCTCACCGGCCTTTATTTTCAACTTGTCATAAGCAATGACGCGGGCGCGCACGGAAAAGCCGAACCATAGACCGTTTGGGTGATGCAGGGCGGCCGGAATACGCGTCTCCAGCACGGCTGATTTAAGTGGCTGGAAAAAATCCAGCTGTTCGGCGCGCCAGAGACGGCCGGCGTCAACGGTGATCAACACGTCCGCCGGGCTCTTGTCGCCCTCGTTGCGGAGGCGTTCAATCAATGGATCCTCGCCGGCCTCGATGCGGTTGATCTTGATGCCGGTCACTTTGGTGAAGTTGGCGTAAAGCGCCTCATCGGTGTTGTAGTGGCGCGATGAATAAAGATTGAGCACTTTTTCTTGGGCGAGGGCGGGGGTGCACAAGGCTAGCCCGGCCAGGCTCGCCAGTGCGCAATGGAGTAATTGGTTCATGCAATTTCCTTGGTTCATTCTATCAATGGGTTAGCGTTGTTTTGGTGATCTCAGGCTCTTATGTTATCAAGATCTATTCTCAATTGCAATGCTAATAGGAATTATTATCATTTGTAGAATTATGGTTTGGTTTCCATTATTGACTGGGGTTTCGCGATCCACGGGCAAAGGCATGACGCTAGCCCCTTGATGTGTGACGGTCGTGGTCGTGTGTGGTGATCATTGTTCGTTGTTCTAATACGTCGTTGCGTTAATTGGGCGCGCATTGCGCAAAACGCAAGCTGAGCCGATTGAGGCATGGAAAGAAAAGCGCGCTAAGGAGCGCGGTGCGCTCAGATTGAGGCGATACGACGTGCGCCATCGTAGCGACGCGTCCAGTATGTTCCGCGCATGCTCTCGACGCGCACTGCGCTGCCGGGCTTGGGTGCGTGGATGAATTTGTCTTCGCCCAGGTAAATACCGACGTGGGAGAAGGTCTGCCCCTGGGTGTTGTAAAAAACCAGATCACCCGGCAGCAAGGCTTCGCGCGCAATAGACTGACCGAGTTTGCTTTGCGCGCGGGTATTGTGAGGCAGCGTCAAGCCGAAGGCGGCGCGATAAACGTGCGCGACAAGTCCGCTGCAATCGAAGCCGCTGGCATGCGACTGTCCGCCGCGCTGATAAGGCCTGTCCGCGGCGGCGAGTGCCTGGAAGATCATTTCCGGCGACCGTTCTGCCGCCTGTGCGGCAGATGCCGATTGCGGCGTTTCCTGCGCCCGATTGTCCTGCGTTGCACTCTGCGCTTCGGGCCTTACCGGCGTGGGCTCGGGCAAGAGCAGGCCGGCACAGCCTGAAAGGAGCAGGATGTGCGCCGTAAATGCACAAAAAAACATACGGTTAAGGCTCATTATTCAAGCACTTTAGGCTTATCGCAGGGCGTTGTAAAGACACGCTGTTCTTGCATAGGCCCGCGCGCGCGCGCCATGGACGCGCGTATGTTCGTTTGTATGTTCGTTCTATCGTTGAGGCGTTACTTGATTTAGTCTGTTCTTTGCCGATATCTAGCTTCATATGTCCATGTCCAATCGTTCACGGCCGTTCGCATTCCTGCTGTTTGTTGCCACGTGGGTTGCCACGTGCCTTGCCATGTGCGCTGTCGGCGCGGCGCGTGCCGATGTGGAGGTGCTGACGCTCAAATACCGCAATGCCGAGCAGGTGTTGCCGATCTTGCGGCCCCTGCTCGAACCAGGTGGGGCGGTGTCGGGTATGCACAACCAGATCGTCCTGCGCGCCAGCCGGCGCAACATCGACGAAATAAGGCGCGTGCTCGCCAGCATAGACAACCAGCCGCGGCGCTTGATGATTTCGGTGCGCCAGGATACCGCTGACAATGTGCAGGGCCGTGGCGCCAGCGTTGGCGGCAGCATCAGTTCGCAGCGTGGCGCTGATATCCGGGCGCACGTGTTCGATAACCGCAATAGCAGCGACGAGAGCATGAGCCAGCGCCTGCAGGTGCTGGAGGGCTACCCGGCGACCATCAATGTCGGCCAGTCGGTGCCGGTCACCACGCGCAGTACGATCGGATCTGTTACCGGTGCCAATCAGGGCGGACTGGTGTCAGAAACCACCACTTACCGGGACGCGAGTACCGGTTTCGAGGTCGTGCCACGAGTGTCGGGTGACATGGTGCAGCTTGAAATCAGTCCGCGACGTGAAACGCTGGGTGGCGCCGGTCCGGGCAGTATCAATAGCCAGCGCATTACCACCACGGCCAGCGGGCGGCTGGGAGAATGGTTTGAGCTTGGCGGTGTCAGTCAGGATGAGTCGCGCCAGGGCGCGGGTATCCTGTATGGATCAAGCGGCGAACGCCGCGACATCCGTCGTGTCTGGGTCAGAGTCGAGGAAATAAAATAGCTGTTGCGGCTTTGGCCGGGTGACGGGGCGGTTTTTCCCGGGGTTTTTCGTATGAGGCGCGCGGTACCGGTGATAACATGCCGGCGATATGACCGTACCCACGCTTGAGCAGGTGTTCGCATCTGATGGCCTGCTTAGCCGCAGCATCGCCTCCTACCGACAACGTCCGCAGCAGATGGAAATGGCCGCTTGCATCGCCGAGGCCATTCGCGACAACGCGGTGCTGGTGGCCGAGGCCGGTACCGGTACCGGTAAGACGGTCTCTTATCTTGTTCCAGCGCTGCTCTCGGGCGGCAAGGTCATTATCTCGACCGGAACCAAGACCCTGCAGGATCAGTTGTTCACCCGCGATTTGCCCGCGGTGCGCGACGCCCTTGGCGTGCCGGTCACCATTGCGCTGCTCAAGGGGCGCGCCAATTACGTCTGCCACTATCATCTGGCAAACAATCTCAAGGAGGCGCGCCTGCCCACGCGCGAGGCGGCGCGCGACTTGCGGGTTATAGAGCATTTTGCGCGTGCCTCCTCCAGTGGCGACCGGGGCGAACTGGCCGAAGTCGCCGAGGATTCGCCGGCCTGGGCTTATGCCACGTCTACGCGCGAAAACTGCCTCGGGCAATCTTGTCCCAATCACAAGGAGTGCTTCGTCCTGGCGGCGCGGCGCGAGGCGCTTAATGCCGAGGTGGTGGTAGTCAACCACCATTTGTTTTTTGCCGATGTGGTGTTGCGCGATGAGGGTATGGCCGAGTTGCTGCCCGCCTGCAATACGGTGATCTTTGACGAGGCGCACCAGTTGCCAGATACGGCGACGCTGTTTTTTGGCGAGACCGTTTCGACCGGGCAGATAACAGATCTGTGCCGCGATACGCAGGTCGAGGCCTTGAGCGTGGCACGCGATGTGGCGGTGTTGCCCGAGCTGATCCGTCGCGTCGAAAAAGCCGGCCGTGACCTGCGGCTGGCCCTTCCCGAATCCAATACGCGCCTGCCGTACAAGAGCATTGCTGATCGCGCCGGATTTGAGGTGGTGATGAAATCCCTGATCGATGCCTTGCAGGCGCTGGCGGCCACACTCGAGAGCCAGGCCGAGCGCGGCGAGGGCCTGGAGAATTGCTGGCAGCGGGCGGCGGAACTGGCCGCGCGCCTGACGCGCTGGCTGCGCCACGACGAGGGCGAGATGGTGCGCTGGGTCGAGGCTTACAGCCAGGCGCTGGCGCTGCATGCGACGCCCTTGTCTATCGCGGAGATTTTCCGCGCCCAGCTGACGGGGCGGCCGCGTGCCTGGGTGTTCACCTCGGCAACGCTGGCCGTGAACGGAAAATTCGATCACTACTGCGCGCAACTGGGCCTGGAGTCGGCGAAGACCGGCTGCTGGGGTAGTCCCTTCGATTACGCCAACAACGCGCTGTTATACCTTCCGGCCGGACTGCCCGAGCCCAATTCACGCGAGCATACCGAAGCGGTGGTGAACGCGGCGCTGCCCTTGCTGCGCGCCAGCCGCGGCCGCGCCTTTATGTTGTTCACAACCTTGCGCGGTATGCGGCTTGCCCATGAACTGTTGCGCAGCCGGCTTGCCGCCGAGGGGCTGGACTATCCGCTGTTGCTGCAGGGCGAGGGCTCGCGGACTGAGTTGCTGGCGCGTTTCCGGCGCCTTGGTAATGCGGTCTTGGTTGGTAGCGCGAGTTTCTGGGAGGGCGTCGATGTGCGCGGCGAGGCGCTCTCGCTGGTGGTGATTGACAAGCTGCCCTTCGCGCCGCCCGATGATCCGGTGCTCGCGGCCCGTCTTGAGGCGGTGACCAAGGCCGGGCGTAACGCGTTCATGGAGTACCAGCTGCCCTACGCGGCCATTGCGCTCAAGCAGGGCGCCGGGCGGCTTATACGCGACGAGGCTGACCGCGGCGTGCTGGCCATTTGCGATCCGCGCCTGGCGAGCAAGGCCTACGGCCGCACCATACTGGCCAGCCTGCCGCCGATGCGCCGCAGCCGCAGCGAGGCCGAGGCGGTGGACTTTTTGGAGTCGATAGGCGCAAGCGTCGATTAGAAATTAGAATGATGCCGGGTCGTATGTACGTATGTACGTGCATCTGCTGCGGTCCAAGGCGGCGGCAGTGTGGCATACCCAAAAACAAACAAGGCAAGGGGGCGTCGCATGAAAGTATTCATCACGGGTGGGGGCGGCTTCATCGGCTATCGTATCGCCAGGGCAATACTCGCCGGGGGGCAGTTGGCGGATGGCGAGGGCAAGCCGCAAAAGGTGACCCAGGTCACCCTGTTCGACACGGCTTTCCCGCCAGTCGCGGATGCGCGCATTAAATGCGTCGTGGGTGATGTCAGTTCGCCGGCGGCGATAGAGGCGGCCCTCGACAAGGACACCGCTTCGGTGTTCCATCTTGCCGCTGTAGTCAGCGGCGGTGCCGAGGCGGATTTTGATCTTGGCATGAAGGTCAACCTTGACGGCTGTCGCGTGTTGCTTGAGGCCTGCCGCAAACTCGCGCGCCCGCCGCGCTTTGTGCTTGCCAGCTCTGTCGCAGCCTTTGGCGGCGATATGCCTGATGTGCTTGATGACAGCACCACGCCCAATCCGCAGACCTCTTACGGTGCGCAAAAGGTGATCAGCGAGTATCTGGTCACCGATTACAGCCGTAAGGGTTTCATCGATGGCCGCTCGCTGCGTCTGCCGACCATAGTCGTGCGTCCGGGCAAGCCCAATCTTGCCGCTTCGTCGTTTGCCAGCGGCATCATCCGCGAGCCGCTCAACGGCCAGGTGTCGGAGTGCCCGGTCGATCAGGACACCGGCGTGTGGCTATTGTCCCCGGGCAAGGTGGTGCAAAATTTCATCCGCGCGCATGATCTTCCGTCCGCAAGTTGGGGCAGCAGGCGTGTGGTCAATCTTCCGGGCATCACCGCCAGCGTTAAAGAGATGGTCGAGGCGATGGGGGCCATCGCCGGGGCGAAGGTGGCCGAACGTGTGAAATGGAAGCCCGAGGCGCGCATCCAGGCCATCGTGCAAACCTGGCCGATCCGCTTTCGGACCGAGCGTGCGCTGGCGATGGGTTTTCAGGCCGATGCCGACATCGCATCGGTGATTCGCGATTACATTCGGGACGAGAACATCACGCCGGCCTGATGTTGCTGATGGTGCTTATCGTACTGATTGTGCCTATCGTACTGATTCCCCCGCTGGCCTCAGGCATGCTGTTCTGGCGGTGAAGTTCCGGGGGGATAGGCTGGAAATCCGCGCCAGGCGCGGGTTTCCAGCTTATGTAGTTCTTTTTTTGCGGCTTGGCGCAGCGCTACCGCGAACTCAATCCCACAGCTTCCACCACGGCACGTTACGCTGCGGACCGCCCTTGAACCAGACGCTGTTGGGGAAGTTTTTGTGGATCACGCGATCGGCATCGTCGCGCAAGTCGGTCATCCCGAGCGCATCGTATGAGCGCACCATGATGAACAAGGCCTCTTCGAGGGCCGGCGCATTGGGATAATTTTGCAACGCATATTGGGCGCGGTTCGCCGCCGCCACCCAGGCCTGGCGTTTGACGTAGTAGCGCGCCACATGCACCTCATATTGGGCCAGGGCGTTCACCAGGTATTTCATCCGTGACACGCTGTCCTGCGCGTACTTGCTGTCGGGAAAGCGCGTCGCCAGCTCCTTGAAAGCCTCGAACGAATCGCGCGCCGCGCGCGGATCGCGCTCGGTCATGTCCTGGTCGGAGATATGCCCTAAGACGCCCTGGTCCTCGTTGAAGTTGACCAGTCCCTTGAGGTAGAACGCGTAGTCGACATTGGGATGCTTGGGGTGAAGCTTGATGAAGCGGTCACAGGCGGCGATGGCCGATTCTGGCTCGCCGCTGCGGTAATAGGCGTAAGCCACCTCGATTTGCGCCTGCTGGGCAAAACGTCCGTAGGGATAGCGCGCTTCAAGTTTTTCGTAAAGCTTGATGGCCTTGTCGAAGTTGTTGTCCGAAAGCTCGGACTTGGCCTCTTTGTAAAGCTTGTCCGCCGACCAGCCCTTGGTGGGGTCGTCTTCGGACGGGAACAAGCCGCATCCGGTGAAGAAAAGCACCAACACTAAAGCGGCTACACTACGGTTCATTTTTCGGCCCATATTTCGGAACGTTACGGTCGGGTCAGTGGCACGACACAACAACCTGCGGGACAACGCTGTTTTGCACAAAAAACATTATAACGCGGCAACATCACCGCCCAATCTGGACATCGACCCGGCGGACATGGACCCGGCGAACATCGACCCGGCGGAAATCGCCCCCGATGATGAAGACGCCGACGCTGATATGGGAGACATCGGCGTTGATGCGGGCATCGACGCCGGTGGCGAACCTGCGCGCTTGCTGCGCACAGTGCCTGCCAAGCTTGCCGGACTCAGGTTTGACCAGGCCTTGGCCAGTATGTTCCCTGAACACTCACGCAGCCGCCTGCAGGCCTGGCTGCGCTCCGGACGCGTCCGGCTCAACGACGAAACCACTGAAGCCAAGCGCAAGGTCTGGGGGGGCGAGAGCGTCAGTGTCGCACCCGAGGCCGCGCCAGCGGAGCTGGCGGCGCGGGCCGAGGCTATAGACCTCGAGATCGTGCATGAGGACAAGCATTTGCTGGTGGTGAACAAGGCGGCGGGCATGGTGGTCCATCCGGGCAGCGGCAATTGGCGGGGAACCATGCTCAACGCCCTTTTACATCACGCCCCGGCCCTGCAAGCGGTGCCGCGTGCCGGCATCGTCCACCGGCTCGACAAGGAAACGAGCGGTCTGCTGGTGGTGGCCAAGACACTCGAGGCGCAGACCGACCTCGTGCGCCAGCTTGCCGCGCGTACCGTCAAGCGCGAGTATCTCGCGTTGGTGCACGGGTTTGCGCCGGCGCAGGGCACCGTTGATGCCCCCGTCGGGCGTGATCCGCGCGAGCGCACACGCATGGCTGTGGTCGAGCGCGGCCGGCCGGCGCGCACCCACTACCGCGCGTTGCGGCGCTTTGCCGCAGCCACGCTGCTCGAATGCAGCCTGGACACCGGGCGTACGCATCAGATCAGGGTGCATATGCAGTCGATCAAGCATCCGCTTGTCGGCGATCCCGTTTACGGCCTGCGTCACTGCAAGGACGCGTTGCTCCAGGCTTTCACGCGACAGGCATTGCACGCGGCCAGGCTGGGCCTGATTCATCCGGGCAGCGGCAAGGCGCGCGAGTGGTCGGCGCCGGTGCCCGCGGATATGGCTGCCCTGCTTGCGTCTCTGGCAGGGGACGAGCGCGCCGCATGAGGGTGGCGCCGCACGCGGACTGGATCGTTCCGGACTGGCCGGCGCCGGCGCGGGTGCGCGCCCTGGTGACCACGCGCGCAGGCGGTGCCAGCGCCGGGCCCTATGCCTCCTTCAATCTGGGCATGCGCGCCGGCGAAGACCTGGCGCTGGTGCGGCGCAATCGGATATTGCTTGCCGCCTGCCTGCCGGGGATGCCCTTGTGGCTGAACCAAGTGCATGGCGCTTCGGTCGTCGCGGCGGATCGTGTCGAGGCGATTGGTGTTGAAGCGGAGCCGGAAACAGAACCCCTTGCCGACGCCGCTGTGGCGCACGCGGCCGCTAAGGTTTGTGCGGTGCTGACCGCCGATTGCCTGCCGGTCCTGTTGTGCGACCGCGATGGCGGCGCGGTGGCGGTGGCCCATGCGGGTTGGCGGGGGCTTGCAAGCGGGGTGATCGGCGCCACCGTCAAGGCGATGGCGCGGCCGCCCGGCCGCCTGATGGCGTGGCTGGGGCCGGCGATCAGCCAGGACGCCTACGAGGTCGGGCCGGAGTTGCGGGAGGCTTTTCTCCAGGGCGGGACCGATGGCGCCGCTGATGCCGCCGCGTTCAAACCGGGCAAACCGGGTAAATTTCAAGCCGACCTTTATGCGCTTGCACGCAATCGCCTGCTATCTGCCGGCGTGCAAGAAGTGTATGGTGGCGGGTTTTGCACGTTTGGGGAGTCGCAGCGCTTTTATTCATATCGTCGCGACGGCGCTTTAAGCGGGCGCATGTCCAGTCTGATCTGGCTGGAGCCCTGATCCGTTTATCGCGTGTTTTGCTGGTGTTTCATTGCGGCGTGGTGTGTTGCGCCCGGGTTGTAAAAAAGGAAGCGGTCTTTTCTACATGTCTACATGTCTACATTAGCCTGGATCATTGTTGCATCGGTATTCGGCGGCGTCCTGTCGGTGCTGCTCGCGGCCGTGTTCGCCCTGTCCGCGCGCGCCTCCTGGATTCCGGCGCTTATCAGCTACGCCATCGGTGCGCTGCTGGGTGCGTCTTTTTTGGAGATCCTGCCGCACGCCTTTGAGAACGGTAACGCCTCGACGGTCGCCGCCACCGTGCTCGCCGGCATATTCGGCTTTTTCATCCTCGAAAAACTGGTGTTGTGGCGTCACTGCCATTACGAAGACTGCGAAGTGCACAGTGAGGAGCCCGTCGGCACCCCCGCCGGCCATGGCGGTCATGGCCATGGTGCCATGCACGCCCATGCCAACGATCACGGACGCAGCGGCATGATGATCCTGGTTGGGGATAGTTTTCACAATTTTGTTGATGGGGTGCTGGTGGCCGCGGCCTTCATGCAAAGCACCGAACTTGGCATCGTGACGGCGCTTGCCGTTATCGCGCATGAGATTCCACAGGAGGTGGGCGATTTCCTCATTCTGCTTCACTCCGGTTACAGCAAAACGCGCGCGCTGGTGCTCAACCTGGTATCCAGCCTGGCGATGCTCGCAGGCGGTCTTGTCGCCTATTTTGCGCTGCAGGCGATGCAGGGCTTGATCAACAGCATGCTGGCCATCGCGGCGGCGAGCATGATTTATGTCGCCGTCGCCGACCTGATCCCCGGCCTGCACAAGCGCACTGAATTGCGCGCCACGCTGCAACAGACGCTATTGATCGCGCTTGGCGTGAGTTCGATCTGGCTGGTCGGTCTGCTCACCGGGCACAGCCATTGAGGCGGCTTTCTTTTTTCTGAGTCGTTGCGGCGTGCCCATCAGCCACAGCAGCAGCGCCAGAGGCGCCAGGCCGTAAAAGAAAAACGTCAGCAGTCCGGTGACAAGGCTGCGTTCAGTCAGCGCCATGCACAGCGTGACAAAAATCCAGGCGATGGCGACAAGGTACATGGCGGTTGAAGGTAAGCCGGGAGGGCGCGTTAGGGGAATCGGGCGGGGACAACGTATACTCGCATGCTTTACACCGTTTCTCGTGCCAGGCATTGGATGCGTGGCGCAGAAAAATGAATATCGAACAAAGCGTCATGCATCCGCGGATGGTGGCGGCAAAGAATGCTATGCAGGGAGTCTGATTGAACATTCTCGTAACCGGCGCCGCCGGTTTCATCGGCTATTCTCTGGCCGCGCGCCTGCTTGCGCGCGGCGACACGGTGCTTGGCATCGACAATCTCAACGACTACTACGATGTCGCGCTCAAAGAGGCCAGGCTGGCAAGGCTGGGCGGCGAAGCGAAGTTTTCCTTTATGCGCCTGGATATCGCCGATCGCGCCGGTATGACGGGGTTTTTCGCCGCACGGCGCTTCGATGCCGTCGTGCATCTGGCCGCGCAGGCCGGTGTGCGGTATTCGGTAACCCACCCCTACGCTTACATTGACTCCAACCTGACCGGGTTTGCGCACGTGCTGGAAGGTGTCAGGCACAGCGGCTCGGGCCATCTTGTCTACGCCTCGTCCAGCTCCGTCTATGGCGCGAATAAAAAACTTCCTTTCGCCGAGGACGACAACGTCGATCATCCGGTTTCGCTCTATGCCGCCACGAAAAAGGCCAACGAACTGATGGCGCACAGTTACGCGCATCTTTACGGTATGGGTTGCACCGGCCTGCGGTTTTTTACCGTTTACGGCCCCTGGGGCCGGCCTGATATGTCGCCGTTCAAATTCGCCTCCTGTGTGCTCGAAGGCAAGCCCATCCCGGTGTTTAACGAAGGGCGGATGTCGCGCGATTTCACCTACATCGACGATATTGTCGGCGGCGTGATCGCGGTACTGGACAAGGGCGCGCCCGCAGGCAAAGCGCAAAGCGAACAGCCGCCTTATCGTCTTTACAACATTGGCAATAACCAGCCGGTGCCCTTGCTCCGCTATATCGAAGCGTTTGAAAAAGCGATTGGTAAAAAAGCCATTCTCGACCTGCAACCGATGCAAGCCGGCGATGTGCCCGATACCTATGCCGATACGCAATTGCTTGAAAAAGCAGTGGGTTTTCGGCCCGATACGCCCATCGATACAGGCGTGCAGCGGTTTGTCGATTGGTTTCGTAGCTATTATTCGGTGTGAGCGGCCGCAAACTTCACTAAAAGCGGTATCCCAGTTGCCTTGACAGGGCGGTGTTGCGGCGCAATAATGCCTGACTTCACAAGTAGTTAGCGCACCCCACCCACTGTGACTCCACACTCTTTTTTCAGTCCTGATGCGTTGCCGCAGGCCGGTCAGGCCTGGCTGCAAACCTGGCTTGATTGGCTCGGTGGGCTGGCCGCTGCCGGCACGCCCGATGAGGGCGCAGAAAAAGCCCGCATCACCCAGGAGCTGGCTGCGCGCGCCGCCGCTTTGCAGCCTGGCTTTGCGCAGCAGCATCTGGTGCTGTGGACGGCCATGTTGTCGCGTGAGGCGGGCCAAGCCTACACACCGGTGGTTTCGCCCGATCGCGCCGACCGGCGTTTTTCCGCCGCGGAATGGCGCGACAATCCTTATTACGATTACCTCAAGCAGGCTTACCTGATCAATGCGCACTTCCTCAGCGGCGTGGTCGAAACGGCCGAACTGGAAGCGCGCAGCAAGGATCAGCTGCGCTTTCTCGCGCGCCAGTACATTGATGCGCTGGCGCCAAGCAACTTCGCCGCGACCAATCCCGAAGCTTTGAGCCTGGCGCTGCAGTCCAATGGCGAGACGCTGGGCAAGGGCATAAAGAACCTGGTAGACGACGTCGAGCGTGGCCGCATTTCGATGACCGACGAATCGGTGTTCGAGGTCGGCCGCAATATCGCCACCAGCGCGGGCGACGTGGTGTTCGAAAACGAACTCATCCAGCTCATTCAGTACAAGCCGCTCAGTGCGACGGTCGCGCTGCGGCCGCTGGTGATGGTGCCGCCCTGCATCAACAAATTTTATATTCTCGATTTGCAGCCGGAAAATTCATTCGTGCGCCATGCCGTGGAGCAGGGGCAGACGGTGTTCATGGTTTCGTGGCGGCAGATTACCGAGGAACTCGGGCAGCTGACATGGGACGACTACATCGAAAAAGGCGTGCTCACTGCGCTTGATGTGGCGCGCAAGATAAGCGGCGCGAAAGAAGTCAATGCGCTGGGATTTTGTGTCGGCGGCACGCTGCTTGCCGCGGCGCTCGCGGTCAGGTCGGCGCGCGGCGAGCGCGATGTCGCAAGCCTGACGCTGCTTGCCACCATGCTCGATTTTTCCGACACCGGCGAGATCGGGCTGTTCGTTGATGAACAGGCCGTTGCCGCGAAGGAGCAGGCGCTTGCGGCCGGCGGCGTGCTGCCAGGCAAGGAGCTGTCGTTCGTATTTTCGGCGCTGCGCGCCAACGACCTGGTCTGGTCGTATGTGGTGAACAATTACCTCAAGGGCAAAACCCCCGACGCCTTCGACCTGTTGTACTGGAATTCTGACAGTACCAATCTGCCCGGTCCCATGTATTGCTGGTATGTGCGCAACATGTATCTTGAAAACAATCTGCGCCAACCCGGAAAGCTTTCCATGTGCGGCGTAGCGGTTGATCTTGGTGCGGTGGACATGCCCGTGTACATACTTGCAACGCGAGAGGACCATATCGTTCCGTGGCAGACGGCGTACCGGTCCGTCGCTTTGCTGGGGGGCGACGCGCGTTTTGTGCTTGGCGCGAGTGGTCACATTGCCGGGGTGATCAATCCGGCTAAAAAGAACCGGCGCAGTTACTGGCTGGGCGGGCAGCCCGGCGCTGATGCGGGGGCCTGGCTTGATGCGGCGACCGAGACGCCGGGAAGCTGGTGGTCCGATTGGGACCGCTGGCTGGGGCAATTTGCAGGCGGCGAGAAGGCTGCGCCGAAAAAGCCCGGCGGCAAGCGTTACAAGGCGATCGAAGACGCGCCCGGGCGTTACGTCAAACAGCGGGCCTGAAGCACCGGGAAAAAGCATTTATCTGACGCATTGGCAGCAATGAAAACAAACGCGAACATCAAAGGACGGAGACCATCATGACAGACGTAGTGATTGTTGCGGCAGGCAGGACGGCGGTGGGCAAATTCGGCGGCACGCTGGCGAAAATCCCCGCGGCCGATCTCGGGGCGCATGTTATCCGCGCGCTGCTGGCGCGCACCGGACTCAAGCCGGAGCAGATATCTGAAGTCATTCTCGGGCAGGTGCTGACCGCCGGCGTCGGGCAGAATGCCGCGCGCCAGGCGTTGATCAAGGCCGGCTTGCCGGACATGTGTCCGGCTATGACCATCAATAAAGTCTGCGGCTCCGGACTCAAGGCCACCCACCTTGCCGCGCAGGCGATCAAGGCCGGCGATGCCGAAATCATCATTGCCGGGGGCCAGGAGAATATGAGCGCCTCGGCGCATGTGATGCCCGGCTCGCGCGACGGCTTTCGCATGGGCGATGCCAAACTTATCGACACCATGATTGTTGACGGCCTGTGGGACGTCTACAACCAGTATCACATGGGTGTCACCGCCGAGAATGTTGCCGCGCAGTTCGGCGTGACGCGGCAGGAGCAGGATGCGTTTGCGGCGGCGAGCCAGCAAAAGGCCGAGGCGGCGCAAAAGGCCGGCAAGTTTAAAGACGAGATCCTGCCGCTGGAAATTGCGCAAAGAAAGGGCGCTGCCCTGGTGTTCGACACGGACGAGTACCCCAAGCACGGCAGCACCGCCGAGTCGCTTGCCGCCTTGCGGCCTGCCTTCGACAAGAACGGCTCGGTCACCGCCGGCAACGCCTCGGGCATCAACGATGGCGCGGCTGCGGTCATCATGATGTCGGCAAAAAAAGCCGATGAACTAGGTCTCAAGCCCCTGGCGCGCATCAAGGCCTATTCGTCGGCCGGCGTTGATCCGAAAATAATGGGCATGGGGCCGGTGCCCGCATCCAAGTTGTGCCTGTCCAAGGCGGGTTGGAGCGCCAAAGACCTCGACCTGATGGAAATCAACGAGGCGTTCGCGGCGCAAGCCATTGCCGTGAACAAAGAGATGGGCTGGGACACCTCGAAGATCAACGTCAACGGCGGTGCCATCGCGATCGGGCATCCCATAGGCGCTTCGGGCTGCCGCATTCTGGTGACACTCATTCACGAGATGATCCGGCGCGATGCCAAAAAAGGCCTTGCCGCACTGTGCATCGGTGGCGGCATGGGTGTGGCACTCGCAATAGAGCGCTGATAAACAGGCGCAAGAGAAAAATCCATGAGCACAGATGTCATTGACGTCATTGAGGGCAGCGCGACAGGCGCCAAAGCAGCCGGCGAGCAGCCCAAACCGGTGACGCAGCGCATCGCGTTTGTGTCCGGCGGCATGGGCGGCATCGGCACCGCGGTTTGCCGGCGCCTCGCCGGCAGCGGCGCGAAGGTTGTCGCCGGTTGCCTGCCCGATTACGAGCGCAAGGACGCATGGCTGCAGATGATGCGCGCCGAGGGGCTGCAGGTGCACGCGGCGGAAGGCAATGTCGAGGATTTCGATTCCTGTGCCGAAATGTTCTACAAGGTCGGGGCGACCATCGGCCCTGTCGACATCCTCGTCAACAACGCCGGTATCACACGCGATGGTGTGTTCAAGCGCATGTCGCCGAGCGACTGGTATGCCGTGATCAACACCAACCTCAACTCGGTGTTTAACGTCACGCGGCAGGTGGTGGAGGGCATGACCGACCGGGGCTGGGGCCGCATCATCAACATCTCATCGGTGAATGCGCTCAAGGGCCAGTTCGGACAGACCAACTACTCGGCCGCCAAGGCGGGCATGCATGGTTTTTCCAAGGCACTGGCCCATGAAGTGGTCAGGCGCGGCGTCACCGTCAACACCATCTCTCCGGGCTATGTCGCCACCGACATGGTCATGGCGATACGGCAGGAGGTGCGCGACCAGATCGTCGCGCAGATTCCGATGGGACGGCTCGCCCAGCCGGCGGAAATCGCCGGCCTGATTGCTTACCTGGTGTCGGACGAGGCGGCCTACGTGACAGGCGCAAATATCTCCATCAATGGCGGCCTTCACATGGAGTAGCGGCAGTAGCGATGGGTCGCGGCGGTCGATCCGGGCTGTATTGACGGGCTTCGATTTGGTGACATAATCGATAACACTTTCAACAACGGTTCACACATTCGTCTCGGAGAAGAGAACATGGCACAGCGCGTCGCGGTGGTTACCGGCGGTATGGGTGGTTTGGGTGAGTCAATCAGCACCAAGATGGCCGATGCCGGATACAAGGTGGTCGTTACCCATTCGCCCGGCAACAAGGGTGCGACCCAGTGGCTGTCGGACATGAAGGCGCGCGGCTACAGTTTTCACGCCTGCGCGGTGGATGTGGCCGACTTCGATTCGTGCCAGCAGGCCGTGGCGAAAATCCATGCCGATGTCGGTCCGGTCGATATTCTGGTCAATAACGCCGGCATCACCCGCGACATGACGTTCAAGAAAATGGGCAAGGTCGACTGGGACGTCGTCATGCACACGAATCTCGACAGCGTGTTCAACATGACCAAGCCGGTTTGCGACGGCATGGTCGACCGCGGCTGGGGGCGGGTCATCAATGTGTCGTCGGTCAACGGTTCCAAGGGGGCGTTCGGCCAGACCAACTATTCGGCCGCCAAGTCGGGCATGCACGGGTTCACCAAGGCGCTGGCGCTTGAAGTGGCGAAGAAGGGTGTCACCGTCAATACCATTTCGCCGGGCTATATCGGCACCAAGATGGTCACCGCCATACCAAAGGAAATCCTCGACACGAAGATCATTCCGCAAATCCCGGTCGGCCGTCTTGGCAAGCCGGAAGAGGTGGCCGGGCTTATCATTTACTTGTGCTCCGAGGAGGCGGCGTTTGTCACCGGAGCCAACATCGCCATCAATGGCGGGCAGCATATGCAGTAACACGGGACGACAGACGGATCCTTTTCGCGCGCCATCACCATCCGAAATTTGCTGGAGAAGCCATGACCGATTCATTGCGCCTGATAAAGAAATACCCGAACCGCCGTCTCTACGACACCAAAACCTCGAGCTACATCACCCTGGCCGATGTCAAGGAGCTGGTGCTAAAGCAGGAGACTTTCCAGGTGGTCGATGCAAAGTCGGGCGATGATCTGACGCGCCCCATCCTGCTGCAAATCATCCTTGAGGAGGAAGCGGGCGGCGTGCCGATGTTTTCATCCGAAGTGCTGTCCCAACTCATTCGCTTTTACGGCAACGCCATGCAGGGCATGATGGGTTCCTATCTTGAAAAAAACGTCGATGCCTTCACTGAAATCCAGAAGCGCATTCACGACCAGTCGAAGGTCTTGTACGGCGATCCAAGCAAGGTCAACGAACAATTGTGGTCGCAGTTCATGAATTTCCAGGGGCCGGCGATGAACAGCGTGATGTCGGCTTACATGGACCAGAGCAAGAACATGTTCGTGCAGATGCAGGAGCAGCTGCAGACCCAGACCAAAGGCATATTCTCCGGTTTTCCCTTTCCGGGGTTTCCGCAGCCGGGTGCCGCGGGCGAGAACGACAACTCAAAAAAAGACAAATCCTGACGACGACGCGGCGCGCTTCCCGGACGGAGCGGGAGGCGCGCCGCGGTCTGAAGCTGGCTCCGGTTTAATTACCGCCGGCCGCGTTGCAAGTGCCAAACCCAATACATGAAACCTGAAAAAAAACTGATAACGCCCAAAGTGGGATTTGTGTCCCTGGGCTGCCCCAAGGCGCTCGTCGACTCCGAGCGCATCCTCACGCAATTGCGCGCCGAGGGCTACGCAATATCGCCCTCTTACGAGGGGGCGGATATCGTCATCGTCAATACCTGCGGTTTTATCGACTCCGCGGTCGAGGAGTCGCTCGACGCCATCGGTGAGGCGCTGTCGGAAAACGGCAAAGTCATCGTCACCGGCTGTCTTGGCGCAAAAGACGGCGTGGTGCGGGCGGCGCATCCTGCGGTTCTGGCAGTGACCGGGCCGCATGACACGAACGGTGTGCTCAAAGCGGTGCATGCGCACCTGCCAAAGCCGCACGATCCCTACACCGACCTCGTTCCGCCGCAGGGTATCAAGCTTACCCCTGCCCACTATGCCTACCTGAAGATATCCGAGGGTTGCAACCATCGCTGCAGCTTCTGCATCATTCCGTCCATGCGCGGCGATCTGGTCAGTCGTCCCATCGGCGAGGTCATGCAGGAGGCGCAAAACCTCGTTACGGCGGGCGTCAAGGAATTGCTGGTCATCTCCCAGGACACCAGTGCCTATGGGGTAGATGTGAAGTACCGCACTGGGTTCTGGCAGGGTAGGCCGGTGAAGACGCGCATGAACGATCTGGTACGGGCCCTCGCCGATCTGGATGTCTGGGTCCGGCTGCACTATGTGTACCCCTATCCGCATGTGGACGAGGTGATTCCGCTGATGGCCGAGGGTCGGGTGCTGCCCTACCTGGACGTCCCGTTCCAGCATTCGAATCCGCGCATTCTCAAGCTGATGAAGCGTCCCGCTTCAGGTGAAAAAAACCTCGACCGCATTCGCGCCTGGCGTGCTGCCTGCCCGGAATTGACCATACGCAGTACCTTCATCGTCGGTTTTCCCGGCGAGACTGAGGCGGAGTTTGGCGAGTTGCTGGATTTTCTTGAAGAGGCCGAGCTTGACCGCGTCGGTTGTTTCGCCTATTCCGATGTCGATGGCGCGGCGGCCAACGCGCTGCCCGGTGCGGTGCCCGAAGAAATCAAGCATGAACGCCAGGCGCGTTTCATGGCCGCACAGGAACAAATCAGCACGCGCCGGCTCGCGCGCAAGGTCGGACAGGACATGCGCGTGCTGGTCGACGAGGTGCGGGACGGCGTTGCCCTGGCCCGCTCGTCTGCCGATGCGCCCGAGATCGACGGGGTGGTGCGGATCGCCAAGCCGGGGCGGCTTAAGGCCGGCGATTGGGCAGAGGTGACGGTGACGGCAAGCGACGCGCATGATTTGCGCGCCAGACTTCGCGTTGCGGAAAAATAACAGGCGGGTTCAAGCGCATTCAAGGAGACGGTTATGGCGCAGCGTGAAGTGGTGGTGCTCTCGGGCGTACGTACCGCGATTGGTGACTACGGCGGATCCCTGAAAGATATCGCGCCAACGGCGCTTGGCGCCACGGTCGTGCGCGAGGCGGTGACCCGCGCGAATATCGACGCCGCGGCAGTGGGGCATGTGGTGTTTGGCAGCGTCATCCATGGTGAGGCGCGCGATATGTACCTGTCCCGCGTTGCCGCGATCGATGGCGGCCTTGCCCACGGCACGCCCTGCCTCACCGTCAACCGCCTGTGCGGCTCGGGCTTGCAGGCGATCGTGTCGGCGTCACAACACATTCTGCTGGGCGATTGCGACATCACCCTGGCCGGTGGCGCCGAGAGCATGAGTCGCGCCGCCTACATCATGCCGGCGGCGCGCTGGGGCCAGCGCATGGGTGACATCGGCGTCGTTGACGCCATGACCGGCGCCTTGCACGACCCTTTTGGTCACGGCCACATGGGCATCACCGCGGAGAATATCGCCGCCCGATATGGCATCAGTCGCGAAGAGCAGGATGCCTTTGCGCTCGAGTCGCACCAGCGCGCGGAAAAAGCGCTCGATGCCGGTCATTTCAAATCGCAGATCGCCGGCATTGAACTGAAAAGCCGCAAGGGAACGGTCATGTTCGACACCGACGAGCATGTACGGCGCGGCATGAAGCCGGAGGATCTGCAAAAGCTGCGCGCCGCGTTCAAGAAAGACGGCACCGTGACCGCCGGCAACGCCTCCGGACTCAACGATGCGGCGGCGGCGGTGGTGCTTGCCGATCGTGCCGCAGCCCAGAAGCTGGGCTTGAAGCCGCTCGCCCGGTTGGTCGCTTACGCGCATGCCGGCGTTGATCCGCAACTCATGGGTTTGGGGCCCATACCGGCGGTGAGGCGCGTGTTCGAAAAGAGCGGCCTGAAACCCACAGACATGGATGTGGTGGAGTCGAACGAGGCGTTTGCCGTGCAGGCCATGGCCGTCACGCGCGACCTTGGCCTCGATCCGGCGAAGGTCAATCCGAACGGCGGCGCCGTGGCGCTGGGCCATCCCATTGGTGCGACCGGTGCCATCCTGACGGTCAAGGCCGTCTATGAGTTGCAGCGCACGCAAAAGCGCTATGCGCTGGTCACGATGTGCATAGGCGGCGGGCAGGGAATCGCCGCGATATTCGAAAGGATGTGAGCGTGGATTATGTTAACCTCGGCCGCAGCGGCCTCAAGGTCTCCAGGCTGTGCCTTGGCAGCATGACCTTCGGTGACCGTACTGATGCCGCCGAGGCGGCGCGCATCATCGCCTCGGCGCGCGATGCCGGGGTCAATTTCATTGACACCGCCGACCAGTACGCCAAGGGTGAATCCGAGCGTATCGTCGGCAAGCTCATCGCCGCGGAGCGCAACCGCTGGGTGCTTGCCACCAAGGTTGGCAACCGCATGGGCGACGCGCCCAACGATGGCGGCCTGTCGCGCGCCTGGATACTGCGCGCCATCGATATGAGCCTGGACCGACTTGACACTGATTTTGTCGATATTTATTACTTTCACATCGACGACGAGGACACGCCGCTGGATGAATCGGTTGCCGCGATGGGTGATGTCATCGCCCAGGGCAAGGTGCGTTACTGGGGCCTGTCCAATTTTCGCGGCTGGCGCATTGCCGAGGCGGTGCGTCTTGCCGCAGACATGGGCGTGCCCGCGCCGGTGGTCTGCCAGCCCTATTACAACGCGATGAACCGCATGCCAGAAACAGAAGTGATCCCGGCTTGCGCCCACTATGGCCTGGGTGTGGTGCCCTATAGTCCGTTGGCGCGCGGTGTCCTCACCGGAAAATACAAACCGGGTGATGCGCCGCCGGCCGATTCGCGCGCCGGTCGCAAGGACAGGCGCATGATGCAGACCGAATTTCGCCAGGAGTCGCTGGTAATGGCGCAGGCGATCAAGGCGCACGCCGAAAAGCGCGGCATGACGGCCGGCCAGTTTGCCATCAACTGGTTGTTCAACAACGCTGCGGTGACTTCCGTGCTGGCCGGTCCGCGCACGCTGGCGCAATGGATGGAATATATCGGCGCACTCAAACACGGCTTTGATGCGGATGACGAAGCGCTGATCGACGGCCTGGTCCGCTCCGGGCACCCCTCGACCCCCGGTTACAACGACCCGCGCTACCCGCTGACCGGGCGCAGCCCGCTGGTCGGGTGAGGCTTTAGCCGGATTTGGATTTGGCTTCTGCTTCGGCGCGGGCGCTCAGCATGCGCCTTGCCTGGCGTGTTGCGACAAAAATACCGCTGGCGACAATGATGGCCATGCCGGCGAGTGACCAGCTGTCGGGAAAGCTGTCGAATACCAGGTAGCCCAGTATCAGCACCGCGACCACTTGCACATAGATAAACGGCGCCAGCAGCGAGGCCGGTGCGTCATCAAAGGCCTTGATCAGGATAAAGTGGCCGATGCCCCCGAGTACGCCGAGCATGACGTACAAAAACGCGTGAAAGAGGCTTTGCGGCGTGGTCCAGTAAAACGGCAGCACAAAGGACATGATCACCGCACCTACCAGGCCGCCGTAAAAGAGCGTGGTGAGTGTGCTGTCGATGCCGCTCAACTTGCGCGTCAGTATCTGGTAGATGGCGTTGCATAGCGCCGTTCCAAGCGGCAGCAATGCCACCCAGGTAAACACCCCGGTGCCGGGCCGGATGATCAGCAGCACGCCGGCGAAGCCCAGCCACACCGCGATCCAGGCCGGTCCGTCAACGCGCTCGCGCAGCAGCGGCACCGACAGCGCCATCAGTAGCAGCGGGGCGGTAAAGCTGATGGCCGAACCCTCGGCGAGGGGCATTAGCGCGAGGGCGGTGAAAAAAGTCAGAGAAGCGCCCACCAGCACGGTTCCCCGCGCCAGTTGCAGCACCGGCCGTTTGGTATGCAGCAGCCCCAGTCCGAGACGCGGCCCGAGGACGATCAGCATCAGCAGTGCCTGGAAAAAATAACGCGCCCAAACAATCCCCGGCACCGGGTAAAACTTTGCCAGATACTTTGCCGTTGCATCAAGAAGGGCGAAAAAACTCACCGCGAGCATGATGTAGATGATGCCGCGAAAGTGGTGCGCGTGATGCGCGCCAGATGAGGGGGTCAAGCTTGCTGTGCGAGCCGCGTTGCTGAAAAATTGCGCATGTTACGGCCGTTCCGATGGGCAAAGCCCATTATAGCCGGCCGTCTTGAGTGGCCCCCGGGGGCTCCGGGCGCTAGCGTGCAGGGGCTTTGTAGCGAGATCCGGCCAGGGCGCCGCCGCCGGCAAAGCGCGCCCCGGCGCCCAATTCCTCCTCGATGCGCAGCGCTTCGTTCCATTTTGCCATGCGCTCACTGCGTGCAAACGAACCAACCTTGAGCTGCCCGGCATCCCAGCCGGTGGCAAGGTGCACGATGGTGGTGTCCTCGGTCTCGCCCGAGCGCGCCGACACGATGGTGGCCCATCCCGCCGCACGCGCCGCCTCTAGCGCCGCACGGGTTTCGCTGATCGTACCAGCCTGGTTGGGTTTGAGCAGAACAGCGTTGCAGGCGCCGGCCGCCGCAGCGGCGCCGACGCGGGCCGCGCTGGTGACCAGGAAATCATCGCCGATAATCTGGATTTTTCCGCCGGCGGCACGGGTGAATCGGGCCATGCCCTCTGTGTCGTGCTCCGCCAGGGGATCCTCGATGGAGGCGATGGGGTAACGCGCAATCCAGCCGAGCAGCATCTCGCTCATGCCATCGGTGTCGAGTTGTTTTTTCTCCAGGCCGAGTTGGTAAAAGCCGTCGGCATAGAGCTCGGAGGCGGCGATGTCGAGCGACAGGACCACGTCCTCGCCCGGTATGTATCCGGCGCGCTCGATTGCCGCCACCAGCGCCTGCAGCGCCTCTTCGTTGCTGTCGAACTGCGGCCACCAGCCGCCCTCGTCGGCAACACCGCCGAGCTTGCCGTGTGCGGCCATCCATTCCCCGCCGGCGCGATAGACCTCTGCGCTGATCACCATGGCTTCATCAAAACTCGCGGCGCGCGGTGCCATGATCATCAGGTCCTGGATGTCGATGCGGCGCCCGGCATGGGCGCCGCCGCCGAAGATCTGGACTTCGGGCAGGGGCAGGCGCACCGGGCGGCCGTTGGCAAGGTAACGCCACAAAGGCAGGCCGGCCGCGGCCGCTGCGGCGTGCAGCACCGCCATGGAAACGGCGACTGTGGCGTTGCCACCCAGACGCGCTTTGTTGGCGCTGCCGTCAAGGGTGCTCAGGGCGGCATCGACGCGCTCTTGCGCGGTCGCATCCATGCCCTGCAGCGCGCGGGCGATTTCGCCCGAGATATTGGCGCAGGCGCGGCCGACGTCGTAGCCGCCAAGCTTTGCGCCGCCGTCGCGCAGGTCTATGGCCTCGTTGCTGCCGCGCGAAGCACCCGCTGGCGCGATGGCGCGGCCCTTTGCGCCGCAGGCCAGCCTGACTTCAGCTTCGACAGTGGGGCGGCCGCGCGAGTCCCAGACGCGCCGGCCGTGAATCGAAACAATGCTGGTGTCCATGTTCATTCCTGTCAGTCGGTCAGTCTTGCAGTGTCCAGGCGGCGCGCACCTCGGCGAGATGCGTCGGTGCGCGCAGCAATAGCGGCTTTGCCCGCGCACGGACAAAGTCCTTGTCGGTCGCGCTAAGCAGATATTCAACCGGCGATTTTCCATCAATGCGGGCGAGCAGTATGGCCGGCAGTAGCTGCGCGGCGCGAAGCTCGAGCGATTGCACCGGCTCCCAATCGACTGCATCGAGGTAAGCCCTAACGAGTGCATCGAAACATTCGAGATAGGCGTCGCGCCATTGCGGACGCCAAAGCGGCTTGAGCAATAAATGGGTCAGGCAAAAGGCAAGGTCGAATGCCGGGTCGCCATACCAGGCGCACTCGGCGTCGAGGAGAACGGGGCCGTCGCGGCCGACCAGGATGTTTTTCGGGCTGACATCGCCGTGCACGAGCGCAAGACGGGTGCGGGCGGTGCGCTCAGCCAGTGCATTGAGCTCTGCCGCGCAGTCCGGATGGGCACGGGCTGTTGCCAGCAGATAGGGTTCAAGGCGCAGGGAATGAAAAATCGTATCGGTGGCAAAGGCCGATGCGATAGCCGGCTTGCCGGCGCTCGCGGCGTGAATGCGGGCTATCAGTCGGCCCAGCGCCGCGGCGGTGCCCGGTTCGATTTGGCCATCTCGCAGCAGTGTTTTCCATACCGGAAAATCTTCAGGTGCGAGATAGGCCATGGCGAAGGTCCCATCCTGCGCGCTGTCGGCCAGTACCTGGGGCACCGACCCGGGCGCAATGCCGCCGGCGAATTTAAGCCAGGCTACCTCGTAGTGGTTGCGCTCCACCGGGGCTTTCCATTCCGCGCTGACGCGCAGTTGGGCCAGCGCGCGTTTGACACAAAAGCTGCCGCGTGCGGCATCAACGCGAAAAATCTCCGACGATACGCCGCCGGTAAGCGCAGTGATGGCCGGAGTTTCGGCATCGCCGATCAAGGCCATTGTTCGCAGTGCGTGCAGGAGATCGGCCATTGGAGGTCGATTCTAGCAGCGTCGCCTCCGGCGGCTGGAAATAATAACGGGCGCCGCAGCGCCCGTCGGTCACACCTCAATCAGCCGGCTCAGCCGTTCGAGCTCAGAAGCCCGTCAGTAAGCTTTATTTTGTCGCCAACGCGCCAGGCCGGTTCGTTGGCTTGAGTGAAGACACGCGTGGTGCCGTCCTCAAAGCGCACGGTAATCTCATAGGATTTTGTCTTCTTGACGGTTTTTTCGATTTGGTTGCCGGCAAGTCCGCCGCCAACCGCGCCGATTATTGTCATGATGCTGCGGCCGTTACCGTTGCCCACTTGGTTGCCCAGCACCGCGCCGGCCACGCCGCCGGCGACCGCGCCAAGACCCGAACCTTCGCCGGCCTTCTCGATCATGCGCACCGAGTCGATCACGCCGCAGTCGTAGCAGATTGTCTTGACCGGCGGCGCCGCAGCCACCTGCAGGGGTGGCGTGTGCTCGACCGGTTTGGATTCCGCCGTGGCAAGCGCTTTGTGTTCGGTTTTTACCACGGGCTTCGCTTTTGCCGACGCCGCAGGCGTTGCACGGGTTTCGGTGTGCTTTGGAACTTCGATGGGCTTCGCCGCTTCCACGGACTTGGCCACCTGGGACGCCTCGGATGCCTTGGGAGCCTCGGCAAGGACCGGCGCGCTTGCCTGCTGGCTGCTGGAATGGGGAATCCAGCCCATTAATGCGGCGATGCCCGCTGCGCTCAGCAGTGTCACGGACAGGGCGGCGATGATCATCATCGGGTGGGTGGTGTTGCGCGCGATTTGTGCTTCCATGAGCATTCTCCTTGTGTTTGGTCCTTCGTGTTTCGTCGTTCGTGTCTTGTCAGGCCGTCACCATGAATAACGCTTCCATTATGTTCATGTTGACGGGCGAAGCTGTAACAGTCTGTGACAAAGGCGGCTGGAGTGTGACGAAAGTCACATTGCGGTGCGAACGCAGCTTAAACCCCCGGTTTAGCGGCCCCCGGAGGGCGGTGCGCTTTCAGTGGCGCACAGTTTTCGCAGGGTCGACATTTTTCCGATCTCCTCGCTTGAATCGACCCCTTCCTGGCGTGCACGGGCATCCCCGGACATCTGCTTGATGCGCGCGCGGATGACGGACTGGGTGCCGGTCTGGAAATACTGCAAGGCAGACGCCGGCAGATCGAACACCAGCGTCGCATGGGCGTAAAACTCGCGCAGGTCGGCTTGCAGCAGGGGCGTGAGTTCTTCCAGATGAAGAATATGCATCGCGACGTGACGCTGTTCATGATCGATTATTTTTCGGTACTCACATGAGCCGGCCGGATATTCGCTGCCGACGAAAATGATCGTCGGTTCGTAGGAGAGCGTGACGGTGACGCCGGGCCGGGCGCAGATTCGTCCGCCGGGCAGTTTTTGTATTCGTGTCTTGTATGCCGACGAATTGCGCAAACGCGCGGTGGTGCGCCCGAGCACCCGTTGGCCGGTGGGTTTTCCCTCTAGTGTCGTGAGTGCGCGCGTGTCGAGCGAAACATCCACAGACGGCTGGACGGGAAGGGCCGTGACCTTGATCAGCTCAGGGTCGAAAAGCCGCCGGCAGGCGGTCTGCTCCGTATCCTCCGCCACACTGTGTGCCAGGGCCGGCACCAGCGCAAAAAGCGCGGTCAGTATGAGCCTTGTGCGCATCGGCCGGAATGATTGGAAGTTTGTGGCTTCACCCGGTACGCGGCCGATCAATGCCCATTATTCGGGCCGCATTTGCGGGAACAGGATGACATCGCGGATGCTCGGGCTGTTGGTGTAGAGCATCACCAGCCGGTCGATGCCGATGCCTTCGCCGGCCGTGGGTGGCAGGCCGTACTCAAGCGCCCGGATGTAATCGGCATCGTAATGCATCGCCTCATGGTCCCCGGCGTCCTTTTGCTTCACCTGTTCATGGAAGCGCGCGGCCTGGTCTTCGGGGTCATTGAGCTCGGAAAAACCGTTGGCCATTTCGCGGCCGGTGATAAAGAGTTCGAACCGGTCGGTAAGTTCCGGATTGGCGTCATTGCGGCGGGCGAGCGGCGAGGTCTCCGCCGGGTAATCGATGATGAAGGTCGGTTGTATCAGCATCGACTCAACGGTCTCTTCGAACAGCATCAACTGCAGTGCGCCGATGCCCTGCCCTTCCTTGGCTTCGACACCACGCTTTTTCAGCTCGGTCGTCAGAAAGGCGCGTTCATGCAGCGGCGCATTGGTCTCGCTGGCATACGGCGCATGGTATTTGCGCATGGCCTGGACCACGGTGATGCGGTCGAAAGGTTTGGACAAATCGATCATGTGCTCGCCCTCATTTGTCGTATAGGGGAGCATGGTGGTGCCCAGCACCTTCAGCGCGACCTCACGCATCAGTTCCTCGGTGAAGTTCATGAGGTAGCGGTAATCGCGATAGGCCTCGTAGAACTCCATCATGGTGAACTCGGGGTTGTGTCGGATTGAGATACCCTCGTTGCGAAAGTTGCGGTTTATCTCGAAAACGCGCTCATAGCCGCCTACCACCAGTCGCTTGAGGTAGAGCTCTGGCGCGATGCGCAAAAAAAGCTGCATGTCGAGGGTGTTGTGGTGTGTGGCGAAAGGCCGCGCCGCCGCGCCGCCGGGAATGGGATGCATCATCGGGGTTTCAACTTCGAGGTAGCCCTTGGCGACCATGAAAGCGCGGATTTCCTGCACGATGCGGCTGCGCGTGAGGAAGGTCTTGCGTGTGTCCTCGTTGGTGATGAGATCGACATAGCGCTGGCGGTACTTGATCTCCTGGTCGGTGAGGCCGTGGAATTTCTCCGGCAGCGGGCGCAGCGCCTTTGACAGCAGGCGTATTTCGGTGGCGGCGATCGACAGCTCGCCGGTGCGCGTGCGGAACATGGTGCCCTTGACACCCAGGATATCGCCCAGATCCCAGTGCTTGAAGGCGTCGTGCACTTCCGTGCCGACGCCCTCGTTGGTGAGGTAGACCTGCATGCGGCCGCTGCCGTCCTGCAGTGTGGTAAAGCTGGCCTTGCCCATCACGCGTTTCAACACCATGCGGCCGGCAAGGGCGGCCTTGATGCCGGCGGGCTCCAGGTCTTCCTTGGTTTTTCCGGCGTGCGCGGCATGCAGTGTCGCCGCCTCGTCCTCGCGGGCGAAGTCGTTGGGGAAGGCGATGCCCTTCTCGCGCACCCGCGCGAGTTTCTCGCGCCGCTCGGCGATGATCTGGTTTTCGTCCTGCGGCGCTGGAGTGGTGGATTGCTCGGCCATCGTATGTTCCTTTTAGTGACGCTTTGACAAAATGCTTATCCGTTCATTCAACGCATTCCGGGCTTTGTGTGTGCGGCACGGCAATGGAGTTGTCCGCTTGCTCTTCCTAGACACCTTGTTTCAGGCTGGCCGAAATAAAGCCGTCAAGGTCGCCGTCGAGCACCGCCTGGGTGTTGCCGACCTCGACGTTGGTGCGCAAGTCCTTGATGCGCGACTGGTCGAGCACGTAGGAGCGTATCTGGTGTCCCCAGCCGATGTCGGTCTTGGAGTCTTCCATCGCCTGCTTGTTCTCGTTGCGCTTGCGCATCTCAAGCTCGTACAGCCGTGATTTGAGCATGGCCATGGCTTCGGCGCGGTTGCGGTGCTGCGAGCGGTCGCTCTGGCACTGCACGACGATGTTGGTCGGCAGGTGGGTTATGCGCACCGCAGAGTCGGTTTTGTTGATGTGCTGGCCGCCGGCGCCCGAAGCGCGGTAGGTGTCGATGCGCAGGTCGGCCGGGTTGATGTCGATCTCGACCGAGTCATCGACCTCGGGGTAGATGAACACGCTGGCAAACGAGGTGTGGCGCCGCGCATTCGAGTCGAATGGCGATTTTCTCACCAGGCGGTGCACGCCCGACTCGGTGCGCAGATGGCCGTAGGCGTAGGGGCCGCTGACCTTGAGCGAGGCGCTCTTGATGCCGGCGACATCACCGTCCGAGTGTTCGAGTATCTCGACCTTGAAACCCTTGCGCTCGGTGTACCTGAGATACATGCGCTCGAGGATCTGTGCCCAGTCCTGCGCCTCGGTTCCGCCCGAACCCGCCTGGATGTCGAGAAAGCAGTTGTTTGGGTCGAGCGGGTCGGCGAACATGCGGCGAAACTCCAGATCCGCCACGGCCTTGCCCACGGATTTGACATCCGACTCGACCGCGACCAGCGTGTCATCGTCGTTTTCGGCGCGCGCCATGTCGAACAGTTCTTTGGCATCGCGCAGGCCCGAGTCGATTTCGGTGAGCGAGCTCACCACGGCTTCAAGGGATTTTTTCTCACGCCCCAGTTCCTGGGCGCGCTTGGCGTCGTTCCAGACGCCCGGGTCTTCGAGGAAGAGGCCTACTTCAGCGAGACGGGATTGTTTGACGTCGTAGTCAAAGATACCTCCGCAACTCGAGCGAACGAGCGTTGAGGTCTGTGAGGGCGCCGGCAAGGGCGTTGATGCGTTCTGCTTCCATGTTTCTGGGTATGTCCGGGTGAGGTTCGGGCGGGCGCCGCGCGGGTTTGCGCCGGGCTTGCGGTGAGCGCCAAGGTGATGATTATACCGGCATTGCGCGATGCCCCGGCTTGCTCTAACCTGCGGGAACCTTACATTGCGGCAGGACTCGGAACACCATGGCATTCGGACGGACAGGGCGTGGCGCAAGCGCGCCGGTATTCACCACCATTTTGATGGTTTGCCTAGGCTTGCTCGGTTACGCGCTGGTGCTGCAGCATCTGGATGGCCTCGATCCCTGTCCCTGGTGTGTGGTGCAACGGCTGGGCTTCATCGGCATTGGTCTCGTCGCGCTGGTGGCGGCGCTGCACCGGCCGGGCCCGGCGGGGACGGCCGTTTATGCGTTTTTCGGCGGCCTGGTCGCGACCGCCGGTGCCGCTGCAGCGGGATACCATATCTGGATACAGAGCGACCCGGTCCGCGCCATGGCATGTGCCGGCTCGCCGGTCGAGCGCTTTCTTGATGCGTCGAAAATCGGCAAGATGATTCCGCCGCTGTTGCAATACGACGGCCTGTGCACGCCCAAGTCCTGGAAATTTCTCACCCTGTCGATTCCGGAGTGGTCGCTGCTTTGGTTTGCGATCCTGCTGGTGGCCCTGATAGCCACGCCCTTCATGTTCCGTAAGTGAGTTGTCTGTAATGCGTTTGGATTGATCCCGACCATATCGCTCCCATGAGTACGCTTTCACAGAAAATCTCCCAACGCCTTGCCAGGGATATTGTCGATGGCATCCTGAAGCCGGGCGCCAAACTCGAGGAGATCGTTTTAGCCAAACGTTTCAAAGTTTCGCGCAGTCCGGTGCGGGACGCCTTGCGTGAATTGGCTGCCACCGGGTTGATCGAGTCACAACCGCGCCGGGGGTTTTCCGTGGCGACCATCGATCTTGCCGGGCTGCTCGATTTGTTCGAGGCGGCTAGTGAGGTCGAGGGGCTTTGCGCCAAACTATGTGCTCTTCGCGCAGGGATGGCGGAAAAGAAGCAGATCGAACTTATCCACAGCCGCGCCCGAAAGGCTGTCTTGGATGGCGATGCCGATAGTTACGCGGAGCTCAACGAAAGTTTCCATCAGGCTATTTACATCGGTGCGCGAAATCGCAACTTGCATGCCCTTGCTGCAAATCTGCGGCAGCGGCTCGAGCCTTTCCGATCGCAGAAATTTTTCAATACGGGCGACCGGCTGCAGACTTCCGTGGCTGAGCACGAGATCATGACCAAAGCGATACTTCGCGCTGATGCCGGCGCCGCTTTCGATGCGATGTGCGCGCACACGGCAAGCAGTGCAACCAATGTCATCGAGTATTTCGAAAAACAGCATGGCGGCGGGATGGCCGGCAACGCCGGCCGGTCCACTGACGGGCGTTTGCTGTTGCGCGGTTTCCCTGCGGGTCAGGCAAGAAAAAACAAGACAGGCAAGTCGCGTCTTCTGATACGCGGTACGCGCAGCTAGGCCGGTCCGGCATGCGCCGGGGTAACAAGCAACCAGTCTCCCGGTGCGCGCGGACCGAGGGCTGCATTTTTTTGTGGTGCACAACCTGAGGGGCGTTGCCGTCCGTTGCCGTCATTTGGTTTCGTGTATACACAGAAAAAAGCTTGCATACATGAAAAAATGCCGTTAAATTTCTTCCGTCCCATTACCGCGAAAGAAAATGACTATGACCTGGTTCGCACTTGCCACCTACAAAAGTAAGGGAGTGATTGTTCCCGCCGTCGTCGTTGAAGGCAAACTCTACGACCTGAAGGCAGCCGCCAAAGCGGCAAAAATCACCGGCATGAAGGCCGAGTGGTTCACCGGTGGCGTCGAGGCCATCATGAGCGACTGGAGGGCGGCTAGCCCGGTGCTGCGCAAGGCTGGCCCGGCAATCGCCAAGCTTGCGCTGTCAGGCAAGCTAAAGGCGGTCGGGGCGGGTGACAAGATCGCCATGGCCCCCTATCGCCCGACGCGCATATTCTGCGCTGCTTCAAACTTTATCGAACATGCCAATGAGATGACAACCGTGCTCGCGGCCAAGAGCGACAGCAAGCCGTACATGTTCCTCAAGCTGCAAAACACCGTCATTGGTCCGCGCGAAACGGTGCGCAAGCCGGCCGAAACCAAGATGCTCGACTGGGAGGTGGAGCTGGCGGCGGTGATAGGCAAGCGAGCCCGTCGTGTTTCTGCGGCAAAGGCCCTCGATTACGTCGCCGGCTATTCCATTGTTAACGACGTGTCTGCGCGTGACCTAAACATGCGCTCCGACTATCCGTTCAAATTCGACTGGTTCCAGGGCAAATGCCACGATACCTTCGCGCCTTTCGGGCCCTGGATCGTGCCCTCCTGGCTGATTAAGGACCCGCAGGACCTGCGCATGCAACTTACGGTGAACGGCAAGAGCATGCAGGACGATTCGACCAAGAACATGATTTGGACGGTGCGCGAGCAGATTGCTTATCTATCGACCATCGTCACCCTTGAGCCTGGCGATGTCATCGCCACGGGCACGCCCGCAGGCGTTGGCATGGGGCGCGGGATTTACCTCAAGAATGGCGATGTGATGGAGGCTACGCTTGAGAAAATCGGGTCGCTGCGTAATCCGGTGGCCGCTGAAAAAATCTGACTGTCCGTTTTTTATTCGGGAGAAAGTAATGAACCGTAGTCTTGCTGGATTTGTTGCCTCGTTGGTGACTGGTTTGGGTTTTTTGGCGGGCCAGGCGCTCGCACAGGAAAAAGTCACCTACAACATGGCCTGGTTGCCGCAGGGCAGTTCGATCGGCGTGATCGTTGCGCAAGAGCGGGGCTGGTTCAAGGAAGTGGGCATGGAGGTGAATATCGTCCGCGGTTACGGCGGCAATCGTACTGCGAACGAATTGGATCAGGGCCAGTTCGAGTTTGGTTATGTCGACCCGATCAGCCTGGTTCTAAACCGGTCCAACGGTGGCAAAATCAAGATGATCGGCGCGATCAACACCAAATGGCCGGGTGCCATCTGCTGGGTCACCAGCCGGATGCAGCCCAAGGTGCTTGAGGACCTAAAGGGTCGCGCTCTCGGGGGGGGCTCGGCATCGCCTGTGCACAACGTTGTCCCGGCATGGCTGGAACTTAATAACAAGCCGCGCGATTTCATCAAATTGATGCGCCTCGATCCGGCGGTGATCTCCGGCTCCCTCGTCGAAGGAAAAATTGACCTGGTCGAGTGCTGGAAGGGCAGTGATCGCGTGGTGACGCAGCGCACGGCCGCCGCCGCGGGTCTTAACGTTGCGTGGTTTGATTACGCCGACTATGGCCTCAATGCTTACGGCAACGGCTTTGCCGCCTCTGAAGCGCTGATCAAGGCCAAGCCCGACATGGTGCGCAAGTTCCTGCGCAGTTCTTACCGCGGATTCGAGTTCGCCATCGCAAATCCGGACCAGGCCGCCGACATACTCGTAAAAATGTTCCCGGTTGTGGACCGCGCCATCGCTTTGCAGCAGATCAAGGAGATCGGTGAGTTGATCCAGGATCCGCAGGTCAAGCAAAACGGCCTCGGCTTTATCCGTGATGACCGCATTCGCTCCACCATTTCCTTTGTCGACAAGGCCTATGACCTCAAAGGCAAGGTGCGCGCAGAGGATGTGTTTTCCAACGAGTTCCTCAAGTAAGGCGTTGCCATGGACCGACCAAAACCCCGACGGCTAGGCCATCTTGTGCTGAACGTGCGGGATATCCAGAAGTCGGTGAAGTTCTACACCGAGATCGTCGGATTGGATGTATCCGACTGGATTTCCGACCAGATGGTATTCCTGCGCAGCAGCGTTGATCACCACGATCTCGCACTGTCACAGATACCGCCGGGCGAGGCGGCCGCGAATGACACCTACCGTCCCTGGCGACCCGGCCTTGAGCATTTCTCCTACGAAATGGCCTCCCTGGACGAGGTCGAAGTGATGGGGCGCTTTTTGCAGGAAAAAAATATCGAGATCGTCCGCGGCATCGGTAAGCACGGCCCGGGCGAGAACGTATTCCTGGTGTTCAAGGATCCTGACGGCAACTACGTCGAGTTTTATTGCGACATGGTGCAGATTCCAGAGGGGAAGGTGCATGCCCCCCAGGTCTGGCCCAATGATATTGAGGGGTTTGATCAGTGGCACTTCAAGCGCTTTCTCGTGCCCCCGCCTGACTGGGGTCCGCGTCCGGACGACAAGAAGTAGGCCGCCATGCCGCAACCGCCAAGGCTTCTGGGTGTTTCGCGCAGCATTATCGATCCGCTGGTAGCGTTCGCCGTGGTGGCCTTGCTGTGGGAGAAGGCGGTCGACTTGTTCCAGATCAAGCGATATCTCCTGCCGCCCTTGTCGCAGATAATGCAGACTGCCTGGAACAATATCGATCTGCTGTTACGAGAGTCGATGGTGACCGCCTGGGAGGTCATCCTCGGATATCTCTGGGCCGTGGGCGGGGGGCTTGCGCTGGGCTTGGCCATTTTTACTTCACCATTGTTCAGGCGGATGTTCTATCCATTGGTCGTAATTTTCCAGGGACTGCCGAAAATCGCCCTCGCGCCATTGCTGGTCGTATGGTTCGGGTATGGAACCTCGTCCAAGGTGCTCATGGCCTTCCTGTTCGCGTTCTTCCCTGTGGTGATTTCAACCATGGGTGGTCTGGCTGGTACGCCGGCGCACCTCATCGAACACTTCCACGCCATCGGCGCTTCGCCATGGACCATGTTTCGCCGACTGCGCGTGCCCAGTGCGCTGCCGGTCATCATGGATGGCTGCAAAATGGCGATGCCGCTCGCGGTGATAGGAGCAATTGCCGGTGAGTTTGTCGGTTCAGAGAAGGGGCTGGGGAATTTGATCCTGCTCGCCAATGCCAATGCGAAAACAGACCTGGTATTCGCGGCTTTGCTGGCGATTTCTGTTCTTGTCGGCGTGCTCTACATGCTGATCGAGCTTTTGGCGCGTAGAGTCTGGTGGCGCGCATTCTGACGGCTGTCCGCCGTTCATATTTATAACCAGGAGTCACACGCATGGCAAAACTTCGTCATATCGCAATGGCCGTACCCGATCCGGAGGAAGCCGCGAAGTTCTACATGAAAACCTTCGGCATGACCGAGGCGGGCAGGACCGAGTCGCCCATCGCCAGTGGCGTGTACCTCACCGACGGTACCATGTGTCTGGCGCTGCTCAACTACAAAACCGATGAGGCGGCCGGTAAAGAGCGCGGGAAGGATTATGTCGGTGTTCATCACGTCGGATTTTGGGTCGATGACCTCGAGGCGCAGGGAAAATCCATAGAAGACAACGGCGGCAGCTTTTTTCTCGATTTGCCGATCGAGAAGGAATCGCTCTACTACGAGAAGAAATACCGTGATCCCAACGGCATCATTTTCGACATCTCCCACAACGGCTGGGTAGGCTCGAAAAAATAATGCCATTGACAGAAGCGCGGGCGGCGATTTCGGTACGCACCGCCGCCAAGACATTTGACGAAGGTACCAGGGCGCTGGAGGGCGTTTCCTTCGAGATACCGCGCGCGCAATTTGTCTCTGTTCTGGGCCCCAGCGGCTGCGGCAAAAGTACGCTGTTGCGCATGATTGGCGGGCTCTTTACGCCGGATATCGGCGGAGAAATAGACGTTCTGGGGCGCAGGCAGCTTACCCCTTCCCCGGATGTTGGGATCGTCTTCCAGACGCACAATATGCTGCCTTGGCTCACGGTGGAGGCCAACATCCGTCTTGCGGCCGAGGTTCGTGGTATCTCGTCTGTCGATATCGCCGTGCGCACTTCGAAAATTCTCGATGTACTGAAGCTCGCGCCCTTTTGCAATTCCTATCCCCACCAGTTGTCCGGTGGCATGCGCCAGCGCGCGGCATTCGGGCAGATCCTGATTCTGCGGCCGCAGGTGTTGTTGCTTGACGAACCATTTGGCGCACTCGATGCCTTGACGCGCGACCAGCTGAATGTCGAACTGTTGCGTTTGTGGGAACAGGAAAAGCAGACGGTGATCCTGATTACGCACAGCATCGCAGAGGCGGTTTTCCTGTCCGACCGCATTCTTGTGATGAGCGACAGGCCCGGTCGCATCGTCGCCGACATCAGCATCGAGTTTCCGCACCCGCGCGACCCCCAGGTTACGCGCGCATTGCCCGGTTTTACCGAACATGTACTGGAGTTGAATCGCATGATGGGCGTGATCTGAGCCGGTTTCGCCTTGTTTCGGGCCTCGCGGCCCACCCTTGAGAGGATGAAGGACCAATGAACCTGCAAAAATTCCACGGCGTTATTCCCGCGATGGCGACGCCGTTTACCGCCGACCAGCGTATCGATGAAGTACGCGTGGTCGAGTTGATAGAGTGGTACATAGGCAAGGGCTTGCACGGTATTTCTGTGGCGGGGAGCCAGGGCGAGTTTTTCTCGCTCGAATACGACGAGCATGTCAGGCTGCTTGAGATCACTGTCGAGGCGGTGAACGGCCGCGTGCCGATTTACGCCGGCACCGGTGCCGTTACCACGCGCGGCGCGATCAAGCTGACGCAGGCTGCCGAAGCCATCGGCGTCGACCTCGCACTGGTGATCACGCCGTATTTTGCCCAGCCAAGCCAGGACGAACTGGTGACTCACTACACCACGATAGCCAAGGCGACCAAGCTGCCGGTGATGCTCTATAACAACCCGCCACGCACCAGCGTTAACGTGCTGCCGCCAACCTTGGTTCGTTGCATGAAGGCCGCCGAGAACATCTGCGGCGTCAAGGACTCCAACGGCGATCTGACGCAGGCGGTCGAATACCTGCTGCTCACCGACCGCAAGTCGCTGCTGTTCTCGGGGCGAGACACGGTGTTCCTTTCGATGCTGGTGCACGGCGGTACGGGCACCATTTCGCCGGCGGCCAACGTTTTTCCCAAGCTGGTGTTGCGACTTTACGATTCAGCAAAAAAAGGCGACTGGAAAGAGGCCGGTCGTATCAACGACCTGCTCGCCCCTTTGCGGGCCGCCTGGGCCTGGGGTTCATTCCCGGTGGTCATCAAGGAGGCAATGACGCTCGCCGGGCAGAGTGCTGGTCCGGCGCGTGCGCCCATCCTTGGGCTCTCGCCGCAAAGACTCGCCGACCTCAAGCTGGTGGTGGACAAGATTCAAGCTGAAGAGCTGAAGCTCGGTTAGCCGCGTGTCTGTTGCTTTTCCCGCGCTTTGGCAGCCCTTAACGCTGCGTGGCATCGCTTTTCGCAACCGCATGGTCATGGCGCCGATGTGTGCCATGTACGCCGCGGCGGATGGCAGCGTCACGCGACAGACGGTCGAATATTATCGCGCGAGGGCGCGCGGTGGTGCGGGCCTTGTTATCGCCGAACTTACGTTCATGGATGCCTTGGGCAGCCGGGCTTTTCATGCCGAGTTGGGTGCACACAATGACTTGATGATTCCGGGCCTCTCCGACCTTGCCGAGGCGATCAAGGCAGAGGGCGCGGTCGCCGGCCTGCAACTGGGGCACTGCGGCAGCCAGCGCGTCATTCCCGATCCGCCGATGCTCGCGCCTTCGCCCATACCGTGGATGGAGGGCAAACGCGTACCACAGGAGATCACCCTTGCGGAGATCAGGCAGCTGGTTGTCGATCATGGTGAGGCTACGCGCCGCCTGGTTCAGGCGGGTTTTGATCTGGTGGAACTGCACGGCGCCCATGGCTATCTGCTCAACACTTTTTTGTCGCCCGCGACCAACCTGCGTACTGACGAATACGGTGGTTCCTTCGAGGCAAGACTGAAATTTCCGATCGAGGCCATACGGGCCGTGCGAGAGCAACTGGGCCCGAATCGTCTGCTCAGTTTTCGAATCAACGGCGAGGATCTACTCCCGGGCGGTCTGGATATCAAAGCCTATGCTGTCGTGGCCAAGGCGCTTGCCGCGGCGGGCGTCGATTTATTCCACATTTCGGCCGGCACCTACCGTGCGATGGAAAAACGTGTTCTTCCGATGTACCTGGAAGAGGGGCCGTTCGTATCCTACGCAAGGCCCATCCGCGAGGGGGGTGGCGTACCGGTCATCGCCTCGTGCGGCATTCACGACCCGGACCTTGCCGAATCTATTGTGCGCGATGGTGACGCGGATTTTATATCGCAGGCGCGCCCCTTGTTTGCCGACCCGGACTTGCCGGAGAAACTGCTCGGGGGAAGAACGGATGAAATTCGACCCTGCATACGTTGCAATACCTGCCTTCAGCGCGAACAAAGCGGCGCGCGGGCACTGTGTGCGATCAATCCGCGGACCGGACGCGAGGACGAGTATGTCCCGCCGCCGCGTCGCAAGCGAGAGGTGGCCGTTGTCGGCGCCGGACCTGCCGGTATTCAGGCTGCGCTGAGTGCGGCCGAGCGCGGTCATCGCGTTGTTCTTTATGACCGTGGCGCGCAAATTGGAGGCCAGCTGCGCGTTGCCGCAGCGTTGCCGTTCAAGCGCACGCTGCCGCGCCTGTTGCGCTTTTACGAGAACGCCCTGCAGCGTGCCGGAGTGCAGCTACGGCTGGGATGCGAGATTTCTCCCTCTGAAGTGCGTGCCGATGCCCTGGTGCTGGCGCTCGGTTCGCGGTGGCCGCTGACACCGTTTTCCGGATTGACTTCACCCGTCATGGACGTGCTATCCGCGTTGTCGCAGCCCGATCGGCTGGGTCGGCGAGTGCTGATTGTTGGCGCGCAAAAGCGCGGCGCTGAAGCGGCTTGGCATCTCGCCATGTCCGGACGCACGATCATACTCGCCGATGTTGCGTCAAGTTTCGGCGAGGACGTCAATATCGTCGATCGCATCGTCATTCCACCAGCGCTGACAAGGCTTGGCGTTGATGTGCGCTTTGGTTGTGAAGTGGTTGTAGGGGATGGTGGTGGCGTGTGCCTGCGTTCGGGCGGCACGCAGACGGCGCTGCGAGTCGATAGCCTTATCATCGCTCAGGGCGCGGTGCCGCCGGCACCCGAGGTTCTGGCGGCCTGGCGGGAATGCGCTCCGGTAAGTTTTAACGTCGGAGAGAGCGCCGGCATGCAGGGCATCATTGGCGCGACGCACAGCGGTCATCGCATAGCCTGCCGCATCGAATGATGGCCAGCCCGGCTTCACGTTCCTGGCATGAGCTCTCACGTGCCGAGCTCGACGCCGCTTATAACAACGCGGCGGCAGTGGCGCACAGCGGCGTAACCGTCGCGGGGTGGGAGCAGCGCGGTGCTGCGCTGCGCGCGAGCATGCCCGCGCACCTTGATCTTCGCTATGGCAGTCAGCCGCGAAATCGTATCGACTTTTTCAAGGCAGGGCAGGGGGCGCCGACACTTGTCTTTTTTCATGGTGGTTATTGGCAGACGCGTGCGAAAGAGGCTTTCAGCTGTTTTGCTGTCGGGCCGCTGGCTCGCGGCCTGAATGTCGCCCTGGTCGGTTACACGCTTGCACCCGAGGCGAGCCTTGACGCGATTGTTGCCGAGACACGCGCCGCCATGGCCTTTTTGTCGCTGCAATTACCGGCCCTTGGCGCGAAGCGCGAAAGTATGATCTTGTGTGGCTGGTCGGCAGGGGCGCAGCTTGCCGCCATGGTGCTCGATTCTCCCGGTGTGGTCGGAGCCTTACTCATCAGCGGTGTCTACGAGTTGGAGCCGGTGCGCCATTGTTATGTCAATGACAAGCTCGGTCTTGATGCGGCGATGGCGGAACGCAACTCGCCGCTGCTACATCTGCCCGCAACGTGTCCTCCGGCGTGGTTGGTTGTGGGCGGGGCGGAACTCCCTGAGTTGCGGCGGCAGTCGTCTGAATTCGCCGGCGCCCGGGAGAAGGCTGCGTTGCCGGGTGGATTCGCCGAAATTCCCGGCGCGGACCACTTCAGCATTCTCGAGCAGCTTGAACGGCCTGACGGCATGCTCTGCGAAATGGTCAGCCGGCTGGCGAATGGCGATGCCGCCTCGTGAGGCTGCTCAGCTCAGTGCTTCCCAGTCCTCGACAATCACCTGCACGCTGCGCACGCCGTTGTAGTCGTTGATCGACAGGCGGTAGGCGGCGCGCACGGATGCCGGGCAGGGTTCTGCGGCGTTGAAGCGTATGCCCTCCATGGTCTTCCCGCCGCGCGCGAGTTTGAGCTTGAGATGTTTTTCGCCGACGATGCGCTGGCTGGTGACCTTGAACTCGTCGCAGAATAGCGGCTGCGGAAAACCCTGCCCCCACACCTCCTGGTCCAGTTTCTGCGCCAGGTCCAGGTTGAAGTCGCCCGTGTCCAGCGTGCCGTCGGTTTCGATGGTGCGCACCAGTTGCGCCGGGCCGACCATTTCGCGCACCACGGCCTCGAAGCTTTTCACGAAGCGCGCGTAGTCGGCCTCGAGCAGCGTCAGGCCCGCCGCTGCGGCGTGGCCACCGAAGCGGATCAGGATACCCGGTTCGCGCTTGGTCACCAGGTCAAGGGCATCGCGCAGGTGCAGCGCGGAAATCGACCGTCCCGAACCCTTGAGTTCGCCGTTTTCTCCGCGTGCGAACGCGATGGTCGGGCGGTGCAGCTTGTCCTTGACGCGCGAGGCGAGAATGCCGATCACGCCCTGGTGCCAGGCCGGGTCGTAGACGCAAATGCTGGAATTGTCCGCGGCGACAAAGTCGCGTAGCAGGGTTTCCGCCTGCGCCTGCATGTCCCCCTCGATGCCGCGGCGCTCGCGGTTGAGCGCGTCGAGCTCGCGCGCGATGTTGAGGGCGCGTCCCGGATCATCGGTGACAAGGCACTCCACGCCGAGACTCATGTCGGCCAGCCGGCCGGCGGCGTTGAGGCGCGGCCCGAGCATGAATCCAAGGTCAAAGCCCGATGCGCGCGATGACTCGCGGCCCGATGCGCTGAACAAGGCCTTGAGCCCGGCCTGCATGCGCCCGGCGCGTATGCGCTTGATGCCCTGGGTAACGAGAATGCGGTTGTTCGGATCAAGCTTGACCACGTCGGCGACGGTGCCAAGGGCCACAAGATCGAGCAATTCGGCCAGATTGGGTTCTCGGGGGGGAGAGGGGGTGGTGGAAGGTTCCAGAGGGGCCGGGGGAGAGGGGGCTGTGGCCGAAGTCGTCGCTCCCGCAGCCGCAAACCACCCGCGCTTGCGCAACTCCGCGCGCAGCGCCAGCATGACGTAAAACATCACGCCCACACCGGCGATCGACTTGCTCGGAAAGGGGCAGCCCGGCTGGTTCGGATTGACGATGGCGGCTGCATCGGGAAGCGTGGCGCCGGGCAGGTGGTGATCGGTCACCAGCACCTGCATGCCCAGACGGTTGGCCTCGGCAACGCCCTCGACGCTGGCGATGCCGTTGTCGACGGTGATGAGGATGTCCGGCTTGCCGGCCGCGCTTTGCGCGGCCATGCGTGAGAGCTCGGGCGTGAGCCCGTAACCGAGCTTGAAGCGGTCGGGCACGAGGTAGCCCACGCTGGCGCCAAAGGCGCGCAGCGCGCGCATGCCCACGGCGCAGGCGGTCGCGCCGTCGCAGTCGTAGTCGGCGACGATGAGCAGGCGCTTTTTGTCGCGTATGGCATCGGCAAGCAGCACGGCCGCATCGTCTGCATGTAGCAACAGGTCGAGCGGGAGCAGCGCCCCCAGTTCGCGCTCCAGTTCGTCGCGCGAGCGCACGCCGCGCGATGCATAAATGGCGGCGAGCACCGGATGCACGCCCTGTTCGACCAGCATGTCGCGGGCGCGTCCGGGAACGGGGCGGGTGGTGAGCTTGGACGTGGACATGGGCGCTATTAGAGCGCAGCGCGGGCCGGCTGGGCAAAGTAAATTTTCAGAAGAGCAAGGTCTTGCCTTTGTTGGGGAGGCGGCCTCAATGATCAAGTGCAACAGATTGCGCAAAATTATCGCGTCGTAAGGGGAGGCATGGGAGTGGACCGGCGCGGGATTGGACGAAGGATTTTCTGGCATGATGATGCTTGTAATAAAACCGTCGCGCAGGCGGAGCATACTCGCCGGCTTGTCCGGTAAGTCCCGAAGTCACCGGTACAAGACTCCCCGCGCACACTGTTTTACTTTTCTGGAGGAAACCATGCTCAATCGCACCAGAGTTCTGTTCGCCGCAATGCTTGCCGGCCTGTCCCTGGCGTTGCCCGCCGCGGCGCAAACGGCCATTTGCTACAACTGCCCGCCCGAATGGGCGGACTGGGGCACCCAGCTCAAGCTGATCAAGGAAAAAGCCGGCGTCACCGTGCCACAGGACAACAAGAACTCCGGCCAGTCGCTGTCGCAGCTGGTGGCCGAGAAGGCGAATCCGGTCGCCGACGTGACCTATCTTGGCGTGACCTTCGGCATCCAGGCGAAAAAAGAAGGCGTCGTCACCGCTTACAAGCCGGCCCACTGGGCCGACATCCCCGACGGCCTGAAAGACCCGGACGGCGCCTGGTTCACCATCCATTCGGGCACGCTCGGATTCATGGTCAACGTCGATGCCCTCAAGGGCAAGCCGGTGCCCAAGTCCTGGGCTGACCTGCTCAAACCCGAATACAAGGGGCTGATCGGTTACCTTGACCCGCCCAGCGCCTTTGTCGGCTATGTTGGCGCGGTGGCGGTCAACCAGGCCATGGGTGGCAACCTGAACGATTTCGGTCCGGCCATCAAGTACTTCGCGCAGCTGCAAAAAAACGATCCCATCGTACCCAAGCAGACTTCGTATGCGCGCGTGCTCTCGGGCGAGATTCCCATCCTGCTCGATTACGATTTCAACGCCTATCGCGCCCGCTACAAGGACAAGGCCAACGTCGCCTTCGTTATCCCGGCCGAGGGCACGGTGGTGGTGCCTTATGTGATGAGCCTCGTCGCCAAGGGGCCCAATGCCGCCAACGGCAAGAAGGTGCTCGACTTTGTCATGTCCGACGAAGGCCAGGCGGTGTGGGCCAACGCCTACCTGCGCCCGGTGCGCGCCAGCGCCGTGTCCAAAGAGGCGGCGTCGCGCTTCCTGCCGGCGGCCGAGTATGCGCGCGCTAAAACCGTCGATTACGGCAAGATGGCCGAGGTGCAAAAGGGCTTTTCCGACCGCTACCTGAAAGAGGTCAAATAAGGCGGCTTGTTGCTTGTTGCATCACAAGCGCTCACTGGATGAATACCGTTCGCCCTGACACCGACACTAACACTGACACGGCGCCTGTCGCGGCCCGTCCCGGGCTTTGTCGAACAAGTCCGATTCCGCGCGCTTGCCTGCGCGTGCTTCGACAGGCCGGCCGCGAACGGTGGTTCAGAACTTGAGCAGATGAGTTCCAGCCCGGCGCGCCGCGAGGCGCTGCGCCACATCGCACTGCTGCTGCCGGCGCTGACCGTCTTTTCTGCCTTCTGGCTGCTGCCCATGGCCCGCCTCGTTGCGGTGGGCGCGGGCGGGCCGACCGGCATCGCCGCCTATTGGGCGGTGGTGACCGACGCGCGTTACTTCAGCAGCCTTGTCTCCACCATCTTGCTCTCGGCCACAGTCACGCTGGCCACCATCGTCATCTCGGTCATCGCCGGCATGTTCCTGCAGCGCAACCGTTTTTTCGGCCGCAGCTTCCTCTTGGCGACGCTGACCTTTCCGCTCGCCTTCCCCGGCGTGGTGGTGGGCTTCATGGTGATCCTGCTGGTCGGCCGGCAAGGGTTTGTCGGCAGCATTACCGAATGGCTGTTCGGCGAAAAACTCGTGCTGGCCTATTCCATGGCCGGCCTGTTCCTCGGTTACCTGTACTTCTCCATCCCGCGCGTCATCCTGACCATCATGGCCGCCGCGGAAAAACTCGACGGCGCGCTCGAAGAGGCGGCGCGCTCGCTCGGCGCCTCACCCTGGCAGGTGATCCGCGACGTGATCCTGCCGGCGCTCAAGCCGGCGCTGATTTCCTCGGGCGCCATCTGCTTTGCCACCAGCATGGGCGCCTTTGGCACCGCCTTCACGCTGGCCACCAAGATCAACGTGCTGCCCATCACCATTTACGGCGAGTTCACCAACTACGCCAACTTCGCGCTCGCCGCGGCGCTGTCCATCGTGCTCGGGCTGATCACCTGGCTGGCGCTGGCGCTGGCCCGCTCGATCGCCGGTTCCACCGTCGCGGCGGCGGCCTAGTGCTAGTCTGTCTCAAGCCATGAGCCGCTCCCCGCGCTTTTACCTGCAGCTTGCCTTCACCGTGCTCGTTTGCGCCTTCCTGGTGGTGCCGGTGGTGTTGTCCATCATGGCCGGTGTCACCGAGAATTTTTTCATCGGCATCAAGAGCGGCCTCACGCTGCGCTGGGTGGTGGAGGTCTGGAGCCTTTACAGCAAGACCATTTTCCTGTCGATCGGTATTGCGCTCGCCACGCTGGCGGTGACGCTGCTGATCGGCGTGCCGGCCGCCTATGTGCTGGCGCGGCGGCAGAACCGCTATACCCGCTGGATGGAGGAACTGCTGGTGCTGCCGGTGGCCGTGCCCGGCCTTGCCACCGCGCTCGCGCTGATCCTGCTCTACGGCCAGTTCAGGGGCTTTCGCATCAGCTGGAGTTTCATCCTTGTCGGCCACGTGTTGTTCACCCTGCCCTTCATGGTGCGCTCGGTGCTGGCGGTAATGGGCGCCATCGACCTGAAAACCCTCGAAGATGCGGCGGCCAGCCTCGGTGCGAGCTTCACGCAGCGCTTCTTCCATGTCATCCTGCCCAATTGCCGCCAGGGCATTCTTGCCGGCGCGCTGATGGTGGTGACCCTGTCGATGGGCGAATTCAACATCACCTGGATGCTGCATACGCCGCTCACCATGACGCTGCCGGTGGGCCTTGCCGACAGTTACGCCTCGATGCGCCTGGAGATCGGCTCGGCCTACACAATTATTTTCTTTATCATGATCATTCCCTTGCTGGTCGCCATGCAATGGATGAGCGAACCGCCCAATGTCAGGGCCAGGGCCAGGAAAACACAACATGGATAACACCGTCGGCATCCGCCTCGCCGGTTGCGGCAAAACCTTCGCCGACGGCACGCGCGCGCTCGAGCGCGTCGACCTCGACATCAACCCGGGCGAGACGGTGGTGCTGCTCGGGCCCTCGGGCTGCGGCAAGACCACCATGCTGCGCATCATCGCCGGCCTCGAGCAGCCCGATGCGGGGGGCAGGGTGTTGTTCGGCGGCGAGGATGTCACCCTGCTGCCCATCGAGCAACGCCATGTCGGCATGGTGTTCCAGAGCTACGCGCTATTCCCCAACATGAGCGTGGCTGAGAACATCGCCTACGGCCTCAGGGTGCGCGGCATGGACGCGGCGCAGAAAAAGCAGCGCGTCGACGAAATGCTCTCGATGATGCACCTCGATAGCTTTGCCGAACGGCAGATCGACCAGCTCTCGGGCGGTCAGCGCCAGCGCGTGGCGCTCGCGCGCGCTCTTGCGGTGCGCCCGCGCGTGCTGCTGCTCGATGAGCCGCTGACCGCGCTTGACGCCAAGCTGCGCGAGTCGCTGCGCGCCGAAATCGACCGCCTGCTGCGCAGCCTCAAAATCACCGCCGTGTACGTCACCCACGACCAGTCCGAGGCCATGGCCCTGGGCGACCGCATCGCCGTCATGGACCACGGGCGCATCGCGCAAATCGGTTCGCCGCGCGACATCTATTACCGGCCGGCGACGCGCTTTGTGGCCGACTTTATCGGCAGCATGAACCGCGTGCGCGGCACCATTGAGGACGAACACCTGCGCCTGGCCAGCGGGCGGCTGCACGTCGGGCCGCAGGTTCGCGCCGAAGTGCTGTTCCGGCCCGAGGACGTGCGCATTGTTGACTCCGGCGGGGCGCACTTGCAGGCGCGCATCGTCAATGCATTTTTTTTGGGCGATCACACGCGGCTGATCCTTGACCTGGGCGACGCGCAGACCATCATCGCCGAGACCGTCGAGCGGCGCGAATTCCGGCCCGGTGACCTCGTGCCGGTCACCGTCGATGCCGCGGCGCTGCTGTTTCTTGACTGAACCGCGGACCCCTCATGCTCATCTGCCAGATCAGCGATCTACACATCAAGGCGCCGGGCAAGCTGTCCTACCGCGTTGTTGACACCGCCGGCATGCTCGCGCGCTGCGTCGAGCACATCCTCGCGTTAAAGCAGCGGCCGGACCTCATCGTTGCCACGGGCGACCTCACCGACTTCGGCCGGCCCGAGGAATACGCCTGCCTGCGCGAACTGCTCGCGCCGCTCGGCATACCGCTGCTGCTTGTGCCGGGCAACCACGATCATCGCGGAAACATGGTGGCGGCGTTTCCCGATCACGCCTACCTGAGGCAGGCGCCGCCCTTCATCCAGTACGCCATCGAGGACCTGCCGCTGCGCATTCTTGCGCTCGACACCGTCATCCCGGGCGAGGGCGGCGGCGAACTGTGCGAGACGCGCCTTGCCTGGCTGGCGCAACAACTGGACAAGGCGCCGATGCGCCCCACGCTCATTCTCATGCACCACCCGCCGTTCAAGACCTTCATCGGCCACATGGACGATTGCGGCCTTGCCGCCGCCGGCGCCGCCGCCCTCAAGGCCATTGTCGCGCGCCACCCGCAGGTCGAACGCATCCTGTGCGGCCACCTGCACCGGCCCATCCAGGTGCGCTGGGCCGGCACGCTCGCCTCCACCGCACCCAGCCCCGCGCACCAGGTCTGCCTTGACCTTAGCGCCGATGCGCCCTCGCAATTTGCCATGGAGCCGCCGGCCTACCAGCTGCACCAGTGGCACCCCGATCACGGCCTGGTGTCGCACACCGCGTTCATCGGCGACTTTGACGGGCCCTATCCGTTTTTTGACGGTGCCGGGCTGATCGACTGATCGACTGAACAACTGAACAACTGAACAACTGAACAACTGAACAACTGCCCCCGCCCGCGGCGCAGTCCCGGCAAGTAGCACGGACATGGATATCTGCAAACACGACGGGGTCGTAGGGAGCAGAATCATCGCACTGCTGGAAACCCGCGCCAAATGGCGATCTCCAGCCAATGCTATCCGCAAACGCCCAATCGGCGCGGCTTTCCGGGTGGCGACCGTAGGGAGCAGATTCTTCGCGCCGTCCGCATCCGGCATAACGCCAAACCCTCGCCCTAGGGCGTTCTCAACGTATGCTGCCCGCCGCGCCGCTCACCCGAGTCGCAAATGCCAGGGCTTTGGCCTGCGCCAGAAGCGCGCCAGGTCTTGCCGCGCCGTCTCCAGCGCAAAGCCGCCATCCACGCCAAAGCCGTGCAGCGTGAGCATGCCGATGTGCTGCGCGCGCAGCGCCGCCACCAGCGGCGCAAACCATTCGGTTTCAAGCTGCATGAGTGCGGCCTCCCATCCGGCGATGTCGCCATAGGCGAGCGGGGCGGCCAGCCCATCGAGCAGCACCAGCCCAACACCCTCGGCTGGCGCCGCACCAAGCAGCGCCGCGGCCGAGGCGGGCAGCGCCTGCGAACCGACGCCCGCCATGGCGGCAAGCCCGAGCGCAAAGGCATCGTCGGCCCAGACGCGGCCGAAGGGGCGTACCGTGTCCTCATCGTGCGCAGACTTTGCCGGCAGTGTGCCGGCGCCCCAGAACCACAGGCTGTTGACCGGCATCGCGCCGCGCGCTTCACGCGCCGCATTCACCGGGTGCTCGTGCAGCAGCATCTGCACTTCATTCAGGCGCGCATGCCAGGCCGCTGCGTCGGCGCCTTGCGGCAGGTTAGTGTTCACCGACTGCCCGGCAGTCTTTGCCAGCGGCGTCGTGGTGATCGCCGGCGTCAAAGGCAGCTGCGCATACCAGCGGTCGGGCCGCAGCGCCTGCAGGCTGAAGCCGTCGGCCGCGAAGTGGCTGTTCAGGCTTTGCACCAGCGCATCGGCTTCTTCGTGCGTGATCGCCAGCAGGCGCGCATCGGCGAGCAGCAAGTCGTTGCGCTGCAGCTTGAAGTGCACCGGATCAGCACGCAGCCAGCAGCCGGCGCCGGGCGTGCCGCCGTCGGCGAGCAGCGCAATTGGCGCCACCGGCCAGTCGGCCTGGCGCTCGATGCCGTGCACTTTGCACAACCACGCTTCGCTATCGGTGTCTTCGTGTCCGCTGCGCCGACCGCGCGCGAGCAGCAACTCGAGCGCGGCAAGGCGCGGCAGGGCGGAGGCGAAGTGATCGTGCTCGCGCGAACGAAGCAGGCCGGGGATGAGCAGGTGCAGGTGCATGGGCTGAGTATACAGGCAGGCGTTTCATCGCCAATCCTTCACGCGGGGGTTGGGCGTCGTCAACACCCGGTGGCGCAAGCCTCGCCCCGGATTTGTGGCAAGCTATGATCTTCGAAGCCCTTGAATGCTGAGGAGACACAGATGTCAAATACGCTCGAAGCTCTGCAAGCCGAGGTGCTGCGTCTGTCACCGGCAGACAGAGCGCGGCTCCTCGATCGACTGATTGAAAGCCTCGACGTCGACAGCGCGGCGGAAGCCGCCTGGGATGAGCTCGCGGACAAGCGAGAAAGCGAGCTTGAAACTGGCGCTGTTCGGTCAGTGCCGCTTGACGTTGCTATTGCCAGATTGGAAGCGCGCTTCCCTGGATGAAGATCACGCTTCATCCAGACGCTGAACAAGACATCCAAGACGCGGCTGAGTTCTACGAGCGCGAGGGTTCGCCTGTTTTGGCGGCAAGGTTCGTCGCCGAGTTCAAGCGGCTATTGAATCTCCTCATTGAACAACCGGGTATCGGATCACCGCGTGCCAAAGGAAAACGTGGTTTTTCGATGAGCGTATTTCCCTACACTGTGATCTATCGCGCCGGTGCCGAAGAGATCAAGGTCTTGGTCGTCAAGCACGACAGAAAGCGTCCGGGTTATGGCCGCGCACGTACGTAACCAAGCCAACTCCACCGGAGCAACGTCCAGCTAATCGCTATACGGGACTCGCCACTGCGCCTGCAGGCTGAAGCCGTCGGCCGCGAAGTGGCTGTTCAGGCTTTGCACCAGCGCATCGGCTTCTTCTTGCGTGATCGCCAGCAGGCGCGCATCGGCGAGCAGCAAGTCGTTGCGCTGCAGCTTGAAGTGCACCGGATCGGCACGCAGCCAGCAGCCGGCGCCGGGCGTGCCGCCGTCGGCGAGCAGCGCAATGGGCGCCACTGGCCAGTCGGTCTGGCGCTCGATGCCGTGCACCTTGCACAACCACGCTTCGCTATCGGTGTCCTCGTGCCCGCTGCGCCGACCGCGCGCGAGCAGCAACTCGAGCGCGGCAAGGCGCGGCAGGGCGGGGGCGAAGTGATCGTGCTCGCGCGAGCGTAGCAGGCCGGGGATGAGCAGGTGCAGGTGCATGGGGCGAGCATACAGGCAGGCGTTTCATCGCCAATCGGCTGGAAAGATAAGACTGGTGCGGATTTGCGGGCGGTTGCCGAAATTCTGGGCCGGCGAGGGGCTGCTCATGAGTTGGCGGTGTATTTTCGCTGACACGCCCTTGTAGGCGATGATCCTGCCGTCGCTGAATTCGAGTTCGAGCAACTGTTTGCCGGCATCGTAGCCGGTCGAGCGGATGCGGATGGGGTTGAATTTTTTGCGTTCTATGCCGCTGATTATCGCCCGGGACGGCGTGGCTGTGATGGGGCGCCGGTAGCCACCCCGGCCGATACCCTGACTGATAGAATTCGCCCCTGTGAACTACGAACTCTTCATCGGACTGCGCTACACGCGCGCAAAGCGACGCAATCGCTTTGTATCGTTCATTTCGCTCACCTCCATGCTGGGCATCGCGCTGGGCGTGGCCGCGCTGATCGTGGTGTTGTCGGTGATGAACGGCTTCCAGGAGGAGCTGCGCTCGCGCATCCTCGGGGTCGCCTCTCACGTGCAGATCACCGGCGCAGACAACCAGCTGGCCGACTGGCCGGCCGTGGTGCAGCGGGTGGTAAAAAACCCGCTGGTGGTGGCGGCCGCGCCTTACGTCAACGCCCAGGGCATGCTGTCCTTTGACGGCGCGGTGCGCGGCTCGGTCATCCGTGGCGTGATACCCGAGGCCGAGGGGCGCGTCGCCGAGATCGGCAAGCATATGCGCGCGGGCCGGCTCGACAGCCTCGCCTCGGGTGGTTTCAATATTGTGCTTGGCTCAGAGCTGGCGCGCGCCCTTGGTGCGCGCGTGGGTGAGAAAGTTACGCTGATCGCGCCGCAGGGCCTGGTGACCCCGGCCGGCGTGGTGCCGCGCCTGAAGCAATTCACCGTGTCGGGCATTTTCGAGGTCGGCATGTTCGAATATGACTCCGGCCTTGCCCTCGTTCACATCGAGGACGCGCAGCGGCTTTACCAGATGGGGGCGCGCGTGTCGGGCGTGCGTCTGCGCCTGACCGACCTCTTTCAGTCGCGCCAGGTGACGCGCGAGCTGATGCTGGACCGCGCACTGGGCGATGTGTATGTCAGCGACTGGACGCGCAGCCACGCCAATTTCTTTCGCGCCGTGCAGATAGAAAAGAACGTCATGTTCATCATCCTGACGCTGATCGTGGCGGTGGCGGCATTCAATATTGTTTCGACGCTGGTGATGGCGGTGACCGACAAGCAGCCCGATATCGCCATCCTGCGCACCCTTGGCGCGAGCCCCGGCGGCATTATGAAAATTTTCATCGTGCAGGGTGTGCTGATCGGCGTCATTGGTACGCTGATTGGCGTGGCCGGTGGCGTGCTGCTGGCCTGGAATATCGACGTCGTGGTGCCTTTCATAGAGCGCGTGGTCGGTATGCAGTTTCTTGCCAAGGAGATCTACTACATCAGCGAGCTGCCCTCCGACCTGCAGTTGCGCGATGTGCTCACCGTCGCCATCGTTTCGCTGGTGCTGTCGCTGCTTGCCACCATCTATCCGAGCTGGAGCGCTTCGCGCGTCAACCCGGCCGAGGCGCTGCGCTATGAGTGAGGGGGCGAATACACCGGTGCTCGCCTGCGTCGGGCTGTCAAAGATTTACCAGCAGGGCGGCAGCGAAGTGCGCGTGCTCGAGAACATCAACATCGAGGTGGCGCGCGGCGAGATTGTCGCCATCATCGGCTCATCCGGTTCGGGCAAGAGCACGCTGCTGCACCTGCTGGGCGGCCTCGATGCGCCTAGCGCCGGCGAAGTGCGCGTGCAGGGCAGGCCGATACAAAGCCTGTCCGAAACCGAGCGCGGCGACCTGCGCAACAGCGCCCTTGGCTTTGTCTACCAGTTCCATCACCTGCTGGGTGAGTTCAGTGCGCTTGAGAACGTCGCCATGCCGCTGCTGATCCGGCGCCTGCCGCGTGAGGAGGCCTATGCCGCCGCCAAGGCGGTGCTGACCGAGGTCGGACTTGCGGAGCGCCTGACGCATACGCCGGGCGAACTCTCCGGCGGAGAACGCCAGCGCGCGGCCTTGGCGCGCGCCCTCGTCACCAAACCGGCCTGCGTGCTGGCTGACGAACCCACGGGCAACCTTGACCGCCAGAATGCGCAAATGGTCTTCGATCTGATGACCCGCCTCAATCGCGAGCGCGGCACCAGCCTGATCATGGTCACGCACGATGCCGAGTTGGCGCGCCATGCCGACCGCGTGCTGCGCTTGCAGGACGGGGTGTTGCTGGCGGCTTAGCCGCCGGCACGATGGCTGGAGAGCTCCGCCAGGAGCGGGTTTTCAGCCTGTTCTCCTGCGGTAGTGTCGCCTCCCGTCTCCCGTTCCCAGTCGAGTTTGATTCCGGCCGCCTTGATCACGCCGCTCCAGCGTGCGCAATTGTTCCGGGGTGCCGGTGCTGGGGTAAATGCCGGGCGGCCACCGACGGATCGTTCATCGCTTTTTTGACTTCGGCGTTGAGCTTTTCGATGATTGCGTCGGGCGTTCCGGCCGGGGCGAACAGCCCGGTCCAGTTGCTGAACTCCAGCGAGCGGAAACCCACTTTGAGTAGAGCATAGGATTGACCGACATGGTCGAGTCCACCGCGAGGAACAGTGTGTAACCGTCGGGCGGGGATTTGGCCACGGCCTCGGCTGCGATTACAAAGTAGCCGCCTGGACGGTTCTCGACAATTTCGTCCCTTCTCCCGCCGTCTGCTCGGCGTCGATCTCTCGCCGCGCATGCTGGCGCCGGCAACTGAAAAACGCGTCTATGACGAACTGGTGCAGGGCGAGATTCTGGAGTACCTCGGGCGCGCCGCGGGCGTGGCCGACGTCGTGGTTTGCGCCAACGTGCTCATCTACTTCGGCAGCCTAGACGCGCTTGTCGCGGGCCTTGCGCGTAGCTTGCGTCGTGGTGGCCGGTTTGTGTTTGACGTCGAAAAGGGCGAGGGTATGACCTCCGGCTTTCACGTCAGCGGGCGCTATACCCATTCTCTCGCATTGCTTGAAAAAGCCTTGCAGCCGCACGGCTTTGTGTTGACGCAGGTGCATGAGATGGTGATGCGCAGCGAGCTTGGCAAGCCGGTGGCGGGTGTGCACGTGGTGGCCCGCTTGCCAGTCTGAAGCGGTGACGCAAGCGCAGCCCGCTTGCGTCTCCTTCCGAATGCGGCGGTGCGACTGATGGGCGCTTACACCCTTACACCTTTACACCTTTACAATGACGTTTTACCCGCGTACTGCCTTCGTGCCGTGCTGAGTAAGACGTAAGACGAATAAGACAAGTAAGGCGATTGAGGCAACGGCATCCGACTTCCTGAACGTGAAAGCGCATTTCCAGCCATGCAGCTAACCGAAGACCTCGATAAACTCGCCCGCGCCTGCCGCATCCTTGAGATGGAAGGCCACGGCGACATGACGCTGGGGCATCTTTCATTGCGCGACCCGCAGGGCCGCGGATACTGGCTCAAGCGTAACGCCTATGGCCTGGGGGAAATCACCTCGGCCGCCGATTTTGTGCTGGTCGACGGCGAGGGCAACAAGCTCGAAGGCGAGGGCGGGCGCCATTCCGAGTGGCCGATCCACTCGGAAATCCTGCGCGTGCGTCCCGATGTCCGGGTGGTGGCGCACACCCACCCCCTGCATGCGAGTGTGCTGTCCGCGTTTGCCGCGCCGCTGGCGCCTTTCACGCTGGATGCCGATTATTTTGAATGCCTGCCCTGTCATCGCGATGATGCCGCGCTGCTCAAGACCAAAGCGCAGGGGGCCGCGCTGGCCGCCTCGCTCGGTTCGCAGTTTGCCGTGCTGATGGCCAATCACGGCGTGACCTTTTGCGGCACGTCCATCGAACACGCCGTGTGCATGGGCATTTTTCTTGAGCGCGCAGCGCGCATTCATATCCTTGGCAGCAGCGCGAACCTCACGCCAATTTTCCCGAATGCCGCCACCAGGCTCAAGCGCCGCGGGCAGATCATGGCGCCGGTGCATATCGAGCACTCCTGGAATTACTTCAGTCGCAAGCTCGACTGGCTCGCGCACACGCGCGGCGACGCCAAGGTGTTCGCTTGATCCTGCGGTTCAAAACGATTGCGCGGGTGACGCCGCGGCGCGGCGCGCCGGGATAAGCATGGGGCTGCAGTCACCGGGAGGCATTCCCGACGCCGCCGCCTACCCGGCGATGATGGCGCCGTTTTCGCTCGCCGGCCGGCTGCTGCGCAACCGCATCGTGCACGCATCAATATCGACCCAGTTCGCCGCGGCGGCGCGTGTCACCGATAGGCTGGTGAATTACCACGCCAGCCGTGCCCGTGGCGGCGCGGCCATGATCGTGGCCGAGCCTTTGGGCATGTGGCGTGGTTTCGATGTGCCCAGCCGCGTGCGCGCCTGGAATGACGACAACCTTGACGGGCTCAGTCGCTGGGCTGATGCGGTCGAGTCGCAGGATTGCCGTTTGCTGGCCCAGATTGTCGATCGCGGTCGCGGCCGCAATATCCCGGGGCGGGTTACGGATGCGACCAGCGCCTCGGTGCTGCCCGATGACCTGAGCTGGAGCGTGCCGCGTGCGCTCTCTATTGCCGACATCGAGCAGCTGCTTGTGGAAATGTCCGGGTCCTCCGCCAGACTGCAGCGCTGCGGTTTCAGCGGCGTGGAAATATCCGCCGGGCACGGCCACCTGTTCAACCAGTTCCTGTCGCCGCGCTCCAATCTGCGCACGGATCGCTATGGCGGTGATGTGGCGGGTCGCACGCGCATTGTCGCCGAACTGGTCGCCGCCATCCGCGCCGCCTGTGGCGCAGGTTTCATCATCGGCTTGAAGCTGCCGGGCAACGATGGAGTGGCCGGCAGCGTCGGTCCGGCGGAGGCGGCGGCCATCGCCGCGCAACTCACCGCAGTTGGCAATGTCGACTATGTCGGCTTTGCGCACGGCAGTCATGCGCATTCACTGGAGCAGCATGTGCCGGACGGCCATGCGCCGCGCCTGCCCTACGTGCCGCTGATGCGCGAATTGCGCCGCGCCGTCAACGGCGTGCCGGTGATGGCGCTGGGGCGCATCACCGATCCGGCCGAGGCGGAGGGCCTGATCGCGCGCGGCGACGCGGAGTTGATCGGCCTTGGGCGGCCCTTGATCGCCGATGCCGCCTGGCTCAACAAGGCGGTTGCCGGGCGCGCCCATGACATTCGTTACTGCGTGTCATGCAACACCTGCTGGGAGCGCGTCACCGGCCTGCGCCTGCCGCTTGCCTGCGACAACAATCCGCGCGTCGGCGAAGCCGATGAGCTGGCCTGGCGGCCGGCGCCCGCGAGGCAAAAAAAACGCGTGGTGGTGCTTGGTGCGGGTATCGCCGGCCTGGAGGCCGCCTGGGTGGCGGCGGCGCGCGGCCACCAGGTCACGGTGCTGGGTGCATCAGCCCAGGTGGGGGGCAAGACGCGCCTGCACGCGCTGCTGCCCGGCGGCGAGTCGCTCAGCAGTATTTACGATTACCAGCATGCCGCGGCGCTGCGCGAGGGCGTTGTCTTCGAGTTCGGTGTGACGGCCTCGCTGGCTGATGTGTCTGCGCTCAAGCCCGACGCGGTGGTGATCGCCGCGGGCGCCCATATGCTCGCCCCGGAATGGCTGCCGGCAGCGTTGCGCCAAGACGGTCTGGTGCCCGATTTGCGTGCGGCGATGGCCCAGTTGCTGCGTTTCAGGACGAGGCAGCCGGGCACGGCGGTCATCTATGACACGGATCACACCGAGGGAACCTACGCCGCGGCGGAGTTGCTGCACGCCTTGTTCGAGCGCGTCGTCATCATCACGCCGCGCGACACCATTGCGACCTTCACCTCGCTGGTGACGCGCCAGGGCATCCTGCGGCGCATGAGCGAGCTGCGCGTCAGCATTAAAGTGCTGTCCGAGCCGCGCCTCACCGACAGTTTCGAGCAGGGCCGACTTGAATACGCGAACCTATACAATGGTGATGTTGCAGAGATCGACGAGGTCGCCTTTCTGGCCTGGTCGACGCCGCGTGCGCCTAACGATTCGCTGTGCGCGCCGCTTCGCGCCGCGGGCATGGAGGTGTATTGCATCGGCGACAGCCAATGCGCGCGCGATGTGCTTAGCGCGACCGCCGAGGGTCATGCTGCCGGGAACAGTATTTGAGCCGGCCGAAGCGGCGGCGAAACGGTGTTCGTACTTAAGATTAAGGCAGCGCTGATCAAGTCCTGAAAATGAGCCCGCTTCGACAAGTTTCTCTTTGCAGTGGGGGATATACAAGGTGGCTTGCCCCCATGTTCAGTGAATAGTTAAAACAAAGCCGGAAAACCGGCGGTAATAAAAGGAGGCGTCATGCATCAAACAAGTCATTGCTTTCTTGCGCGGATCACATCGGTATGCCGTTCATTTTTTCGGCGCGGGATGATGGGCGCAGCCCTGGTTTTTCTGGCCGCATCAGCCGCAGCCGCTTATCCCGAACGGCCGGTCAAGCTTATTGTGCCGTGGCCGGCGGGCGGCACCACTGACGCGGTGTCGCGCATCATTGCACTACGCCTTTCGGAGAAACTCGCCGGGTCGGTGATTGTCGAGAACCGCAGTGGCGCCAACGGCATGATCGGTGCCGATGCGGCGGCGCGTTCTGCGGCTGACGGCTACACGCTGCTGGTGGCGAGCGCGGAGACGCATTCGATTGGCATGGGCGCCGGGCGCAAGCCGCCCTATGACCCGATTGGCGATTTCATCCCTATCACCACCTTTGCCAAGAATCCGTTTGTGCTGGTTGGTCGGGCGACACTGTCAGCCAAGAGCACGGCTGAGTTGGTGGCTTTCGCCAAGGCCAACCCGGGCAAGCTCACCTACGGCACCTGGGGCATAGGCAGCACCGGCCAGGTTGCAATGGAAATGTTCAAGGGACAGGCGGGCATCGACTTCCTGCATGTGCCCTTCCAGGGAACCGCACCGGCCGAGACGGCGCTGCTCGGTGGCCAGATCGACCTCATGGTGCTGCCGGTCGGTCGTGTGCTGGCCTTGCGCAAAACCGGAAAGATCCAGGTCTACGGCATGATGACCGCCTCCAAGTCCAACCTGCTCGATGATGTCCCGACGCTGCAGAACGAAGGCTTTCAGCGCATGGATGTCGCCAACTGGTTCGGCATCATGGTGCCGGCGAAGACGCCGGCGGCCGTGGTGCAACGCCTCGTTGAGGACATCGTCGCCGTGGTGAAGTCGCCCGAGGTTCAGGCGCAGTTGCGCGCAGCCGGTGTTGAGGCATTCCCGCTGTCGCAGGATGAGTTCCGGCAGTTCGTATCGACCGAGGTGGTGCGCTGGGGCGAGGTGATTAATCGCGCCAACATCCGCCTCGAACAAAAATAAGGGCGTCGGCCAGTGTGCGATCGCTTGAAAAATAATCCTCATTCGGGAGATTGAATTGAAAAAGAGCAGCGACGGCAAGGGCGGCAAGGCGGCGCCGAAACCCATGCGCGTATCAAGGTTCGTGGCCGCAATGGCCTGCTTCGCCACCCTGGCAGGGGTCGCCGGTTTCGTCTCAGGACCGGCCTTTGCGCAGGCTTATCCCAACAAGGCGATCCGGATCGTCGTTCCGTGGCCAGCCGGCGGCGCCTCCGACTCAGTCGGGCGGGTGATGGCGCAGCGCTTGTCCGAGCGCATGTCCGCGCCTGTCATCGTCGAGAACAGGGCCGGCGCCGCCGGCACCATTGGCGCCGAGGCGGTGGCGCGCGCCCCCGCCGATGGCTACACCCTGCTGCTGGCCAGTGCGGAAACCCATGCCATTGCGCCGAACATGCGCAGCAAGCTCTCCTACGAGCCGCTGAAAGATTTTGTCGCGATCATGCCCTTCGCCATCAACCCGTTCGCGCTGGTGGCGCGTCCGGATTTTCCGGCGAACACGACGCGGGAGCTGCTGGCGCTGATCAAGTCGCAGCCGGGCAAGTTCACCTATTCGTCGGCCGGACTGGGCAGCACCTCGCAGATCGCCATGGAGACGTTCAAGGGCCTCGCCGGGCTGAACATCCTGCACGTTCCTTTTCAGGGGCAGGCGCCGGCGATCACGTCCTTGCTTGGTGGCCAGACTGATTTGCAGATGCTGCCCGCAGGCAGTGCGGCGACGCTACGCAAAGCCGGCAAGCTCAAGGTGTTTGCCGTTTCCACCCATGGGCGTTTTTTCGATATGCCGGATGTCACCACGCTGAGGGAGGAGGGATTTGAGAGTATGGATTTCGCCAACTGGTTCGGCTTTGTCGCGCCGGTCGGTTTGCCGCCGGCGATAGGGCAGCGTCTCGCCGTCGATATGGCGGCGGTGCTCAAATCAGCCGAAACGCAATCCATGTTGCAAAAGATCGGGCTCGACGCCTATGCGCCGATGTCACCGGCGGATTTCCATAAATTTCTCGAAGCCGAATTGACCCGCTGGGGCGGTGTCATTCGCGCCGCCAATATCAAGGCGGAGTAAGCAAGGCGCGCGTTAGCCTTAGCCCAGACTCAGCCGCAGGGATTCACCGCACAAGGGGGCAAGCCCACCCCCTATCTCCCTTACGGCCGAGGGAAGCCTGTCAAGGGGCTCTGCTTTGCCGGCCCCGAGTAGGCCTTTCTTATCCTTGGCGTTTTGGCCGACGATAAGCCGATGCCGGCCGGTACTGGGGGTCTTGCAGCAGCCGGCCATAGCCCGCTATCGGTGTGCCGATGCCTGTGGTGCGCAAGGCGTTCCACATCATCGACAAGGCGCTCGAGAGCACCGGCTTACCCAGGTCGGTTTCCGCGGCGCCCAGTATCGATAGCGTCGGCAGCCCCACGCCGCTGATGAACACCGCATCGGCGTCCGGACGGTTGACGCCCTTTACGAGGCCGTAGATCCGGCGCTGGGTCTCCTCAAAAATGTTCTTCACATCGGGCAGGCACTCGGCGTGCACGACCTCGAAGCCGTACTCCTGCAGCACGGCCTTGCTGCGCAGCGTGAGCGCCTGGTCGTAGGGGGTGCCGATGGCGATTTTGCGCACGCCCAGGGCCGCGAGTGCTGCGGCGGCACTGCCCAGCGCAGAAATGAAAGGGATGCCGGTGCGTTCCTCCTGGCGCCGCGCGAGCTTCTCGTCGCCGTCCCGGCCAAGCACGTAACTGGTGGCGGTGTGCGCCAGCACGATCACATCGGGTTCGACGCTGGCGATGGAATCGACCGTCTCGTCCATGTGCTCGAGTTGGCTCGCCGCACGCGACTGCAGGTTGGCGAGCGTGCCCACAGGACCGCGTGCGACCATGCGCGCAAAATGCGCCGATACGCCCTTTGGCGCGAGCTCAACCATTTCCCGTTCGACTGTCGGTGTTCCCGGCGGAATCATGAAACCCAGTCTTGCTCGCCATCCTTCCATGCCTGCTGCTCCCTTGTTGTCCTTGAAGTAACTAGCTTATTTTTTGTCGTATCGGCCGTATCGTCCCTGGCTGCGGGCGGCGACGTGCAAGCTCATGCCGCCGCGCCATTCAGCGTGGGAATGGCGGCGGCCACGCGCCGGCAAAAGCCGTCGATCTGGCCGCCGTCTATCCAGCGCACCACCGCCACCATCTGCCGGTCGGGGTCGACCCAGACCACCGAGGCACCGGCACCGATGGCGAATACGCTCGATGCCGATGCGCTGGGAAACACACCGCGCAGTCGGTTGAGCCAGACGAGTGTGCCGTACCAGGGTGCGATGGCGCAGGGTGTCTGCATGCGTCTGACCCATTCCGCCGATAGCACCTGCGCGCCCTTGGCCCGCCCCTGGTCAAGCAGTAGCTGTCCGATCAGCGCCTGGTCGGCGCTGCTGATCGACATGCCGCCGCCCCAGTGCGTGCCGCCCGGTACCGACTGCATGCGTTTGCCGTCGATCTCGACCCAGCTGTTGTCATAGCCGACCCAGCGCCAGTCGCCGCTTGCGCCTATGGGTTGCATGATGGTGTCGCGGAACACCTCGGGCAGCGGCCGGCGGAACAGGTGCAGCAGCGCCAGCGCCAGCGCGTTGATGCGCACGTCGTTGTATTCCCAGTAGCTGCCCGGTGCCTGCAGCGCTCGCGCGTCGCCCTTGCTGTGTCCCTGAAGGTCGCGCGGCGGCTGGTATTGCAGGTGGCGGTAGCGGTCGACCTGGTCGGGCACGCCGAAACATTCGCCCTCCCATTCACTGGTTTGTTGCAGCAGTTGCATCCAGGTGACGCTGCGGTTGTGCGCACTGTCGAACCCGACCCCGGGCACCTTGCTGCTTACCGCCTCATCTAGATCGGGCAGCAGCCCGCGGTCGTGCGCCACGCCGGCGAGCAGTGCGAGGCAGGTCTTGGCCACCGAGAATGTCAGGTCGGCGCGGTCGGGCTCGCCCCATGCAATGCGTTTCTGGCCGGCCACCTGTATCACGCCGGAAACCGGCCCGCGCGGATGCACCGGACCGAGCAAGCGGTTCCATGGCGGCCGGTCGGCGTTGTGAATGCCCCAGTTGTCGCTGTTGTCGCGATCCCACGAGGTTTCGTGGGCCACGGCGAAATCGACCGCCTGGCGCAGTCCGTCGTGGTCGTGCGTTGTCGCTGTCGTCCCTGTCGTCATCGTCGTTGCCTTTGTCCCCGTCCCCGTCCTTATTCCACCTTGGCGCCGGAGCTGATGACGACTTTCTCCCATTTGTTGATTTCCTCGACGATGATTTTGCCGAAGTCCGCCGGCGTGCCAGGTATCGGCCGGCCGCCGAGCTCGGCGAGTTTGGCGCGCATGCCCGGGTCGGCGAGGGCGCGGTTCACCTCGGCATTGAGCTTTTCGATGATATCCGCTGGCGTGCCTTTGGGCATGCCGATACCGAACCAAGCGGTGGCCTCGTAGCCGGGCACGGTGGCGGCGACTGTCGGGACGCCCGGCAGCGAAGGCTCGGTTGTCGTCGAAGTTACGGCGAGGGCGCGGATGCGGCCGCCCTTGATGTGCCCGATGGACGAGGGCAGGTTGTCGAACAGCACGTGCACCTGGCCGCCGATCAGCTCGGTCAGGGCCGGGCCGGCGCCCTTGAAGGGCACGTGCAGCATGTCGCATCCGGTCATGGACTTGAACAGCTCGCCCGACATGTGCACCGAGGTGCCGCTGCCCGAGGAGGCCATGTTGATCTTGCCCGGATTGGCTTTGCAATAGGCGATGAACTCGGCCACGGTCTTGGCCGGAAAGTTATTGGTGACCTCCATCACATTTGGCGACTTCACCAGGCCGGCAACCGGCGCGATATCACGGACAAAATTGAAGGGCAGGTTCTTGTAGAGCGTGGCATTGATGCCGTTGGCCGGGTTGACGAGCAGCATGGTGTAGCCGTCCGGGGCCGACTTGACGACGTAGTCCACGCCGATGTTGTTGCCGCCGCCGGGCTTGTTTTCGACGATGACGGACTGGCCGAGTTTTTCCGACAGCCATTGCGCGACAATGCGCGCGAGCACGTCTGTGGTGCCGCCGGGGGGGTAGGGTACGACCCACTTGATCGGGCGTACCGGGTAGTCTGCGGCGAGGGCTCCGGTGGCGGTGAAAAGGGTGAGCAGGGTGAACAAGGCCGGTGCGGCAAATCGGGCGAAACGGGTCATGGTTTTCTCCTCATTGAGATGGCTGCGTCGAGCTTCTATGGCTTGATCCAGAGTGCGATTATGGGCTATTGCGCCCGAAGTTGAGGCCGGCAAGGCATTACGCCGCTGCGGGCGTTTGATGTGCCAGCGCGGCCGATAGCTGGAAAGCGGCTCCAGGCGGGCATTTCCAGCCTATTTTCGATGAGCGGCGATGTTTCGGTTTGACCCATCAGCCGGGGACTCAGCCCCAGAGCGCCTTGCTGGCTATTTTTGCGCCCTCGGCCATGGCTTCAAGCTTGGCCCACATGATGCTGGGGTGCACGCGGCGATGGAACGGACCCTGGGCGAAGCCGCAGTCGGTGCTGGCGATGTAATTTTCGCGGCCGACCAGTTTGGCCACGCGCACGATGCGCTCGGCCACCAGTTCGGGATGCTCGACCACGCTGGTGGCGTGGCTGATCACGCCCGGTGCCAGCACCTTTCCGGCCGGTAGCTTGACGCTTTCCCAGACGCGCCACTCGTGTTCGTGGCGCGGATTGGCACCTTCGATAAGGTAGGTGCCGGCCTTGACCTTCAACACAAGGCTGACGATGTCCTTGAGCGGAACGTCGGTGGTGTGCGGGCCGGGCCAGCTGCCCCAGCAGACGTGGTAGCGCACCTTTTCTTCGGGTATGCCCTTGAGGGCGTGGTTGATGACTTCGACCTGCCTGGCGAGCCAGCTCAGATAGTCGGTTTTAGAGGCCGGCGGCACCATGCGGTCGTAGGTTACGGCGGCGCGGGCGTCGTCGAGTTGCACCAGGAATCCGGCCTCGGCAATCATGCGGTATTCGACGCGCATCGCGTCGGCGATGGCCTCCAGGCAGGCGTCCTCGGTCGGATAGTATTGGTTGATGCGGTCCGGTATCACGCTCGAGGGCGCGGCGACGGGCAGAAAACCTTCTTCCACCGACACATTTTTCATCGCGGCGCGCAGGTTGTCGATGTCGCGCTGCAATTGCGGCTGTCCGGTATAGCTGATGGGGCCCACGCAGACCGAGTCGGCGGTGGTGGCCACGCCGTCGCGTTTGTCCATCTCGTCGTAGAAGCCGGGGAAGCGGGTGCGGTCGGCGCCGCGGGCAAAGGTGTTGCGTCCCGGCTCAAAGGGCTGGCGCTCAAAGCCCGACAGGCGTTCGAGCGCGTATTGCGACCAGCTGATGGCTTTGCCGCATTCGCCGTCGCTGATCACATCCACGCCGGCCTGCGCCTGACCGCGCACAATCTCGTCCACCGATTGTGACAGCGCGCGTGCATAGGTCGCGTCATCCACCGGCTTGCCGGCGATTTTGGCGCGCATGCAATCGAGCAGGGGCTCGGGACGGATCAGGCTGCCGACATGGGTGGTGAGAATACGCGCGGTGCTTCGCTTCAATGGGTTCTCCGATCGGAATTTTTGCGTAATTCAGGGGGCCGGGGTGCGCATCGCGGTAATGCAGTGGCGCGGGCGCCGGCAAGAGCGGACGCTATTGTAGCCAGTTGTGGTGAACTAAGAGCCAGCCTGCCGGCGTGGCTGGTGAATGGGAAAATGGTTTCGTATTATTTTGACAAGGGGCGGGGCTGCCCTGATAATTTTCCCCGTGATCACCGGCTTCAGGTTTTTTTAAGCCGGGCGCTCAGATTTTTTCCGCGCAAACGTCCGAACAGTTCCAAAAGAAGTTTTTTCTCGGCGGCTGAAAAAGGCCTGCAGATTTCCTTTTCGTGCCTAGCTGCGCGGCTCGCCGCGTCCTTGAGGAGTTTGCCACCGGCGGCGGTGAGATGCAGGTGGTTATGGCGCCGATCGGAGGTCGAGGTACGGCGCTCCACCAGGCCAGCTTGTCCAGCAGGGGGACGACCGATGAGCGGTCCAGTCTCACGCATGCGGAAAAAAGTTGGGTCTTGCGCGCGAGCGCGGGAATGTCCACGGCGGTGTTATCGCCATCGGCCATCCGCTGGCGGCCACCGGTGTGCGGCTGACCACCACCGTGGCACGCGAGCTTGCGGAGGCGGGCATGCAATTTGGCATCTCGTCGGCCTGCGCTGGTGGCGGCCAAGGATTGGCGATTCTGCTTGAGAGCGTTTAGCGTCGGGGTCGAGGAGTTCACGGGAAAACCGATTTTTCTCCTTGCCCGGATGGCACGGCGCCCGAAAATGCACGCCAGGCGAGGCTTTTCAGCATATTGTCCTGTGCCTGTCCTAGCGTGACCTCACGGTTTGCACCGGATGTAGCATCACATAGGCGTCGGAGTGGGTGACGTGGCTGTTTTCGACCCGGCCGGTTTTTACCGAGACGACGCACTGGCGTGTACTGAAGAACAGTCCCTTGAATACGATGGCGAACTGCATGAATTCCTGACGTCTGTCCGCAGTCTCCTGGGGCGTCAGGGTGCGCGCTGGGTTGCCGCGCACGCTGAGAAAACCCTGTGTCCCGGGCAACTTGCTGATCAGGGCGTTCACCTGGGCGCCGTCCAGTCCGGGGCGGAACAACGCGCAAAGTCCAGCCGCGCGCGATGAGGCGAGCAGGTGATCGGCGCCGAGCAGTAGCAACAGCGCCAGGGCCAGTGCCAGTACCGAGCTCGAGGCCTTGCCGCTTCGCGTCATGCGGCAGTCTGCATGTTCAGTTCCCGCCGCCGAGGATCAGCGCGAGTGCCGCGGGCGCAGGGCTGAAGGCCTTGCCGTATCCGGCGACAAAGCGCAGTGACACCGGCCGAATGACGAAGAGCGAAAAATCTGCTAGCTCGAACATCTGCGCGGCATCTGCAAAACGGGCGAGATAGCAGGCGCGGGCGCTGGCGTAATCGTCGCCATCGCGAGGCAGAGGCAGCGCATCGCCCTGCACGCTGAGGCGCGGCAGGGCTTGCGGCGCAATGTCCCCGCTCTCGGGGGCGGTAATAAGCAGGCTCACGCACGGCTGGGCGAGCATGTCGCGGGTGTGCGACGCGAGGGCGCTGACATGGATCAGGAAGTGCCGCTCTTCGCCATAGAGTGCGTACGGCACCATGGAAACAAAGGGCTCGTTCGAATGCAGCGTGCCAAGGGCGGCGACGCTACGCCCGAGCACCAGTTCACGCAGTGTGCGCGTTAGCACGGCGTCAAGGGCCATGCTTAGACTCGCGCTTCGTTTGGTGCTGGTCGCCGTCGACATAAAACCATATGCCGTTCTCGCGCACGAACCGGCTGGTCTCGTGCAGGCGATGGGCACGGCCGCCTACTTTGTGACGGGCGACGAACTCGACCAAGGCACGATCGGGGTCAAGCGCGTCGGTGGCGTGGCGCCTGACCTCAAGCCCCAGCCACTTGCCGGGGGGCGTTGCGGCCAGCCCGAGGCTCGCCGGGCGCGTGCCTGCCTGCCAGGTGGTGAGCAGGTAATCCTCGCGTCCCAGGGTGTAGGCGGTGTAGCGCGAACGCATTAATTGCTCGGCTGTCGCCGCCTTGTCGCCGCCATCGAGCAAGCGGCCGCAGCAGGCGGCGTAGGCGAGGGTACGGCAGCAGGGGCAGGCAGCAATACTCATCGTGCGCGGGATGTGCGGTTAAGCATGACAGGATAGTAGTCGAGGTGTGGCGCGGGCTGCAAATGCGCCGAGGGCCGCGCCAAGGTTCCCCGGGGGGGGGGGGTGCGAATTTAAGTTCGAAGCGCAATGGGTATGGGCTTGAGCCCGAAGAGTACCTCGTGAGGGGTCAGGTAGCCAAGACACTTGCGAGGTCGATGGTTTAGGCGGTCTTCAATCGATTGGAGTTTGGCTTCGGTGAGCCGCTGCAAGCT
>CAMDDU010000023.1:0-66601 GCA_945892985.1 Bordetella parapertussis
GATTTGGCGTGCCGTGATTTCGATGCTGCCCATGCGGCCGACGACAGGGCTGGAGAAGAAAGCCAACTGCGCCAGCGCCGGTCCGGTGTTGACCAGGCAAGCGAGGCTCATCGCGCCGGCCAGTAGCGCGAAGCGATAGGAAATAGGAGTGTGGTCTGAGCGCATGCGAAAGTCCTTTAAAAGTTTCGAAACCGCAGTCCGGGGTGGTCATTGCCTAGACCTTGCGTGAATCAATGCGGTGCGGCGAATCGAATGGGGCAATTGTAAAATAAGTCCGGTGTTTTTAATTCGCTGTGGAGGCGGGTTAATAAAACTTTAGTTTTTGCCAATCCGGCGCGTAAGAAAAAGCGGAGAAAGATTTTCTCCCTTCAATATCATTGATTAGTAATGCCAATGAAAAGGACTGCTGCCTATGATCGGCGTCAATCGCCAATCGCCAATCGTCAATAGCCAAGCGTACAGCGTACATGCCTTGCGTTTGCGGGCTGCTCTTTTCGGCATGCCAGACTGCGAAAAACTATGGCCAATCCGTCCCTAGCGTGCCGGTCAAGAAGCAGGCTGGCAAAACCTGAATTGAACAGGTATCTGCACGATCTTTGGGTTGTCGGGGCGCTAGCGGCTGAGCAGTCCGACCAAGGGGGCGGTCAGTCCGCACACGCCGGTTACCGCGACCAGAATCCAAAGCTCGCGTTTTAGCAGCGCAAGCGGAGCGCCGGGATTCAGGCTGAGCTGCTGCATGCGTGGCAGCAGGATGATGGAAAGGCAAAGCGTCGCGGTTCCCAGGGCCGCCAGCGTGAAGGCGCCGGTAAAGAACGCATGCCGCCCGCCGGCGACCTGGTCGACGAGCAAGCCGGTGACCAGCATCGCATTCCATGCGATGACCCAGGTCAGCATGAAGCTGGTACGAAAATGTTTGTGCAGCGTGAGTGCGGGGGGTGTCTTGAATGCCATCGGGTGTCTGTGCTCCAGCGCGGGCGGTCACGCTAACACAGTTCCGGTTCTGCGCGTCCGTGGCAGGACAGCGTTGCGATGCAGAGAGGGCCGGCCTGATACTTGATCGGGCGCGGCAGGGGCGGGCGCGGTGTCTTATTGCCGATCTGCTTTTGCGAGGCGGTGACAGGCGGCAGCCCTGTTTTCAGCCAAAAAACTGCCCTGGCGTAGCGGTGGTGCCGTAGCGCAGCCCCAGCGAGGTGTTGCCCGCCAGCGCCAGTTGCACCGTCTCGTGCGCCTGCCCGGCCGCACCCTGCACCGGCACGCCGTAGCGGAGTAGTTGGTAGGTACCTAGCTTGACCCGATAGCGCGTGATGCCCGTCGAATCGGCGGCGGTCCCTAGCTTTTGCCTGCTCGCACATTTTGCCCTGCGCACGGCATGGACCCAGGCTTGGGCGTGGATTGGATTGGAGGGCTTAAGGTGCGCATGATGGCGCGGATGGCGCGGGAAGGGGCGATCAGCCGGTTTGCGGATCGCGCTGTCCCCCGGTCCGCCATCGATCATCGGCCAGCACGACGGAGGTTTCGACCTGTCTTGCCGGGATAGCCCAGTATTTGCGCAGCAGGGAATCTTTTTGTTCGTCGCGGATGACGGTGAAGCCGTGCTTCTGGTAGAAGGCGATCGCCCACGAGGCATCCGCCCAGGTGCCGATCAAAAAGGGTTTGGTCGTAAGCCCTTTCACATGGCGTAGCAGGCTTGCGCCCACGCCGGTGCGCTGCGCGCCGGGCGTGACGTAGGCATGGCGCACCAGTGCGACCTCGTCCTTGTCCTGTATGCCCATCACGCCGAGCATTTGTGCGCCCTCTTCGGCCACCCAGAACGCGATGCCATCGTCGATTTCGCGTTGCAGTTCGGCAGCCGGCATATACGGGTCGTGCCAGCGATCGGCGGGAATGACGCCGCGATAGGCGAGGGCGGCGGCGTTGATGATGGCCAGGATCGCCGGCGAATCCGTATCGCGGCTTTTTCTGATCAGCGTCATGGTGTGCGCAATTGTGGCAGCGGTGACAGCGGTGGCAGCGGCGTCAGAACCGCGATCCGGGCTGTTTTAGGAAGGCGATTTCCTGCGCGCTCGATGCGCGGCCGAGGATGGCATTGCGGTGCGGGTAGCGGCCGAAGCGCTCGATGATGGCCTTGTGGCGTAGTTCGAAGTCATGGTTGTCCTTGGGCGCGTATTCGCGGAAAAGCGCTTCCGCCTGCCGGTGTATCAGCGCCGATTCGCTGTGCATGTATGGCATGAAAAGGAATGCGCACTCGATAGGCGTGAGCGCGCGATGTGCGCCGGCGGCGAGCGCCTCCTGCGACAGCGCCAGCGCCATCGGGTCTTGCGCAAATGCCGCGGGTGTATCGCGAAAGGCGTTCCGGGAGAACTGGTCGAGCACCAGGATCTCGGCCAGGCGGCCCCCGGGGCTGGCGCGCCAGTCGGAAAACTCGCCCTGTGCGGCCCGGCGCAATACGTCCCCGAACCTCGCTCGCACCAGCGCGTCAAACTCAGGCGCAGCGCTCCACCATGACTTGGGCGCGGTTTCTGCAAACCAGAATGTGAGTATGTCCTGGTACATGATCGATTCCTTGCGCTGGGCGCCGCTATGCGCCTTCGCCTGCGTCGCATTGCCGGGCAAAGGCCATAGACTATAGGCTAACGCGGACCCGGCGGAACGGTCGCCGCGAGCGACGGGCGAACTGCGATGTGCTCAAACCAGGCGGACAGCCGCGGGTGTCCGGGTCGCCATTGGCAATCGGGCACCCAGGCTGCGAAGCCAAAGGCACATGCGAGCGTTAGCTGCGCCATATTAAGCGCGCCGCGCATCAGCGGATGGTCGATCTCCGCCTCCCAGAGATCAAGCAGCCGTTCGCTACGGCCCGCCTCGTGCAGGAGGACGGTGGGCGAACGCTCGTTTTGAGGCCGCGTGACCTCGCGCGCCCAAACCGCGAGTCCGTCGAGCATGCTTCTGGCCAGCGCTTCGAGACGCCGCCCCTCCCATGCCTGCTCTCCCTCGGGCCAATCGAAAACAGGTTTGCCCTCGAGCTGATCAAGAAAGGCGCAGATTACGGAGGATTCCTCCAGGCCGACACCGTCATCACGAATCAGGTAGGGCACGCGGCCTGAAGGATTGATCTTGAAGTACGGACTGCCGGCAAGACGGGTCTGCGCGCTGATGATCTCGACGCGGGCCTGCAATTGCTTCTCGATGACGACGACACGCGCGATGCGTGCGTAGGGTGAGGCCGGGGTGATATACAGTTTCATGGGGTAGGGTGCTGCCGCTTCCGTAGCGCCGTTCGACGGATATTGCCCGATTTTTCACTGCTCAGGCTTTCGCTTGTGCATCGTCCATTTTGCGCCGGGTATCGCCCGGACTCAAGTGACAATGCGCCAATGCGAAAATGCAACAGTAGGCGATAGCGTTAGTGTGGCAGTGGTTTTGACTTTCCTCCCCGTCGGCACCGCCGAGCAACGCCGGCGAAGCGGGAGGTGTCCGGCACCTATGTTTGAGCCCCGCGGTTTCTTGCGGGGCGAGTTTATGCGTCGGCCCGCTTTGCCGTTCCGCGCAACTTCGCCTCGCTCCGCGAGACGCGTTTTCGCGGGAATGAGGAGATACCGTAGGCTGGGTGCATCACGGTATGCGAAAAGATTGCCGCGTCGGCTTCGCCTCCTCGCAATGACGGACTGGGCGATATGCTGGAAACCCGCCGGGGCGAGACCCGGCATGGTCGTATTGGGAGGCTCTCACCCTCTCAGGTCAAGCTAGAGCGCGAACCCCATGGATTCCCCCGTGGCCGTTCCTCGCAACTTCGCCTCGCTCCGCGAGACGCGTTTTCGCGGGAATGACGAGATACCGTAGGCTGGGTGCATCACGGTATGCGAAAAGATTGCCGCGTCGGCTTCGCCTCTTCGCCATGACGGACTGGGCGATAGGCTGGAAACCCGCACCAGACGGGCGTTTCCAGCTTATTGTCCGGCTACAAACCGAGATAAGCCTGGCGCACCCGCGGGTCGTTTCCCAGTTCGTCGGTGCTGCCATGCATGGCGACCTTGCCGGTCTCGATGACGTAGGCGCGGTCGGCGAGGTCGAAGGCGGTGAAGACGTCTTGTTCTACCACCAGGATGGCGAGGCCCTTCTTGTTGATGGCCGTCAGCGATTCGCTTAGCAACTCCACGGCGCGCGGGGCGAGCCCCAGCGACAGCTCGTCTATCATCAAGAGCTGCGGGCGCGACATGATGCCGCGGCCGATGGCGCACATTTGCTGTTCGCCGCCTGAGAGCGTGGTGGCGTCCTGGCTTTCGCGTTCTTTGAGGCGCGGGAACATTGTGAACACCTCGTCGAGGTCGCGGGCGATTTCGGCGCGGCCGACGTTGCGGCTGTAGGCGCCGATCAACAGGTTGTCGCGCACCGACATGCCGCGGAACAGGCGCCGCCCCTCGGGCACATGGGCGATACCCGCTTCGAGCACGATATCCGGATCGGCGGCGGTGATGGCCTTGCCACCCAGTGTGACGCTGCCGGCCTTGGCCTTGACGAGGCCCGAGATCGTGCGCAAGAGCGTGGACTTGCCCGCGCCGTTGGAGCCGACGATGCAGGTGATTTCGCCGGGGCGCACCTCAAGGTCTATGCCCCAGAGCACCTGCACGTCGCCGTAGCCGGCGGTGAGGCCTTCGATTTTCAGCAAGGGGGCGGTCATGGTGCGGCTCCGGCCAGTTGCTTTTGTCTTGCGGCAAACTTGCTGCCAAGGTAGGCCTCGATGACCTTGGGATCGTTGACCACTTCTTGCGGGTCGCCCGAGCTGATCAGCTCGCCGTGGTGCAGCACCAGTATGCGCTGCGACAGCGACAGCACCACCTTCATCAGGTGTTCGATGATGATGATGGTGACGCCGCGTGCGGCGATGGCGCGGATGAGCGCCAGCGCCTGGTCGATCTCGGAGGTGTTGAGTCCGGCGTTCACTTCGTCGAGCAACAGCACCTTGGGTTTCATGGCGAGGCTTTTGGCAAGTTCGAGGCGCTTGCGCGATGGCAGGGTGAGGGAAGCGGCCGGCCGCAGGGCATCTGCGCCGAGGCCGACAAATTCGAGGTGGGCCATGGCTTCGGCATCGGCCTGCGCGCGGTCGGCGGCGGCGCCGGCAAACAGCGCGCCGGCCGATACGTTCTCGAGCACGGTCATGGCCGGAAAGGGCTGCACGATCTGGAAGGTGCGGGCGATGCCGCGCCTTGCCGCCTGGAAGGGGCGCTGGCGTGAGATGTCCTCGCCGCGGAACACCACGCTGCCGCCACTGGCCGGGAACACGCCGGTAATGAGATTGACGAGTGTGGTCTTGCCCGCACCATTGGGGCCGATGAGGCCGACGATCTCGCCCTCTTTCAGCGTAAAGGACACGTCCTTGACCGCCTGTATGCCGCCAAAGGACTTGGATAGGCGGTCAACCTTGAGCAGGACTTCACCCGGGCTACCCGAGCCAACGGCGCCGCTCATGCCGAACCCTTGCGCCAGCGCAGGCGCAGCAGGCCACCGGGCAGGAAAAAGATCAGCACCACGATGACCAAGCCGAGTACGCCCTGGTTGTAATCGAGGAATTTCGCCCAGATGGTCTCTTCCATCAACACGAACAGCGCCGAACCGACCACCGGTCCGAACACCGTGCCCGGGCCGCCGAGCAGCACCATCACCGGCGCCTTGAGCGTGAGCAGTATCGAGAACGAGTCGGTGGGCGAGATATAGGCTACCCAGGACGAGTAGGCCGCGCCGACGGCGCCGCAGAACACCGCCGAGAGCACGAAGGCGTAGATCTTGTAGCGTGTGGTGTCTATGCCCACCATGTCTGCGGCATCCTCGTTTTGCTGGATGCAGCGCAGGCCGAAGCCAAGCTTGCCCTTGTCGACCAGCACGGTGGCGATAAAGGCGAGCAGCATGATGACGATCATCGTGTAGAGGAACACCCGTCCGATGAAGTCCGGGCCGCCGGCAAGGAACTTGACGTTGAGGCCCTCGCCGCCGCCGGTGAGGCTCGACCACGAGGAGGCAAGCTGCGACAGCACCTCTACGATGGCGATCGAACCGATGGCGAAGTAATGGCCCTTCATGCGCAGGATGATGAGGCCGATGATTGCCGAGAACAGTGCGACCACTGCGGCGCCGCCCAGCCAGGCGAGAGGCAGCAGCGCGCCCGAGACACCGGCGTTTTGCAGCAGCGCGCCCGAATACGAGCCGAGGCCGACAAAGGCCGCGGTGGCAAACGACGGGTAGCCGGTAAAGCCGCCGATGAAGTTCCACGACAGCGCGATGGCGCCGTACATGGCGAGGAAGGTGGCGATCTTGACGATGTAGTTGCTGGCCACCCAGGGCGTGGAAGCGAGGGCGAGCACCCAGAGGGCGAACAAAATGTAGGGCAGGCGCGCTTTCATTCGTAACCCTTCTTGCCCATCAGGCCGGTCGGGCGCACCACCAGCAGCACCAGCATGATGACAAAGCCGATGAGGATGGCGTTTTGCGGGCCCCACCAGTGGCCGGCAAAGCTCTCGATTACGCCGAGGGCCAGCCCGCCTACCAGCGCGCCGGGCACCGTGCCGAGGCCGCCGATGACGCAAATGACAAAGGCCTTGCCAAGGAATAATCCGGTGACGCTGGTGGTGATGGGGAATACCACCGACACCAGCGCGCCGCAGGCGCCGGCCATGAAGGCGCCGAGGCCGAAGGTGATGGCGTAGACCTTGTTGACCTTGATGCCCATCAGCGCCGCGGCATCGCGGTCCATGCGCACGGCGACAATGGCGCGGCCGGTGCGCGAGGTGCGCAGGGTCAGGTACAAGATACCGGTAAGGGCAAGGGCGAGCACCATGGCGGCGACACGGTCGAGGGACATGATCACGCCGCCGATATCAATGCGCCCCAGGTCAAGCACCACGCGCCGCGGCGTGGCGGTGAAGGCGATGTTCATTGCGTTGTACAGGATCATGTCCAGGCCGAAGGTGAGCGTCAGTGTGGTGAGTACCGGGCGCATGATGACGCGGTTGATGATGCCGTACTGGATCATGTAGCCGAGCAGGAACAGCAGCATGGCGATAGGCAGCATCATCACGAAGGGATTGATTCCCAGGTGCAGCCAGGCGAAAAACGCGATGTAGCCGCCGAGGATGATGAAGGCGCCGTGCATCATGTTGATGACGTTGAGCACGCCCCAGACGAGCGAAAAACCGACCGCTATGCACGCGTACAACGCGCCCAACATCAGGCCGTTGGCGAGGACTTGACCGTATACCATGGATTTTTCTGCGTAGGGATCGAGCGTGAATAAACTCTACTGCGGCGAAAAGGCTGCCGTGTAAAACATCATGGGCGGCGCGCTGCACCGCCCATGTCTGGCAAAGGAAATTACTTGACCGCCTGCAGCGCGCTCTGCTTAACGCTGTCCGGGTACACCATCACAACCTTGCCGCCCTGCACCTGGATGATGGGCAGCACGCGCGTGCCGTTCATGCCGTTGGGGCCGAACTTGATCGGGCCGTAGAAGGTCATGATATCGAGCGATGCGAGCGCATCGCGCACCTTGGCCTTGTCGATGGTGCCGGCCTTTTCGATGGCTTTTTGCAGCGCTACCAGGCAGGCGGCCGATGAGGCGTGCACGTAGTCAGGGTCGGCCTTTTCGCGCGCGACGAACTCGTCGTAGAAGGCCTTGGTCGAGCCCCACGGATCGTCACCCTTGAATTGCGCGCCGTGGTACCACCAGGTCGCGCTGGTGATGCCCTCGGCGAGAGGGCCGACGGCGTCGATGTATTCCCTGTAGACCGGGCCGGTGATCATGGTGACGACCGGCGCCTTGAGGTTGAGGTCGGCCATTTGTTTGCGCGCGAGCACCAAATCCTTGCTGTAACCGGTGATGTAAATCCAGTCCGGGTTGAGCGATTTGATCTTGGCGATGGGCGTGGCGAGGTCAAGTGCGCCGACAGGGTAGAACTCCATCGACACCACCTGCAGGCCGGCTTTTTTGGCCGAGTCGTCCATGATGGTGGCCATGGACTTGGGGAACACGTCCTCGCGGCCCAGGATGGCGACTTTTTTCACCTTGGGGAACTGCTTGGTCACCGCGGCGAGCAGGTTGTCGATGCTGCCGCCGTTGGGCGCCAGCGTGCCAAACAGGTATTTGTAGCCCTGGTTGAAAATCGACTCCGAGGAGGCGCTGGTGGCGAGAACCGGCACGCCGTAGCGCTCGGCCACGCCGGCCACGACCTTGGTGTGGCCCGAACCGAAGGGGGCGAGGAGGAAATCCACTTTGTCATCGACGATCAGCTTTTCCGCGAGCTGCTGCACGCGCTGCTCGTTGGTCTGGTAGTCGTACTGGATGATTTCGACGCGCATTTTCTTGCCGCCGACGCTGATGCCGCCCTGCGCGTTGACGCGCTTCAACCACATGTCATAGGCGATCTGCTGTTTCTTGCCCTCATCGGCGAGACCGCCGGTGAGCGCCAGCGGCGCGCCGATCTTGATCGTCTGGGCCTGTGCCGCGCCGGCGACAAGGCCGACGGAGACCAACAGCGCCGAGGCGAACTGTGCAATTGTCTTGAATCGTTTCATGGTGCCCTCCCGAGTAAAGTCGTTATTGTACTTACTAGTATACTAACAATTTTCTGCGCAAGGTGCAGTAAAAGGCGGCGAGCATATTAAAAATCGCAATGTCGGCCAATTAGCCCGCTTGCAGCGAAACGCTATCGGCCCCCAGGCCTAGCGCCCGCGACAATTCAGTCGGCGTTGCGGATCAGGATGCGGCTCAAGTGTCCGGTGTCCGGCCTTCGCTTCTGGGTGGATGAGGCAATCGGGTGGATGAGGCAATCATCAAAGGCATCCCGTATCCGGAATGCGACAGGGGCACGGCAAACATTTTTTGCATCGCGGCCTAGAGTGCGGCGCAGCGCAGCGGTGGCGCTCTACTGCAAGCGGCACGGGTTTTGCCTACGGTACAACTGTACGGCGGTACGGCGCGCTGCGCATTTGCCCGAAGAGGTCATCGCGCGCGTGTCGGTCAGGCAAGAGGTGCTGTCGTTTCCAATGTAAAATAAAAGCATGGAGAAAAAGGTGGTTTGAATTCTCTACGCGCGCACGGATTGCGCACGGATTGTCGAACACCGGGGGAACACCGGGGAAGCGCAGAGGCCCTCCTGCCGAGACTGCTCGTACTTTTATGTGCGAGCCGGTAAGGCAACAACGGTAAGGCAACAATACGGCTGCCCACCGATCGGCGCGCAGCCGCTTTAAGCTCATTACGGAATAGGGGCAATGCATGAAGGCTGCTGTCATCGAACGCCAGGGTGGCCTGGAAAATCTGGTCTATCGGGACTGGCCCGACCCTGAGCCGCGATCCGGCGAGGTAGTGGTCCGGATTCGCGGGTGCGGCCTGAACCACCTGGATATTTTTGTTCGCCGCGGCATGCCGGGGTTTCCGGTGCCGATGCCCTTTATTTCAGGCGGTGACATGGCGGGCGAAATCGCAGTCATCGGTCCGGGGGTGAGCGGTTGGGCGACTGGCGACCGCGTTGCGCTGCATCCGGTCACGCACGAGGGCATGATGGGCGAGGAGATACCCGGCGGCATGGCCGAGTACGTTCGCGTACCTACCGAGAACCTGATCAGGCTTGCCCCGCACGTTGATTTTGTCACCGCAGCCGCGGTACCGATCGCGTACGGCACCGCAATCCGCATGCTCTTTGAAATCGGTTCGGTAAAAGCCGGCGACCTGGTCCTCATCCTTGGAGCCAGCGGCGGCGTCGGCATTGCCTGCCTTCAACTCTGCAAGATGATCGGGGCCAAGGTCATCGCCGCCGCCGGATCGGCGGAAAAATGCCGGCGCCTTGCCGAATTGGGCGCCGACCATACGATCGACTATGTGAAAGAGGATTTCAGTAAGGCCGCCTGGCTGCTGTCCGGGAAAAAAGGCGTCGATGTCGTGGTGAACTATACCGGGGGCGACACCTGGAACCCGTCACTGCGCGCCCTCAAGCCCCGCGGGAAACTGCTCACCTGCGGTGCGACCGCAGGCTACGAGACCCAAAATGACATGCGCCTGCTATGGGTGCGCGAACTGCAACTGCTCGGATCAAACGGCTACTCCAAGGCCGACGTTGCGGCCGGCCTGGAACACGTGGCCCAAGGACGATGCAAGCCGGAAGTAAGCCGCGTCATGCCCTTGTCTGAAGCGCGCGAGGCCGAGCGACTGATCGAGTCAAGAGACTTCGTCGGCAAGATTGTCCTGGTGCCCTGAACTAAGACCAAGCGCGCTGCAGCCGCTTTCGCTGCAGCCGCTTTCGCAACGGGCGCTTGCCGGCTTATCCGCCGGCAAGCGTGGCGCGAATAAGCGCCTTATCCGGTTTGCCCGCCAAGCCGATAGGGATGGCATCGACGATCATGATTTTGCGCGGATGCGCATACGCCGGGCCGTTTGCGAGCGTACACGCCTTCAACGCCTCGACGCCAACCGATGCGCCTGGCCGCAACACCACCATGGCGGCGGGCACGTAGCCCTTGACCTCATGGGGGATGGGAACAACGCAGGCATCGGTGACGTCCTGGTGGTCAAGTAACAGGCTCTCCACCTCGCGCGGATAGATGTTCTCCCCGCCGCAGCTGAACATGTCGTCAACGCGGCCGCGAAAAAAGAAAAAACCATCCGCATCGACGCGGAACAGGTCGCCGGTACGAAGCCAGCCCTCGACGATGCGTTCGCGCGTGAGTTCGGGCAGATTCTGGTAGCCGTCGGTGACGCATGGACTGCGCGTCCACAATTCGCCCTCTGGCGTGTTGTCACGTCCGTCGGCCGTCACCAACTTCACCTCGTAGCCGCTTGCGATCAGCCCCGCGCTGCCCGCCGGCGTTTTGCGACCGTCGGTTGGCACGCGAAGCGGCCCGCCGGCTTCAGTCAGCCCGTAACTCTCCTTTACCTTTACCCCGGGGAACAAACGTTCCAGGTTGCGTACCAGCTCGGTCGGCACCACCGCGGAGCCGATGACAAACAGTTTGAGCGCGCTGAAATCAAGCGATCGGATGAGGTCCTCGTGCTGAAGAATTATCGAAAAAATCGCCGGCACACCGCCGCAGAACGTGGCCTTTTCGCTTGAAAGCGCGGCGAGAAACGCCTTGGGCTCGTAACGCGGCAGCAGCACTGCGCTCGCCCCGGCAAACAGATTGGGCTTGATCGTTCCCCGCATGGCGTTTTTGTGGAACAGCGGCACGGTCACAAGTCCGACTTCGCCAGTGCCGGTGGGCCAGGCCGCCTCGGTTGAGCGAATGCTCCAGAGCATTCCGCTATGGGTCAGCCTCGCCCCCTTGGGCTTCCCGGTCGATCCGGCGGTGTACGGTTGAAACGCAATGCCATCGGGTGACAGCCGCGCCACCGCCTGCGGCAGGCCCGCGTCAAGCGCCGACGCATAGCCAAGCCATCCGGCCGGCGGCGACTGGTCGAGAATAACCCGGTGTCTCAAACCCAGCCGTTCGGCCAGGGCAAGCCCAAGCGGACAGGCCTCGGGATCCAGGATCACCGCACTCGCACCGGAATCGAGCAACATGAACTCCAGGTTCGCCTCGACCTGGCGCACATTCAGCGGAACGGCAACCAGACCGGCGCGCATTACCCCGAAGAACGCTTCCAGATATTCGCAGCGATTGCCCACAAGAATGGCGACGCGTTCCCCGGCTTGCATGCCAAGTGATTGCATCAGTGCGGCGACAGCCTGCGTGCGGCGTTCCAGCTCGGCATAGGTGAATACGCGACGCTGCGCGTCCCACAAGTCGACGACGGCCGTATTTGCAGGCAGGCGCGCAGCGGTGCCTGCGAAAAAATAACCAAGATTGTCCTGTACGGCATTGAACACCAGCATCTCCCTTAATTTTATTTATGAGCCAATACGCTTTCAGCGCCCTTGCCGCAGTTGCAATGCCACCGATTCGAACGGCATCGCAACATGTTAGTATTTCAGCGGAACGTGAAGGTGCGCGATGTGCACCTTAGCGATTACCGGTCACCCGCCTTTCAATCCTGATTTTACGCCGGAAGCGTACGCGAAGACGACAATCCGGCACAACCCCAAGCATGCCAGCGCCCGCCCGATCCAGTCGCGCTACAGAAAAATTCTCCACCAGAAACGGCTTCCCGTCCACGGCGGTCTGGCAGCACGGTGAAAGAATTACGCTATGACACGCCCTAACGATAGCAGCCTGATCGGTCAGTCGATCGCCCGGCCCAAGGCCCGACAATTCACATCGGGCCGCGGCCGCTACACCGACGATGTGCGCGTTCCGGGCCTGTTGCACGCGGCCTTTTTGCGCAGCCCCCATGCGCACGCACGCATCGTTTCGATCGCGCTGGACCAGGCCCGTCTGTTGCCTGGGGTCAGTGCGGTGTACACGGCCGATGAGATTCTCTCCGTCTGCAAGCCCTGGACTACGACCTTCAAACTGATACCGGGTCACCGCTCCCCGCCCCAACCGGCGCTGGCTCAGGAAAGGGCACTCTGGCAGGGACAACCGGTTGCGCTGGTTGTCGCCGCATCGCGCGCAATCGCCGAGGACGCGGTCGCCTTGATCGAGGTCGAATGGGAAAGCTATCCGGCGCTCACGTGCGCCGCCGACGCGCTCGCCGAGGGCGCGGCGGTGCTGCACCCCGAACTGGGGTCCAATCTGCTCTTCGAGCACCGGATCCGCAGCGCAGACGCGCAGACGGCCTTTGACAAGGCTGACCATGTGGTACGCCGTCAACTGCGTTTCCCGCGCCACACCGGCGTTCCGCTTGAGGGTCGCGCGATCCTGGCTGAATTCGACCCGACACAAGAAACCCTGACCGTCCACGCATCGACGCAGATTCCCCACCAGATGCGCGCCATCCTTGCGGCGCAACTTGGCCTGGGTGAACACCGCGTGCGTGTTCTGGTACCCGACGTCGGCGGCGGTTTCGGTATCAAGCTTCATGCCTATGACGACGAGATGGCGGTTTGCGCCGCCGCCGTGCTGCTTGGCAGGCCGGTTAAATTTATCTGTGACCGCCTCGAAGCGTTCGCGAGCGACAACCATGCCCGGGGGCATCAGGTCAGCGCGGCGATCGCCTGCGATGAGCAGGGCATCATCCGCGGCTTTTCCACCGACGACGTCATGGAAGCCGGCGCTTTTTCCGCCTATCCACGCACCAGCGTACTCGAGGGACTTCACGCCATCTCTATGGTCGGCGCCCCCTATGCCGCGCATTCACTGGACGCGCATCTTCGCATTGCCTTCCAAAACAAGCCCCATGTCGGATCTTACCGGGGCGTCGGGCAACCGATAGGCTGCGCGGTTACCGAGATGCTGGTGGATGCCGCTGCGCGAAAACTCCAAATCGATCCGGCCGAATTCAGGCGGCGCAACTATCGCAACGCCGCGGTTTCCGGAAACATCTCTGCGGGCGGCGTTGACATGGGTGGTGAGCTGACGTTTATCGCCTGCCACGACCGGCTGCTGGAGATGATGAACTACCCGCAATTGCGCACCGAACAGGCAGAGGCACGGCGGATGGGGCGGCATCTGGGCATCGGCTTCGCGTGCTTTGTCGAGGCATCGGCAACCGGGCCGATGTTTTACGGCAACGCCGGCATAGCGATAGCAGCCAGCGACGGCTGCAGCGTCCGGCTGGAGCCAACCGGCTCTGTCACCTGTATCACCAGTTCGCAATTTCAGGGCCAGGGCCTTGAGGTCGGCCTCGCACAACTTGTTGCGCAAACGCTTGGCGTACCGTTCGATTCGGTCAGCATCGTGCACGGGGACACCGCAGTCACCCCGATGGGTGGCGGCACTTACGCTTCGCGCGGCCTTGCCATCGGCGGAGAGGCCGCGCTGCTCGCAGCGCGAGGATTGCGCGAACGCATTCTTGCTGCGGGGGCAAGCATGCTCGAGTCGTCGGTGGATGATCTGGAGCTGATCGACAGTCAGGTGCGCATACGCGGCACCGACCGTGCGCTCACGCTCGCCGAGATCGGCTTCACAATGCATTATCGGCAGCATCTCATGCCCCCTGATGTTCCGACCGATCCCATGGTCACCGGGCACTACGCTTCGAAACGCCCCTACCTCGTGTCCAACGGCATTCAGGCAAGCCTTGTCGAGATTGATCCAGAATCGGGGTTTGTGCGCCTTCTTCGCCATTGGGTCGTCGAGGATTGCGGGCGTGTCGTCAACCCGATGCTGGTTGACGAACAGATTCGCGGCGCCGTCGTCCAGGGCATAGGTGCGGCGCTGTTTGAGGAGTGCCTCTATGACGAGCAGGGCCAGCTGCTGTCGGCCACGATGGCCGATTACCTCGTACCGATGGCCGCAGACATGCCGGATATCGAAATCGGACATATTGAGACGCCAGTGCCGGACACCTTGCTTGGCGGTAAGGGTGTGGGTGAGTCGGGCATTGTCGGGGCCGCTGCTGCGGTGGCAAATGCCGTCAATGACGCCCTGGCGCCCCTGGGGGCGGAAATAAGCGACTTGCCGATCACACCTGAACGCCTGTTGCGCGCCCTAGGCCGGGTGCCGTAACCGTTCCAATGCAAGTTTCACCTTGAGCACCGACCGCGGTAATCCGCGTGCGATACGCGTATGCGCAACTTTTTTTGACCTGCGCAACTTTTTCTGACCCTACTGCCTCGCGCGGGTACATCTCGCGACGTTTCTTGCCGAAGTCAGGGGCGGGGGTGTCGCGAGCCTGAGCCGGTTTGTCAAAGACGAGTTCGAGGCCTTTATGCGCCAGTCTTTGCCAGGGCTTCGGCACGGGGCGGCAAAAAGACGGGCCGGAGCGTGCGGTAGTAGAATCGGTCGCCATGAACGCGCGCATCCCGATTATCGACCGCAAAGTAGTGCGTGGCGCCTGCCCGCACGACTGCCCCGACACCTGCGCGCTCGCCGTGACGGTGGAAAACGGCGTCGCCATCAAGGTCGAGGGCGGGGACATGCCCTTCACCGCCGGCACGCTTTGCACCAAGGTGGCGAAATACCTTGAGCGCACCTATTCGCCCGACCGCGTCACCCATCCGATGCGGCGCGTCGGCGGCAAGGGTCCGGGCCGGGGCGGCTGGGAGCGTATCAGCTGGGAAGAGGCCCTCACTATCATCGTGGCGCGGTTCAAGGCGGTCTGCGCCGAGGATCCGCAGGGCGTGCTGCCCCTCGATTACGCCGGCACCATGGGCCAGGTGCAATGGCATTCCATGGGCAGGCGCCTGTTCAGCCGCATGGGCGCCTCGTTGCTGGACCGCACCTTTTGTTCCTCCGCGGGGAAGGCCGGTTTCAAGATTTCACTTGGTGGTACGGTGGGCATGGATCCGGAGCGTTTCGAGGATGCCAGGCTGATTATCATCTGGGGTTCCAACCCCATCGTCTCCAACCTGCATTTGTGGACGCGCATCCAGGAAGCCAAGCGCCGCGGCGCCAAGCTCATCGCCATCGATCCGTATCGCAGCCTTAGCGCCGAGAAATGCCACCAGCATCTCGCGCCACTGCCCGGCACCGATGGTGCGCTCGCCCTGGGCTTGATGCACGTCATCATTGGTGAGGGACTGCACGACCGCGACTATGTCGCCAGTCATACGCTGGGTTTTGAGCCCTTGGCCGAACGGGTGAAGGCATTCACGCCCGACAGGGTTGCCGCCATCACCGGCCTTGCGGCGCAGGACATCATTGCTCTTGCGCGTGAATATGCCGCGACCAAAACCGCGGCCATACGCCTCAATTACGGCATGCAGCGGCACTCGGGCGGCGGCATGGCGGCGCGCAACATCGCCTGCCTGCCCGCGCTCACCGGGGCCTGGCGTGAGGCGGCTGGAGGCGTCACCATCGGCACCGGCGGGTTTTTTGGCATCAACGAGGCGGCGGTGCAGCGCCCCGATTTGCTCCAGTTGTCGGCGCAGCCCACGCCGCGCACCATTAATATGAGCGCGGTGGGCAATGCGCTGCTCGCGGCCGATCCGCCGGTGCGCGCCACCTATGTTTACAACACCAACCCGGTTGCGGTCGCGCCCGATTCGAGCAAGGTCATCGCCGGGTTTTCGCGCGCCGACTTGTTCACGGTCGTGCATGACGTGTTCATCACCGACACCGCCGAGTATGCCGATATCTTTTTGCCGGCGACGACGCAGCTCGAGCACTATGATGTGCACACCGCCTACGGTCATCTTTACGTCACCGCCAATAACCCGGCGATCGCGCCGGTGGGTGAATCGCTGCCCAACTCCGAGGTGTTCCGGCGCATCGCCGCGGGCATGGGCTATACCGAAGCGTGCTTCCGCGATTCGGACGAGGATATTTGCCGGCAGGCGCTCGATTCGAAAAATCCGCGCATGCAGGGCATTGAGTGGGACGCGCTCAAGCTTGCGGGCTGGATGCGCTTGAACGTGCCGGTGATATTCGCGCCCTTTGCGCAAGGCAATTTCCCCACACCCTCGGGTAAATGCGAGTTCTACAGCGAGACGGCAAAACAGCAGGGCCTAGACCCGCTGCCGGCGTGGACGCCGCCGCGCGAATCGGTAGGCTCCAATCCGGAACTGGCGAAGCGCTTTCCGCTCGCGATGATCTCGCCGCCCAACCGTCATTTCCTTAATTCGACTTTTGCCAACCTGCCTTTCGCGCTGGCCGAGGCGAAAGAGCCGATGCTCGACATCCATCCGGAGGACGCTTTTGAGCGCGATATCGTTGATGGCGCAATGTTGCGCATCCACAACGACCGCGGTTCCTTTCAGGCGCGCGCCCGCGTCAGCGACAAGGCGCGCCGCGGCGTGGTCATCGCACTTTCGGTGTGGTGGAGAAAACTCACACCGGACGGAAAAAATGCCAACGAGGTGACCTCACAGGCCACCGCCGATATGGGCGGCGCGGCGACCTTTTACGATTGCCTTGTTGAGGTGGAGTGCGTGGCATGAAGGCCCGCGTCAGCGCGCTTGCACGCACCGGGGCGCGCGCCGGTACGCAATTTGGCGCCCGGGTCCACGCTTTTGCGCGCCGCAGCCTCGATGGCGAGGCGCATTTGTGGAAGGTATGGTGGCTGGGCGGTATCCCGGTCGCGCTCTCCGCCAGCGCCATCACCATTGCGGCGGAACTGGCGCGCGAAGAAACCCATCACGGCACCGGTGCGCTGCTCGATACGGTGAAACTGCTGATTTACCTCCTCTGGTTTTGCGCCGCCTGGCGCTGCGCCCGCAATGTCGAGCGTCCGCTCTGGACGCCGGTGGGGCAGTTGGCCATCGCCACCTGCCTTGTCCTGACCGCCATCACCTTCTGAGCGGGCAATAGCAAGCGTTTCATGCGCCGGTAAAACGCGCGCATGGCCTTGCCTTGATTTAACAATCAAGATTGATCAATTAAGGTATATCCAATACAGTGCGCTGCACACAAAAAAACTTTGCCGCCGCGGCGAGTGCGCCTGTGCAAGTGTGCACACTTGCAGCCAAGATCGGGCGACCTGAAAACAGGAGGATTCACCATGCTGCACTTTCAGTTATTGCTACGCCGTCGTGCCCTTGCCGCAGCGCTCGCCTGCGTGTTCGTCTCGCTGCTTTCGCCCTCGGCCGCCTGGTCGCAGGCCTGGCCGAGCAAGACGGTGAAGATCGTCGTGCCCTATCCGGCCGGCGGCGGCACCGACGTGATGGCGCGCTTTCTCGCGCAAAAATTCTCCGAAATGTGGGGCCAGCCTGTGGTGGTTGAGAACAAGGGCGGGGCCGGCGGCAACATCGGCGCCGACCAGGTCGCCAAGTCAACGCCAGACGGCTACACGCTGGTGATGATGCCCAGCAACCTGTCCATCAACCCCTCGTTGTTTGACAAGACGCCCTGGGACGCGGTCAAGGATTTTTCGCCCATAGGAACCGTGGCCACCTCACCTATCATGGTCGGGGTCAGCGCCGGCGTGCCGGCCAACTCGATTCGCGAACTGATTGCGCTCGCCAAGGCCAAGCCGGGTACGCTCAATTACATTTCCTGCGGCGGCGGCTCACCCCAGCACATCGCCGGCGAAATGTTCAACGCCATGGCTGGCGTGCAGATGCAGCATGTGCCCTACAAGGGCTGCGGCGCGGCGATTCCCGACGCGGTGGCTGGCGTGGTGCAGGTCTTGTTCAGCACGGTCGCGAACATGAATCCCCACATCAAGTCGGGCAAGTTGAAGGGCTTTGCCGTGGCCGGCGCCAGACGCAGTGAACTGGTGCCCGATGTGCCGACGGTTTCCGAGGCCGGCTTGCCCGGATACAACTTCGATGTCTGGTTCGGCCTGCTCGCACCGGCCAAGACGCCGCGCGATGTCATCGTCAAGATCAACCGCGACATCAACACGCTGCTGGCGCAAAAAGACGTGAAGGAGCGCCTGCAGGGGCAGTTCTACGACGTGCTGCCGGGCACGCCCGAGCAGTTCGCGACGCTGATCGAAAAAGACCTCGTCCGCTTTGGCAAGGTTATTCGCGACGTTGGCATCAAGCCCGAGTAAGGGGCGGGCGCATGGGAGAGAAGCGATTCGATGTGGCGGGCCGGGTGGTGATCGTGACCGGCGGTGCGTCGGGCATAGGCCGGGTGTATTGCGAGGCGCTGGTCGCCGTGGGCGCCAAGGCTGTGCTGGCCGATCTCGATGGCGAGCTCGCCGCCGCGACGGCAACGGCATTGAGTGCTGATGGCAGACTCGCGCTCGGCGCCGGTTGCGATGTCGCGGATGCGAAATCGGTGCAGGCCATGGTCGATGCCACGGTAAAAAAATTCGGCCGCATCGACGGCCTCGTCAACAACGCCGCATTGATGAGCACGCTGCCGCGCGGCCCCTGGCATGCCATCGAGGAAACCGATTGGGATCGCGTCATGGGCGTGAACCTGCGCGGCCTCTTCCTGTGCAGTCGCGCCGTCTACCCGCACATGAAAAAAGCCGGCGGCGGGCGCATCGTCAATATTTCTTCCAACCGCGTATGGGAAGGCACGCCCAACCGGCTGCACTACACCACCTCCAAGGCGGGCGTGATCGGCTTTACGCGGGCGCTGGCGCGCGAGGTCGGCGATGACAACATCACGGTCAACGCCATCACGCCGGGTTTTACCGCCAGCGAAACGCAGGTGGGCGGCAGCGACCCGGCCTACATGGCGCGCATGGCCGCCATGAACGAGCGCAAGGCGCTCAAGCGCACGCAAATGCCCGAGGACCTGGTCGGGGTGCTGCTGTTTTTGTTGTCGGACGCGAGCGCCTACATCACCGGCCAGACCGTCAATGTCGACGGCGGCGCGATGATGCATTGAGAAATGCATTGAGCAAAAATCGGCAAATCGACGGGTAGGGAAACAAGGAGGCGGCATGAACACAGTGGCGGCGGCAGGCATACAGGTAAAGCCGGTTTCCCCGGCAATTGGTTCGGAGGTGAGCGGCGTTGATTTGTCGCAGCCGCTCAGCGATGCCGAGTTCAGGCAGATAGAGCAGGCCTGGCATGACGGCCTGATCCTGCTCTTTCACGGCCAGCATCTCGAAGAGGAAGAGCAGGTGCGATTTGCCGAACGCTTTGGCACCCTCGCCGGCGTGCTCAACAAGCACACCGGGCGCGGCCACCATCCGTCGGTGATGTACATCTCCAATATCCGGGAAAACGGGCAGTTGATTGGCGCGCTGCCCGACGGCGAAATGTTTTTCCATTCCGACCAGTGTTACGTCGAGCAGCCGGCCATGGCGACCATGCTTTACGCTATGGAAATACCGTCAAAGGGCGGCGACACGCTGTTCGCCAACATGGTCAAGGCCTACGACACGCTGCCCGCCGAGCTGAAGAAAAAACTCGAAGGCCTCAAGGCCGAGAACGTTTATGACTACGAGGCGAGCGGCACCACGCGCGGCTCCAAGATCAAGGAGGGCGTGAAACACTTTGCCCATCCGGTGTTCCGCACCCACCCTGTGACCGGCCGCAAGGCGCTTTACGTCAACCGCCTGATGAGCGACCACATCGTCGGGATGCCGATCGAGGAGAGCAACGAGATACTGAATTTTCTGTTCGATCACGCCGAAAAGCCCGAGTTCGTCCATGCACACCAGTGGAAGGTCGGCGACCTCATCCTGTGGGACAATCGCTGCAGCCTGCACGCGCGCAGCGATTTTGACGCGAGCGAGCGCCGCAAGTTGCGGCGCATTACCGTGCTGGGTGAAAAGCCGTATTAGGCGTGAGGATTCAGTTAGTACGTCCCTCCCCCTTGGCGGGGGAGGGACAGGGAGAGGGGGCTTGGCGCGAGTTCGTGTATCGTCGCGCTTGCGCAGATTCACCCTCTCCCCAGCCCTCCCCCGTCAAGGGGGAGGGAGTAAGACGCAGGAATCGGGCGGCGTCCTATTTGCCGTTCCCGGTTTGAAACCAGAATAAAACCCGAACCAAACCCGAACCAACGAAAGACGTAACCCCCATGTCCAACATTAAACTCAGTCTCGCCATCGGCGATTACGACCATGTTCGCGACCTGCTCGATGGCAGCGTCCGCGCCGAGGGCATAGACCTCACCGTGCTGCGCCTGCCGATCGAGGAGATTTTTTATCGCTTTGTGAAAAACCGCGAATGGGATGTGTCGGAGACCTCTTTCGGCAAGGTGGTGTCGCTCGTCTCCCAGGATGACAAGGGCCTGGTGGCCATCCCGGTGTTCCCTTCCCGCGTGTTCCGCCACTCGTCGATTTACGTGCGCAGCGAAACGGGCATTACCAAGCCGGAGGAGCTCAACGGCAAGCGCATCGGTGTGCCCGAGTGGGCGCAGACCGCCTCGGTCTACTCGCGCGGCATGTTGGCGCACGAATACGGCGTCGACCTCAAGTCCATCCACTGGCACCAGGGCGGCGTCAACGAGGCCGGCCGCATCGAGAAGGTCAAGCTGAAGCTGCCAGAGGGCATGAAGTACACCGTGGTGAAAGACAAGTCGCTGTCCGACATGCTGCTGGCCGGGGAACTCGACGCGGTGCTTTCGGCACGACCGCCGCATCCGTATGCCAGCGGTGACCAGCGCGTGCGCCGCATGTTCGAGGATTACCGCACGGTCGAACTGGCTTACTGGAAAAAAACCGGCATATTCCCCATCATGCACGTCGTGACCATGCGCCGTGAAGTCTATGAGGCCAACCACTGGGTGGCGATGAACCTGCTAAAGGCCTTCACCGAGTCGAAGGATCGCAGCCTCAAGCGCATGGCCGATATCACCGTTTCGTTTTATCCGCTGCCCTGGATGGACCAGAACACCAACATCTCGCGCGAACTGCTGGGCGAGGACTTCTGGCCCTACGGCATAGAGGGCAGCCGCAAGACCCTGGAGGCCTTTACGCAATACGCCTTCGAGCAGGGCGTGTGCCATCGCAAGGTCGCGGTGGATGAAATGTTTGCGCCTGAAGTGCTGACTACGTTCAAGGTGTAATCGGCTGAAACCCGCGCCAGGCGCGGGTTTTCAGCTAATGCTGTGCCCGTTCAAGTCGCCCGCAGGGGCTTTTAATCCGTGTCAATCATCCAGTCTGAGGATTCCATGTCAAAGCTGAAACTTACGATGGCCTGTTGGGACTACGACCGCACCAAGGCCATCGCAGACGGTACCGTGCAGCCCGACGGTATCGATGTCAATTACCTGAACCTGCCGGTGGAGGAGACCTTCTTTCGCATGCTGCGCAACCAGGAGTTCGACTGCGCCGAAATGTCGCTCTCTTCGTACAGCGTTTCGTTGATGCGTGAAAAGCAGCCCTTCATCGCCATACCGGTCTTCCCCTCGCGCATGTTCCGCCACAGTGCCATCTACGTGTCCGCTAAAAGTGGCATCCGCGAGCCCAAGGATTTGATTGGCAAAAGGATAGGCACGCCCGAGTACCAAATGACCGCGCCAGTCTGGATACGCGCCATCCTTGAAGAAGAATACGGCGTCGACCATACCAGTGTGGAATACCACACTGGCGGCGAAGAGGAGCCCGGTCGCAGCGAAAAGCTCAAGCTGGACCTGCCGCCCGCGGTGAAAATCCGCCCCATCGGGCCGACACAGACGCTCTCCCAGATGATTCTTGACGGTGACATCGACGCGCTGGAAACCGCGCGCGCACCCTCGACTTTTTATTCACATCCGGACCGCGTCAAGCGCCTGTTCCCGGATTTTCACACCGTCGAGCGCGACTACTACCGCAAGACGCGCATTTTCCCGATCATGCACACCTTTGTAATCCGCCGCGAGCTCTACGAAGCCAACCCCTGGATCGCGCAGTCGCTGTACAAGGCGTTTGTCCAGGCGCAGCGCATCACCTACGATTCGCTGCGCGAAACGGCCGCGCTCAAGACCATGCTGCCCTGGTTGGGCGCGCATGTGGACGACCTGGTTGCCGATTTTGGCCCCGACTGGTGGGCCTATGGCCTTGAACCCAATCGCCACGTACTCGAGACCTTTTTGCGCCATCACCACCGCCAGGGGCTGTCAAAGCGCCTGCTCAAGCCCGAAGACTTGTTCGCGCCGGAGACGTTTGAGGCGTTCAAGATATAAGGGGTGGGTGGCTGGAAACCCGCTCCTGGTGCGGGTTTCCAGCATATTTGCTAATCTATTTTAACGCCGACGTCTTTGACGACCTTGCCGTACTTCTCATAGTCGGCTTTCACCATCGCGGCGAATTCCTCGGCCGTGGTGACCAGCGGCTCGAGCGCGCCCGAGCGGGCGAATTTTTCTTTCACATCGGGCAGGGCGAGCGCCTTGTTCACTTCGGCGCGCAGCCTGGCAAGCACCGGTTCCGGTGTCCCTTTGGGCGCGCACAGTCCGAGCCAGATGCTGTTGGCAAAGCCCGGATAGAACTCGCCTATTGTCGGCACGTCGGGAAAGCCCGCGAGGCGTTTTTTGCCCGCAACGGCGAGGGCGCGCAGCTTGCCGGCGCGAATTTGCGGTCCTGCGGTTGACCCGGCGAATTCGATAGTCACTTCTCCGGCCATGGTGGCGGTGGTGGCTGGCGCCGCGCCCTTGTAGGGGATGTGCACAAGATGGATGCCGGCGCGTGTCTTGAGCATTTCCATTGATAACTGGTGCTGGCTGCCGTTGCCGCCCGAGGCGTAGGCGAGCGGCGGGTTGGCCTGCTTGGCGAACGCGATGAATTCCTGGAAGGTCCTGAACGGCGCATCCGGATTGGCGGCGAGAAAAAATTCGTTTGAGGCGATGCTCACAACGTGCGCGAGGTCCTTCATCGGATCGAAGGGCATCTTGCTGTAGACATGCGGGTTGATGACGATCTGGCTGTCGGCGCACAGCAGCAGCGTGTAGCCATCGGGCGCGGCCTTGGCGACGATATCGCCGGCGATGTTGCCGTTCGATCCGGTGCGATTCTCTATCACCACCGGCTGGCCGAAAACTTCGCCCAGTTTTTCGCCAATGACGCGGGCGGTGATGTCCGGCGCGCCGCCCGGTGGGATGTGCACGAGAATGCGAATCGGCCGGGTCGGCCAGCTTTGCGCTTGTGCGCCGCCCGCGGCGAGCGCGAGTAGCAGGACTGCCAGCAGCTGCCTCATGCGCAGCGCCGCTTGAGGGCGCCTTCATCCGCGCCCTTCATGTTGTAAAAAGTCCACATCTTGGCGATGACCTTGGGGTGCCAGATCTGGCTTTTCGCATCAGCCAGTTCCTGTCCGCTTATGGCTTGCGGCGTGCCGATCTGGCTGGCGCGGAACAGGCGCAGCGCGTTGTCCTCGAGCATCACCGAGGCGGCGAATGCCTGCTCTATGCTGCTGCCAACGATGACGGCGCCGTGGCCGCGCAGCATCATCGCCTGGTTTGATCCGAGGGTGCGCGCCAGCGCTTCGCCCTGTTCGGGACGCTGTATCAGCGTCGGGTCCGGATCCACCGGCACTGTTTCGCCGAAGGGCGCGCCGGTCACCCCGACCGCGAACAGCGGCTTGCCGACGATGCTGAACAGTGTGGCGTAGGCGAGGTGCAGGTGGAACACCGCCATGACGTCGGGGCGCGCCTTGAACACGCCGGTGAAAATGGGGGTTTCGCTTGGCGGATTGTTGCCGCCCTCGAGCTTGTTGCCATCCGGATCGACGACGACAAAATCATCGCCCTCCAGCAACCCGGGATGGCGGCCCTGGGTGCCGCGCATCTCGCGTGGATTGAGCAGCAGGTTGCCGGTCTCAGGAATACGGGCGCCGACCAGGCCGCCGTGGTCCATCAGGCCTTCCATGTAGAGCAGCCGGCAGGCATCGGCCAGTTGGTCGCGCAGTTCCTTGCTTCCTTGCATGGTTTTTCCTTGTTGGGTCGGTGTGGTGTTCAGTCTATGGTGGCGCCAACTTCTTTGACCACCTTGCCGTACTTGTCGTAGTCGCGACGCATCATGGCGGAGAATTCCCCCGGCGTGCTGATGTAGGGTTCCAGGCCGCCGGCACCATGCAGCCTTTGTTTTATTTCAGGCTTGGCCAGTAATTTGTTTATTTCGGCACGCAGTTTGGCGAGCACGGGTTCGGCCATGCCCGGCGGGCCGTACAGCGCCAGCCAGATGGTCACTTCATAGCCCGGATAGAACTGGCCGATGGTCGGTAACTCGGGGAAGGTGTCGGAGCGGTGTGCGCCGGTCACGGCGAGGGCGCGCAGGCGCCCCGATTTGATCTGCGCGGCGTTAGAGGTGCCCGAGAACACCGCCATGGTTTCGCCGGCGACGGTGGCGGTCGCCGCCGGCGTGCCGCCCTTGTAGGGAACGTGCAAGAGCTCGATGCCGGCGCGCGCTTTGAGCATTTCCATCGACAAGTGGTGCTGGCTGCCGTTGCCACCCGAGGCGTAGGCGAGGGGCGGGCTGGCCTTCTTGGCGTAGGCGATGAATTCCTCGAAGGTCTTCACCGGCAGCGCAGGATTCACCGCCAGGGCGAACTGGTTGGAGGCGATGGTGGCCACCGGGGTGAGGTCCTTGAGCGTATCGAGTGGCATTCTGTTTTTGTACAGATGCGGGTTGATGACGATCTGGCTGTCGGCGCAAAGCAGCAGCGTGTAACCGTCCGGCGCCGCTTTGGCGGTCACTTCAGAGGCGATGTTGCCGTTGGAACCAACGCGGTTTTCCACCACCACCGGCTGGCCCATGGCCTCGGACAAGGCCTGCCCGAGCACGCGTGCGACGATGTCGGGCGCGCCACCGGGCGGGATAGGCACCAGCAGTTTGATCGGGCGCGAAGGGTAGGACTGGGCCAGCGTGCCGGTTGTGAACAACGCCGTGCCAAGCAAAGCGATGGTCGTAGCGGCAGCCCACGCAAAAAAGCCTCTGTTCATGCGGCCTCCTCGTTTGTCATTCTCTTTGGTCGCCGGTCTCCCCTCCCGCCAAGGGAGGGGGTGCCTGCTGTGCTGTTCTTTCTGGAACCGGTTTTGCCCCTGCTTAAGTGCTTACTCTTAACTGTTTATTTTTTTGCGCGCGCCGCTTCGGCGACGCGTTCTTTCCACAAAGCCCATGGGCGCTCGACGGTGTCGTCGTTGGCCTTGCTCGAACCCATGGCCTCGCCTTCTGTGAGAAAGGTGACATCGCCCAGTTTCATCGCCTCGACCTGGATGCGGGCGTTGACCTCGGCGTAAATGCCGCGGTAGACCGCCTGCTTGATCGAGTTGCCAACGGCAACCGAGCCGTGGCCGCGCATTAGCGCGAAATTGGATTTGCCCAGCACCCTGGCGAGGGCCGCGCCCTGCGTGTTGTTCTGCACCAGCATGTTGGTGTCGGGACCGCTCTCGTCGCGGATTTCGTACACCGGTGTCGAGAAGCCGAGAAAGCCGCTCATGTGGCACACCGGCAGCAACTTGGCCTTGGTGATGCCAAAGGGGATCACCGCAAGCGAGTGGCTGTGGATCACCGACTGCACCTCGGGCCGGGTGCGGTAGATTTCGCTGTGTATAAAGCGCTCGAGGTAGGACTTCCTGCCCTGCGCATCGACCGGCTGTCCGTCGGCGACCTTGTATTCAAGGATGTCTGCTGCGGTGACCGTGGCCGGCGCGATGCTGCGTGACAGGAAAAAAGTGTCCGGATTGTGGTTGTTGCGCACGCTGATGTGGCCGTAGCCGTCAACGACGCCTTCGAGAAACAGAATGTGGTTGGCGGTGACGAGATCATCGATCAGCGCGGGATCGGGGGTTGCTGTGCTCACTGAGCCTCCTATGGCATTTTGATGTTGCGGGATTCCGGCAGCGCGTGAAATGCGTGCGACGGGTGCGCAATTATGCGCCATGCCGGCCGCAAGGGCATGGTTGAGCATCGAATCAACATGCACGCAGGGCGGCTGCGCCATGGGCTTGAGAAAATCACCGGCCGCCGGAGCCTAATTCTCCTAAAATGACAGCCTTGAAATTCTCAGACCGGCGATGCCCGCCAAGGTGTCGCGCGCGCACGTTCCCATGTCCGCACAATCCCCGGTAGATTCCCCATTGTTGAGTGCGGCGGTCATCGTTGTCGGTGCCGGCCCGGTCGGCCTGACGCTTGCCAATGTGCTGGGCCAGGCGGGCATTCACACTATCGTCATTGACCGTGAGGAGGGCACCGTCGCCGAGGCGCGTGCGGTGTCTATAGACGACGAGTCGCTGCGCTCCATGCAGGCCATCGGCCTGGGGCCGGAGATACTCAAGGATGTGGTGCCCGGTTACGGCAGTCATTACTACACCGGGCCGCGCGGCCGCCAGTTCGCCATGGTCGAGCCGACGGTCAGCGACTACGGCTTTCCGCGGCGCAACGCCTTTCGTCAGCCCTTGTTCGAGGCCTCGCTGTTGCACGGTTTGCTGCGCTTTCCCTGCGTGCGTGTTTTGTTCGGGCATACGCTCGAGACGATCGCCCAGGACGCCGGTGGTGTGATTGCCGGCGTCACGGCGCCCGATGGAACAAGCCTGCGCATTGGCGCGCACTGGCTCGCCGCCTGCGACGGTGGCCGCAGCACAGTGCGCAAGCTGCTTGGCGTGGAAATGGCCGGTTCGAGTTTCCGCGCGCGTTGGCTGGTGCTGGACACCGAAAACGACAATGACAGCTACCGCCATTCGCGCGTGTACTGCAATGCCGCGCGCGCGGTGCTCGATATTCCCGGGCCGCACCATACGCGCCGCTTCGAGTTTTTGCTCAAGGAGGGCGAGGACGAAGAGGCGATCATGGCGCCCGATTGCGTGCGTGAACTGCTGCGTCCCTACCGCGGCGAGCAAGCCACCAACATCGTGCGCAAGATCGTCTATACCTTTCATGCGCGCATGGCGGAAAAATGGCGCATCGGCCGCGTCTTTCTTGCCGGTGATGCCGCCCACCTCACCCCGCCCTATGCGGGGCAGGGCCTGAACAGCGGCGTGCGCGATGCGCATAACCTTGGCTGGAAGCTTGCGGCCGCGTGTCGCGGACTGCTTGGCGACAAGGCCCTCGACTCCTACGAGTCCGAACGCCGCGACCACGCCTGGTCGCTGATTCAACTCGCGCTCAATCTGGGTGTGGTGATGGCGCCGAAAAACCGCCTGCATGCGGCCGCCGTGGTGTGGTTTTTTACGTTGGTGGGCTTGATTCCGCCGTTGCGCGATTATTTTTTGCAGATGCGCTTCAAGCCGAAACCACGGTTTGAGCAAGGCCTGATCCTTGCTGATGCGGCTGCGGGCAAGGCCTCTTTGGTCGGGCGCATGCTGCCCCAGCCCATGGTGTGCGGCGCCGACGGCCGCAGCCAGTTGCTTGACGAGTTCATCGGCGCGGGTTTTGCGATCATTGCCATCGGGACGGCCGGTGAGGCGGCGCTGGCGGCCCTGGTTGATCCCCTGTGGATCCGCCTGGGCGTCCGGCGCATCGTCATCGTCGAAGCCGGTGAAATTTCAGGCGGGATGGTTGCAAACAATGCGCCCGCGACCGTCGACTGCCAGCGCGTTGTTGATAGCGCCGGCGCGATGGCCGGCGTGCGCGCCGCCGCAGGCGGGCGCCTGATCCTCGTGCGTCCCGACCGCTATGTCGCCGGTGTTTTTGAGGCTGCCGATGAGGCGGCCTTTGCCCTCCGCTTCCGGCGCCTGCTCGATGGCAGCGCCACAGTTTGAAACAGCCGAAAGCCACGATCATGTCCCGACTGCAGACTTCCACTCCGGCGCGCCTTCACCACCTGCATCTGACCAGCGAGGATCCGAAAGCCCTTGCGCGTTTTTATGTCGAGCTGATGGACCTTACCCCGACTGAAATTGAGGGCGGCGCGATCTTGCTGCGGGGCGCTCTGCGCAGCCTTCAGGTGAGCCGTGGGCCGTCGCGCGCGCTGGCCTGGAGCGCCTACGCCCTTGCCGACGATGCCGCCCTGGCCCGGCTGCGTGCGCGGCTCGCGGCGGAAGGTTTCGGTGCAAGGGACATGCACAGCATGCAGCTTATTAAGGCCCCGCTTTTTTGTGATGGTGCGTTTGTCGTCGCCGACCCGCAGGGCAGGCGCGTGGTGTTCGGCGTCCCGGCCGACGATAGCGCCAGCCCTGTGCGCGGCGATGCGCGCCGAGATGCGCGCCCTGCGCGCATGCAGCACGTGGTGTTCCAGACCACGGAGCTGGACGCCATGGTGGCGTTTTACTCGGGCAGGCTTGGCTTCACGGTTTCGGACCGCGTGGTGGAGGAGGATGGCAGCCTCGCCGTGTGTTTCATGCGCTCGGATGACGAGCACCATAGCGTGGCCTTTTTCCGCGGCGCGCGCAACGAGCTCGACCATCATTGCTATGAGACCAGCGGCTGGATGGACATACGCGACTGGGGTGATCGATTCGCCAGGGTTCGCATTCCGATATTTTTCGGCCCCGGCCGCCACGGCCCCGGTGACAACCTGTTCTTCATGGTCAATGATCCGGATGGCAATAAGGTGGAGTTGTCCGCCGAGATCGAGATCGTCAAGGCCGACAAACCGGCAGGAGTCTGGCCGCAAAGCGAATACACACTCAATAGCTGGGGCCGTGCCTGGAAGCGCAGCTAAGAGGTGGCGCAGATGGGGTGGCTGAAAAGCCGCGCCGGATAAGGGTTTCCAGCCGATACCGGTGGGTTTTGCTAGAAGCGTCCGCCCAGCGCGTAAAAAGCCAGCTTGGCTATTTCGAGCAGTACGTTTCTTGCGGCCTGCTGGTCGGCCCACCACTTTTCCGGGAATTCTTCAAAGCGTGTGGCGACGATACGGATGTCGGCCCCGGGCAGGGCGCGGTGAAATATGATGCCGGTGCGCCGGGTGTGGTAGGGCGAGGTGATGACCAGAATGCGGCGTTCGCCGCGTGCAACCAGCGCCTTGGCCGCCTGCGCTTCAGCGGCCGTACTGACCATGTCCTTGGCCAGCCAAGCTATCGCGTCCGCCGGCACGCCTTTTTTCAGCAGGATCTGACGGCTGATGTCGTCCATGTTCGGAAATGCGATGCCTTCGTTGTCAAGCAGACGCAATGACGGGTCGCGCACCGCGGCGCTGATATACACTCTGGGGGCATAACCTTCGCGATATAGTTGGGCCGCCTCGAAAACACGTGTCAAATCGCCGGACAGCAGGACGATGGCATCGGCTTTTTGTGGCGCGTCGGCATGATGCAACCAGCGCCCGGCAGAATAGAGTGCCGCCGATGCGACGAACGATGCGACAACAACAAGCCCGACAATGAACAGCAGGCAACGCTTGATGCAAGACATGATGGTCATTTCCTTTTTTCTTTCGCTATTTTATCCATGAAGCTGCTGCGCAAGTGGCTCGGTGGCGAATATGTCGAGGTCAGCGAATCGGCGGGCGTGCGCTCGCTGCATCTGGGCGGCGATGCCATACAAAGCGCGATGCGCTTATCGGCACCGGACAAACTTGAGCTGCATTACACGCAGGCGATGATGGCCTGCCTGCTGTTCCGGCCCGATCCGGGCGCTATCCTGATGATCGGCCTCGGGGGCGGATCCTTGGTCAAATACGTGCGCGGCACCCTGCCCAAGGCGCGCATGACCGTGATCGAGATCAGCGCCAAGGTGGTGGCTGCTGCGCGCAGCTTTTTTTCGCTCCCCGGTGACGATGAAACACTGCGTGTGGTGGTGGACGATGGCGCGAAATACGTCGCCAGGGAGGCGGCCGACGTCGATGTGCTGCTGCTCGATGGCTTTGACGACGGCGCGCAGGCCAAGCCGCTTTGCACCGCGTCTTTTTACCAGTACGCCTACGAGGCCCTGTCTGCGGACGGGGTACTGGTGGTGAACTTCATGGCCGAAGACCCGAAGCTTGAGCTTTACCGTTCGCGCATCGCCCAAACCTTTAACGGCCGCCTGGTGTGCATGCATGCGGCCGACCGGGTCAATGTCATTTTGTTCGCCTTTCGTGGCGCCGACACCCGCGTCGCCTGGGAGACGCTGCGCAAGCGCGCGAAATCGCTCAAGCGCGGCCATCCCAACCTGCCGTTGGAAAAATTCATCACCCTGCTGCGCGAGGGCAACGCCCACACCGCAAACTACCTCAGCATCAGGGGAGAATGGGCGGCGTAAGGGCAGGGCGATTGGCTCCTTTCCTGCGCACGTATTGAAATATGTGCATAGCGCCGGAAGCAGGATTTCCGCTACTGCTGGAGGGCGTCTGTGACATGCGTCTGGTCGCGTAACCTGACTTATCGAGGAGGAAGTCATACGCCGCAACAGCATTGACAGTTTTTGCAATCGAGCAAGAAAAAGGGGGTAAATGCGGTCGTCGATTCGATATTGAATCACACCAACCTCTCGCCCGACATCGTCGCTGCCATTCTTGCCGATGCGCTCCCCAACGGTGCGACACTCTTTGACATCGGGGAGGGTCCGCTGACGTTATGGGCGGAACAGTCGCGCCATTAGCCTCGCTGAAGTTTTGATTCCGCGGCGGCTTAAATTATGAATTCGCTACCCGCTGGTCGAGAGCAGCATATCGCTGCGCTTTTCCAGTCTTGAAATGGCGTCCTGGCTAACCGCCCAAGGCCGTGGCCAAATCGTCCAGATTCCGGTGGCGGCCTGAATTGGCAATTCGCCACCCACAGGGCGACGAGGGTGGAATTGAATTACTTGCTAAGCGCTCTTTTTAACTTTTCGCCGTACTCTGGACTGGCCTTGATGGCGCCAGCCCAACCCACTTCGTAGGCTTTATCGTAATATTGCTTGCTGGTTGTAGCGTCAAATTTGATGACTTGGATGCCTGCGGCACTTTGGCGTTTGATTTCGTTTTCGTTGTCGCGTAGCCAGTCGACGTTGAGCGCTTCCATCGCAAGCACCTGTTTCTGTAGGTAGGCGCGTTGCGGCGGCGCGAGTTTTTTCCATGCGTCGAGGTTCATCACCACAGAGCCTTCGGCGTTGTAAAAACCAGGGTCGACGCGGTACTTGGTTTTTTCCTGAAAATTGAGGTCAAAAATTCCGCCTATCGGCCAGCCGTAGCCGTCGACCACGCCGCGCTCGAGAGCGGTGTAGACCTCACCCGGCGGGATGACGGTAACGTTGGCGCCCAGCGCTTGGAAGAAGTCCCGAAAGACTGGCGAGATACGAATTTTGAGGCCTGCGAGGTCTGGCTTGTCGATTTTTTTATTGAGGTACAAATGAAAAGGCTGGTGTTCGATCGGACGGCCGAGATAATACATATTGGCCTTTTTCGCCCAGATCTCGTTGATCAACTCAAAGGCGCCGTTCTTACGTTGCTCGGCCATGGTTATTTGGGCCATCTTCAGAGCATCGGCCTCGGGCATCAGGTTGGTGTAATAGGCTCCGGTGGAAAGGCCGATATCGACCACCCCGGTTTTGACGGCGTGGCCCATTTCCATTGTCGGGATGGCGTTGGGGCCGCCGATGAAGTTGATCTGCACCGTTCCCTTGCCTTCCTTGTTGACCTGCTCTATCCATTTTCGGAAGCGGACAGAGTAAATGCTGTTCTCCGGGAAGGCGCTGACCGCGCGTAAGGTAATTTCCTGGGCGCTGGCGCCGAGCGGCGCGAACAGCGTGCCGGCGATAGAAACCACTAAGGCTAGCGCGATGAATGCGGGGCTGCGGGAAGTGAAAATGTTGGTTTTCATATCGGTCTCCTCCGAATGTCGTTGTTATCGCAAAGACAGAGTTTGCCGCAAAAGGGCGATTAGTGTCAGCGTTCAGGGCGACGGCAGCGGACAGATAGGAGGCCCCCCCGTCGAAGCGGGCGAAGACCGAAGCCGAGTCAACGCCTGCCAGGATATGACATCACCGTGAGCCTTCAACCGTGTTCTTGTTCAAAGCACTGAAATCGTGTCACCCCTAGGGACGATCACGGTACGGGCAGTCTGATCTGTAGTCCGAGATCGAGAGATAGACTAAGGCAGGACTGACGGGATGTACTGCCTTGTATCAATGTCCAGCCTGTCGAGTACATCCGACCCCAGATGTTCGACGGGTGCGCCGGCCCCGCGGGTGAGTTTCATGAAAAATATTTTTCTTAGACGGCTCGCGCATATCAAGCGCGATGCTCTGCTTGTTCCGATTGAGGCCAAAAATATCGGACTGTCCGCACGCTGCTCCCTTCGCGGCCCCGGGGCCCTTAGACTGGCGCCGCGATTTTTTTGATTTCGGCATCAATACTGTGCGTGAAAAATATCCTGGCAAGGTCCGCCGAAAAGCTTTGCCGTGGCCTCACCCTCGAGTTCGCAGGTTCCTGAAACTTGTTTTTTGTTCAGTTGCTTGGAGTTTATTTTTAAAAGAGTTTTCAGATAATCGTCTACGGTCGAAACCGTTTTGATGCTGCAATGCAGAAGGACATTCACTTGACTTGTAAATTAATAGGGATATTGTTAAGTAACAATATATAGCGCACTGGAGGCTTACCGATGACTGTCAAAATGAATGCCAAGCAAGAGGCCGCGGCGATGGAACCGCCGTCTTGGAAAGAGCGCATGGCCATAGCTTTCGCCCGAGATATTAACGATGGCGAGCGAATTATTTCTGGCGCGCACACAGAGATTTCTTTTGCGGCGACACTCCTTGCTCAAAAGGTGCACGCGCCAAATATCAAACTTCAACTTGGGGGAACATGTTTTCTTGTGAATGTTTCTGACGTGCCAGTTTTTCTCCCCAAAACCTCAACAGAGTATCGGATGATTCGCTGGGCCGAGATTGCCTATGATCATATGGAAACATTCATGTACTTCGGCGCGCCTTTGGGGCGCGAGTACTACAAGGGTGGAAGGCCCCAGACAAACAAGTACTTCGTCGCTGACAAGTTCTTCGCTGGTGGAATTCAGGTGGATGGGAACGGAAATACGAACATGATTGGACTGAAAGGTTCTGGAGATAAAAAGTATAGTTTTCGAGGACCAGGTTCTATCGGAATCACTGATATCGTAACAGTAGCCACACCCTATATCTTCGTGACTCACCACGATCGCCGAACCTTGGTCGAAAAGGTTGACTACATCTCGATGTTGGGCCCGAAAGGATGGCGTGAGAATAAATATCCGGGCAAGGGTCCTAAGTGGATTATTACGCCGCGGTGCATTTTCACCTTCAACCAGGACGGCCATGCTCAACTGGCGGGCGTCTTTGCCGACACGACAGAAGCTTGGGTTCGCGAAAACACTGGATTTGATTTTGAGTTGTCCCCGGATTTCAGCGAAATAGTCGAACCCACCTTTGAAGAGCTGTCAATTCTCAGAAACGAAATCGATCGCGACGGCGTGTTGCGTCACTAATCAAGGAAGTGCGAAATGGCTAGCGTGCATATCGCAGGTGTTGGATCGACTTCATTCGGTAGCCATCCGTCACAATCGCTACAGAATCTTGCGGTTATCGCGGCAAAGGCCGCGATTGCGGATTCCAACATTCCGATCGAACGGATTGGCGCCGTATTTGTCGGCAACTTCGTAGGTGGCATCATGATGGGGCAGGAACTGTTGGGGCCCATCGTTGCCGCTAATCTAGGTATTTCTTCTGTGCCTGCTTTGAAGATCGAGGCTGCCTGCGCCTCAAGTAGCGCCGCGGTTCACCTCGCCCATGAACTTATCCGCGGTGAAACTCACGATGCAATAGTGGTTGTGGGTGTGGAACGCCTTACGGGCGTGCCACGAGAAGCGTTTACCTCGGCAATGACTGCCGCGATTGATCAGCAACAAGAGGGTATTCACGGACTGACCTTTCCTGGATTCTGGGGGCTTGTGATGAATCGCCACATGCACCTATACGGGACCACCAGAGCGCAGGTTGGATCCGTTACCGTAAAAAACAGACAGTTTGGAATCACCAATCCGCTCGCGCAGTTTCGGAAATCCATTACGCTTGATGAAGTAGTCAATTCGGCGCTTATTGCTGATCCAGTTCGAAAATTCGATTGCTGTCCGTCTACAGACGGTGCAGCTGCCGTTGTGCTCACCTCCGAAGCTCTTGCGCGTCGTTACAGATCACCTTCAATCAAAGTGGCCGCATCGATACTGGTAAGTGCCCCAGTTCGGATAACGGACTATGCCGAATTAACTATCCATGATGGCACGGTTGAAGCAGCGCGCCGCGCTTATGAGAGAGCTGGGATAGGGCCAGCAGACGTCGATGTGGCCGAATTGCACGATTGCTTCTCAATTGCGGAGATAGTAGACAGTGAGGATTTGGGGTTCTTCGCGAAGGGTGATGGTGGTCCTGGCGTAGTAGCCGCGACGTCCGGATCGCCCATGGCTCGTGTGGTGATTAACCCCAGCGGTGGGCTTTTGTCAAAGGGGCACCCCACAGGTGCCACGGGTTGTGGCCAATTGTACGAAATCGTCATGCAACTTCGTGATATTCACCCGAACCAAGTTCCCGGTGCGCGGATTGGTCTGACACACAACGGTGGGGGAACTGCGGCAGCCGTAACTGTTCATATCCTCGAGGCAGTTCAGCAATGATTGACAACGGAATGATAGAAGGCAGGGTGGTTAGCCATACCGTGATACGCATAGCCGGCAAGCTTCACATGGATCGAGTGCCTTTCGTTTTATTGCTGACAGCGACAAAAGATGGAACGCACTTGCTAGGTCATTTTGATGGGATCGAGCCGCCTCCTATCGGAACAGCGGTCACCGCTCACCTAAATACCGGAAGCACCCTCATTTTCACTACAGCCAAGGAGCAGTTATGAAACTAGATCCAATCACGCGCGACGCTCGTCCCGAGCGCAAGAAGGTACTGATGAGTGAAGAAGAGGCCATCGAGCTGATTCATGACGGCGAAACCGTAATCGTGGGTGGATTTGGTACTGTCAATCATCCAATGCCGATTATCCGTGGATTGATACGGAGAAAGGTCAAAAATCTGACGGTAATCGGAGCAGCCACTGCTGGTCTCGAGATCGATATGTTAATCGGCGCCGGGTGCGTAAAAAAGGTAATTGCGCCTTATGTCGGAGCCGAACTTTATGCTCCGATCGGACACTGCTATAGACGTGCGGCTGAACGTGGCGAAATTGAAGTGTACGAAACAACGGAATACCTTCTCTATTCACAACTCGATGCGGCGGCCCGCGGGCTAGGTTTTCTTCCTTGGCGTGGGGGAGTTGGTACGGATTTACCCAAACTAAACCCCGATTACGTCCCCTTTAATGATCCGATCAACGGTGAGCCCTACCTTGCGGCGCCCGCCCTTCATGCTCATTGGGCAATCATCCATGTTGGGCAAGCTGATGAATTTGGAAACGGCCAGCACGGTGGAGCCCGCTTTGGCGATCGCTTGTTATCGAGGGCAGCCGAGCGCGTAATACTCACCGCGGAGCGGATCGTGCCAAACAGTGAAATTCGTAAAGACCCGTGGGCTACGTCAATCGCATATGCGGACGCTGTTGTCGAGGCTCCTTACGGATGCCATCCATACGCCAGTCATGGGTTTTATGTGGAAGATGAAGAGGCCATTCGTGCTTATGTGCAAGCATCGATTAGCTACCGCAAGGATGAGATGAAAGAGTGGAATGCGTACCTTGACGAATGGGTAACGGGCCCGAAGTCCCAGATGGAATACCTTGAGAAAATTTCAGCGGGTAGGTTGGCCCAATTGCAAAACGCGGTTCATGCCTAAGAAACGCGAAGAGCGTCCTGTTCGAAGCGTTGCTCAGGCTTCCAGTAATGGATTACGCGAAGCGCTCTTGGGGCTGTTGGCAATTCGGCCTATGTCTGGTTATGACTTAACGCGCTCCTATATCCGAGCGCTGCAGCAAATATGGTATGCCCCGCAGGGGCAGGTATATCCGACCTTACGAAAAATGCATGCCGAGGGGCTACTTGCGGTGGGGATTGAGGTTCAGCACGATCGGCCAAATCGCAAAATTTATAGCCTCACGGAGAACGGTCGCCAAAATCTGATCGAATGGCTATCGCATCCGGCCACGCTGCCGCGTATGCACCATGAATTTATCCATAAGCTCTTCCTTTTAAATCAGGTTGACTTAGCGAAGCGGCGTGAATTAGTAAAATCTTATGCAGAGCGGAGCCACAAGTGGTGTGATGAATTGCGCTGTGTTGAAAAAAAACTTAGCTCCGCACTCAATGGTGAGTACGGAGAAAGCGCTTGGTATCAACTGCTTGCTCTCCAGCATCTCATTCGAATTGTCGAATGTGATGCGAAATCTGCGCAATTGATCGCGACCCAGCTTGGCAATCGGTCAAAAGTGAAAGCGGGTAAAAAGTCTGTGCGTAAGCGCGAAGACCGGACTGATACAACTGCATTCGCCGGGTTTTCGTTGTCACCAATTCAGGGTGTGGTTGAGACTTTGATGGACTGGGATCGATTGCCACAGAGACAAAAGGGCAGTCGGTGTTGATATGAGTACCCAACATCACCGTGCCAGGGCGAGAGAGCTTTACGGAAAAAGTATCCCGCAGCTCTTTCTTGAGAAGGCAGCCAGCTTCAGCGGTGAAATTGCGTATCGCCACAAAAAAAACGGCATTTATCGCGAAGTGACCTGGGGCTCCTATCGGAAGCGCGTAGAAGCATTTTGTCTGGGCTTGATTGATCTTGGGATGGTCCCCGGCGATCGAGTCGCCTTCATGGGGGATACGTATCCTGAATACTTTATTGGTGACCTGGCAGTCCTTTGTGGTGGTGGTGTCACTTACGGAATTTATGCAACCTGTTCTGAGATCGAGACTGAGTATCAGGTAGCTCATGCCGAAGCGAGTTTCTTCGTTGCTGAGAATCAAGAATACGTTGACAAAATCATACATCGCAAGGCGCATTGCCCAGCGCTTAAGTACATAATAGTTGCAGACATGAGTTCGATGTTTGGATATTCGGACTCGAAAATTATTTCCTTTGCGCAGATTGAGGAACGCGGTTGCGAGATCGCCAAGTACAGCAGTGAAGTTTTTCTCGATCGCGCATCCGCTGTGCGGGCCGATGCACTGGCTATCTTAGTCTATACGTCGGGTACGACTGGCGCTCCAAAGGCGGCAATGCACAGCCACCGAGATGTTATCGTGGGGCAGTCGCATCCTTATCTTGAAGGGTTTCCCGAACTCGATCGGGGTAAGCACCGGCTAGTTACGCATCTGCCACTTGCCCATCTAGTCGAGCGGTCGATTCCACTCTACTTGCCATTGATCGCCGATCTGGTCGTACATTTTGGCGAGGACGTAGAGAGCCTGCCGACCACGCTTTATGAGGTAACACCGACATTTTTTCACGCCGTCCCTCGCATCTGGGAAAAAATGGCATGTCGATTCCTGGTCGGAATAGAGCGTAGCACGCCTCTCAAGCGTCTTATTTTCGAGGCAGCAATGAAGGTAGGGAAACGCTACATTCATCGCCTTTGGAAGGGCGAGCGTATCCACCTTCATCTCCGACTAAGCTATGCGCTCGCTCGGCTCTTGGTCTTTCGTCCAATGTTAATGAAGGCGGGTCTCTCGAGTTTGCAGGGAGGGCTTACTGCTGGAGCCCCAATTTCCGGACGTATCCAGGAACTTTGGCATATTTGGGGGGTTAACCTCCGGAATATCTATGGCATAACCGAAGGCACCGTCATTTCGTGCCAAATAGGTAACTTTCCACGCCCCGGTGACGCAGGCGCAATAGTCTATCCAAAGGAAGTCCGACTTGCAGCTGACGGTGAAGTTATGGTTCGCGGGAACGGTATATTTTTAGGCTACTGGAAGGATGAGGCGGCGTCAGCTGCGGCGCATGACGATGGTTGGTTTAAAACTGGAGACATTGCGCGTTGGACCGAGTCATCAGGGGAAAAGGTTCTAACACTCGTCGATCGCAAGAAGGATCTGATGATTACGAAAGGTGGGAAAAATATCGCCCCAAGTGAAATTGAGTCGCTTCTGAAAACAAGTCATTACATTAGTGAAGCGATTTTGTTTGCGGATGACCGCAAATATCCGACGGCTTTGATCGAGATCGACTTTGATACCGTTGCGGAGTGGGCGCGAAAGAATTCTGTTCTCTATAGCGGGTACAGTTGCCTAGCCACTTCTAAGCAGGTAGAGCGGCTAATTGCTGGAGAGATCGATCACGCAAACGGACAACTTGCACGAGTTGAGCAAGTAAAAAAATTCCAAATATTGCCCAAGGAACTTGATCCGGAAGAAGGCGGAACGACGCCCACGCGAAAAATAAAAAGGAAGCAAATCTACGAGATGTTTAGAGACCGCGTGGAGATGATGTACGAGGACAAGGAGCAAGAACGGTTACTAGGTGAGGGTACATAAACGAAGTACGACTGAGGAGGATATACAATGAACTTCGAACTAAAACGAAAGGCCGTCACTGCCGGCATAGTGATGGGTGTGATGTTGTCTTCACCCGTGCGGGCGGATTACCAGATTGGCTTTATGACTGATCTTTCTGGAGCGTTGTCGGATGCGTATACGCCGATCTGGGAAGGATTCGACCTCTATGTCAAGGCACTCAATGCCAAGGGAGGCATTGACGGTGAAAAAATTGTCCTTCACACGGAGGACGATGGCCTAAATCTCCAAAAGGCAATTTCCCTTACGAAGAAGCTAGCGCTTCAACAGAAGGTTATCGGAATTTTCGGTCTTAGCGTTAGTAGCATACACGGGCCTGTCTTTGAAGAGTTACGACGACTCAAGGTGCCCGCCGTTACTGCGTTTAGTGCTACTAGCGATAGTCTGGCACCAGCGAAACCCTTCTCTTTTAGCACCGGTTCACTGTTTCAGATCGCTGGGGAGGCGATTGGCGAACTTACGCCAAAGCTCGGTGTTAAAGGAAAGGTCGTAGGCATGACCATTGATACGGTCGGCGGTCGAGCAGCCTTGCGACACAATAAACTCGCGGTCGAGCGCGTAGGATATGGCTGGGATGAAGTCGCGTTTCCAATTCAGTCGGTCGATTTTACGCCGTTCGCACAAGCCGCTGTTGCGAAGAACCCAGCAATCGTTGTCGGCCATTACGGGACAGCGCAGAACCTTGGCATTATCCCGGCCTTGCGGCGAAGTGGATTTGCGGGCCCCTATTTAATTGCAAACTACGGTGTAACTGAAACCGCGATTGAGGGGGCAGCTAAAGCAGCGGGGTCTGGGGAGAACATCTACGTCGTATCGCGATATGCACCGCCCCAGGAAAATATCCCGGCCGTGGAGCAAATCCGAGCTGCCGCGAAGGCGCATAACTTGAAAAGGAGCCTTACGCAGGTACACGTTGAGGGATGGGTTCTAGGAATGGTCATGCATGCGGCTGTTACGAAGTGTGGCAAGGGCTGTACTGCGGAGAAGTTAAACGAGACGCTAGAGAATCTGAACGTCAATACTGGCGGCCTAACGGGTGGTCCGATCGTATTCACAAAGGACAATCATTATGGGCCGTCATTTTGGCGGCTTTACAAATGGAACAACGCGAGCCGTAAGCTGGACTCCGTGAGTGAATGGGTCAGGCGTGACGCTATCGAATTTGGTAGTCCGTAATACATTACCAATAGGTGCGACATCGCGCCGATGATCGCACCTATTCTCACCGGATTTTTTAAAATGTTGATAGCGTTTCTATGATGCAATCGATCCTTACGATCGTCGTGCTAACGAGCATCTACGCAATTTTGGCAGGTGGCATCGTGGTTCTGTATCGGGGGACGCGCGTGCTAAATCTCGCACACGGGGAGCTAGCAATCCTGCTTGGCTATTTATTTGCCACAGCGGGCATGCAGGTCACGGGTTCGATACTGGGTGGCATGGCCGTAGTCATGGTTTTTAGCGCGATATTTGGAGCGGGTATTTACTGGCTGCTGATGCGACATTTGATTGCGCAACCCTTTTATGTGGCGATTCTAGCGACCATCGGAATAGCGATTTTAGCGAAGGCGTCAATCGTCCTGCTCTGGGGTGGCCGCGCCGTAAATATCGAGTTGGGTGCAAATACGGTGCTATACCCGTATTCCACGGGAGGATGGTTTTCTTATCTGGACGCAATCACGATAGCGACTGCAGTTATTTTCTTCATTCTGTTGTATTACGCGCTCACGTCGACTCGACTCGGAATTCAGTTTCGTGCCGTGGCTGAGAATCCTCTGCTTGCGAGTCAGCGAGGCGTAAACGTGAATACCATAATGATGGTGGCATGGATTGTTGCACTATTTGCAGCGTCGATTGCAGGGGTCCTATATGGATCCAGAAGCGTTCTTAGTCTCCAGGCTGTAGTGATTGGAATTGGCGGACTAACTGCGGCGTTAGTCGGAGGACTTGATAGTCTTCGCGGCGCAATTGCAGGGGCATTGTTGGTGGCAACGGTTGAGTATGCGACGGTGCGTTTGATAGACCCAATTTTGAGTCAGGCGATTCCATTTGTCTTGCTATTGACCGTGATGATGTGGCGGCCATGGGGGATTTTCGGAACCCGAGAGGAAATCCAGAGGGTGTGATTATGTTTAACGAAGCCCCTAATTTGGTTACCTCACAGCAGCAACGGGGATTTATCCTTAAACGGAGATATCAACGGGTGTTACTCGCCGTCGTCGTAGTGATTGCGGCAATCTTGCCTTTTTCAATATCGCAATATCATATTCATCTTTTCAATCTTGCGCTCATTGCAAGTATCGGTGCTCTCTCACTCAATTTGCTTACGGGCTTGACCGGCCAGGTATCTTTGGGGCATGCCGCTTTTTTGGCTATCGGCGCTTTTTCTGCGGTAATTGTAGAGCGTATGACGTCGGTGGGCATAACGCTCGCGTTGCCTGTTGCAGCAATTGCAGGGGGGGTGATCGGATTGCTCGTCGGAATTCCAGCAACGCGTTTTCGCGGTATGTATCTCGCAGTTACGACGCTAGCAATGCATTACGCCACCGTCTTCGTGGCGAAATGGTATCAGATGAAACTTGGCGTAAGTGCCAGTGAGGGGATTGTCATCCCAAGTCCGCAGATGTTTGGCTACACGCTTTCGGATGACCGACATTGGTATTTTGTATTGGCCCTGATGGTCGGAATAGTAATGTGGCTTTTTCTTAATATTCTTCGATCACGAACTGGCAGAGCTTGGATAGCGATACGTGATCGGGACATCTCAGCGGAGGCCCTCGGAATCGATGTATTTAAGTTCAAGCTTTCCGCCTTTGTTATTAGTTCTAGCATCGCTAGCTTTGCGGGTGCTTTGCTGGCCTATTACACAAAGAGCGTTAGTTCTGACACTTTCACATTCGATATAGCCGTCGCGTATCTTGCAATGATTATCATTGGAGGTATGGGTTCGCCTCTTGGCGCGGTGTTAGGTGCGTTCTTTGTGACGTTTCTTCCCTATATCGTCGAGGCAGCATTTGATTTTGTTCCGGTCGCGTGGAAAGGGGGAGGGGCCCTCTTTGGGTACCAGCTTGGATCCGTCGGGCTTTGTATTTTAGTATTTGTTATATTCGAGCCTCGTGGACTCGTTGAGATTTGGCGACGTGTGGAAACCTACTTCGAACGCTGGCCGTTCAGATATCGAGCCCTTGAACCGAATCAGAAGTGAAGAGACGAAATTGGCGAATATTCTTGAGGTATCCCAGTTGGAGGTTGTCTACCATAAGGTAGCGACTGCTGTTCAGGGTGTATCAATATCGGTTCCGGAGCATGCCATCGTCGCGATTGTTGGAACGAATGGTGCTGGAAAGACGACGACGTTGCGCGCGATCTCCGGATTGCTCCCGGCAGAAGATGTCGCGATCTCAAATGGAGACGTGTTTTTTCGTGGAAGTTCTCTATTGAACATGCCGCCGCACGAGATATCTTCCCGCGGGATAGCAATCGTACCGGAGCGCCATAAGGTGTTCGAGACGCTAACGGTTGCCGAGAACCTCGCGATGGTTGCACCTAACCAAAACAAGGGCGTGAGCATAGAGGAAATTTTCCAGTATTTCCCGAAATTGAGCGAGCGTCACAACCAAATTGCTGGATTTATGAGCGGTGGCGAAAAGCAGATGCTCGCAATAGCAATGGCTCTTCTCAACCACCCGCACTTGCTGTTGATCGATGAGCTTTCACTGGGTTTGGCGCCTGTCGTTGCTATTGATTTGATGCAGATTCTAAAGAAGTTGAACGAAGATTTAGGTGTGGCCATCTTACTTGTTGAGCAAAACGCGGTTGCGGCGCTTGAGGTCGCCAGTTATGCCTACGTAATGGAGAACGGACGGATTGTTCACAGCGGGCTGTCTTCGGAGCTTTCTAGTCACGCTGATGTTCAGGAGTTTTACCTAGGGAGCGGTGCAACTGAAAGTGATCCCAAGAGCTATCGTAACGTCAAGCAATATAGTCGCAAGCGCCGTTGGGGAGGGTAGGGGATGCCTCCGCTTCTTCGCGTTGACGAACTTGGGCTGTCCTTTGGGGGGCTCATCGCGATTCATCAATTGAGTTTTTCGCTTGGCCACGGCGAACTCCTTGCGATCGTCGGGCCGAATGGTGCTGGTAAGACGGCGTTGCTCAATTGCATTAACGGTGTCCATCGCGCGAGTTCGGGGAGTATTCATTTTTGCGAACGCGACATTACTGGCGCACCCTTACGAGACATGGCAAGCCTAGGTATTAGTCGTGCATTTCAGCATATCGAGCTCTTTAGTCATCTGACAGTAGTTGAAAATATTCTCCTTGGTCGGCATTGCCGAATGCAGACAGGGATTCTCGGCAATATGATTTATTGGAAATCGACACGGCAAGAGGAGAGTCGGGAACGCGAACGTTCTGAAGAAATTATTGAGTACTTTGAATTGAATCATTTTCGCGATACATTGATTGGCAATCTTCCTTATGGCATCCAAAAGCTAGTTGGTGTCGCAAGGGCGATTGCATCCGAGCCCAAGTTGTTGCTTTTGGATGAGCCGTCGACTGGGCTCGTTCGTGAAGAAAAGGAGCATCTTGCACGTTTCCTACTGCGTTTACGGAATGATCATGCACCGGGAATTATTTGGATAGAACATGATATGCAAATGGTGGCGGATCTTGCTGATCGTGTAATTGTTTTAAGTTACGGACAAAAAATTGCTGAAGGTTCGCCTCAAGAGATTCGTTGCAATCCCGAAGTTATAAAATCCTATCTAGGGTCCGGGCTGTCATCTAAATAGTTGAACAACTGCGCTTCGACGTGCATAGCGCCGGAAGCAGGATTCCGGCAGCGGTTACAGGACGTTCATGAGATGCGCTTGGGGCCTGAGCAATTTGGGCTAGGCTGCCTTGATTTCTTCCAGAAGCTCAGGATGCCGGTCCAATACCTTGAGTAGTTTTAGGAGCGCCAATGGTGGCTTCGTTTTGCCATTTTCGTATCGAGAGAACGCATTGACGCCGCCGCCGAATATTTCTGCGGCCTCGCGCTGATCGAGGTGGAGTTTTTTCCGCACGCCGACAATGAATGACGGATCAACGATCGCGACATTCACTTGCTTGTTGAATTCGAGCATCAACGTACTGGTGCGCACAGACTCGCCCCTGTCAAGAACAGCCTCCGCACACGCTGGGCAATAGTCGCCGGTTACCGCCGCAATTGTGGTTTTTTCGCCCTTGTAGGTGTAGGGCATGTCACGCGTGTCATGCACCAGTTTCGCTGCGCCGCAATTTGGGCATTTCATGGTCACAACTCCCTGAACGAAACGATGAGAACATCATCGATAACAGTCAACTTCAGCTACACCCCGCCCGCATCTGTGGTCGGCCGATACACGTCCTGCCCAATCCGGGGATCGGCGTGGGTCGTCATGCTCTTGTAGAAGTCCTTCGGCGTGAGGGCCATGATGACCGCGACAATTTCCTCAAAATTGAACCCCATGGCCGCCGCGCCAACGAGCGCCGATTGGGTCGAGCGCACCTTGCCGGCTTCGATTAGCGTCCTAACGACTGCCAGCTTTCAGTGAGGAGTAGCTTTTTCCACACGGCATATTAACCTAGTTGGTTATATTTGGTAAGTAGGTTAATTTCACGGCACTAAAGGTGGACGTGACGCCCGTCAGAGTGTCTCAATCCCTTTGATTTCAGGGTGGGGAAACGGTGGGTCGAGCCGGTGGCCGGGGTGGGGGACTTTGAACCGCCGAGCCGATGGCCACGCTGGGGAAATTTGAATTTCGTCCGCCCACCCGCCGGGCCAGACTGCGGCTGATCTTGCGATCCACGCGAGTGATATGGGCGATCTCGTGCTGACTCTTGTTCGCGGCCAGCAGCGTGAGGATGGTGGTTTGCAAATGCGGCTTCAAGACGTTCACTCCAAGTTCCCTCGACGATCGAGGGAGAAGCGCCATGCAGCGGCGTCTCAATCCCTTTGCTCCGTCCTGCTGCGTCGTGCATGGCAAGCTTGCCGTGTGGTGAGATGTGCGGCTACGCTACAAGGGGCCGCGGTTCCGACTCATGCGTGCCGAGCCGCTTCTTTCAATACTTCCGCCGCCCATTGGTTCAGGCTTTTCCCCGCCGCCTGGGCGGCGATCAGGGCCGAGCCGTGCACTTCGGGCGGAACGCGCAACATCATTTTCCCGCTGGCGGGTTTTTCAGGCTCGATGCCCTTTGCCTTGCAGTCTTCGATCATAAAATCAATGGCAGCTTTGAAGTCGGCGCGCAACTTTGCGACCGTTTCGCCATGAAAGCCGATGATGGCGCGAACGCCAAGCACGCGCCCGACAAAAATGTTGTCGCGCTCGTCAAAATCGATGCGGGCCGTATAACCCCTGTATGTCATGCTGCTCATGGCTTAATCCCCAGTCGCTGAAGAAATTCGCGTGCACTTTCCACCTGGTACTTCTTCGCCTCCTTGCCCGGGTGCGGTCGGTGCGCATGCCATTCTTCCACGCCGAGGGTAAATTTCACCCGCGAGCCTTCGCGTTCATGCAATGTTGCGCCAAGGCCGAGTAACAGGCTTTCGATATCGGCAAAGGCGAGTGTTGCCGGTGTTGGCTTGGTGAATACGCTGCGAAGTGTTTTGGCATGCTTGCTTTTCACGTTTCGAATGATAGCAAATAGTGCAATCATAAGCAATCAGTTTCTGCAATCACGACGTCCCATGTCGGTCGCGCCTTATGCAATGCCCGCCGGCAAGCCCGTCCACTGGATGCCGGCGGGCAGGCTGGCGCGGCCGACGCGGCCCTGAAAACCGCGAACTGGCAGCGGGTAGCAACGTACGTCATCTTCGCCGTCTTTGATCAGGGACGCCATTTTCTCCAGGCAGCGGTCTTTGTCGGCATCATCACCGACCAGCAAAAACACGCTGTATTCGAGCGGCGTGGCGTGCTTGCACATTTCGCGATGCACGCGCTGCAACCGGCGCGGGTTGGCGATGTCATAGCCAATGACAAAGGCGCGCTCGCTCACGCTCAGAATGGCACCGCGTCCGGGGCGGTGGTGGCGGCGTTAACCGTTGTCGCCGCTGCGCCAGTCTGCACGAGCGCCGCGGTCAGGTCCGAGCCGGCTTCCGAGAGTTTTTTGCGCAGTCGCTCGGCCAGGGGCTCCCACTCGGCATAAAAGCGCGCGCGGCTGGCCTTGCCCAGCCAGCAGCCGCCATCCACCTTGGAAAAATCATCGGCACGCAGCTTTTCAATGCGAAAAAGATGCTGCATGTGGCGATCGATCTCCACCCGCAGCGGCTCGACCACGTCGCAGGCGAGTGATTCGCGACCAAAGTCGAGGCTGTGATAAAAACCGATGAACGGGTCAAAGCCGGTTCCGTAAAGGGCAAGCACTGCCTCGGCGCGCAGCTGCGTATAGCCAAGGGAGAGCGCCGCGTTGACCGGGTCTTTGGGCGGGCGCCGGTTTCGTGTGGAAAACTTCAGCCGTTCGGGCAACAGATCGCCAAACCCCTCAAAGTAAGCCGCCGCACCCGCACCCTCCAGGCCGCGCAGCGAACCGACCGACATTTGCTGACCGACTGCGGCAATGGCGTTTTCAATCCGGCGCAACGAGTGGTTCAAAAGGTAGTGCGAACGCGGCTCGTCATCGCGCCGTTCGGCCAGGAAGGCCGCTTGCGAGCGCAGCTTGGCTTCAACAACACTGTGTGCAAAACGCAGACAAAAGCCCGTGTCTTGCGACAGCCGGTACTGCTCAACCCGTCGTGCCGCGTCGTTGTGCGGCCGGCCAAGCAGCAGGGTCGGTTCCGCTTTGCGGCCAGAGAGCACCACCACGCCAATGCTGCGTTCGCCGAGCCTGCCAAGCAGTGAAGATAACAGCGTCACATCGCCACGCAGGAAGACGCGCGACAAAGGCGCGAGCGGAACCGTGCCGACGCGTTTGCCATTCTCGTAGAACATCAGGGCCTCGCCGTCGGCCTTTAGCGTTACCCCGCGTCTATCCACATACAAACTGGTCATTGCGCTATCCGTTCATCAGACGATCGTGAATACGTTGGTCACCGGCTCGGTCGCACGCCCCAGCCCCTCGCTTTTCATGCGCGGGTCAAGCTGGAATATATGCGCCCGGTCTTCCGTGGGCTCAAGCAGGCGATCGAGCGTCTGCCGTACTTCGTGCAACTCCGCTGGCGTCAGCCAGCACTCAAAGAATGATTTTTGCCCGCCCACCCGATAGCCGAGCAAATATTTGTGTACCCGATAGAGTCGCCTCGGGTTGCAGATGTCGTAGCACACCAAGAAAAGGGTTCTCGCTGCATCACTCATGCATCAACGATAGATTGGACACGGTTATTGCGCCAGACTGGCAAGCTTGTCGTGGAGCAATGGTTTGATGCGGTTGCACGGTACCGGCACATACGGAGCGCTCTGAACTGCCAGGGGATGTGCGGATCGGCAAAGTACACCTTTACGAAACAGGTACAAGATCAGGCGGAGCTGGGGCGGGACATGTCCCGTATGGTCAAAAAACCGGAAGCTACTGAAGCTGCGGTCGTTTTGGGCTGCGAGGGCTCTCAGGGGCAGGAGGGAATGCGCGGAGGCAAGATTTGCGGAGTTTTAGGAAATGTCGCGCATGGAACGCATACAGCTTTGCCCGGACTCGAACCCGGGACCTGCGGATGAACAGAACAGGTCCGTGCTGTCCTTCAGTTGCGCAGCGCCGCGCGCAGCCGCCGCACCAGTTCGGCCGGCTCCATGGCGACATCCAGTTCGATGGCCTCAGCCGGTGTTTCAAGAATGGCGAACTGTGAGTCGAGCAGCGCCGGGTTCATGTAGTGGCCCTGGCGCGGCAGCAGGCGGCTGCGGATTAGCGCCTTGTCGCCGGCAAGAAAGGCAAAACGCAGGCTGGGGCATCGCGCCGATAAGCGGTCGCGGTAGGCTTGCTTGAGTGCGGAGCAGGCCAGTACCACGCTCTTGCCCTTTGTCTCGTGCTCGGCGAGCAGCGTACCTAGCCGCTCCAGCCACGGCCCGCGGTCTTGGTCGTTGAGCGCTTCGCCGCGACGCATTTTCTCGACATTCTGCGGCGGATGAAAATCATCGGCGTCGAAAAAATGCGAGCCGCAGGCGCCGGCCAGCATTGCGCCCACCGTGGTCTTGCCGCAGCCGGTGACGCCCATCACCACAACAATCATCGCCCGCTTCCCCAATCATGGCCCGCCGTCATTACAACAGAACGGCGGCCGGACGTGAGCGGCTCAGTTGGTCTGCGCCGGTTCCGGCGCGGACCGGTTTTTATGCGAGCGCGGCTTGCGCCTCGATATCAAGATGGAACTGGGGAGCAACGAGGCGATCAAGCAGGCCGTGGCCGGCGGACTGGGCCTGTCCTTTCTTTCCCTGCACGCGCTGGGCCCGGATGCCGCGCCGCGTTCGCTGGTGGCTTTGAATGTGGAAGCTCTTCCCATACGCCGGCACTGGTATATCGTCTATCCGGCCGGCAAGCGCCTTTCCGTCGTCGCGCAGGCGTTTTTCGCCCACCTCAAAGCCGAGGGCAGTCAGATCAAGTTGCCGTCCCTGGCGTGGTTTTCACCCCGCGGTGGCACGGTGCAGCGCGCGTAGCGCCCGGTTTGTCCGCAATGCAGCCATGAAATTTCATGCTGTTGTGACAGGAAGCCGCATCGGCGCCGGTGGCGGCCGATATAATGCGCATATCGTTCACGCAGGAGTCTGAAATTGCAACGCGATTTGATGGCACCTCCTGTCATTGATGCCGGCACCGAGCCTGTGCCGGGTAACATCCCGCCCGACCAGGTTGCGCCGGACGCGCTCGTTGGCATCCGCCGACTGCAGACCAATCCCAAACGCTGGGAAGGGCGCAATTGGACGGGTTTCGTTGCGGCCTTGCACGATGCCGGGGTGGAGTGCCTGGAGCAGGTGCCCGTTGGCGGCACCTTTTGTTCGGATGCAGGCGGTATGGCATATGGCATGCCCCATGGTGTGGTGATCGCGCGCAGCGCGCAGCAGATTGCCGCGCTACTCAAGGCGGCGCAATCGCACGCCGTTCCTGTCACGGTGCGCGGCGGCGGTCTTACGACCGAGGGCGAGTCGGTGGCCTTCGGCGGCGTGCTGCTCGACATGACCGGCATGAGCAAAGTGATCGCGGTCGACAAGGCGGCGCTGACGGTGCGCACCCAGGCCGGTATTTTCTGGCACAGCCTGGCCGAGTCCTTGCGCCGTCATGGCATGGACTATCTCTCGGCGCCGCTCAACCTGACCTCGTCGGTGGGTGGCTCCATCAATGTCGGCGGCATCGACGTCAATTCAGCGCGCCTTGGTTGCAGCGCGGATCAGGCGCTGGCGCTGCAGGTGGTCACGCCCACCGGCGACATCGTCGAGTGCTCGGATACGCTGAATCCGGAGTTTTTCCAGCGCGTGATCCTCGGCTACGGCCAGTTTGGCGTGATCACTGAGGCGACGTTGCGCATCCGGCCCTACACGCCGCTCAGGATGCATTATTTTTACTACACGTCGCTGCGCACGGCCATCGAGGATTTGCAGCTGCTCGATCGCAATGACGCGTCCGATTACTCGGGTATTCTTACCATGATGGATACGGTGGTGAATCTGTTAGTGGCATTTGATTCGGACGAGCGTGAGGCCGCTTTCATGGGGAAATGGAAGGCGCAGTTGCGCGGTTACGGCGAGGCGGCTTTTACGCCGCGCATGATCGCCTTTTTCGCGTTGCGACCGTGGCGGCTGCGCGAGGCGCTGTGGCTGAAAAAGCGCAAAAGCCAGCTGTTTCCCGAATTTCGTCGGCCCGAGCATGTGCGTGAGGGCAAGATGTCCGACCGCACCGTCGTGTTCTCGCGCGCGGTTTGGAAATACTGGGGTGGTCGCCAGGTGGTGATTCCTGATCTGGCCACCTCGGAACAGAAATTTATCGAGGCGGTGGAGCGCGGCAACGCCGTGTGCAGGAAATATTTTCGCTATTACACCTTGTACTGCGTCGGTATCAAACTGCGCGAGGATCACAGGCCGCATTACGAAATGAGCTGCATCCCGCCCGATGCCCAAGGCCGCGCCTATGGCTGCGAATTCGAACCTGTGATTGGTGACGACATCATCAGCCGCGACACGCTGCAATCGTTCAAAAACGAGATCTATGACATCGGTGTCGACATCGGTGCCAGTTATTACCGTTTCGGCGGCATGATGAAGGGTTATATCCGGCGGGTGTTCGGTGACGCGGTGGTGGACCGGCACCTGGCGATGAAGCGCGCGGCCGACCCGGCGATGATACTTAACCGCAATGTGATTTTCTGATGATGACTGCGCTGTCGGTTACAACGGATACAAGGGTGACAAGCTTGAGTGGGGGCCGAACAAAAGGTTTTGAGGCCTGCACCGGCTGCAGTTTGTGCCTGCTCGCCTGCCCGGTGTGGCGCTCGACGCACGACATACGCCTGACGCCCCACGGTCGCGCCAAGGCGATGCAGCACGGCGCAGGCGCCGGTGATCTCGCCGCGTCCATTGATTCGTGCACCTTGTGCGGCGCCTGCGAGCCGGCCTGTCCGGAGGATATCGCGCTGGTTGACTTGATTGTCGCGTTGCGCGCGCCATCGCAGCCTGCGGGTATGGCGAGGCAGGCGGCGATGCCGCCGGGCGCGCGCCAGGGCGAAGCGGTGTTGCTGGCTGACGCGGCGCTGGCGGCCAACGCCGGGGTACTGGCACAAACCGTGGCACTGCTGGGCGGCATGGCTGTGGCGTCCGACAAGGGCGCAGATATTGCGCTCGCGCTCGAGTCGGGCGCGGCCATAGCGCCCGCGCGTCTGGAGGCATTTTTGTCGCCGCTGCGCGGCGCGCAAGCCCTGGTCGTTGCCGACGGCCTGCTACTGCGCGCATTGCGCGGCTGGCTGCCGTCCTCGTCCTCGTACTTAAGGGTGCAAAGCCTGGGAGAGGCCGCGAGCCGCACTGTCGCCGTGCGTGCCGCGCTGGGGCGCGGGGATTTTTATGTCATCGAACCGCGTGCTTATCACGCCGACCGCGAGCGCCTGGTCGGCCATTACGACGAGCTGCGCCACGCCACGGGCTGCGGCATCAACCTTGACATGCAACGGCTGGCCGTTCCGACCACCGCCAACAGCCTGCCGCAACGCGCCGGACGCAACCGCGTCGATGTGTCGGCGCAGGCGCGCTGGATAGTCGAAGGCAAGGCATTTTCCCGTATCGTTGTCGAAGATATCAATGATGTTGCGGCATTCCGGACCATTACCGACAAGCCGGTGCTGCACGTCGCGCAGCTCGCGGCCTGAGCGGGCAAGGAAACCCATGCGAACCACAGATGTCATCATCGTCGGGGCGAGCCTCGCGGCTGCGGCTGCGGCCAAGCGCCTCGTTGACGCCGGCCTTGAGACGCTCATACTCGAGCGCCAGGCCTTGCCGCGTCACAAAATATGCAGCGGCATTCTGTCGCCGCGAGGACACCGCTTTCTGATAGAAAATTTCGGCCCGCTGCCGCGTGAAGTGCTGCACGAACCGACCTGGTGTCGCGGCGTGACGTTTCACTTTCCCAGCATGGTTTCCCTGAGCATGGATTTTTTCGGCGGCACCACGCCGCACCTGCACCGCAAGTATTCCGACCATTGGGCGATCAAACGCAGCGGCGCGGAGGTGCACGACAAGACCTCGTTTGTCGGGCTGGAGCAGCATGAGGGTCATGTCATCGTCACGGCGCGCAAGGACGGCGAGGATGTGGTCTACCGCGCGCGCCACATCATTGGCGCAGACGGCCCCAGTTCGCCGGTCATACGCGCGCTGTATCCGGACTACCCGAAGCAGATCCCGTGGTTTTTTGTCGGGCAGAAGTTCCACAACATCATCGCGTGCCCGCTCGATCACGCGTATTTCCACTTCTGGTTCAATCCTGATCTCGGGCATTACACTTGGAGCCACGCGCGCGACGGCCAGCAGATTGTCGGCGTGGGCTTCAAGGCCGGCGATAATTTCGACGCGAAACACAAAAACGTCGTGCGCTACTTCGAGGAAAAGCACGGCGTCAAACTCGACCCCCACTCCACGCATGAGGGCTGCGCCGAGAACTTCGGGCCTTCGCTTATCAACCGCTACGTTTTCGGCAAAGGCAATGTGCTGGTCACCGGCCAGGCGGCGGGTTTTTTGAACATGATAGGAGAGGGCATGAGTTGCGCCCTGCATTCGGGGGCGATAGCCGGGGAGGCCATTGTCGAGGCGCGCCTGCGTAAGCGGCCGGTGCAGGAGATGTACCGGAAAATGATCGCATCAGAGGTCAGGCGCACCACCGACCAGTGGAATCCGCTGAAAATTGCGTTTGACCGGCCGCACGAGGCCGACTTTCCGGCGGCGCTGATGAAGCTGTCCTGGCGCGAGCGCGGCCTGGTGATGCGCGACATGTGGCGTTTCATCGTGCTGTACAAGGAATTCAAGTGGGGCCGGCAAATTTTTCAGTCTGCCATGAGCCGCATAGGGGCCGCCGGTTACCCGACCGGACGCTGGGGCTGAGCCTCCCGGTATCGCGCAGTTCTTGCGGTCGGGAATAGGCTGGCAGCAGGCTCACCGGACTGCTTGCGAATAAGCCAGATCCGGGCGGTTGAGGCTGGCTCGCGCCGGGGGTATGGCGCGCAAATGCCCGACTGGCGCGGCTTTCGGGGTGGTGGCTGGTTTGCGCTATGTCCTTTCAGGTAATTGCAGGTGGCCGCGGAATCGCCCATACTGCGGCGACCAATAACTCAAAAGGGGATGGACTGTGGCGACCGTCGAGCTGACCAAGGAAAACTTCGAGCAAGTTGTCGCCGGGAACGACATGGTGGTGGTCGATTTTTGGGCGCCCTGGTGCGGTCCGTGCCGGGCCTTCGCGCCGACTTACGAGGCCGAGTCCGAGAAGCACGCCGATGTGGTGTTCGCCAAGCTCAACACCGAAGACGAGCAGGAGGTCGCCGCCGCCTTCAATATCCGCTCCATTCCGACCTTGATGATCTTTCGGGAAAAGGTGGTGTTGTTTTCTGAGGCCGGTGCATTGCCGGCATCGGCGCTCGGGCAGGTGCTGGCGCAGGCCAAGACCATAGATATGGCCAAGGTTCATCTGGAAATTGCACAGCAGCAGGGCCAGCAGGCCGCGAACTAGCACCACATGCCCGTCGTCGCATGCCAAACTCGCCGGTGACCGACCCGCAGCAGCAGGTCAGCACGTTGAAGCGCAGCGAGGACCTGCCGACACCTTCTGGCGCCGTGCCCTCTACTCTCGCCGAACGCATAGACGCCGAACGCGTCCGTATGCTTTATTCGGTGGCGCCGTTCAATATTCTCATTCATTTACTCGCCTCCTCGCTGCTCGCCTATGCGATATGGGGGACGGTGGACGGGTCGCTTCTCGCCGGCTGGTATGCGGTGATGCTGCTGGTGTGTGCCTGCTGCTGGGCGTTGCAACACGGCTACCACGACACGGACAAGCTTGCGGGTCAGGCGCGGGGCTGGGAGCTCCGTTTCGCCGCCGCGGCTTTTGTCACTGCGCTGGTCTGGTCGGCGCTGCTACTGTTTCTTTTTCCTGCGCACAGCGTGCCCCACCAGATATTGATTATTCTTGTCATTTGCAGCCTCGCTTTCGGCAGCGCCGGCGCGGTGCAGGCGAGCATGATCAGCTTTGTCGCCTTTGTGGCGACGACGCTGTTGGCCTTGTTTTTGCGGCTTATGCTGAATGGACAGGAGCTCGATATGTATGCCGGGCTCCTGCTTGCGGCGAGTTTTCCAGTCTGGGCCGGCATTTTTTTTCGCTTGCACAAAACGATCCGGCAGTCACTGCTGGTCCGCTTCGAAAAAGAGTCTCTCGTGGAAGAGTTGCAGCGTGTCGAGTCGCAGATGAAGCAGGCCCTTAGCGAAGAGGCTGTCATCCTGGACACCGCGCTTGTTGGCATCGTATTCATCCAGGAGCGGCGCATTTTGCGCTGCAACCGGCGCATGGAGGAGTTGTTTGGATTTGGTCCCGGCGAGCTCGCCGCGTGCTCGACGAGGGTGCTGTACGGTTCGGACCAGATCTGGCATGAGGCGCTCAGGCGCATCGAGGCCAACCTGCTCAGGGACGGGCTGCATGATGAGGAAATGGCGTTTTCCCGCCGTGACGGTGCCCCGATCTGGTGCCGCTACGCCGGCCGTGCCCTGGAGCCGGGCGATATGTCGCGCGGTGCGGTGTGGATTTTTTCTGATGTGACCAAGCGGCGGCAGGCGGAACAGGGACTGTCGCGCGCCAACGCCATTCTTATTGACGCGATCGAGGGCATTCCTGATGCGTTTGCAATTTTCGACCGCGAGGACCGGCTGGTGCAGTGCAATCTGCGCTATCTGGAGGGCGTCGGGCTTGGTGTCAGCCGTGCTGAGGCGAAGGGCATGTCTTTTGAGCAGTTGGTGCGTAACGCCATTTCGCGCGGTGAACCGATTCCGCCCGAGTATGGTGGCAATGTCGAGGCCTGGGTGGTCGAGCGTGTTCGCCGCCACCGCCAGCCTGACGGGGATTTTGTGCAGGAGTTTGTTGACGGGCGATGGATACATGCGCGCGACCGGCGTACCGCCGAGGGTGGGATAGTGTCGGTGCGCACCGATATCACCGAGTTGCGCCGCAACCAGGCGCGCGCGGAATTTCTGGCCAACCACGACCCGCTTACTGCGTTGCCCAATCGCCGCCTGCTGGAGGACCGCCTGCGACAGGCGCTGATCCAGGCAAGGCGTAAGCAGAACATGGTGGCGTTAATGATGGTTGATCTTGACCGCTTCAAGACCATCAATGACAGATTCGGCCACCGCTTTGGCGACGCGGTGCTGCTCGAGGCGGCGCGCCGGCTGTGCGCCTGTGTGCGCGAAGTCGACACCGTGTCACGCATGGGCGGGGACGAATTTGTCATCTTGTTATCCGAATTGCGCCAGGCGCAGGATGCCGCACTGGTGGCGCAGAAAATACTGGATGCCATGTCCAGGCCCGTCGAAGCGGAGGGCGAAGTGCTGCGCATAACTTGCAGCATAGGCATTGCCGAGCAGCATGCCAACGGCGATGACGCCCAAGCGCTGCTCAAAGCCGCCGATATCGCGATGTACGCTGCCAAGGAGAGCGGGCGCAATGCTTATAAATTTGCGGCTGCGACGGTCGCAGCCGTTGCAGGTGGCCGGTTTGAACGACATTGAAGGTGTCCGGCCCATGAGTTGTTTTCGCAGTTTTGGCCCCCGTCGCTACCTGAGCAAGCTGCTGTCGTGGTGCTGCCTGCTGTACGCCGTGCTGCCGGCGGCTGCGGGCGCGGCGCCGTTTGTTCCGGCCGATGACGCGCAGGTGCTCGAGCGCCTGCCCGTTCGCGCCGGCGATCCGGTGGCGCGTGAATTGCGCGCCTTGCGCGCGGTGCTTGCCGGTGACCCGAACAGCCAGTCCGCGGCGCTCGATCTGGCGTGGCGCTATTTCGAACTGGCCATGTCCGAGGGCGACCCGCGTTATATCGGCTACGCCGAGGCTGCGCTGCGGCCCTGGTGGACGCTGCCTGCGCCGCCTGCGCCGGTGTTGACGCTGCGCGGCGTGCTGCGCCAGTACAAGCACGAGTTCGCGCCGGCGCTGGCCGATCTGGGCGCTGCCACGGCCATCGACCCCTCCGATGTGAACGCCTGGTCCTGGCGCGCGGCCATTCACCTGGTGCAGGCCGATTACGCCGCTTCACGCACCGACTGCGAGGGTCTGCGCCCGCACGCGTCCGCGCTGCGCCTTGCCGGATGCTTCGCTTCGGTGGATGGCGCGAGCGGCCGCGCAAGCGAGGCCTATCGCATGCTGTCGGCGGCGCTGGCTGCCGAAAAAGATGCTTCGCCCGCGACCCGTTTGTGGATGCACACCCGGCTGGCGGAATTTTCGCTGCGCTTGGGCGAGCGCGCCCAGGCCGAGCGCCATTTCAAGCTGGCGCTGGCGCAGGGGGTGACCGACCAGTTCATCCTGGCCGAGTACGCCGACTTCCTGCTCGACGCCGGACGCAACGCCGAGGTGCTGGCCATGCTCAAGGGCTGGGCGCGCTCGGATGTACTGCTGCTGCGTCTCGCGCTGGCCGCCAAGGCCGTCGGGGCGGGCGAACTCGCGGCCCATGCCGAAGCGATGCAGGCGCGCTTTGAGGCGGCGGCACTGCGCGGCGACAAGCTGCACTTGCAGGAGGAAGCGCGCTTTTTGCTTTATGTGCGGGGCAAGCCGCGCGAGGCGCTGGCCGTCGCCAGGGAGAACTGGCAGGCGGAGCAGCGCGAGCCGCGGGATGCGCGCATCCTGCTGGAGGCGGCGCTGGCTGCCGGCGATCGGGCCGCTGCCGCGCCGGCGCTGCAATGGCTGGATAACAGCCGGCACGAAGATGCCTTGCTGCGCGACCTGGCGGCGCGCCTGGGCAGGCTCAAATGACAAGACTGTCTCGCAGGGGCCTGCCCCTGCTGCTGTGGCTGCTGGGGCTGCTTGTCTCGTCGTCGGCGGCGCTGGCACACAAGGCGAGCGACAGCTATCTCGCGCTCAAAGTCGAGGGCGCGAAAATACAAGGCCAATGGGATATTGCATTGCGTGACCTTGATTTCGCCATCGGCCTGGATACCAACGGCGATGGCGAAATCACCTGGGGCGAGTTGCGCGCCCGCCATGCCGCTATCGATGCGTATGCGCTGGCGCGGCTGAGCCTGAACGCTGGAACGTCACCCTGTCCCCTGCGCGTGACAGAGCACCTGGTTGACAGGCATACCGACGGCGCGTACACGGTGTTGCGCCTTGCGGCCGATTGCGCGCGCGCGATCAGCACGCTGGATGTGCGCTATACGCTGCTGTTTGACCTCGACCCGCAGCACAAGGGGCTGTTGCGCTTCGAATATCCGGGCGAGGGAGGCACGGCCGCGGTGAAGACGGCGATTTTTTCGCCCGACAAGCCGCAGCAGGCGCTGGTCGCGGCCGCGACCCCGGCCTCGGCCATCGGCCAGTTCATTGATTACGCACGCGCCGGCGTCTGGCACATCTGGATCGGCTTTGACCACATCCTGTTCCTGCTGTCGCTGCTGCTGCCGGCGGTGTTGTACCGGGTGCGCGACCGCTGGCAGGCGGTGGCGCGCTTCAACCCGGCCTTCTGGGATGTGTTTCGCATCGTCACCTCATTCACGGTGGCGCACTCGATCACGCTGTCACTGGCCACGCTGGGCCTGATCGCGCTGCCCTCGCGGCTGGTGGAGTCGGCCATCGCCGCGTCGGTAGTGCTGGCCGCGCTGAACAACCTGTTCCCGCTGTTCCAGGGGCGCCGCTGGATGGTGGCCTTTTGTTTCGGGCTGATTCACGGTTTCGGCTTTGCCAGCGTGCTTGCCGACCTGGGACTGCCGCGCGGCGCGCTGGCGCTGGCCCTGGTGGGCTTCAACCTGGGCGTTGAGCTGGGGCAGTTGAGCATTGTCGCGGCCTTCTTGCCGACGGCCTACCTGCTGCGCCACGGCTGGTTCTATCGCCGCCTGGTGTTCACCGCCGGATCATGGCTGATCGCGCTGGTGGCGTTGATCTGGTTTGTCGAGCGGGCTTTTGACCTCAAGCTTATTACCGCCTGAACCGGCGGCCTGAACCCGCGGTCTGAGTGGGCGGTCTGATCCGGTGTTAGCAGGCCGAAGGAGCGTGTGGCTAGGTTGCGCGAGGTGTCGCCTAGGGCGACGGCGCGATGGGCCTGGACTGTTCGCTCTTTCGCGGCGCGGGTGTCGCGGCGGGCAATGGCGGCTAGCACTTGCGAGGTAGCCGGGGTCAGCGTGCTTGTGGACATAAGATTGATTTAATTGAGATAAATAAAAATTTATCTTTTTCTTTTAATTTGAATGAAATGATTAAAATTCTTCGCTTTTATAGCGCCATGCGTAAGCTTATATTCTGCTCCACCGTATTCAATAAAACAGGACAAGGACACTGACATGATGCAAGTTCGCAAGGGCAATGAGCGTGGTTTCGGTGACCATGGCTGGTTGCGTTCCTTTCATAGTTTTTCGTTCGCTGATTACTACGACGCAGCCAACATGGGCTTTGGCGCGCTGCGCGTGATCAATGAAGACCGCGTCACGCCGGGCATGGGCTTCGGTACCCACGGCCACAGCGACATGGAAATCATCAGCTATGTGCTTGAGGGCGCGGTCGAGCACAAGGACTCCATGGGCAACGGCTCGGTCATCCGGCCGGGCGATGTGCAGCGCATGAGCGCGGGCACCGGCGTACGCCATTCGGAATTTAATCCGTCCAAGACCGATGGCGTGCATTTTTTGCAGATATGGATAGAGCCGGGCGTGAAGGGTATTGCGCCAAGCTACGAAGAAAAGCATTTCGATGCGGCGTCCAAGCGCGGCAAGCTGCGCCTCGTCGCCTCGTCCGATGCGCGCGAGGGTTCGGTGAAACTCCACCAGGACGCCAGCCTTTACGCCGCGCTCGTTGATGGCGCCGAGAAAGTCACGCACACGCTGGCCGCCGGGCGCCGCGCCTATGTGCATGTCGCGCGCGGCAGCGTGAGTGTCAACGCTCAGGCCCTGGCCGCAGGCGATGCGCTCAAGCTGAGCGAGTTGTCCGAGATCACGCTCGAGCACGGCGACAAGGCCGAGGTGTTGTTGTTCGATCTGGCCTGAATCCCGAAACGATTTTTTTCTTAGCGAAGGAATGCGGCATGCGTCCGTCGTTGCAGAACTGCGTTTGCACCGCTCGCGTACCCGGGCTTCATCATCGCGCCCACCGGCTATGCCGACAGTTCGCTGTTCATGGCGCACAACGGCTTGCTGATCGCATCGCCCGAGAACAAGGCCTCCATATCTGCAATGTTGAAGAACACCCTCGACTGGGTATCGCGCCCCGACGTCGGCCAGAACGGCCTGGTGCCCTACCAGAATAAGGTCGCGGGCCTGGTGTCCGCCTCACCCGGGGCGCTGGGTGGCACGCGGGGGTTGGTACACCTGCGCGCTATCTTGCAGACGCTCAAGGTGCAGGTGATATCCGAGCAGTTCGCATTGGGCCGCGCGCATGAAGCCTTTGATGAATCTGGGAAGATCAAGGACGCCAGGCAGCAGGCCATGCTATCGGGAACGATGCAGCGGCTGGTGGATGTGACGGCGCCGCTGGCCAGGTAGGGCATGTGCTGGAAATGCCCGTCTGGCGCGCGTTTTCAGCCGATCCGTTCTGAAAATTGTAGTCTGCCCTCTGAGGGCTAGACAGCTTGCGGCCACTTGATTTGCAGCTTGCGATTGTGAGCCAGGCAGTCACGCAGGTACAAGTTAATGAGGCTCTGGTATGGAACGCCACTTTCTTCGGCCATGCCTTTGAAGTACGCCACAACGTCTTCAGACAGTCGCATGGTGACGGGCTTTTTTAACTTTGAGGCATACGGATTTTTGCGGGATTTCATTTTGGAGAGATCGTATTCAGGTTTCATTTCGTTCACCTTGATAGAACGCGCTTTCGCGCCTGGTTGCCTTGCGGGCTGAGATGATGCGAATGACTTCGCCATGGTCACGCTCGCAATGACAGACGATGAGTAGTTTGGCGCCGGAACGCATGCCCAGTAGCAGAAAGCGATCTTCGTCGGATGCGTGGGCTTCATCGAAGAATTGAATGGCGAATTCATCGTAAAAGACTGATTGCGCCTCCGCGAGGGAGATCTGATGCTTTTTGAGGTTGGCTGCCGCCTTGGACGGGTTCCATTCAAACTTGATCATAAATACATTGTATTTATGATTGGTGATGTGTCAAGTCGGGTTATCGGCGCTTCATCAGTCAAAATGCGCGGTCACAGGCAGTCTGCTGAAAAGCCTTTAGTGGCCACCAGGGGGGGCGTTTTCAGTCGGCACGCCTATGTAGAACGCACGATTTTTATCCTGCGAATTTTCCGGTATTTTCATCGCGTCCCGCCGCGCCATCCGGAGTTTTCAATGCATATGCCCGAACAGACAGCCATATTTCGCCTTACCGCCGTGCTGTTGGTGCCACTGATCGGCGATGCCGCCTATGCCTAGGTGTCGCGCCTCCTGATGGCGCGGCAGGTGCCGGACGATGTGATTGCCCGCCTCAAGCCCTGGGCGGCGCTGGCCAACCTGACGGTGACGCCGGCCGGCTAGCAAAGCGAGACGCTGGACCAGTTGCTCTACGGCATGGCGCTCCGGCGAGGCATGGAACTGCACGGAACCGCACGGCCTTGAGGGCATTGACCCGCAGGTGGTGGTGTTCGACAGCATTCCGATGGACAGCCAGGTCGCGCTGCTAAACCACGCGATGGCCGAGCGCGCATATTTTGTTGCGAGGCTGGAGACCATCCTACAAGCCTGGTTGCGCCGCGACCTCGCAGCCTTGTGGCGCGCCAGGAGCTTTGTCGCCGTTGGTGTCTTGCATCTGTACGGCCGCAAGGGCTTGCTGCAGTTGCTGCGGGAGCAGGGTTAAGGCGTGATGCGGCTGTATTGATAGTTTCGTAATCCGTGACATTTTCAAGGCCGTGACGATTCCGCTTCCTCCCCCTTGACGGGGGAGGGTTGGGGAGAGGGTGAATGCTTGCAAAAGCGAATCTGCTGCCATTCCCCCCCTCCCTTCCTCTGCCTTGCAGGGCGCGCATCGGCCGGTAGGCCGATGCCGTTCAGCCGGCGCGGCGCTTCACTCCGCGAAACCCCGGCTTCACCCCGCAGGGGGAGAGGGGACGTACTGCCGAGAACGTCATGGCAATTGGGCGTTCGGTGAGGGCCGCCTAGCTCGGGAGAGCCGTTTGTCCGCCCCCAGAGCAGAGTAAAATGCCGGGGTGAAAGCTATCGTCATCCTCATTTCCGGCCGCGGCAGCAATATGCAGGCACTGGTTGAAGCCGGCCTGCCTGTGCGCGCGGTGATTTCCAACCGCCCCGATGCGGCCGGGCTGGCCTGGGCTGCGGCGCGCGGCATCACCACCGCAACGCTTGATCACAAGGCCTTTGCCGGGCGTGAAGCTTTTGACGCGGCGCTGGCCGAGGCCATTGATGCGCACAAGCCGGACCTGGTTGTGCTGGCCGGATTCATGCGCATTCTTTCGCCGGGTTTTGTACAGCACTACGCCGGCCGCATGCTCAACATCCACCCCGCGCTGCTGCCGGCCTTTACCGGACTGGATACGCATGCGCGGGCGCTGGCGGCGGGCGTGAAGTTGCATGGCTGCACGGTGCATTTTGTTACTGCGGAGCTCGATCACGGCCCCATCGTCATTCAGGCGGCGGTGCCAGTGCGCCCCGGCGACGATGAAGTCGCGCTGGCGGCGCGCGTGCTGGCGCAGGAGCACCGTATTTACGCCAGGGCCGTGCGCTGGTTTATCGCCGGGCGTCTGGTCATCGAAATGGGGCTTGTGCGCGTTAAAGAAGGGGAGGGCGACGATGGCGTGCAAACGCTATTCGATGCCACCTGAGTCACACCTCACTAGCCTGATGCCTCAAATTTAAAGACGCTAAAAACATGAAGCCAATCCGATTTGTCCCGAGCTTGTGCTGCGCCCTGCTGGCGGCGGTTTCGCTGGGTGCGCGCGCGGCGCCGCCGCAAAAGCTCACGCTGCAATACGATGTCAGCCGCAACGGCACCGTCATGGTCGAGATTGTCGAGCGCCTCGAGCACGAGGGCAAAAGCTACTCGCTCACGTCGGACGCCAAGGGCAAGGGCATTTACGCGATGGTGCGTTCGGGCACGGTCAAGCGCTCGAGCAAGGGGGCGGTGATTGCCACCGGCCTGCGCCCGGAAGAGTTTCATGACAAGCGCGGCGATCGCCCTGAAAGGACGGCGCGCTTTGACTGGGGCAAGGTGACGGTGCTGCACGGCGAAGGCGGCAAACTTGAGACCAAGCCCATAGCGTCACCCGAGCGTGTCAGCGACCGGCTTGCGATGTACTGGACCTTCGCCTTTCGCCCCTTGCCGGCCAAGGATGCATCGGTGTCGCTGGCTGTGGCCGACGGCGGGCAGTTCGATGATTTTCGTTTCGTATCCGCGGGCACCGAGACCGTCAAGACGGGCGCCGGGGATATCGAGGCGTTAAAGCTGGTCAAGGTGCCCGATCCGGGCGACGAGCGCGGCACGGTCATCTGGCTGGGCATCAAGCATGGCTATGTACCAGTGCGCATTCTGGTCGTTGAGAAAGACGGTACGCGCATCGACCAGGTCGTCACCGCGATCAGCACACAATAAGCGCAGGCCAAGGTTTGCATTCGGGTCATCAACCACACATCAACCACAACGGGTGCGTTCTGCACAGGGGCGCCCGAGATTCGCGTTTCCGATCCAAAAGCGCGCAACGCGAATGAAAGCCCAAATATGAAATTGTCCCCCAACCTGATTGATCACGCCGCCGAGGCGCTCGCCACGGTAATGCGCTTTGAGTATCCGGCCGACGGCGTGATGTCGCGTTATTTTCGTGCACATGAAAAACTCGGCCAGCAGGATCGCGCGTTCATCGCCGAGACCGTGTTCGCGGTGCTGCGGCGCAAACGCCTGCTCGACTACCTGCTCGGGGACACCGGTGCGCGGGACATGATCCTGGCCTGTCTTGCCGTGCTGCGCGGCCATAATCTGCGTGAACTGGAGTCCGTCTGCACCCCGCCAGAGCTTGAAAAGCTGGGGGCCATCAAACAGCGCGCGCACGAAGCGCTGCCTTTCGAAATCGAATGCGACCTGCCCGACTGGGTCATAGAAAAGCTGCGCGCCGGCGGTTACTCTGACGAGGCCCTGTTGGCGCTGGCCAGATCGCTGCAGCGCCCGGCGCCGCTTGATTTGCGCGTCAACCTTTCCAAAACCTCACGCGAGGATGCGCTCGCGGTGCTGGCCTCCAGCGGCGTCGAGGGCGCGGCGATGAGCTATTCGCCAGCGGGCATACGGCTCAAGGAAAAACCGGCGCTGTCGCGTCACTCGCTGTATGTCGAGGGCGCGATCGAGGTGCAGGACGAGGGCAGCCAGTTGCTGTGTTACCTGCTCGGTCCCAAGCGTGGCGAGATGGTGGTGGATTTTTGCGCGGGAGCGGGCGGCAAGACGCTTGGCCTTGGCATGCTGATGCGCTCGACCGGCCGCTTGTACGCGTTTGATATTTCGACCTCGCGCCTGACCAAGTTGAAGCCGCGACTGGCCCGTTCGGGATTGTCCAACGTGCATCCGCAGCACATCGACAGCGAGCGCGATCCGCGCATCGGGCGTTTGGTTGGCAAGATAGACCGTGTACTGATCGACGCGCCCTGCAGCGGCATGGGCACCCTCAGGCGCAACCCCGACCTGAAGTGGCGACAGACTGCCGCGGGCGTCGACGAGCTCGCGGCCAAGCAAACGCGCATTCTCGAATCGGCGGCGCGCCTGCTCAAACCCGGCGGGCAGCTTGTGTACGCGACCTGCAGCATTCTTGCCGAGGAAAACGAGCGCGTTGTTGAGGATTTTCTGTCGCGCCATCCGGAGTTCAAGGTGGTGCCTGCCGTTGCGGAGCTCGTGCGCCGGGACATCGCGCTGCCGGAAAACGCCGATGCCGGCCCCTACCTTAAGCTCGCGCCCGACTCGCACCAAACCGACGGCTTTTTCGCTGCGCTGTTGGAAAAGGTGAAGGTGGCATCCTGATAAGGCGTTTAATAGCGGCGGGTTTTGCGGGGTGTCTGGCGCTCGGATTGTTCGCCGCGGCGCATGCGCAGTCGTCGCAGTCGCGCCCGGTCGCGGCGACGGGGACGATGCAAGTGGCTTTCCCGCCCTGGGACAACGCCGAGCGCTTGGTGATAGATGCGATTGACGCCGCGCGCAAGCAGGTGTTGGTGCAGGCCTACGTCTTCACCAGTCGCGGTATTGCCAATGCGCTGATCGCGGCGCGCAGGCGCGGCGTTGATGTGCAGGTGACGGCCGACCGTGGGCAGGCGATGAGCGGCGACAACAGCCGGATTCCCGAGATCGCCGCAGCGGGAATTGCTGTTTATCTCGAAGTGCGCTACGCCTCTGCGCACAACAAGACCATGGTGATCGATGCGGGAACCAGTGAACCGGTGGTGCTCACCGGCAGCTTCAACTGGACATGGGGGGCGCAGCACCGTAATGCTGAAAACCTGCTGATTCTGCGGCGCAATCCCGAGCTCACGCGTGCTTACCATGACAACTGGCGGCGGCATCTTGCCGATGCGCTGCCGTATTCTGCCGGCGCCCCGGGTTCCGGCCAGGGTTTCGCCCATCAGGCACCCTGATAACGTGAAGTGTGGGTGGTGACTGTGAACAAAGAACCGATCAATAATCTGCTGCGTGAAGCCTGGATAGACCTGACCGACCTGGCCAATTATCCGGAGTTCATCGCCCTTGCTATTGCGCTCGGACTGGCCTTGTTCCTGAGCCGCCTTGCGCGCAGCTCCGATTCGCTGCGCAGCTGGGGCAGCTTCGGTGCCGGCGGCGTCAAGCGCATGCTGTTCCCCCTTGCGGGCTTGCTGATGGTGTCGGTCAGCATCGCCGTGCTCAAGCCCTCGTTCGAGGTGGATTTACTGCGCCTCGCGCTGCCCTTGCTCGGGTCGCTGGCGATCGTCAGAGCCGTGTTTTATCTGTTGCGCCAGGCCATCCCCGAGGGCAGCGCGCTGGCCAGTTTCGAGCGGACCATCGCCGCGGCGGTGTGGATCGCGCTCGCCTTGCATCTGTTTGGCGTGCTGCCCGATGCGGTGGATGTTCTTGACGACATCAGCTTTCATATAGGCAAGCAAAAACTCAGTCTCTGGGTGTTGTTGCAGGGGCTGTTCTGGGTTGCGATGACATTGCTTGTGGCGATGTGGTTTGGACGCTTGGCAGAGGGCAGGCTGCTGCGGGCGGAGCATCTGGATTCAAACCTGCGCGTCGCATTTGCGCGTCTGGTGAATGCGCTGCTGGTGGTGATTGCGGTGCTGATCACGCTGCCGCTTGTCGGCATAGACCTTACGGTGCTGTCTATTTTTGGCGGTGCGCTGGGGGTGGGACTTGGTTTCGGGCTGCAGAAAATCGCCAGCAATTACATGAGCGGTTTCATCATTCTGGTCGAGCGCTCGATTCGTCATGGCGACATGGTCACTGCAGATAATTTTTATGGCCAGGTGCAGGCGATTACCACGCGCAGTGTCATCGTCAAGGCGCTGGATGGCCGCGAAGCCATCATCCCGAATGAGACCTTCATCACGCAAACGGTGCTCAATCACTCCTTGAGCAACCGCAAGGTGCGCATAGGCCTGCCGGTGCAGATCAGTTACGGTTCCGATCTTGAGAAGGCCATGGTGTTGATGGCAGTTGCGGCGAAGGCCAATCCACGCGTGCTCGATGATCCCCAGCCGGCGACCTATCTGGTGCGCTTTGCCGACAGCGGCATTGACCTCGAGTTGGGCTTCTGGATAGGCGACCCCGAGTCAGGGCAGTTGAACGTGCGTTCTGAGCTCAATCTGGCGATCTGGCGGGACTTCCGGCGCGAGGGCATCGAGATGCCCTATACGCGCCGGGAAGTGCGTCTGCTTTCATCGCTGGAAAACGAGGCTAAACCCCTATAGAACAGGCGCTTATATTTTTGCCGCAGACACTTTCTCCGGATGTTACGGAATTAGCGTAAAATATACCCAATTTTACTTACTCAGGCGATTAAATGTCCTTCGTCGAAATCCGTGATATTCCTGTGCTGTTTTCAGGCATTTATGATCTTGAATGGTGGCAGTTTGCGCTGATTTCACTGGCGTTGACGCACGTGACGATCGCTGCAGTGACAATATTCCTGCACCGGCACCAGGCGCATCGCGCACTGGAACTGCATCCGATCGCCAGTCATTTTTTCCGTTTCTGGCTGTGGATGACCACCGGCATGGTGACCAAGGAATGGGCTTCTATCCATCGCAAGCATCACGCCAAATGTGAAACGGTTGATGATCCGCACAGCCCGCAAATCCTCGGCATCAATCGTGTGCTCTGGGGCGGCGTGCTTCTTTATGTCAAAGAGTCACGCATCAAGGACACGATCGAGCGTTACGGCCATGGTACGCCGGACGACTGGCTCGAACACAATCTGTACAGCAAGTACCAGACCCTGGGTCTGACGATCATGGGCACGATCAATGTGTCGCTGTTTGGCATCGTACCCGGCCTGATCATCCTGCTTACGCAGATCATCTGGATTCCGTTCTGGGCGGCCGGGGTCATCAACGGCATCGGCCATTACTTCGGTTATCGCAATTTCGATTGCGCGGACGCGAGCACCAACATCGTTCCGTGGGGCATCCTGATTGGCGGTGAGGAGTTGCACAACAACCATCACACCTATGCCACGTCGGCCAAGCTGTCGAACAAATGGTACGAGTTTGATATTGGCTGGATGTACATCTGCATGATGCAGGCATTCGGCCTGGCCACCGTCAAGAAGATCGCCCCGACGGCGAAGATGGCCGGCGCCAAGGCGGTTGCCGATGCCGATATGCTGCAGGCGGTCATTGCCAACCGCTACGAGGTTCTGGCGACCTATGCCAAGTCGCTGCGGGCGACCTACTCCGAGGAGGTGGCCAAACTGCGTCAGAATTCCCCGCAGGATGCGGAGATGCTCGGACGCTTCAAGCGCTGGCTCGTTCGCGACCACAAAACGCTTGCCGCGCCGGAACAGCAGCAGCTTGCCGAGGCTCTGGCGAAGAGCAAACCGCTCGAAACGGTGTATTCCATGCGCCAGGAATTGTCGGCCTTGTGGGAGCGTTCCAGCGCATCCAAGGAGCAGTTGCTCAAGGATTTGCAGGATTGGTGCCAGCGCGCCGAGGCGAGCGGCATCAGGCAGCTTGAGGAGTTTTCGCTCAGGTTGCGTTGTTACGCTTGAGCGCAATTTCAGAATGAAAAATGCCCGCGATCGCGGGCATTTTTTTAATATTTTCCGAGTGTTCCGCAGTTTTTGCGTCGGCTGGTCTGATGCCTGCTGAGCTGCGTCGAACCTGGGCGGTTTGCTTTGCCCCGGTCTTCGCGAATCCGATGGTCCCGGCCCCCTGATGCTGACGCTGATGCTGATGCTCGGGAACTGACCAATAAAAAAAGCCCG
>CAMDDU010000024.1:0-61592 GCA_945892985.1 Bordetella parapertussis
GCGCGCCAGAAACGCCGCTTTGCGCGTTGCTCTTCCATGTACCTCGAATCCTTTCGCCGCCGCCAGCGTCATTTGTTTCATTCTCAACCCTCCCGTTTGCGTCTCGCTATATGACAACAGACGCGCGGACTTGTTCAGTGTTTCCCTAAGGCTGCAGGGACCATTACGACCATTGCACGCTAAATACAATTTTTGGTGAGACTCGGGGATGCCTTCGGGGCGCTTGCGTTGATCAGCACATTTGTATTTAGGTTAATTGAGTATCGCGAACCCGGCCTTCGTGAACTTGTAACCAATTGCCTCATCGCCGCGATTGTCGCCGCCATTATCTCGGGCGCAGGCCGACTTTTAAGCTGGATAGTTCATGGCTTCGTCGCGAACTCCAAGGATTAGTTATCTATCTAAAATGATGACTTGACTAAGTTAGGGGTGGACGCCAAACACAGGAAAGTATGGAAGATAAGACCCCAACTCGGAAAACTCTACTCGGCATGAGTTCGCGTGAGTACGACGTTGCAGCCACCGCGTACAGCAAGAGCGCCATCGTGATTTGGCTTGTGGTGGGCTTTATTTACATTGCGGTGAGCGGGGTACAACGCTTATTCCGTTTCACCACAGTTATTTTTGTCATACCGGGAATATTTGTGGCTTCCTGTACCAGACGGCGTCCATTGGTTTTGGATTGGTACTCATGGCGAGTACGACAAGCTCGTCGGCTAACTATTCATTGGTGCGGACGCCTGTTGGCTCCGCACAATTCAGACGTTGGGCGTCCTTGCCAGGCTCCTTCGCCTACCGGGCTTGCTGTGCCTGTTCCAGCTTATCGCGCAAGGCCTCAATCGCTTTGCGCTCCCCGCGCACACTGAATGACGCGCCCTCCGCATCGGCGCGCTCTTCCAGCACCTCGCAATTGGCAAACAACTCGCCGCGCAGCTGCTGTGCCGACCAGGGCAGGAACAGTTCGTCCTTGACGAGGCGCTTGGTGAAGAAGGCGCGTATCGCCTTGTGCAGCTTCGTGATGTCGTCCTTGTCCACGGCGCTCAGCACGATGCACTTGGGGAATTGCGCGCGCAGCGCCTTGGCGTGCGCGGCCTGCGCCTTGGCGTCGCCGACCTGGTCGATCTTGTTGAACACGCGCAGGCGCGGCACCTTGCCGGCGTCGATTTCCGCGAGCACCTTCTCGGTCACCGCAATCTGGCGCTCGAAGCCCGGATCGCTGGCGTCGATCACATGCAGCAGCAGCGAGGCCTCGGCGGCTTCCTCCAATGTTGATTTGAACGAGGCGACGAGGTCGTGCGGCAGGTTTTTGATAAAGCCCACCGTGTCGCTGACCAGCACGTGCGGTATGCCATCGGGCACCAGCGCGCGCACGGTGGTGTCTAGGGTCGCGAACAGCTTGTTGGCAACCAGTACCTCGCTGCCGGTGAGTGCGCGCATCAGCGTGGACTTGCCGGCGTTGGTGTAGCCGATCAGCGCCACGCGTGCGAGGCCCTGGTTTTCCTGGCGCCGCGCGCGCTGCGTCTTGCGCTCGAGGTCGAGGGCGATGATCTCCTGCTTTAACTCGGCGATGCGGTCGCGGATCTTGGTGCGGTCGGCCTCACCCGCGCCCTCACCGGCACCGCGGCCGCCAACGCCGCTGCGCTGCCGCCCCTGCGGGCCGGCCAGCTTGGCCGCCTCGCGCAGGCGCGGCGCGAGGTAGCGCAGGCGCGCGATCTCGACTTGGGCACGCGCCGCGTTGGAGCGCGCATGGCGGTGAAAAATCTCGAGGATCACCATGGTGCGGTCCATCACGTCGCAGCCGATCTCGTTCTCGAGGTTGCGCGCCTGCGAGGGTGAAATCTCATGGTCGACCAGCACGAAAGCGGCGCCGCGGCTGTCGTCACCGGCCATGGCCTTGGCCGCTTCGCGCGCTGCGACCGCGCCGTGACGGGCGATGCCCGGTTTTACGCCGGCTGTGGCGGGTCTGGCCGTGCGCTTTACCGGCATGTGCGCCGGCTGCGGCACGTCGTCGGGGTGGGCCTCCTCGGCGTGCACAAAGCGGCGCATTTCCTCGCGCTTGCCAGTTCCCAGGTAGGCGGCCGAATCAAAGCTGGCGCGCTTTTGCGTGAAGGTGGCCACCACCTCAAAGCCCAGCGTCTTGGCCAACTCGCGCAGCTCGCTCAAGGACGATTCAAACTCGAGGTCGCTTACCCCCGGCAGATGTACCGCTGCGACAACCGCGCGCTGCGGGGTGACGTTGACTTCATTGGGCATTCGGGACCGGCTTTGCTTGCGTGGTTGAGGGCAGATAGTAAGGCCAATGCAGCCGATTCACTTGCCGTACAACACCTGCGGGCCGTCCAGCCAGCGCCATTGCCCCGGGGCGAGGTCGGCGGGCAGCGCGAGCGCGCCAAAAGAACTGCGGTGCAAGGTGGTGACGCTGTTGCCCACGGCGGCGAGCATGCGCTTGACCTGGTGGTATTTGCCCTCGGTCAGGGTGAGGCGCATCTGGCGCACGCCCATGGCTTCGCAGCCGGCGGCGCGCACCGGCGTGCGCTCGTCGGTGAGCATCACGCCTTCGAGCAAGGCGTTGACCTGCCGGTCGGTGACCTCTTCGGCGCAGCCCAGGTCGTAGACCTTGGGCACGTGGTGCCTGGGCGAGGTGAGCTTGTGGATGAGCTGACCGTCGTCGGTCAAGAGCAGCAGTCCGGTGGTGTCTTCATCGAGCCGCCCCACCGCCTGCACCTCGCGGTTGCGTAGTGGCGCGGGCAGCAGGCTGTAGACGCTCGAATGGTGCTTGGGCTTTTGCGAGCACTCGTAGCCGGCGGGCTTGTTGAGCAGAACCAGCGCCTTGGCGTGGTAGGGCCACAGCTCGCCGCGCACGCCGAAAACCAGGCCTTGTTCTGCGACAGAGCGATCGGGGTCGTCGCAGACCGCGCCCTCCAGCGTGACCTGTCCGGAGACGATCAGCCCTTCGCATTCGCGGCGCGAGCCGAAGCCCTGGGAAAACAGAATTTGCGATAGTTTCAAGGTGCGCCATCCTAACATTCGCGGCACGCCGGGAAAGTCGTATTGAACATGACGACTGTCGGACAGAAGCCATATAATTCACCGCGATTTGTTGAGTAGTACGTTCCCTCTCCCCTTGCGGGAGAGGGACAGGGAGAGGGGGAATGCACGCAGCATCGCGCGAGCACGAATTCACCCTCTCCCCGGCCCTCCCCCGTCAAGGGGGAGGGGGTGGACTGGTCGCGGGTTTGTCGATTCGATCGCGAAAATAAAACAGGGAGATGGCCGTGCCGGTAGCGAATGTTCGTGGCGTCAATATTGTTTACAAGGTCATTGGCGACAAAGGCCCCTGGCTCGCGCTGGTGACCGGCGGGCGTCGCGATCACGCCGAGTTCATCGACCTGGCCGGCCTTATCGCCAAGGCGGGGTTCCGCGTTGTGCTGCACGACCGGCGCAACACCGGCGCCTCGGACGTGATCATCGCCGGCGACGAGGGCGAAGAGGCGATCTGGGCCGACGACTTGCACATCCTGCTCGGCCAGTTGGGCGCGCTGCCGGCCTTTGTTGGCGGCGCCTCCTCGGGTTCGCGCACCTCGCTGCTATTCCACCGCCGCCACCCCGAGGCGGTGCGCGCGCTGTTGCTGATGCAGTGCACCGGCGGCCTGTTTGCCGCCGGGCGTCTGCCCGAGAACTACTACGGCCAGTACATCCGCGCCGCCGAAGAGGGCGGCATGGCTGCGGTATGCGCCACCGAGATGTACCAGGCGCGCATCGCCGCCAACCCGGACACGCGCGAGCGCATGATGAATATGGACCCGGTGAAATTCATCGCCGTGATGAAGCAGTGGCTGGCCATTTTCATGGCCGGCCCGAAAGAGCCGCTGATCGCCATCGGCGAGGACGAGTTGCGCGCCATCAACAAGCCGGTCATGGTCATTCCCGGCAACGACAAGACACATTCGTCGGTCGCCGGCCTCGCCGTGCATAAGCTCATCCCCGGCGCGCAGCTGTTCCGGCTGCCGCTGGAAGACCAGGACGTGCCGGTTATCCAGTTTTCCGGATGGAAGGCGCATGAACCGGCCATTGCCGATGCGCTGGTCAAGTTCATGCAGGCGCAGCCGAACTAAGGCCTTCACGCTGCTATTTCTGCCCCACCCAATCCGGTACACACAGCGGTAAGCACACAGGTACGCAAAGCCATGTACGCACAAGTCAAGGGCATCAGAATGCATTACAGCGTCGACGGCCCGCTCGATGCGCCTTGGGTGACTTTCGTCACTGGCATCGCCAACGACGTCACCATGTGGGAGGGGCAGGTCAAGGCGCTCGCCGGTAAATATCGCGTGTTGCGCTACGACTTGCGCGGCCAGGGCAAGAGCGAATCCACGCCGGGGGCCTATTCCATCGCATCACTGGGCGAGGACCTCGTCGCGCTATGGGACGCGCTGAAAATCCAGAAGACCCATCTTGTCGGCCTGGGCCTGGGTAGTTGCGTCGCCATGGCTGTGGCCGTCGATCACCCCGGGCGCCTGCTCAGCCTGGTGCCCTGTTGCTGCCGCGCCAAGATGGTTCCTGACTTTGCCGCCATGTGGCACAAGCTCTATGACACCGTGAACCAGAACGGCATCGAGCCGATTGTCGAGCAGACGGCGCAGCGCTGGTTCTCCGAAGATTTCAAGGCCGCCAACCCGCAGGTGCTCGACGCGGTGCGCGCGATGATCCGCAGCACCAGCAAAGAAGGTTATCTGGGCGTGGTGTCGGCCTTCATCAAGCTTGACCTCGAGAACGAGCTCGGCCGTATCACGGTGCCGACGCTGTTTGTCGGCGGCGCCGAAGACCGTGTCGGCGGACCGGCGGACATCATGCGCGAACTTGCTGCCAAGGTGCCAGGCTCGCGCTACGTGCCGGTGCCCGGCGCGGCGCATATCGCCAATCTGCAGAACGAGGCGGGCTATAACGCGATCGTCAAGGAATTCCTCGACGCACAGGCCTAGCACTCGCGGTTCTCACCCTCTGCATTGACGAGAGAGGGCCGGGGGTAAGACGGGGAATTCGGGCGACATGTCGCCCGCCCGTCGAACGGCAGCCCGATACCGCGCTCTGCAAGAGAGGATGAGGGTTCGCGCCCGCTTATTCCGGCTGGATTTTCGCCAGCCGCGCAATCTCCGCAAAACGCTTGATGTCCGCGCTGACGGTGGACTTGAACTCGGCTGGCGTATCGCCCACAGGATCGGCACCCAGGGCGGAGAGGCGCTCGCGAAACTGTGCGTTGGCGAAGGCCGTCTTTACTTCGGCGTGCAGGCGGTTGAGGATTTCCGGCGGCGTGCCGGCCGGCGCGAACATGCCGAACCAGCCGCCGCTGTGCGTGTAGTTGGGCAGCCCCGCTTCGGCGGCGGTGGGCACATCGGGCATTTGTGGATGACGCTTGCTGTCGGTGTAGGCGAGTGCGCGCAGTTTGCCGGCCTTGAGCTGCGCCAGCACCGCCGGCGGCGTGGAGAACATCACCTGTGTTTCACCCGACATGGCGGCGGCCACCGCCGGGCCCGCGCCCTTGTACGGGATGTGCAGAATGGTGGTGCCGGCGCGTGCGTTAAAAAATTCGCCCGACAGGTGCAGGGTATTGCCGACGCCCGGCGTGCCATATGAGAGCTTGCTGTCGGGTTTGCGTGCGAGGTCTATGAGTTCCTGCAGCGTGCGTGCCGGTAGGCCCGGATTGACCGCGACGAATATGCCCGGGTTCTCGACCAGGTTGGTGACCGGCGCGAAATCCTTTTCGGTGTCGTAAGGCAGTTTTTTATACACACTGGGCGCGGCGACAAATCCGCTCGAGGTGATCATGATGGTGTAGCCATCGGGCGCCGACTTGGCCAGCGCCTCGGCACCCAGAATGCCGTTGGCGCCGGGTTTGTTCTCGACGACAAAAGCCTGGCCCGTTTGCGCACCAAGCTGTGCGCCAATCATGCGCGCCAGCGCGTCCGGTCCGCCGGGCCCGAAGGGCACGATGACACGTATGGCTTTGTTCGGGTAGGCCTGGGCCCAAGATAAGCTAGAGGCAAGCAGAGTGGTGCAGGCGAACAGTGTGAGTAACCGCATTCGAAGCATGGGAACGCCTCCTTAGTAAATTTCCCAGATGTTTTTTGCGGAGAGCTTGAGGGCAGCAGGATCGATAGCACCCCAACAACCGATAATATGGATCTTTCCCCCAGACGTGACAGCTTGCTTGTCTTATGCCGCGGCATCGAAAGCGGCAAACATATGGCGAAACTTGGCCGGATCGAATTGCGATAGGCCTAGCTTTGAAGCATGACCACAGCCGAGTGCTTTGGCTGGCGCAGGACTCTTAGCGCAATCTCATTTGCATCTTGTATGGGGAAAGGGGCAATCTTAATTGCCTACTGTTTTTAGGGGGCGTAAATCCAAAAATCGGCGGTAAGCGCAGCGCCCGGAGCCGGTAGCATGCCCGGCACTTGCACGCACACGAAAGGATGGGGCTGCCTGCCATTTCGGCTCATCCACGCAAGTTCGACGCCTGGGAAATCGCGTACATCGGCCATGAAGTATTGAGCGCGGACGATATTTGATAGATTTGTCCCCGCGGCGCGGCAGATTTGCTCTGCGCTAGAAAGAACCGCAAGTGCCTGAACCTGACCTCCGTGACCAAGTGCATCGAAAGCGCCAGACTGCGCCTTGCCCACCACGTGACCATCCTTCCCCAGGGGCATGAGCCCTGAGGGGAAAACAAGTTCTCCAGCACGCACGCACTGCCCGTAAGTGGACATGGCGGGCAGATCAACTTTGAGCACTTCTTTCTTTCGTTTCGCACCGTCGCGGAGGGCTAGTAAGTTAATTTCGACAATACCGTCAACGAATCCGAAACCCTGCGTGGGGAGCGCGGTGATTGCGCATGGATGGTTGCCCACATGTTGGTGCCATACGTCGAGGGCGTCCGGAATATCGGCTGAAGTGGGAACATATATCTGCGCTTTGAGTATGTGTTCCCAAGAGGATCCTCCAGCCCGGAGCGCCGGCTCAAGCCGTTTCTTGATGATGAATTCTGTTTGTCGACGCACAGCATTGGGCCCGCCCCAATTGCGAACTGCTGCGGGAAGTCGCACGGCCGGGTCTAATTCATTTTCGTCAGTGGCCATCTGGCCAGCGACAAAAATAAAATCATTACAAGTGATCGCCGGAACGAAGAACGAGCCAACCGGAACCGGTACATCTTTAGGATATAGCTTGGTTATTTCATAGTCTTTATGAGGGACCACCGCTAACATCGACATCGAAATCGATGATTGGGCGTTGAAAAGACGCTTCATAAGCACGGAAGTGCTTGGCGGAATATAGTCCCCGAACTCCCCGTGGCGTGCTAGTTGATATGCACGCACTGCTTCGAATATCGGGTAGTACTGGTCGACACGAACGCTGTGCTTGAAATCCGAACCGAATTCACCCAGGGTTTTTTTCATGCGTTGAAGAATATATTCGGCCTCGCGGCGGAGTCGAGGTGCACCGAAAGCAGGGAATCCCGGCGACCCCTCCACATCCGGCGTAAGTCCGGACTGGAAATCAAACGCTTCGTGGCCGGTCAAAAATATCCACTGACCCGCTTTTACGGCGTAGGCGTAGGGGACGCCTGTTCCCGCAAGATTTTCTACCGAACGCACTTCAATATTCGCCACAGGTAACCTCCCAACTAAGTTTTGATATATGTTATGTTACTCGGAACGAAGGATATTTACATGTTGCATGCGCACAATGTTGGGAAAACATTCGGGAACGGCGCGAGCAGCTACAGCGCGCTTGAAGGCATCAATTTCGATGTGTCTGAGGGAGAGTTTGTCTGCTTGCTCGGTCCGTCCGGTTGCGGTAAATCTACGCTTCTTAATATCCTGGCCGGCTTCGAGCAGGCTAGTCATGGCAGGGTCGAGTTCGACGGCAAGCCTGTGCAAGGGGCGGGGCGGGATCGGATGATGTTTTTCCAAGATGCGGGCGCCGCACTGCTTCCCTGGCTGTCGGCAGAAGAAAATATCCGATTCGCCCTGCGCGTGCGTAAGTTGCCGAAAGACACATGGCCAGCGGTAATCGAAAAGTTTCTCGAGATGGTCGACCTTAAGGATCACCGTCACAAGTTTCCGGCGCAGTTATCGGGGGGGATGCGTCAGCGACTGCAGATCGCGCGGGCGCTTGCCGTAGAGCCAAGAGTGCTGCTTATGGATGAACCGTTTGCGGCTCTCGATGCGCTGACGCGGCGCAGAATGCATGGGTTTCTTCTCGATATTTGGAAGCGTACCGGGAAGACAATCGTCTTCGTGACCCACGACATTGCGGAAGCGGTTACGCTGGCTGACCGAATATGCGTCATGTCAGTCGGGCCGAACTCCAGAATTACCCAGATAATCGACGTTGGGTTGCCCCGCCCGCGCGATCTCGGTGATCCGCATGCTTCGAATATTTTTAAGCAAGTAGAGGAGTTGCTCATGCGGGATGTGGAACAAACTGACGGTTGGTTAAGGAGATAACAAAGATGGACGTACGATCTTTGCGCGCCCCGTTCCTTTTTGGCGCATCGCTTTTTTTCTCACTGGGGGCCTGGCAGTTCCTGTCTACTTTTGTTTTTAATCCATTCCTGATTCCGCCACCCCTTGTGGTGTTTGAGACTGCCGTGCCCATGATCGAGAGCGGAGAAATTCTCAAGCATGTGACGATTAGCCTGGTGCGTGTGGCGGTTGGTTTTTTTAGCGGTTGCGCCGTGGCAATTCTGTTGGGAGTTGTTCTCGGTCGAATCCGGCTTGTAAACGAATTGCTTGATCCAGTGATCGAGTTACTTCGTTATCTCTCACCAACTGCGATGATTCCGATTGCCGTTATATGGTTTGGTATCGGTGAGACATCGAAGTACTTCCTCATTTTTTGGGGAACATTCTTCATTGTCCTGGTAAACACCACGGTCGGAGTGATGCGTGCCCCGGTCATTCGCCAGCGCGCCGCCGAATGCCTTGGGGCAAGCCAATTTCAGATTTTTGTTTTGGTGGTCATTCCATCAGCCGCCCCGTACATTGTTACTGGCATGCGTATTGCCATGGCATCTTCATTTATGAGCATAATCCCGGCGGAGATACTCGCGGCGGATTCAGGCATTGGTTTCTTATTGCAAAACTCATCCATGTTGATGCAAACCAATCGTATTTTTGTGGCATTACTGGCGATTTGCTTGCTTGGGTTTGCGTTCGATCGGTTGTTCCGGATTGCTGTCGACCGGATTCTTTCTCGTTACATGTCTTATGTTGCTCTAACCTAGGGAGTCAAATGATGATACGTGTTAGGAATTTAGTAACTGCGGCGTTATCCGCGGTATTGTTTTTTTGCTGCGCCGGAGCCCAAGCGCAGGCTTTGAAGAAACTGGTTTTATTCGGCCAGCCGTCTGTCAATAACGATGCGGTTTGGATGGCGATTGAATATGGCTATTTCAAAGAGCAGGGTCTTGATGTCGAGTACCGTGTGTTCCCGTCAGGCACCACAGCGTTCCAGACCTTTCGTACCGGTCAAGGTGACATCGTGATGACTGGCGACCTGCCTAGTGTTCAGTATTTTTTTCAGAATCCAGGCCAGTATCAGACATTTGCAGTTATGGAACGTGATGCCAAAGGCTATGTGGCAATCGCTCGCAAAGATATCCGGAAGGCGCAAGACTTGACGGGTAAAACGGTAGCCACACGTGTTGGGTCTACTGGTTCCTGGTTTATCTCCGAGTACCTTTCCAAAAATGGCGTGAATCCCGCCGGTACAACGGTAAAGAACCTTGACACACAACTTCTCCCTGCGGCGCTCTGCAAGGGGGATATCGCAGCGTTTTTTATCTGGCAGCCAATTGGTTCGCGAACACTGGAAATTTGCCCTAACGAGGTGCATCAATTGACCGATGCTGTGGGCTACATTCAGGGCTATTTAGTGGCAGGTGCCCGACCGGAGCTTCTCAATTCCGTTGATGGCGCAGACCGGATACAACGTTTTTTACGAGCGATTTTGAAGGGGCGAGATAAAGCCGAGAAAGATTTTCCGGCGGTGGCTGCATATGCAGCAAAAACCTATAGTCTTAGCGAAAAAGCCACACGTGAACAATGGGAAACGAACACGCGTCCCATCGCGCTGGACAAGGTTTACTTTCAGGACTTTTGTAGTTTATCTAAGTGGGCGCAAGGGGCGGGACTTACTACCCAAGCTGTCGATTTTGGCAAGCTGACCTGGCCGAATGGTTTGCGTGCCATAGATCCAAAGCTTGCAGATGCGCCGCCTGCACCTTGCTAATTTTTTTCGACTAGTTGCGCTATCGTTGTATTGTCCCGTTTGAAGATGTCATGGTGAAGGATCGCGCTTTGCGCGATCCTTCATGTAATTCATTATGGTTGCAGCTCGCCACGCGCCCGGGGTTACAGCTCGGCATTTTCGGCGATATAAGCTGCTAAAGCGGCCCAGTCCTGCTGTTCCCGGCCAGATACGATGGCTGCAATTAATTGCTTGCGAATAAGTTCAGCACTTGGCATGGGCACTCCCAGCACTTTCGCAGTAGACAAGGTTAGTTCGATATCCTTTAGACCAAGACCCATGCTGAAAGTCGCGGGTTCAAATTCCTTATCCACTATCGCTTGGCCATAGTGGTGGTAGGCAGGTGCGTCAAGGGATGTACTTGTCAGAATGCGCAGGAAGTCCCCCTCATTCACGCCTCCCTTGCGCGCGAGGGCAAACGCTTCTCCGAGGCTCTCGATCACCGTTGCAATTAGAAAATTGCGTGCGATTTTCACCGTATTTGCCACAGCCGGATCCTCACCAACAATAAACACTTGTTTAGCCATGGTTGCGAATAGTGGTGCGCAGCGGTCGATTGCAATGCTGTTGCCAGCGACAATTACGTCAAGCTTACCCTCAGCGGCTGTTGCGGGACGTCCGAAAACAGGAGCCGAAATATATTGGCTCCCGCCTTGGGCGTGTGCAAACGCCAGTTCTCGTGCGATGCCGAGACTGGTGGTTGCCATATTGATGTGTATTGTTGCCGCTAAAGTTTTCAGCGAGAGTCCCGAAGTGAGCCAGACATCGCGCACGGCCGTGTCGTCTGCGAGCATAGTGATCACCACATCTGCCGCTATGGTTTCTGCGGGGGAGAGCGCGATTCGAGCGCCGTATTCGGCTAAGGCATATGCGGCCGAGGTCGTACGGTTAAATACCGTGAGTTCATGGCCGGCGGCGATAAGGCACCGCGCCATCGGCGCTCCCATCTGTCCGATACCGATAAATCCGATTTTCATATTTTTCTTTGGAAGGCTGATCGATCTATCCCGGCGTGTGGCGGGTGTAAAACATTTGCGACAAATTGATTGATATGGCTTCCCAGCTTGTTACCCGGTCAAACCTTGCCCAGCGCATGCAGGATGCGCTCCGGTGTCGCCGGCTGGTGTGTGACGTAGGCATTGAGCGGCGCGAGGGCGTCGTTGATGGCATTCATCACCGCGCCGGGGGCGCCGGCGGTACCGGCCTCGCCCGCGCCCTTGGCCCCGAGCTCCGAGGTCTTGGTCGGCGTCTCGACGTGACCGATGATGATGTCGGGCATTTCGCCGGACATCGGCACGAGGTAGTCGGCCATGTTGCCGTTCAGCAACTGCCCGTGGTCGTCGTAAAGGCAATGCTCGAACAAGGCCGCGCCTATGCCTTGCACCACGCCACCGCGAATCTGCTCGTCCACCAGCATCGGGTTGATGATGGTGCCGCAGTCCTCCACACACCAGTGCTTCAAGAGCTTCACAAAGCCGGTGTCCGCGTCCACCTCGACCAGCGAGGCCTGGATGCCGTTGGTGAAGACAAAGCCGTATTCGCGCGGCGTGTAGTGGCGCGTGACGGTGAGCTCGGACTGGAACTTCATCGGCAGCGTGTCGGGGCGGAAATAGGCGACGCGACCAAGCTCGGCCAGCGTCAGCTTGCTCGCGCCGCTGAGCTTGTCGGTGATCTCGTTGTTGACGATATCGAGCTTGGCCTTGTCCTCATTCAGGATTGCCGCCGCGACATCGAGGATGTTGGAGCGCAGCGCCTTGCCCGCCTGCAACACCGCTTCGCCGCCAATGCCGGCGCCGCGCGAGGCCCAGGTGCCGCCGCCGTAGGGCATGGTGGCGGTGTCGCCGGTGGCGACGCGTACCTTGTCCATGCTCACGCCCACCACACTGGCTGCGATCTGGCCGAATATGCCTTCGCTACCCTGGCCTTGCTCGGTCACGCTGCAGGTCACATAAACGATGCCGGTGGGGTCCATGCGCAGTGTCGCGCCGTCCTGCGCCGAAATGCGCGCACCGCCGACGCCGTAAAACGCGGGCGATGGGTTGGTCACCTCGATCATGGCCGCAAGGCCGATGCCGCGATAAATGCCCTGCTTGCGCAACACGGCCTGTTCGGCGCGCAGCTTGTCGTAATCCATCAGCTTGAGCAGTTTTTCCAGCGTTTGCTGGTGTGACAGTTTTTCGAACTTGATGCCCGAGGGTGCGGTATAGGGGTAGGCATCGTCGGGGATGATGTTCTTGCGCCGGAACTCGGCCGGGTCCATGCCGATTTTTTGCGCCGCCAGGTCAACGATGGCCTCGGTCAGCGCCACGGCAATGGGGTGGCCCACGGCGCGGTACTGGCAGGTGACGTTCTTGTTGGTGAACACCACGTTCAATTTGGCGCGGTACTGCTTGTGGCGGTAGGGGCCGCCGGTGAGGTTGACCACCTGGTTACCCTCGATGCCGCTGGTGCGTGGATAGACCGAGTAGGGGCCGATGGCGGTGAGGTCGTCAAGATCAAAGGCGAGGATCTCGCCTTCCTTGGTACAGGCGAGGCGCACCGTGGCCTTGTGCTCGCGTGCATGGATGTCCGTCAGAAAACTCTCCAGCCGGTCGGCGACGAACTTCACCGGACGGCGCAGCATCACCGACAGCGCGGCGGTGGCCATTTCGTCCGGGTAGACGTGGACCTTGATGCCGAAGGAGCCGCCGACATCCTTGCAGATCACGCGCACGCTCGATTCGGGGATATTCAGGTGACGCGAAAAAATGTCCTGCATCATGTGCGGCGCCTGGGTCGAGTGATAGACCGTCAGCGAATGTTCCGCCACGTTGTAGTCGGCCAGGATGGAGCGGCCTTCCATGGTCACGCCGGTATGGCGGCCCATTTCATAAGTCTGCTCGACAATGACGTCGGCTTTTTTCCAGGCTTCGTCAAAGCCCGCGGTGACCAGTTCGCGCGAAAAGCAGATGTTGTCGCCAAGCTCCGGGTGGATCAGCACCTTGCCGGCGAGCGAGGCTTCCATGTCGGTGACGACAGGCAGCTCCTCCCAGTCGGCTTCGATCAGCGCCAGCGCGTCCTCGGCCTGCACGCGCGTCTCGGCCACGACCACGGCGACGGCCTCGCCCTGCCAGCAGGCGCGCTCTATGGCGATGGCGTGTTGCGGCGGCGATTTGATGCCCTTGAGGTGGCCCAGCACCGCCACCCAGGGCGTGCAGTATTCGGCGACGGCGCGGCCGTCGAACACGGCGATGACACCCGGTTGCGTTGCGGCCTTGGACAAGTCGAGGCGCGTGAGCTTGGCGTGGGCGTGCGGGCTGCGGAAAAACACCGCATGGGCGAGGCGTGGAAAGCGCATGTCATCCACGTACGTCCCGCGCCCCTGCAGCAGGCGTTTGGCGTTGGCGCGCGGTTCGCTCTTGCCGATAAACCCGCGGTCGGTGGTGGTGCCGGGGGCGTGCAGAGGAAGTTCGGCGCGGGCGTTCATGCCGCCACCTTGGCCTTGTTCTGGCGCAACACGATTTCGATGGCATCGACGATGGCCTGGTAGCCGGTGCAGCGGCAGTAGTTGCCCGAAATGTGTTCGCGGATTTGCTCGCGGCTGGCGTCCGGCTTGTGCAGCAGCAGGTCTTGCGCCGCCATTAACATGCCCGGTGTGCAAAAGCCGCATTGCAGCGCGTTGCGCTCGTGGAAGGCTTTTTGTATTGCGGCCAGTTCGCCCGAATCCGACAGGCCCTCTATGGTGTCGACGCTGCGGCCGTTGGCCTGCACCGCCAGGGTCAGGCAGCCGCGCACAATCTTGCCGTCGAGGCGGATGGTGCAGGCACCGCAGACGCCGTGCTCGCAGCCGACGTGCGAGCCGGTGAGGCCCATTTCATCGCGCAAAAAATCGATCAGATGGGTGCGCGGGGCAATGCGGCGCGTTACCGGCTTGCCGTTGAGGGTGATGGTGGTTTCGATGTCGTGACTCATGCTTGTCCCTTTCATGTTGCCGCGGCGGCCAGCGCGGCGAGGGCGCGGCCGGTGATGACGCGCGCAAGGTGTAGTTTGGTCGCGCTCGAGGAATACAAATCGCCCGGCGGGTCGAGGTCTTTGGCCAGCGTGTCCTGCGCCAGTGCGATGGTGTCCGGGCCGAAGGCCTTGCCCTCAAGGGCGGCGGCGGTGGTGCGCGCCAGCACCGGCTCGCCGCCGGCGCCGAGAAAGGCCAGGCTCACGTCCTTGTATTTGCCGCCGCTGCAATCGGCCTGCGCGGCGAGGCCGACAATGGCGTAATCGCCGTGGCGGCGCGCCAGTTCGAGGAACGCGCAGCGGTAGCCTGCTGCGGCGATCTTGAATTCGCCCGCCACCAGTACTTCACCCGGCTGCAGCGCGGTTTCATACATGCCTTTGAAAAATTCGCGCGCCGCAACGCGGCGCTCACCTTTGGCGCCGGCGATGACAAACTGCGCGTCCAGCGCGACGCACACCGCCGGGTATTCGGCCGCCGGATCGGCCATGGCGATGCTGCCACCGAAGGTGCCGACGTTGCGAATGGCGACGTGCGCGACATGCGGCACCGCCTGCGCGAGCAGCGGCAGGTATTTGGCGATGTCGCCTGAGTGCTCAATTTCGCGGTGCGTCGTCAGCGCGCCGATGCGCACCGTGTCCTTGCCGACGCTGATGCCCGACAGCCCGGGCAACGCGGTGATGTCGATCAGGATGTCCGGCGCCGACAGGCGCAGGTTGAGCGTGGCAAGCAGGCTCTGACCGCCGGCGAGCAACTTGGCGCCGTCGCCGTGTGCTTTAAGCAACGTGAAGACCTCGCCAAGGGATGCGGGCCTGGCGTAGGCGATTGCGGGGGACTTCATAGGCTGCGTACTCCTCCAGTGCATGGGCCGGCAGAACGCCGTGCCCGATTGGTGTTGTGGCGTTCAGGCTTGATGTGCCTGTCGCAGGTGCAATCTTACCGCCGATGGCGGCGGTGGTGAAAACCAGTCCAAAAGTGAACTCAGGTCATTGCGAGCCTAGCGAAGCCATCTCGTCGCGCATTTTGAGCGCTTCACCCTATGAGGAGATTGTTTCGTCGCGTTGCTCCTCGCAATGACATAAATTCATTAGCGGTACGGATTGCTCATCATCGGCCCTTCCATCACCGACTGCGGCGCAAGCCGTCCGGTTAGCGCTTCGAGCATGATCAGTTCCTCGTCGGTGTGGTTGGCCACGCTGGCCGGCACGATGGCGTTGGCGCGGCCGTCGCCGTAGATGTAGCGCGGCGAGTCGTGGTGGCGCGTGCTGTAGGCGTCGCGCGCCGCACCGTCGGTGGAGGCGATTTCGGCCGAGCCGTAGCACAGGCAAAAATAGGAACGATCTTGCTCGGACTCGATGTAGGCGCCGGTGCCGCGTATGCCTATGGCCGCGGAGGGCGTGATGATGCGCCGGTCGCCGCCCTTGCCGAACACGCCCATCAGCCGGCCGGTCGTCAGGCGCAACAAGTCCACAAACTGCGCCACGCCGGCCAGCTCGAGGCGGCTGTCTTCGCGTATCAGGTAGGCATCCTGGCCGACGACGAAGGTGGCGAGCGCCCCGCGTGCGGTGCTGACAGTGTCGCCGGGGCGCACAAGCGTGCCCGCGCTTGCGGGCTCGCCGTTGACGCGCACATCGCCCTGCACGCTGCGCAGTCCCTGCACCGATTGTGCGATGGCGCGGCGTAAGGCCAGCGCCATTGCCAGGCCGGCACCGCCGGCGGTCAGTGCCAGCAGCGTACGGCGCCGGCCGGCGTTTGAGGGTTTTTCAAGATTGTCGGCGCGTGTCATGGTTTTTTATCCTTATCCTTGTGCGCCGGTTTGCGTTTGGAAACAGGCTTTGATGGTACGCGTAACAGAGCAAGATCCTGCGCGAGTTTTGCCAGTGCGCGCCGCTCGAGCGCCGGGTTGACCAGCCGCTGGCGTGACTTCACCGCACCTTCAAGCTTTGCCAGCCAGGCCTTGTCCTTGGCGGCGCGCGCCAGCAGGCGCGCCAGGGCGGCGTCATCTTCGGCCGGATAAAGCGCCGGGTAAGACCGGCCAAGCAGGCCGATATTGCCCGACACGGCCGAAGCGATGACCGGTACGCCGATGGCAATGGCCTCGGACACCACATGCGCGCCGCCTTCCATCAGGCTGGAGATGACCATGGCGTGGCTGCGCGCCAGCCAGCGCATCGTGCCGGCGTGATCGAGTTCGCCCAGCCAGCGGTAACGCGGCTCGTAGCGTGCCAGCGACCGCGCTTCGCGCGCATAGTCGGCCGACATGGCCTGCCCCAGATGGACCACACGCAGATCCGTGCCGGCCGGCAGGCGTGCGAGAGCCAGGGCGGCGCGGAACGGGTCTTTTTCCTCGCGCAGGTGCCCGATGACGGTGATAAGGCGATAGCGGCTTGGCGGCGTTTGGCGCTTGATGGCGTGCACCGACTGATGGATGACGCGGGTCTTGGCGCGCAGCCTGCCCTTGAGTTCAGCCAGGCCTTCCGCTTGCAGTACGACCATGCGGTCGGCGAGGCGCAGCGATTCTTTCGCGCCGGCGTCGCTGCGGATATCGCGGTACAAGTCGGTGCCGGTTAGCACCAGCACCAGCGGGCGCGCAGGATGCGCCTGCTTGAATGCTTTGATCGAGGTGTGGCTGCGGCGCGCGTGCAGGGCGATCAGCGCATCGCAGTCCTCGCCCTCCCACGCCAGCTTGATGGTGACGTGGTGGCCGAGTGCGCGCCAATGCGCCGCCCAGCGTTGCGCCGTGTTGCGGTTGCCGTGACGGGAGCCGGGGGGGGCCGGGGTTACAATGACGAGGTGCAAAATTTTAATCAATGCTCTGACGGGGAAAAGACGAACGTGGCAAGTGGCAAGGTGGAACGATGGGCAATATAGCAGAGCCGCCGCACCGCGCCGGCTGGCCCGACTTCGCGCAATTTGGTCCGTATCCTGACGCCGCCACGCTGGGCGCGTCGCTGACCGAGGCGCAGCAGACAACGCGGCAGCTCACCGCGCGTTTTGCCACGCAGACGCTGCAAGTGCCGCTGCTGGCCATTGTTAATCCGCCGCTGTGGGAGCTCGGTCACATGGCCTGGTTCGAGGAATTCTGGCTGCATCGTCGCGGCGATTTTGCCGTGGCTTCCATAATCGAGCACGCCGACCGCTGGTACGACTCTTCGCGCGTCGCGCACGACACGCGCTGGGATCTTGACCTGCCCGACTTTGCCGCGACGCGCCGCTACGCCCAGGCCGTGCTCGATCGCAGCCTGGCGCTGCTGGCGGAAAAGCCGCTTGAAGATGAAATGGCTTATTTTGCACAGCTCGCGCTGCTGCACCACGACATGCACAACGAGGCCTTTAGTTATACCTGGCAAACGCTGGGTTTTGCGCCGCCTGCAGCGCAGCTTTTGCCGCGCGCGCTGGCGCAAGAGGATATCCGCATGGACGCCTGCAGCGCGGCAATCGGTGCGCGCGCCGGCGAGGGCTTTTGCTTTGACAACGAAAAGTGGCGGCACGACGCGGCCCTTGCTGCCTACGCCATCGCCGCCAGCCCCGTCAGCAACGCCGCTTTTCGCAAGTTTGTTGATACCGGCGGCTACGCCCGCCGCGCGCTGTGGAGCGACGAGGGCTGGAAAATGCGCGAGCAGCTTGCGCTCGATCATCCGCGTTACTGGAAGCGCGAAAAAGGCGCCTGGCTGGTGCGGCGTTTCGACGCCTGGCTGCCGCTCGATGGTGATGAGCCGGTCATGCACGTCAGCGCCCACGAGGCCGAGGCGTATTGCCGCTGGGCCGGCCGGCGGCTGCCGCGCGAGGCCGAATGGGAGCACGCCGCGCGCAACGCGCCGGGCTTTGATTGGGGGCAGGTGTGGGAGTGGACGGCTGATCGCTTTGCCCCCTATGCGGGGTTTTCCGCCGACCCGTATAAGGAATACTCGGCGCCGTGGTTTGCCGAAGACCACCGGGTATTGCGCGGCGGCAGTTTTGCCACGGCCGCACGATTGCTGCGCCCGGCCTTTCGTAATTTCTACAAGCCCGAACGGGCCGACATGTTTTGCGGCTTTCGCACCTGCGCAGCATGAATGTCCGGCAGGCCTGGATTAAACTCAACACGCAACACGCACTACGTAAAACTCAAAACGCAGGATTTAAGATCCAAGCCTTAAGATGTGACGGATTAAGGCTGTTCCGACGGAGAAAATGCAATGAATGAGATGACCACCCCTTTTCGCCTTACCTCGCTCGCCCATGGCGGCGGCTGCGGCTGCAAGATCGCACCCGGCGTGCTGACCGAAATCCTCAAGTCCTCGCCGCTGCGCACACTGCCGCCGGCGCTGCTGGCCGGCAGCGACAACAATGAGGACGCCGCGGTCTACAAGCTCAATGACAGCCAGGCGATTGTCGCCACCACCGATTTTTTCACCCCCATCGTCGATGACCCGTTTGAGTTTGGCCGCATCGCCGCCACCAACGCCATCTCCGACGTCTACGCCATGGGCGGGCAGCCCTTGTTTGCGCTGGCCCTGCTGGGCATGCCGGTCAACGTCATGCCCATGGAGATGATCCAGAAAATCACCTCCGGCGGCGAGTCGGTATGCGCCGAGGCCGGCATCCCTATCGCCGGCGGCCATTCGATAGACACCGTTGAGCCTATTTACGGCCTGGTGGTGATCGGCCTGGTGCACCCGGACAAGATCAAGCGCAACAGCGGTGCCAGGGCCGGCGACAGCCTGATCCTTGGCAAGCCGCTGGGCGTGGGCATTCTCAGCGCCGCGCTCAAGCAGGAGAAAATTTCCGCCGAAGGCTATGCGCGCATGATCGAGTACACCACCAAGCTCAACCGACCCGGTGTCGAGTTGTCAGGCATGCCCGGTGTGCATGCGCTCACCGACGTCACCGGCTTTGGCCTCGCCGGCCACTTGCTCGAGATGTGCCGCGGCGCCAAGCTTGGCGCCCGGATCCGCTGGGACGACCTGCCGGTGATCGCGCAGGCCATCGACTACGTCAAGGCCGGCATTTACACCGGCGCATCGACGCGCAACTGGGCCGGCTTTGGCGCCGAAGTGCGCCTTGCCGAGGGCATGGCTGAATGGCAAAAGCAGGTGCTTACTGATCCACAGACCAGCGGCGGGCTGCTCGTAGCCTGCGCGCCTGAGAGTGAAGCCGAAGTGATGGCGCTGTTTGCACGCGGCGGGTTTGCCGATGCGCGCAAGATCGGCAGCTTCGTCGAGGGTTCCGGGCTGAGCGTCAGCTAGCAGTCAAAACAATACGGCCGTCATTGCGAGCGTAGCGAAGCAATCTCATTCAAGATGCGCTGTCATTGTGAGCGTAGCGAAGCAATCCCGTCGTATTTGTGATCGAACGCGCATTGCCACGAGATTGCTTCGCTGCGCTCGCAATGACATAAAAAGGATTTTTGGCACGCCATGTCTGTTCCCGCTTCAGCCGCTTCCGAAAACCGCCTCGCCGGCGAAACCAGTCCCTACCTGCAGCAGCATAAGCACAATCCGGTCGACTGGTTCCCCTGGGGCGAGGAGGCGCTCGCCCAGGCGCGCGCGCAAAACAAGCCTATTTTGTTGTCCGTCGGCTACTCCGCCTGCCATTGGTGTCACGTGATGGCGCACGAGTCTTTCGAGGACGCCGGCGTCGCGGCGGTGATGAACCGGCTGTTCATCAATATCAAGGTCGATCGCGAGGAGCGGCCAGACCTTGACCAGATCTACCAGAGCGCGCACCACCTGCTGACGCAGCAAAACGGCGGCTGGCCGCTCACCATGTTCCTCACGCCAGAGGGCACGCCGTTTTTCGGTGGCACGTATTTTCCGAAAACCGCACGCTACAACCGGCCGGGCTTCGCCGACTTGTGCGAGCGCGTGGGGCAGATGTGGCGCGAGCGCCAGGGCGAAATAAAGGCGCAGAACGCCTCGCTGCTCGAAGCGCTGGCGCGCATGCAACCGGCGCGCGGTGCGCACCATTCCGAGTTCTCAGCCGATAGCGTGGGCGTGCTGGTCGAATCGCTCAAGGCCGCGTTCGAGCCCGAGTTCGGCGGCTTTGGCGGTGCGCCGAAGTTTCCGCACCCCACCGACATTGCATTGCTGCTGCGCCGTCATGCGCAGAACGGCGACGCTGAGGCCTTGCACGCCGCGCTGTTCACGCTGCAGAAAATGGCGCTGGGCGGCCTATTCGACCAGCTGGGCGGCGGCTTCGCCCGCTACAGCACCGACGCGCGATGGGCCATTCCGCATTTTGAAAAAATGCTCTATGACAACGGCCCCTTGCTCGGGCTGTATGCCGACGCCTGGGCGGTGAGCGGCGACCCGCTGTACCGGCGCGTGGCCGAACAGACGGCCGACTGGGTGATACGCGAAATGCAGGCGCCTGCGGGTGAAAACGGCGGCGGCTATTACTCCGCCTACGACGCCGACTCGGAGGGCGAAGAGGGCCGCTTCTACGTCTGGAGGCGCGAGGAGGTCGCCGCGCTGCTTGGCGCCGAAGAGTTTGCCGTGCTGGCGCCGCACTACGGCCTTGACCGTGGCGCCAACTTCGAGGGCGGACAATGGCATTTTCATGTCGCGCAGCCGCTGCCTGAAATCGCCACCATGCTGGGCAAAAGCGAAACGCAGTGCGCGCTGCTACTGGCCTCCGGCCGCGAGAAACTGCGCACCGCGCGGGCGCGGCGGGTGTGGCCGGGTCGCGACGACAAGATCCTCGTCAGCTGGAACGCGCTGATGATCGCCGGCATGGCGCGCGCCGCGCGCGTGTTCGGTCGCGCCGACTGGCTGGCTTCGGCGCGCCGGGCCTTGTCGTTTATTCGTGCAAGGATGTGGCGTGACGAGCGCCTGCTCGCCACCTGCAAGGACGGCCGCGCCCATCTCAACGCCTATCTCGATGACTACGCTTTTTTGCTGGCCGCGCTGCTCGATGTGATGCAGGCGGAGTTCAGTGCCGATGCGTTCGAGTTCGCTGAAGACCTCGCCGAGGTGCTTCTGGAGCAATTCGAAGACCGCGCCACGGGTGGGTTTTGGTTCACCAGCCACGATCACGAAAAACTCATACAGCGCACCAAACCGGGCCACGACAACGCCACGCCCTCGGGCAACGCCGTCGCCGCGCTGGCGCTGCAACGGTTCGGCCACATGAGCGGCGAGACGCGGTATCTTGACGCGGCCGAACGCACCATCGCCTTGTTTTATCCGGCCATCTGCAAGAACCCCGGCGGCTACGCCACGCTGTGCATGGCTCTGGACGAATGCCTGAACCCGCCTGCGGTGTTGTTGCTGCGCGGCGACGAAAAAGAACTGACCCGCTGGAAAGCCGCGCTGGACGGACGTTTTCAGCCGACGACCCTGGTGGTCGTGGTGCCGAAAACCGCCGGACGCCTGCCGCCCCTTCTCGACAAGCCGGTGCCCACTACCGGGGTCAGCGCGTATTTGTGCCGCGGTGTGAGCTGCCTCGCGCCGGTGAGCGACATGGCGGCGTTGCAGGCTTTGTTGGCGCAGCCCATGGCGGGCTGACTTGCGGCGCGCCTTGGCGCTTAAGGTCTAAGACTTAAGACTTAAGGTTTAAGGCTTAGCGGCCATGGTGGATGAAGTCGAGCACCGCGCGACCGAGGCGGTCGTCGGCGGTGTCCATGCTGGCGATGATGGAGGTGTGGTTGTGGCCCTCCAGCCACAGCGTGCGCGGTGCGCGGTTTTGCGCCTGCGACAAGCGGTGCGCCAGTTCCATGCAATGCACGTCGATCAGCGGGTTGTCGAACTCGGCCATCGCGATCATGGTCGGTACGCTATGCGCGTCGATGTGGCTCACCGCCGAGCAGTCGGCCTGGAAGGCGGCGTCTTCGCCGTAGTAGGCGGCGACTTTGGCGCGGTTGGGATTGTCTGGGCGCATTTCGGCGCGCACGCGTCCGCTGACGACAATGTGGCCGGCTATTTGCGGACCGTCAGTGCCGTGCAGGCGCGCGTCATAGGCGTAGGAGCCGGTGTGTGCGGCGCCGGCCGAGTGGCCCATCAGGAAAATGCGCGCCGGGTCGCCGCCAAAGCGCGCGATGTTGGCGCGCGTCCAGGCCAACGCACCGCCCACGTCCTCGCTCGCCGACGGATATTTAAAATCGGGCGCGAGGCGGTATTCGATGTTGACCCCGATCACGCCGCCGCGCGCGAGCCGGCGCAGTACATTGGCGTAGACCTCGGGCGTGCGTTCCTTGTCGCCCTCGATGAAGGCGCCGCCGTGCGCGAACACCACGACCGGCGCATTCGCCGGCTTATCCTGGGTGTTCTTGGCGGTGTGCACATCGAGCACCTGCCGCGGGTGTGCACCAAAGGCGATGTCGCGTGTCACGGCAAGGTCCTCGCGCGGTGATTGCGCCAGCACGGCGCTGTAGAGCGCGATGGTTTCGCGCACATGGGCGCTCACGCTGCTGCCCCAGATCGGGCCGATCTCGGCCATGCGCTTGGTGAGCGCTTCTGGAATTGGCGGTAGTACGGTTGGTGATCTGTTCATGATGGCGGGTCTGGCGCTTTAGATATCGAAACGGATGCCGGTGAAGCGCAGTTGCGACAGCTCCTCGATCGCGTATCGCACGCCCTCGCGGCCGAAGCCCGAGCGTTTGGCGCCGCCAAAAGGATACATGTCGAGGCGGAAGCGGCTGGCCTCATTCACCCACAGCGAGCCGACCTCAAACTCGTCGGAAAAACGCATCGCCTCTTTCAGGCTGCGCGTGAACAGCGCACCCTGCAGGCCGAAAATGGAATCGTTGGCCATGGCCAGTGCGTCGTCGGCGTCGCGCGCCGACTCGACAGTGACCAGCGGCCCGAAAGCTTCGTCGCGCCATACGCTTGAATCGCGCGGCGCACCGGCGATGATGCCCGGGCTGACGATGCAATCCTGACGCAGTGGTTCGAGCGCGATGCGCGCCCCGCGCTTGCGCGCGTCCTCGACCATCGCCATCACGCGGTCGGCGGCGGCCATCGAGACCATGGGGCCGACGTCGGTTTTTTCATCTTCGGGGTCGCCGACCTTGAGGCCGCGCGAGGCGGTCACAAACGCCTCAAGAAAGGCCTCGTACACCGGCGCCTCGACGATGATGCGTTGCGCCGAGATGCACTGCTGGCCGCTCGCCTCGAACGCGGCCGAGGCGATGCGCTTGGCCGCGTCGGCGATGTCGGCGTCGGCGAGCACGATGTTGGCCGCGCTCGAGCCAAGCTCGGCCAGAAATTTTTTCGCACCTGCGGCGCGGGCCAGGGCATCGCCGGCGGCGGTGCCGCCGGTGAAGGTCACGGCCATGACGCGCTCGTCGGCGGCGAGGGCTGCGGCCGGGGCGCGATCGCCGGTGAGCACATTGAACAGGCCGTCGGGCAGCCCCGATGCGGTGAATAGCTCGGCCACACGCAGTGCCACACGCGTGCCGGCCGGGTGCGGCTTGACGACAATGGCGTTGCCCGCCACCAGTGCCGGTGCGACTTTTTGGATCAGCAGGTTGATCGGCGCGTTGAAGGGGGTGATGCCGGCCACCACGCCATAGGGGTAGCGGCGGGTGAAGCCCATGCGGCCGGCGCCGGTGGGCGCGGCGTCAACGGGGATGGTCTCGCCGCGCAGGCCGATGGCCTCGGTGGCGGTGGCGCGCAAGAAGGCCGCCGAGCGGTTGGCCTCGAAGCTTGCCGCGCGGCGGGGTTTGCCGATGTCGCGGATCAGCATGGCGGTGATTTCCGGCGCGGCTTTTTCCACCAGCGCCGCAGCGGCGTTGAGCCACTGTATGCGCTGCGCCAGGCTGCTCTTGCGATTGGCGATATAGGCGGCGTGGGCGCTTTGCGTAGCGCGCAGCACGCAGGCCGCATCAGCCTCGGTTAGCTCGGCCGAGGGTGTCAGGTCGACCGGCGAGATCAGTGTCGTGGCCTTGCCGGTGATGGCGACGGTCTTGCCGTCGATGAAGGGTTCGAGTCTTTGCAGTGTCATGGGTGTGCGCGCTTGCAGGTTGGCGGAGAGGGGTTGGCGGATTAGGGCAGGCTGAACTCAGAGTTTGGGCAGGTTGGCGTTGTTGACGACGCGCGTCCATTTGTCGATTTCGCTTTTCATGAACTGGCCGAATTCCTGGGATGAGCCGCCCATGACATCGAAGCCCTGCTTGGTGAGGGCCTCACGCACGGCCGGCAGCGCCAGCGCTTTTTGCGCCTCGGCGTTAAGTTTGGCGATGATGTCGGCAGGCACGCCGGCGGGGGCGACAAAGCCGAACCAGGCGACAACGTCAAATCCGGGCAGGCCGGCCTCGGCCACCGTCGGCACATCGGGCAGCCAGGACAGGCGCTTGGGCGAGGTTACCGCGAGCAGCTTGAGCTTGCCGCTCTTGGCCAGCGGTACGGCGTTGGGCGCGTTGGGGAACATCATCGTCACTTCATTTTTCATCACCGCCGACACCGCTTCGGGTGAACCCTTGTATGGAATGTGCGTGGTTTTCACGCCGACCAGCGAATTAAACAGTTCGCCCGCGAGGTGCATCGACGTGCCGGCGCCGGCCGAGGCGAAGTTGATCTGTCCCGCCGGCTGGCTCTTCAGCCAGGTGATGAGCTCTTTCACCGATACTGCCGGCGTCTCGTTGGAGGCGATCAGCACGTTGGGGCTGGAGGCGAGGGCGATGACCGGCGTGAAATCACGCAGCGCGTCGTAGGGCATTTTTGCGTATAGCGCCGGGTTGATGCCGTGCGAGCTGATCGAGGCGAGCATGATGGTGTAGCCGTCGGCCGGCTGGTGGGCGACATAATCGCCGGCAATGTTGCCGCCCGCGCCCGGCCGGTTTTCAATGACAAAGGCCTGCCCCAGGCTTTTGCTCATTTGTTCGCTGACGACGCGGGCGAGAATGTCTGAGCTTGAGCCCGGCGACAGCGTGACGACCACGCGCACCGGCTTGGACGGCCAGGCGGGGGCCTGCGCAAACGCGGGCAGGCCGGCGAGCAGGGCGATCGCGGTCAGCGTGAAGGCGGCGATGCGGGGGAAAAGCGGTTGGCCGATCATGGAACTCTCCGGTGATGGATGGCGTGGCGGGTGATGGCGGGCAATGTGGCAATGGTAGCAACGGTGTGTGCCTGGCCTGTCGCGAATCCGAACCAGCAGCTTGGGCAAACCGATTCGCGTTTGTTCGCCGGCGATTTTGACCAGACGGTCAATGCCTGTCAAGCGGCGGTGCGCCACCGTGCTCCAAGAGGTGAAACTGCGCCACGGACGTGCGTGCGCCGGCCCAAGCGCGGCTAAAGTTTGACTGAACGGTCAATAAACGGTAAGGTTTCCCCACACCATTATTTTTCGCAAGCGCGAGGAGCCACCCATGTCACCAGCCCGCCATCCCCTTCCCCCCGAACTCGTCGGCGTTCCCGTGGACGAGCTCCTGGAGCGTTTCACCGGCCGTTTCAAGGACAAAAAATCTGACTGGTACGCCTTCGAGGACGCCAAGCACGAGGGCTTCAAGCGCGCGCAGCACCGCTTTATCGGCGCCGGCGGATCGGGCAAACATAACGACCCGTCGGTGATCCCGGCGCGTGGCTTCACGCTGTCCATCATGTATGTCGAGCCCGGCCAGGGTAATGCCGCCCATACGCACGAGGTCGAGGAAGTGTTCTTTGTCCTTGACGGCATGCTCACCGTGTTTGTCGAGGACGAGCAGGGCAACCGGCGCGAGACGCGCCTGTCCAAATGGGAGTGCGTCGCCTGCCCGCCCGGTGTCATCCACGGCTATGTCAACGACAGCCTCGCCCCGGTCTACTTCCAGGTCATGCTCGGACGCGCCAAGCCCGAGACCATGGGTTACGCCGATGCGTCGCTGTACGCCCAGCGCGACGCGCATCTTGGCAGCGATGGCGCAGCCCCCAAAAAAGGCGCCTGACAGGGTAAGCTTGCGGGCTTATGCCCCGCCCGCCCGCCTCCCCGATTAAACCGGCCAAACCGAACAAGCGCCAGCCACGCGCTGCGCGTGCGCCAGTCCGCACTGCCCCTTTGAAAAAAGGGGCGGTACGCGCCGAGCACCGCGAGTTCAGCCTCGCCACCGCCGGCGGCGCCACGCCGCGCATGCGCGAGAGCTCGCTGCGTACGCGCGAGACCATTCTTACCGCCGCCACCACCGAGTTCGCCGAGAGCGGCTTTGACGCCGCGCACATGGACGAGATCGCGGTGCGCGCGGGCATCCAGAAAAACGTCCTCTACTATTATTTTGGCAGCAAGGAAGGCCTGTTCACCGCGGTGCTCGAGCGCACCTACGAGTTGATCCGCTCGCGCCAGGAGGAGGCCGGCATACGCGATCTCGACCCGGTCGAGGCGATGCGCAAGCTGGTGTTCTTCACCGGGCAGAACTGGGGCCGCCATCCGGAGTTTCTGCGCCTGTTGCAAAGCGAAAACCTCAACAAGGGCCGGCACATTCGCGCCTCCAAAAGCATTCCGCGCATGTACAACCCGCTGCTTGATGCGATACGCGCGCTGCTCGAGCGCGGCGTCGCCTCGGGTGTGTTCCGCAAGGGCATAGACCCTGTCGACCTGTACATCTCCATCACTTCGCTGTCGGCGCACTATGTCAGCCACCAGCACACTTTTGAGGCGATTTTCCAGCGCCGGTTGATGACGCCGCCGCGCATGCGCCAGCGCCTCGAGCACGCGGCCGACATGGTGATTCGTTACCTGCTCACCGATCCTGCGCCGCCGGCGGCGCGAAAACGCGGCGTTGCGCGGGCCAAGACCAGGGCCTAGGGGTGTGGTGCCGGGGTTGCGCACCCGGCCTCGCCGCGGCAAATTTGACGCGCACCGGCGCAGGGCGGCGCTTGACTTTTCTTGACCGCTAGGTCAATCTCGATCCTCCGTATTTGCGGTGTTTGTCGGCGGTTGACAGCACTGTAATGCGGTATTGCCGCGTGGCTTTGCAACACGTGTTTGGCTGCGCGTGGGCACGTTTGCGTGTTTGGGCGCTGGTCTGCGCCCGACAAAAACCCATGTTGAAAATACCCGAGGACGCCACATGACCATTACCCCCATTCTTCGCCTGATCGCGTTCGTTTTGTGCGGTATTGCCGCCTTCGCCGCCGTCGCAACGACCGCGCAGGCCCAGACCGCCAGGGCCGGCGCCTATCCGACCAAAGCGGTGCGCTGGATCATCCCCTTCCCGCCCGGCGGCGCCACCGACCTGCTTGGCCGCTTCCTCGGGCAACGCCTGTCGGAAATCTGGGGCCAGCCGGTGGTGGTCGAGAATCGCGCCGGCGCCAGTGGCACCATCGGCTCGGATGTGGTGGCAAAGGCCGCGCCTGACGGCGGCACTTTCGTCGTCGGCACCACCTCCAGCCACGCCGTTTCGCCCGCGCTCAACCCGAACATCCCCTACGACAACCTGCGTGACTTCACGCCGGTGGCCTTGATCGCCACTTTCCCCAATGTGCTGGTGGTGAACGCCTCGGGTCCGAAGACGCTGCAGGAACTGATCACGCAACTGAAGGCCAATCCGGGCCGCCTCAGTTTCGGCAGCTCCGGTAACGGCAGTTCGACCCACCTGACCGGCGAACTTTTCCAACAGGCCACCGGCACGAAAATGGTTCACGTTCCCTATAAGGGCACCGGGCCGCTGCTCAACGATGTCATGGCGGGGCATGTCCCGCTCGGATTTGACCAGATCACCGCGATATTGCCCTTCACCCAGTCGGGCCGCCTACGCGCATTGGGCGTGGCCAGCCTGGAGCGCAGTGCCGCGGCGCCCGATGTTCCGACCATCGCCGAAGTGGTGCCGGGGTTTGAGGCCATCGCCTGGATGGGCCTGCTCGGTCCGGCCGGCCTGCCGCCGGACATTGTCAGCAAGGTCAATGCCGACATCCGTCGCGTGCTCCAGTCGCCCGAGGGCGCGCAGAAGCTGCGCGAGCTTGGGGCGACGCCGGGCGCGCTGACACCGCAGGCCTTCGGCGACTTCGTGCGCAGAGACACCGAAAAGTGGCGCGCGCTGGTAAAGAGCGCCAACATCAAGGCCGATTAACGCGATTGAAGCGATTGACCTGGCGCCCGCGCCCAAGTCTGGCGCGGAGTACGCTATTTTCCTGAAAGGAATACACCGATGGCCGTAACACTGACACTGCCCCGACGCCGGGCGCTTACTGCGCTCGCCAGGCTGGCCGCGCTGGTTGCCGTTGCCAGCGGCACCATCGCGCTGGCCGCGCCGCAGGCGCTCGCGCAGCAGGCAAAATTCCCGTCCAAGCCGATACGCCTGATTGCACCCTTCGCCCCGGGCGGCGCGCTTGATCTGATCGCACGTACCGCCGCGCAAGTCATGTCAGAACAGCTGGGTCAGACGGTGGTGGTCGAGAATCGCGCCGGCGCCGCCGGCGCCATCGGCTCGGAGTTTGTGGCGAGGTCGCCGGCCGACGGCTATACGCTGCTGCTTGGGGCGACGACGACGCACGGCATTAACCCGGTGCTGCAAAAGCTGCCCTACGATGCGGTGAAGGATTTTGCGCCGGTGTCGCTGGTGGCGACCATCCCGCACATCATCGTCATCAACCCGCAACTGCCCGTTAACACCATCCAGGAATTCATCGCTTATGCCAAGGCGAAGCCGGGCCTGACCTACGGCTCCGCCGGCACCGGCTCGCCGCATCACCTCGCCGGGGAAATGCTCAAACTGCTCGCCGGGGTGGATGTGGTGCACGTGCCTTACAAGGGTTCGGGGCCGGCCATGTCCGACCTCATTGGCGGGCAGACCCAGTTCATGTCCATCGAATACACCGCCGCCGCCGGCAATCTCAAGGGCGGCAAGCTGCGCGCCCTCGCCGTCGCCACGCCGCAACGCGTGCCGGGCATAGATCTGCCGACGCTGGTTGAGGCCGGCCTGCCTGGCTTTGAGGTGACCGCCTGGTATGCAATTTATGCACCGGCCGGCACCGCGCCGGACATCGTCGCGGCGCTGCAGGGCGCGCTGGCCAAGGGCATTCGCAGTGGTGATGCGCGTGACAAACTCGCCAGCCTTAATGCCACCGCCGTGGGCGGCACGCCCGAGGCGCTCAGCGCACACATGCGCGCCGAGATGGAACGCTGGGCGCGTGTCATCAAGGCGGCCAACGTCAAGCCCGAATAAGCACTAACAAAACCAACAAGACCAACAAAACCAACAAGACCAACAAGACCAACAAGACCAACAAGACCAACAAGACAGACGCGAGGAGATAGACCATGGCAGCAAGCGACAAAGGGGTACCGATCACGCTGGCCTGCGCGCTGTACGACCGCATGCAGGCCTTGTACACCGGCGCCGTCAAGCCCGAGGGCATAGACCTCACATTCATGGTCGAGGATTTTCCGCGGCGGCTGTTCGACAGCGCAATGAAGACCCAGCCCTTTGACGTGTGTGAAATGTCCAGCTCCGACTACATCACGCGCGTCAGCAAGGGAGACTGTCCGTTTATCGCGCTGCCGGTGTTCCCGTCCAAGTGCTTTCGCCACAACACCATCACCATCAACCGCAAATCGGACATTCGCGAGCCCAAGGACCTCGAGGGCAGGCGCATCGGCGTCATGCGCTTCACCATGTCGGCGGCGGTGTGGCAGCGCGGGCACCTGCAGAACGACTATGGCGTCGACCTCAAGAGCATCGACTGGGTCGAGGGTTCGGTCAACAGCCCCGGCAGCCACGGTGTGCCGACCATCATCCCGCCTGGCTTCAAGGTCACCCGCAACGAAAGCGGCAAGTCGCTCAGCGACCTGCTTGGCGAGGGCGCGATCGACGGCGTCATCGGCACCCATATGCCCGAGTCGTGCAAGGGCAACAAGGATGTCGGCCGGCTGTTCCCGAATTTTCGCGAGGTCGAGCAGGACTATTTCCGGCGCACTGGGATTTTTCCGATCATGCACCTGATCGCAATCAAGCGCGAAGTCTACGAAGCCAACCCCTTCATCGCCGCCAGCCTTTACCGCGCCTTTTGCGAGGCCAAGCAGGCCGCTTATGTGCGCATGCGCAACTATTCGGCCCTGCGCTACATGCTGCCCTGGATGAACGACGAAATCGACCAGATAGACGAATTGTTCGGCGACGATCCCTGGACCTACGGGCTTGAGGCCAACCGCAAGACCATCGAGATGTGCATGACGTTCATGGTGCAGCAGGGCATGTTGAAGTCGCCGGTGCCGGTCGAAAAGTTGTTTGTCGACTTCGGCGCATGACAAGGCGAATGAACGTGGCGGCGCGAAGGAGATCCTCTTTGTTTGGAGATTCGCTTTGAAGGCAATCCTTTTGTTCCTGGCGCACGCCGCCGTGTTGCTCGCTGCCGCCCCTGCGGCCTTTGCCGCCGATGCTTATCCGAGCAAGCCGATCCGTCTGCTGGTCGGCTTTCCGCCCGGCGGGCCGGCCGACATCGCCGCGCTCGAGGCCTGGGCCGAGGGTTTCGAGAAAAAATACATCTATCAGTCACCGACCGGCCCGCTGTATCCCAAGGTCAACATCGGCGGCATCGAGGGCGGCGCGCCTTACCGCCCCAATTATTTTCCAGGCGTGTGCAATATTTACGTCGACGTGCGCATGCCACCGCAGGTGCGGCCGGTGACGGTGCAATATGAAATCGAAAAGGCGCTGAAGCAGCTCGATATCGAGTACGACCTTGAGCTGTACAAGTCGCTGCTCGGCCACGAAGGCAGGGGCGTCGAGCGGCTTGTGGCCTCGGCCGAGGAAGTGCACCAACACCTGTTCGGCGAAAAAATAAAACCCGAGTCGCCCGAGCGCGCTAGCATCTGGACCGACACCAACATCTACAATGAAATGGGCATACCGGCGATCAAGATCGGCCCGCGCGGCCGGCGCATCGGTCCGCGCAACGAGGAAATCGACATCGATGTCATGGTCAAGGCGGCGCAGCTTTACGCGCTGATGGCGCTCGATATCTGCAATCGCGAGCGGCCCGATCCGGCATGAGCGAGCGGTGCGCGGCCGCGGCTGCGGCAGCACCAATGCATCGATCGTGACAATCTGTCTGAAAAGACTTTTGGATTTTAGGACTTTGGGAATTTAGAACTTTAGAACACTAGAACTCTAGGAGAAGCATTTTTGAAACCTGCCGCATTTGAATACGCAGTGCCGACGACGGTAGCCGAGGCCGTTGCCTTGCTCGCCAGTCGCAATGGCGAGGCCAAGCCCATTTCCGGCGGGCAAAGCCTGATGCCGGTGCTCAATTTCCGCCTCGCCGCGCCGACGCTGCTGGTTGACTTGCGCCACCTGCCCGACCTCGATCGCATCGTTGTCGAAGCGGGCGGTACGCGGCTGGGCGCCAAGGTGCGCTGGCGCGATATTGAAAAAAGCAGCGCGCTGGCCGCAGTCACCGGCCAGCCTTTACTCTGCGCGGCGATCGCACATGTGGCGCACTACCAGATACGCAATCGCGGCACCGTTGGCGGCAGCCTCGCGCATGCCGATCCGGCCGCCGAAATGCCCGGTCTTGCCGTGGCCCTGGATGCAAGGCTGCGCATCATCGGCGCCAAGGGCGAGCGCATGGTCGAGGCCGGCGAATTTTTCACCGGCCCCTTGTCGACGGTGCTCGAACCCGACGAACTGATACTCGAGGTGTTGCTGCCGGCGTGGCCGGCGGCGCGCCGCTGGGGCTTTGAGGAATTTGCGCGCCGTCGTGGCGACTTCGCGCTCGCCGGCGCCGCGGTTTGGTTTGACACCGACGCCGCGGGATGCGCACAAAATGCCCACGTCGGCATCATTGGCGCGAGTGACCGGCCGCGCCGCCTGCCCGCCGCAGAGATGGCGCTCAACGGCAAGGCCCTCGACGCTGCCACCATTGCTGCCGCAGTCGCCGCCGCGCGCGCCGCGCTCGATCCGATGAACGACATTCATGCCAGCGCCGACTACCGGCGCGCCCTCGCCGGCACCATGGTTGAGCGTGCGCTCAAGGCCGCCCTCGCGCGCTGAGTGGCGCCGGCCGACTATACGAAACATCAGAAAACATCAGAGAAACATCAGGAAACATCAAGGAAACACATGCCCACAAAATTTGAAGTCAATGGCAAGGCGGTCGAGGTTGATGTCGAGCCGCGCATGTCGCTCGCCGACTGCCTGCGCCACGAATTGCATCTGACCGGCACCCATCTTGCGTGCGAACACGGCGTCTGCGGCGCCTGCACTGTGCTCGTTGATGGCGAGGCGGTGCGCTCTTGCCTCACCCTCGCGGTCCAGGCCGAGGGCCGCAAGGTCGTGACGGTGGAGGGCCTCTCCGATGATGCGGCGCTGTCGCCGCTGCAGGCGGCGTTTCGCCGCCACAACGCGCTGCAGTGCGGATTTTGCACGCCGGGCATGATCACCACGGCGCACGCGCTGCTGACCGAAGAGCCCGACTGCGATGCCGATCGCGTGCGTGAGGTACTGTCGGGCAACCTGTGCCGCTGCACCGGCTATATTCCCATCATCGAGGCGGTGCTAGAGGCGCGCGCCGCCTACCGTGCCGCCCGTATTCAGGGGGGACGCTAAGCCATGGCCCAGCCAATGCGCAAACCCGCCGCCGACAAAAAACGCTATGTCGGCTCTTCCGTCGAACGCATCGAGGATCTGCGCTTTTTGCGCGGCAAGGGCACTTACGTCGATGACGTACCCAAAACCGATGTGCTGCATGCGGTGATCCTGCGCAGCCCGCTCGCGCACGGCCGCATCCGCGGTATCGACGCCAGCGCGGCGCTGAAGATGGAGGGTGTCCACGCCGTCATCACTGCGGCCGAGATTGTGCGCGCCTGCGGCACCGTGCCGCTGATCCCGATACGCCTGCACCCCAACCCGGTGCTCGAGCCCTACCGCCAGCCTGTCATCGCATCCGACAAGGTGCGCCACGTCGGTGAGCCCGTCGCCATCATTGTCGCCAGCAGCGCGGCCATCGCCGAGGATGCGATGAACGCGATCGAGCTCGACATCGAGGCGCTGCCGGTTGCCGCCGATGTGCGTTCGGCGCTGACCGGCAAGACCTTGTTGTTCGAGGGCACCAGCACCAACTCGCCCATCACCTACACGGCGACAAAGGGCGATGCCGACGCCGCCTTTGCCAAGGCAGCCTACAAGCGGCGTGAGCGCTTCGATATCCAGCGCATCACCGCCATGACCATGGAGCCGCGCGGGCTGATGGCCGACTGGGATGCGGCGAAGCAGACCCTGTTTGTGTACGGCGCGGCCAAGGTGCCGTTCTGGAACCGCGGTGCCCTCGCACACATGCTCGGCATGGAGCGCGAGGCGGTGACGCTGATCGAGAACGACGTGGGCGGTGGCTTTGGCGCGCGCGGCGAGTTCTACACCGAGGACTTCCTCGTTCCGTTCGCGGCGCGCCATCTTGGCCGCGCCGTGAAGTGGATAGAAGACCGGCGTGAAAACCTGCTGTCGATGAACCAGGCGCGCGAGTGCGACGCCGAGGTCGAGATCGCCTGCGAGCGTGACGGCACCATCATCGGTTTTCGCGGCAGCATGCATTACGACCTGGGCGCTTATCCGCGCACCAATGGCCTGGTGGCACCGCGCAACATCACGCAGTTCGTGTCCGCTGCCTACCGGGTCGCACACATCGACATTGCCTGCCGCATCGTCTTCACCAACAAGACCGGTTCGGGCACCTTCCGCGCGCCCGGCCGTTTCGAGAGTAATTTTTTCGGCGAGCGCCTGGTGGACATGGCGGCGAAAGACCTCGGCCTTGACCCGGCCGAGATGCGCCGCAAGAACCTGCTGACCGACCGTGACATGCCCTGGCCGCTGGCCACGCTGGCGCCCTCGACGGTACCCAACACGGCCAACACCGAGTGCGACAGCGGCGATTACCGCATTACCTTCGACCGCTGCCTGCAGGACTTTGGCTGGTCGGCCAAGCGCGCGCTGCAGGGCAAGCTCATTGACGGCCGCTACCACGGCTTTGGCCTCGCCTGCTTCATCGAGGGTGGCGCGGCCGGACCGCGCGAGAACGCCAGACTGCGCATCGAGCATGACGGCTCGGTCACCGTCAGCGTCGGCTCGACCGGCCTCGGGCAGGGGCTGGAGACCGTGCTGACGCAAATCGCGGCCGATGCACTGGAGATGCCGATGGACGGCGTGAACCTGCTGCACGGTTCGACCAACCTGCTGGCCGAGGGCTGGGGTTCCTACCATTCGCGCTCGACGGTGATGGGCGGTTCGGCCATTCTTGACGGCGCGGAAAAACTCAAGGCGCTGGTGCGTGAAAAAGCCGCGGCGCTGCTCGAGTGCGCCGTCGCGGAGGTGCACGTCGCGGGCGGCGAGGCGGTGTCGCCCAAGGGCAAGCTCGTGTCCTTCGCGCAGCTTTTCGCAGCCTCCGGCACCGCTGGCCTGGAGGTGGATGGCACTTTCGCCAGCCACCATCACACCTATGCCTACGGCACGGCCGCGGCGCATATCGCCGTCGACCCGGGCACCGGCGGTGTCGAGCTCATCGATTACCTCGTTGTCGAGGACGTCGGTCGCGCCGTCAATCCACTCACTTTGCACGGCCAGGTGATAGGCGGCACGGTGCAGGGCTTGGGCGGTGTGTTCCTCGAACACCTCGTCTACGACGATGAGGGCCAGCTGCTGACCGGCTCGCTTGCCGATTACCTGGTGCCCACCGCCACCGATTACCCGCAGGTGCGCGCGGTGACGCTGGAGCAATTTCCGTCGCCGCTCAACCCGCTTGGCGCCAAGGGCGCGGGCGAGGGCGGCACGATTTGCGTCGGCGGTGTCATTGGCAACGCGCTGGCCAACGCGCTATCCTCGCTTGGCATCGAGCCCAACAGCCTGCCGCTGTCACCCTCGCGCGTGTGGCAGATGGTGGATGAGGCCGCGCGCAAGCGTGCGTGAGCCGGCGCGGAACCGGCCTGCGGGCACTACCGATAGGCCGGAAAGCCGCGCCAGACGGGCATTTCCAGCCATTGCCTTGGCAGCGGCGCAGGCGTATCACCGGGCGGATTTTTGTGATGATTTGTTCTTGCGTGTAGGAAAACCGCGAACAGGATAACGACAGGAAAAAAGATGACGCAGTTGAAGAGAAAAATCGCCAAAGCCACGCTCGATGCAGCCGATGACAGCGGCCCGCGCATGCGCCGTTGGGAGGAACAGCGCTGGGTCATAGACAACATCATCCGCACCGTCGGCATCGAGTGGGACCAGCCGCGCATGGGCAATTACGCCAGCGCCTGCGGGCCGGCCGCGGCCGGCGACATCGCGGCAATCCGCGCGCGGGTGCAAAAATACACCGACATCACGCCGGCCTTCGAGGCGGTGGCGCGGCGGCGTGAAGCCGCGGCGCGTGAGGCCGAGGCTGAGAACCACGGCGTGACCGCGCGCGACAATTATTTTTGCGCCGCGGTGTTCTGGGCGGCATCGCAGTGGACGCTGCTGAACAACAACAACCACAATCACGACAACAACACGCGCAAGCGCGAATGTTTTCTCGGCTATGCCAGGCACGCCGATCATCGCGTTGAAGCGGCCTGGATCGACCTGCCCGGGGGCAAGCGCATGCCCGGCTGGTTGCACCTGCCCTATGCCTACCGCAGCGGTCGCGTGCCCGCGGTGGTGTCCATTCCCGGCATGGATGGTTTCAAGGAATCCAATGTCGCGCTGCTGGGCGACCGCTGGCTGTCGCGCGGCATCGCCGTGCTGGTCATCGACGGCCCGGGACAGTATGAGAGTGCGCTGCACGATCTTTATTTCAGCGTGCCGGCGTGGAAGGCGGCGGGCAAGGCGGCGTATGAATGGCTGGCGAGGCGCGCCGAGATCGACGTCGATCGCATCGGCATCATAGGCAACAGCTTTGGCTCTTATTTCGCCACCATCGCCGCTGCCTGGGAGCCGCGCTTTGGCGCCGTGGCCGTGTCCTCGATTTGCTTCGAGCCCGGCGGCGGGACGATTTTCGACCAGGCCTCACCGACCTTCAAGCGCCGCTTCATGTACATGGCGGGTTTTACCGACGAGGCGCGCTTCGATCGCTTCCGCCGCGGCATGACGCTAAAGGAGCACGCCGCGCGTATCCGCACGCCCTATTTGTGCGTCGCCGGCGAACGCGACGAGCTGTGCCCGATCGAGTGGGCCGGGCGTACGCTGGATGCGATGCGCGGGCCGAAGCAACTGGTCATCTACCAGGAGTCGCGCCATACCGTGGGCAACGTGCCCTCGACCGTGCTCGGTCCCAATCCGCAGGCCCTGGTCGCCGACTGGGTGCAAGACCGGCTCATGAACAAGGCGGGTAAGGCCGGCAATGCGGCCAAGACCGCCAGGACCGCCAAGACTGTCAAGAGCGCGGCGGACAAGCTCGAGAGCAGTCGCTGGTTTGTTGAGGCCAGCGGCACCGTGCGCAAGTCGGCGTACTGATCCGGCCTTTGTCACCCCACCCTTTGCCCACTTTGCCAAACTGCCCAGCCTCATGACCGACCTCTCCAGCACCAAGCACGCAGCCCCCGCCATCGGACGATCGGTGGAGCGGGTTGAGGACGGCCGCCTCGTGCAGGGTGCCGGCACTTACCTGCCCGACATGACGCGCGCCGGCATGTTGTCAGCCGCCATTTTGCGCAGCCCCGTGGCGCACGGCCGCATCCGCGCCATCGATACCGCCGCCTGCATGGCCATGCCCGGTGTTGTGGCGGTGATTAGCGCCGCAGACATCGGCGCGCTTATCCCGCGTATTCCTTTAAGGCAGGAAGCCCATCCCACGCTGCTGGTGTTCGAGCAGCCGGTGATCGCCTTCGACAAGGTGCGCTATGTCGGTGAGCCCATGGCCATGGTCATCGCCGATACGCCGGCGCGCGCGCAGGACGCGCTCGAGGCGATCGTTTTCGATATCGAGGCGCTGCCGGTGGTGGCCGATCGCGATGCCGCCGAGCGCAAAGACAGTGTGCTGCACGAGGACGCGGCATCGAACTGCGCCATCACGCTGCGTGCTGTGCGCGGGGACACCGACGCGGCTTTTCGCGATGCCCCCTATACGCGACGCGAGCGCTTCAGCATGCATCGCCACACCGCCATCCCGCTTGAGACGCGCGGCCTGCTCGCCGACTGGGACCCGGTGCAGCGCCGGCTGACCGTCGATGGCGCGAGCAAGGTGCCCTTCGCCAACCGCCGCATCCTTGCCGGCATGCTGGGCCTCGAGGAGTCGGCGATCGACATGCTCGAGTGCGACATCGGCGGCGCCTTTGGCGCGCGCGGCGAGTTTTATCCCGAGGATTTTCTTATCCCGTTCGCGGCCAAACGGCTCGCCCGCCCGGTGAAATGGGTGGAAAGCCGCAGCGACCATTTTCTGGCGACCAACCACGCGCGCGACGCCGATTGCGACATCGAGATCGCCTGCACGCGCGACGGCACCATCCTCGCGCTGCGCGGCCGCGCGCGCACCGACGTCGGCGCTTATTTGCGCACCGTCGGCGTGACGCCCTCGCGCAATATCGCGCAGGTGTGCTCCGGGCCCTACCGCATTGCCCACATCGGCCTGGACGTGTCGCTGATGCTGACCAACAAAACACCGGTGGCGACTTATCGCGCGCCCGGTCGCTACGAGACGGATTTTTTTCGCGAACGCCTGTTCGACCTCGTCGCCGCCGACCTTGGCCTTGACCGCGTTGCATTTCGCCGTCGCAATCTGGTGCGCGTCACCGACATGCCCTACCCGCTTGCCCTTGTGCAGCCCTTTGGCGATGCCACCGAGTGCGACAGCGGCGATTACGCCGCCACGCTCGATCGCTGCATGGAGGAGTTCGACTGGTCGGGCAAGTCCGCGCTCAACGGCGCGCTTGTCGACGGCCGCCGCCATGGTATCGCGCTGGGTTGCTACATCGAGGGTGGCGGATCGGGGCCGCGCGAGAGCGCGCGCCTGGTGCTGGAAGCGGATGGCCGCGTGGCCGTCTACAGCGGCTCTTCAGCGGTGGGTCAGGGTCTGGAGACGACGCTGACGCAAATCGCCGCCGATGCGCTGGGCGTGCCGATGGCGCGCATTCGCGGCGTGTTCCACGGCTCCACCACCTTTGTCAGCGAGGGCTTTGGCAGCTACAGCTCGCGCTCGACTGTTATGGGTGGCTCGGCCATCGTTGGTGCCGCCGGCAAGCTGTTGCAGCAAATGCGCGATGCTGCGGCGGCCAGACTGGGCTGTGCGCCCGAGCGCGTGCTGCTCGCCGAGGGCAGCGCCACGGCGCCGGATGGCGCGACGCTGTCGTGGGCGGAGTTGGCGGGCGCGCAAGGCCTCAGCGCCGAGGACAGTTTTGCCAGTCGCAAGCGCACCTACAGTTATGGCGCCCACGCCGCGCATGTCGCGGTGGACGTGGCCACCGGTGAGATCGCCGTGCTCGATTATGTCGCGGTCGAGGATGTCGGGCGCATCATCAACCCGGCGATGCTGCACGGCCAGACCATAGGCGCGCTGGTGCAGGGGCTGGGCGGGGTTTTGCTTGAGCGCCTGGTCTACGACGACGAGGGCCAGCTGCTGAGCGGCTCGCTGATGGACTACGTGTTGCCGCGTGCGGACAATTTTCCGCACCTGCGCGCCGTAATGCTGGAACAGTATCCCTCGCCCAATAATCCGCTTGGTGCCAAGGGTGCGGGTGAGGGCGGCGTCATCCCGGTGGCCGGCGTCATCTCCAACGCTGTCGCCGCCGCGCTCGCGCCGCTCGGGGTAAAGGTCCACGACCTGCCGCTCACGGCGCAGAATGTCTGGCGGCTGATCGATGCTGCGAAGGCCGCTTGAGCAGCTCAATTTACGAACACGACAAAAGGAAATAAGCATGAACACGTTTAAGCTCGCGCAAGTCCCCGGCATCGCCCGCAGTGCCTTTATCGCCCGTAGCACCAGGGCTATCGCCCGTGGCGCCAGGGCTTGGCTCAGGCGCGCCACCGCCGTAGGCCTGCTCGCCGCGGTGGCAGGCGCCGCGCAGGCGCAGGCCCCGGCGCCGGCTCTCTGGCCGACCAAGCCGGTGCGTCTGGTTGTCACCTTTACCGCCGGCGGTGCGGCCGATTTCACCGCACGCCTGATCGGTGAAAAACTGTCCGAGCTGTGGAAGCAGCAGGTGGTGGTCGAGAACCGCATCGGCGCCGGCGGCAACATCGGCGTCGAGACGGTGTTCCGCTCACCCGCCGATGGTTATACGCTGTTGCTCGCCTCGACGGCCAACCCGATCAACGTCGCGCTCTATACCAAACTGCCCTTCGACCTGTTCAAGGACTTTGTGCCGATCGCGCTGGCGACCTCGTCGCCGATGGCGCTGGCGGTCAACCCGAGCGTCAAGGAAAACGACCTCAAGCAGTTCACCGCCGCGCTGCGCGCCGCCCCGGGCAAGGTGTCGTATGCGACCTGCGGCGTGGCGACCTCGCATCATTTCGCCTTCGAACTGTACAAGGCGCAGACCCGCACCTTTGCGTTGCATATCCCCTACCGCGGTTGCGCCGCGGCGGTGATTGACACCGTGGGCGGCCAGATCGACACCGTGATCTCCTCGCTCAACACGCTGCTGCCCCACCAGGCCAGCGGCAAGCTCAAGATCATTGCCGTCACCTCGAAAAGCCGCTCCGCCTCGGCGCCCGATGTGCCGACCTTCCGCGAGTCGGGTGTGCCCGAACTCAAGGACTACGGTACCAGCGTCTATTACGGCTTTATGGCCCCGGCCGGCACGCCAAAGGACATCGTCGCAAAAATAGAGGCCGACGTACGCCGTGTTGTCGCCATGCCCGATGTGGCGCAGCGCGTCGTCAATGGCGGCCTTGAGGTCGCCTTTGTCGGTGGCGCCGAGATGGGCGCCGTAATGCGCACCGACGCCGAACAGTTCAAGAAGATCATCACCTACGCCGGCATCCGGCCGGAATAAGCGCCGGCATTGTTGCGCCTATTGTTGCCGCCATGACTGCCGGCGTGCGGTCTTACTTGAACAGCGGCGGTGGCTGGAAACCGCGGTGCACGGTTTCCAGCAGGCGCGCGAGCGCGATGCAGCGCAGGTCGGCGTAGTCGGGCCCGATGATTTGCAGGCCTATGGGCAGGCCTGCAGCGGGGCCGGAGCCGGAACGCCCGGCCGGAATAGTGGTGGCCGGCAGGTAGGCGACCGAGGCGAGGCCGATCCAGAAATAAGTGTCGGCGTTGGGGTGCGCCACACCGTCCAGCAGCAAGCGCTGTTCCGCTTTGGGCACCTCGTGCATCAGCGGGAAGGCGGGGGTCGGTGACACCGGCGCGATCAGCGCATCGCAGCCGGTAAAAAACAGCGCCCAGGCATCGCGCAAGCGCTGGCGTTGGGCATTGTGCGCCAGCCATTCGCGGTGTGACTGCGTCAGTCCGCGCAGCATCAGCGCGTCGTAGCCGTGGTCGGCCGGATCGAGTGTGGCCGCCCCTGTGGCCAGCGCGGCGATATCGGCCGGGTCGCGCCGGAATGCGCTCGCGGCGCGCGCCAGGGCGATGTGCAGCTCATAACTTTGGCGGCTGGGTACCGGCAAGGCCGGGTCGATTTGCACGCTGGCACCGGCGTCTTTTAACACCGCCGCCACCTCGAGCGCGGTGCGCCGCGTGTCGGCGTCGACCGGGAAGTCCGCGTCGCCGGTCAGCACCGCAACGCGAAACTCACGCAGCGATGCGCGACCGGCTTCGGGCAGCGCGAGGCGCCAGGCGCGCGCCTGGGTGCCCTCCGGGCCGGCCATGACGCGCAGCGCCAGTTCAAGGTCTTCGGCGCGGCGCGCCAGCGGCCCGACGACATTGATGTCATCGGGCGGGGATTCGGGCGCATAGGCATGGCCGCGCACCGGCACCAGGCCGTAACTGGGCTTGTGACCGTAGACGCCGCAAAAATGCGCCGGCATGCGTATCGAGCCGCTGAGGTCGCTGCCCAGCTCCAGCGCCGAAAAGCCGGTGGCGAGCGCGACGGCGCTGCCGCCCGATGAGCCGCCGGGCGAGCGGGTGCCGTCCCAGGGATTGCGCGTGGCGCCATAGACAGCGTTGAAGGTCTGCCAGTCGGCGAGGTCTAGCGGTACATTGGTCTTGCCCAGCACAATCGCACCGGCGCCCGTGAGGCGGGCCACCGCCACCGCGTCTTCTGCGGCGCGATGGTCGCGCCGCGCCGCGCGACCGAAGGTCGAGGGCGTGCCTTGCCAGTCTAAGCACTCTTTGATGGTGATCGGCACGCCGTGCAGCGGGCCGCGCGTATTTCCGGCGCGCACGTCGCGATCAGCCTCGTCGGCCTGTTGCAGCGCCGCTTCGGCGCGCAGCAGCACCACCGCGTTGAGCTGCGGGTTAAAGCGCGCGATGCGCTCGAGGCATAGTTCGACCGCCGCGCGTGAGCTGATCTCGCCGCTTGCGATGCGGCGGCCCAGCTCGGCCGCGCCGAGGTGATGCGGTTCTGGTGATTCTGATAAGTTGGAAGACAAGGCGGCGGACCGGGCTAGAGTTTGAGCAGGCGCGCGGCATTGCCGTGCAGGATTTTTTCGCGGTCCTCGGCGCACAGCGGCACCTGGTCCATCCAGCGCACACCGGGCGGGTTTTCCACAAACGGGTAGTCGACCGAGAACAGAATGCGGTCCGCGCCCATTTCCATCACGCTGCACAGCAGCGCCGGGTTGGAAAAGTTGCCGCTGGTGGTGATGTGAAAATGCTCGCAAAAAATATCGCGAAACGGAATGCCGCGGTTGCCCGCCCGCGACAGCGCCTCGTTGATGCGCCAAAGTGAAAACGGCAGCGACTCGCCGAGGTGGCCGAGGATGATTTTGAGTTTCGGGTAGGCCTCAAACACGCCCGAGAGCACCAGGCGTATGGCCTGCGTCGCCGCCTCCATCGTAAAACCCCAGCCGGCCGACAGCAGTTGCGGGAAATCGGCCGCGTAATCTTTGTAATAGGCCTCGATCACCGCCGGGTGTGGCGCCGCCGGATGCAGGTAAATGGGCACGTCCAGCGCCTGCGCGCGCTCGAAAATCGGCCAGAAGCGCTTGTCGTCGATGTACACGCGCTGCTCGCCGATCAGGGTGAAGCCGTGCACCATCGCGCCCTTGAAACCGAATTGCGTCACGGTGCGCTCCAGCTCGTCGGCCGAGGCTTTGGGGTCTGGCGCGGGCAGTGTGGCGAACGCGGCGAAGCGCGACGGGTGGGCTTTGACCGCCTGGTGCAGCCTGTCGTTGGCGCGAATGGCCAGCGGCACTGCGATATCGGGGGCGAGCCGGTGGGTCGCCGGCGCGCCTTGAGACAGCACCTGGAAGTCGATGCCGGCCTCGTCCATCTCCCGCAGGCGCAGTTCCCCGAGGTCGAAAAGGCGTTCACGCAGCTTGGGCGAGCGGCCCTCAGCGGCGGGGAAGTGGGTCGCCATCTCGGCGTCCCAGTAGTGCTCCTCGAGCGCGATGATGCGTGATCGGGCGCGGGTCGTCGGGGTGGACGTGGTGGACGGGGTGGTCATGCTGCTCTCCGGTGGGGCTTTGTTAATCGGTCCTGCGGGTGAATGCCGGGCCCTAAAGGCCGCCATAAGGCTGCGCTGGGGGCTGCAATCCGGCGTTTGCAATCGGCAAACGCAATCGGGCGCGCCGATGCATTCTAGCGGCTGGGCCGCGGACTGAGAAGCGCCGCCGGCGGGGAGGACGGCGCGCAATGTGAACAGGCAAAAAATCCAAAGCGGTGCGCGCGGCTCCGCGCGCGGGCGTTGTTTTTGGTGCCCGGCGGTTTTTTTGCCGCGTTGTCCCCGCCGGCAAGCAAAACCATGAGTGACGCGGCTTGACTTTTCTTGACCGATAAGTCAATCTCGACGCTTGTGATCGGAGCCTGAATTGGCGGCATAAAATATGCCGCAAAGGGGCCGCAAAAGTGTTCGCAGATGTGTCCAAATGTGTCCAGACGTGTCCAGACGTCTCACAGGTGCGCCACTGCTGTGCCTCACCCTGTGCAAACCCTGCGCCTCACTCAGTGCTACGGATCCCAATAAGGCCTGTTTGCCCCGTTTTTTTTGACCTTTCCTTCCGGAGATTCCTGATGATTCGTTTTGCACGGCTCGTGATGGCAGTGTGTGTCCTGCTCGGCACCTCTGCGGCGTCCGCCCAGGGCGGCTTTCCCAGCAAGCCGGTGAAGATCATCGTCACCTTCACCACCGGCGGTGCCGCCGACTTCAGTGCGCGCGTCATCGGCGACCAGCTCTCGCGCATGTGGAACCAGCAGGTCATCGTCGAGAACCGCATCGGCGCCGGCGGCAGCATCGGCGTGGAGCAGGTGTTCCGCTCCCCGGCCGACGGCTACACGCTGCTGCTCGCCAGCAACACCCACGCCATCAACCAGGCGCTGTTCAACAATCTGCCCTTTGACCTGATCAAGGATTTCGTCCCGGCCATACTGACCACCTCCACGCCGATCGTGCTGGCCGTCAACCCGCGCGTGCCGGCCAAGGACATAAATGAATTCACCGCCATGCTGCGCGCCAGTCCGGGCAAGGTCGACTACACCACCTGCGGCGTGGCCACGGCGCACCACTTCGCCATGGAACTGTACAAGTACGCGACCAAGACCTTCGCCGTGCATATCCCGCATCGCGGCTGCTCACCCGCGGTGACCGACGCCGTTGCCGGGCAGGTGGATGTGGTCATCGCCTCGCTCGCCGCGGTGCTGCCCTTTGCCAAGCAGGGCAAGCTGCGTATTCTCGGCCTGACGACCAAGGAGCGCTCGCCCTCGGTGCCCGAACTGCCGACCTTCCGTGAATCGGGCCTGAAGGAGCTGGCCAACTACGAGGTCGAGAACTACTACGGCCTGCTCGCGCCCACCGGCACGCCCAAGGATGTGCTGGCCAAGATCGAGGCCGATGTGAGGAAAGTGCTGGCCATGCCCGAAGTCAAATCGCGGCTGACCAACGGCGGGCTCGACCTCTTTGTCGGCTCGTCGGCGCAGTTCACCGCGCTGCTGGTTTCCGATATCGCCAAATTCCGCGAGGCGATAAAAATCGCCGGAATCAAGCCCGAGTAATCACCGGCTGCGCGCGCACCCGGCGGGTGCTCCCGCCGCCGTAGCCCGCTTCATTTGAAAAGTCCGGCATATAACCGCCGTTTAAAAGGATGGGAAGAACGTGAACAAACTGCGTATCAGTATGGCGTGTTGCGACTACGATCGTTGCCGCGCGCTCTTTGACGGCCGCGCGCCGATAGAGGGCTGTGAAGTGTCCGCCGTGCCGATAGAACCCGAGGAGGCTTTTCACCGCGCCTTCAAGTTCAACGAATTTGACGTGTCTGAAATCTCGATGTCCAGCCACACGCTGATGACCTCCCGCGGCCAGAACGCCTACGTCGGCGTGCCGGCCTTTGTGTCGCGCCTGTTCCGCCACTCGGGCATCTACATCCGCACCGACCGCGGCATCAAGACGCCGGCCGACCTCAAGGGCAAGACCATAGGCCTGCCCGAATACCAGATCACCGCCAACGTCTGGATACGCGGCGTGCTCGCCGACGAATACGGCGTCAAGCCCGAGGACGTGCACTGGCGCAGCGGCGGCCTCGAGGATCCGGGCCGCGAAGAACGCGCGCCGCTCAAGCTCCCGGCCGGCATCGACCTCAAGCCCATTCCGCACGATCGCACGCTCTCGGACATGCTCGAAAAAGGCGAGATCGACGCCATGATCAGCGCGCGCGCGCCCTCGTGCTTTGCCCGCGGCGCGGCCAACGTTGACCGCATGTTCCCCGACTACAAAAGCACCGAGCAGGAATATTTTCGCCGCACCGGTATTTTTCCCATCATGCACATCATCGGCATCCGCCGCGAGCTGGCCGAGCGCGAGCCCTGGCTGCCGGTGAGCGTGTTCAAGGCCTTCAACAAGGCGAAAGAGTTGTGCATGTACGAACTGGGCCAGATCGGCCACCTGTTCAACACGCTGCCCTGGGGCGTGGCCGAGTTCGAGGCAGCGAAGAAACTGATGGGCGAGGATTACTGGAGCTACGGTTTCAAGGCCAACGAGCACGTGCTCGAGACATTCACCCGCTACCACCACGAGCAGGGCCTGTCGGCGGAAAAAGTCGATCCGCGCGCGCTGTTCCATCCGTCGACGCTAGACCTGTCCAAGGTTTGAGCGGCACGGCCCCCGGCAACCGGCGATGAAAGCCGCACCGTTCCGCTATCACGCGCCACGCACACTGGACGAGGCGCTGGGCCTGCTCGCCGACTCGCCCAACGCGCGTGTGCTGGCCGGAGGGCAGTCGTTGATGCCCATGCTCAACATGCGCGTGGTGTCGCCCGATGACCTTGTCGACATCAATGGCGTCGAGGGGCTTGCCTACATTCGCGAGGAGGGCGTCGAAATCGCCATCGGCGCGATGACGCGCCAGCGCGACCTGGAGTTCTCGCCGCTGATCGCGGCGCGCCTGCCGCTGATGGCCGAGGCGATCCGTTATGTCGGCCACCGCCAGACGCGCAATCGCGGCACCATTGGCGGCAGCCTGTGCCAGCTTGATCCGTCGGCGGAACTGCCTGCCGTGGCGCAGGCCTGCGACGCGGTGGTGGTAGCGCGCAGCCGTCGCGGCGAGCGGCGCATCCCCATCGCCGAATTTCCCGCCGGCTATATGACGCCCGCGCTCGAAGCCGACGAAGTGCTGGTCGAGTTGCGCTTCACGCCCTGGACCGCGCCCCACGGCGCGGCCTTCGTCGAATATGCCCGCCGTCACGGCGATTTCGCCGTGGTGTCGGCCGCGGCCATGCTCGCCCTTGGCAGCGACGGCCGCATCGAACGCTTGTCGCTCACCTTGGGCGGCGTAGGCGCCGCGCCGCTGCGCATGGGCGCGATCGAAGCGGCCTTGTGCGGGCAGAAACCCTCCACACAGTCCTTCGCCGCAGCCTGTGCCTCGGCTGGAACCATAGACGCGCTCGAAGACCCGCATTACCCCAGGTGGTACCGCCAGCGTCTTGCCGTGGCGCTGTCAAAGCGCGTGCTTGCCGCCGCGCTCGGACGCGCAGGCGCGCGATAAAGAGCATGGACATAAAGAGCATGGAAAAACGCGATATCAAGGTCAACATCAACGGCACCGAACACGCCTGCAGCGTCGAGACGCGCGTCAATCTTGCCGACTTCCTGCGCCACCAGATCGGCCTCACCGGCACCCATGTCGGCTGCGAGCACGGGGTGTGCGGCGCCTGCACCGTGCTGGTCGAGGGCCAGTCGGTGCGCGCCTGCCTGATGCTCGCCGCGCAGGCCGACGGCAAGCGCGTTGTCACCGTCGAGGGCCTCACCCCGGCCGACGGTTTGTCGCCGCTGCAGCAGTCGTTCTGGGACAAGCACGGCCTGCAGTGCGGTTATTGCACGCCGGGGGTGCTGGTGTCGCTGACTGAGTTGCTCGAGTCCAATGCCGCGCCCACCGAGGCCGATGTGCGTGAGGTCTTGTCCGGCCATCTGTGCCGCTGCACCGGATACCAGAACATTGTTGCCGCGGCCATGGACGCGGCCGAACAGATCAAGGCGGCAAAATTGGCGGCGCTGAAGTGAGCCTTGCCGGCAAGAACAGTACGGGCGCCGCGGCGGCACCGCAAGCGGCCCCGGCCCTGCGCGTGGTCGGCACGCGTGCGCGACGCATCGAGGACCCGGCACTGCTCAGCGGCCGCGGGCGCTTTGTCGACGACATCCGTATCGATGGCACGCTGCACGCGGCGTTTTTGCGCAGCCCGCACGCGCATGCGCGCATTCGCGCCATTGACGCCGCCGCGGCACGCGCCCTGCCGGGCATTCATGCCGTCTATACCGCGCGCGACATCCTGCCGGCGCTGAGCCGCATCCGCATGCCGCTGGGGTTCCCGACCAAGGTGCTGCCCGATGGCATCACGCCATTTGTGCTGTGCCCCGAAGAGCTGTGTTACGTCGGCGAGGCGCTGGTCATGGTGGTCGCCGATTCGCGCCACCTTGCCGAGGATGCGGTGGCGCTGGTCGAGGTTGATTACGAGCCGCTGCCGGCGCTGGCCGATTGCCGCGAGGCGCTCAATCCGGCCGCACCCAAGGTGCGCCTGGAGGCGACCGACAATGTGCTGACGCGCTTTACCATCGCCTATGGCGACACCGCCGGCGTGTTCGCCAAGGCCGCGCATGTGTTCCCCGAATCGCTTAGCACCCATCGCGGCGGCGCGCATCCGATAGAGGGGCGCGGCGTGCTGGCGCAGTTTGATGCGACCGGCGCGCTGAGCATCTGGTCATCGACGCAGATGTCGCACGATCTCAAGTTCATGCTCGCCGACCTGCTCGACCTCCCCGAGGACCGCATACGCGTCATCGCCCCCGATGTGGGCGGCGGCTTTGGTGCCAAGTTCGTCATCTATCCGGAAGAGATCGCTGTCGCCGCCGCAGCCCGCCTGAGCGGCCGGCCGGTGAAATGGATAGAGGACCGCGGCGAGCACTTTATCGCCTCAATCCAGGAGCGCGAGCAATACTGGGATGTGGAGATCGCCGCCGATGCCGAAGGCAAGATTCTGGGCCTGCGCGGGCGCATGGTGCACGACCAGGGCGCCTACACGCCGCAGGGCATTAACTGCCCCTACAACGCCTCGACCGCGGTGACCGGCCCGTACAAGGTGCCGGCTTATTCGCTGGACGTGTTTGTGGCCCAGACCAACAAGGTGCCGACCATTCCGGTGCGCGGCGCCGGTTATCCCGAGGCGGCCTTTGTCATCGAGCGGCTGATGGATCGCGTCGCGCTAGAACTGGGCATCGATCGGGCCGAGGTGCGGCTGCGCAACCTCGTGCCGGCCGCAGACATGCCCTACGAGAAGCCGTTGAAGATCCGCGCCGGTGTGCCGGTGATCCTCGATAGCGGCGACTACCCGGCGTGCCAGAAAAAAGTGCTGGACACCATAGACTACGCCGGCTTTCGCGCGCGCCAGTCGGCGGCGCGCGCCGAGGGTCGGCACATCGGCATCGGCTTTGCGCATGGCGTGAAGGGCACCGGACGCGGCCCCTTCGAGTCGGGCACGGTGCGCATTTCACCTTCGGGCCGCATTTCGGTTTACACCGGTGCGCTGGCCATGGGCCAGGGCCTGCACACGGCGCTGGCGCAAATCTGCGCCGAGCAACTGGGCGTGCGCGAGAGCGACATCGATGTGATTTCCGGCGACACCAGTTTTGTCTCGCTCGGCCTCGGCGGATTCGCCAGCCGGCAGACGGTGACCGCTGGCTCTTCGGTGCACCTGGCCGCGATTGCGGTGCGCGACAAGGCGATCAAGCTGGGCGCGCAAATGCTCGAGGCGGCCGAAGCCGATCTTGAGTTGCGCGACGGCCGCGTGTTTGTGCAGGGCACCGATCGCTCGGTTGCGTTGAGCGAGGTGGCGCGCGTGCTGCGCGGTGTGCCCGGTTACGCCCTGCCCCCGGGCATGGAAGCGGGGCTAGAGTCGAGCTTTCACTGGCGTACCGAGGTGCTCGCCTACGCGCATTCCTTTCATGCCTGCGAGGTCGAGGTTGATGTTGAGACCGGCAACGTCAAGTTGCTGCGTTACGTCGCCTTGCAGGACAGTGGCCGGCTGATCAACCCGATGATTGTCGAGGGCCAGATCCACGGTGGCATCACCCACGGCATCGGCAACGCGCTGTTCGAATACATGGGCTATGACGGCGAGGCCCAGCCCTATACCGCGACCTTCGCCGATTACCTGCTGCCGGCCGCGGTGGAAGTGCCGAAGTTTGAAATCCTGTTCCACGAAAGCCCCTCGCCACTCAACCCGCTTGGCGTCAAGGGAGTGGGCGAGGGTGGCACGGTGCCGGTTGCGCCGACCATCATGTCGGCCATAGACGATGCACTCACGCCCTGGGGTGTGCGCGTGACTGAGGCGCCGATCTCACCGGTGCGCCTGCTGCAACTTATCGAGGCCGGCGCGCCCGCCGCCTGATCTACGGCGATAGGCGGAAAGCCGCGCGGGGCGTGGCTTTCCGGGAGGTTTGCCGGTTTGTCGCGCCGCCCAGTCACCGTATGCGGCCCTCCTGCCAACGCCGGCCCCTGGCTTTATTTGTCATGTGTCCCATGCCCACCCGGGGCAATACCAAGGGCCATCATGCCGACTGTCGTGTCGTCAGCGGTAAAGCCTGGCTCGCAGTGTGGATTGTCCATTGCCGGCGAATCCAGTAGCATCGCGCGGTTGCAAATTTTTTGACCTATCGACCCATAGACCCATTGAGGAGCCGTCATGAAACACATCGTAATTCTGGCCGCAGGCCTGCTTGCCACCGGCGTGACCGGTGTTGTGAACGCCCAGGACGCGGCCAAACTGGCGGCGGACAAGGCTTGCCTCGCCTGCCACGCCATCGACAAGAAAGTGGTCGGTCCCGCTTTTAAGGATGTCGCCGCCAAGTACAAGGGCAATGCCAAAGCCGAGGCGATATTGGTGCAAAAAGTGCTCAAGGGCGGTGTGGGCGCCTGGGGCCAGATCCCGATGCCGGCGAACGCCAGCCTCAAGGAAGACGAAGCCAAGCTGCTGGTCAAGTGGGTTCTTGGCCAGTAAGCGTTTAGGTGCCAAGCCGCGCCCGGTCGCTGACGCGCCGGGCACGGGAAAAAAGCCGGCGGCACCCTCAGGCCTGCCGGTTTTTTATCGCCGCGCTGTATCATCGTATTCACTTTATTCAATAGGGCGAATGCCCCGCCCACGATTACAATGGCAATGCTCAAATTGACAAGCGCTGTTACGCGTCAGCATAATTCGTCGTCACACTCCTGGAGAGTCACCATGTCCCGATTTCGCCCGCGTCTTGTAGCCGCCACCACCCTTTCCGCACTGCTGCTGGTCGCCTGCGGCAAGGAAGAACCGAAACCCGCGCCGGCTCCGGCCGCGCCGCCGCCTTCGGTTGAAATCAAGATCGGCCACGTCGGCCCGCTCACCGGTGGCATCGCCCACCTGGGCAAGGACAACGAAAACGGCGCTGTGCTCGCCATCGACGAAGCCAATGCCGCGAAAATCAAGATCGACGGCAAGGACGCCAAGTTCGTGTTGGTCAAGGAAGACGACCAGGCCGATGCCAAGGTCGGCACCACGGTGGCGCAAAAACTTGTCGATGCCAAGGTTGCCGGCGTAGTCGGCCACCTCAATTCCGGCGTGTCCATTCCGGCCTCGGCCATTTACAACGGCGCCGGCATTCCGGTGATCTCCGGTTCGGCCACCAACCCCAAGCTCACCGAGCAGGGCTTCACGGTGACCTTCCGCACCGTCGGCCGCGATGACCAGCAGGGTCCGGCCGTTGCCAATTACCTGGCGACAGTGAACAAACCCAAGACGGTCGCCATCATCGACGACGCCACCTCCTATGGCGAGGGCCTTGCCAACGAAGTCGAGAAGACACTGAAGGCCGCCGGCATCAAGGTGCTGCCGCGTGAAAAGGGCACCGACAAGACCACCGACTGGAAAGCGGTGCTGACCAAGATCAAGGGCAAGAAGCCCGATGCGATTTTCTACGGCGGCATGGATGCCACCGGCGGTCCGCTGATGAAGCAGGGCAGGGAACTGGGCATCAAGGCGGTGTTCGCCTATGGCGACGGCGCCTGCACCGACGAGATGGCCAAACTGGCCGGCGAAGCGGCCGAAGGCCTGATCTGTTCGCAGGCGGGCATTCCCGCAGTCGCGGCGAGCAAGTCCTTCCTCGAAAACTACAAAAAGAAATTCAATGTTGACCCTATCCTCTACGCGCCCTTTACGTATGACAGCACCATGCTGCTGGTCGAGGCGATCAAGAAGGCCAACTCACCCGATCCGGTCAAGTACCTGCCGGAACTCGCCAAGATCAGCTACAACGGCGCCTCGGGCAAAATCGAGTTCGACGAAAAAGGCGACCGCAAGGACGCCGAGATGACGATCTTCACCATGAAGGCGGGCAAGATCACCCCCGTCGCCATCATCAAGTCGGGCAAGAGCATGACTGTGGATGAGTACATCGCCATGGCGGCCCCTGCTCCCGCCGCCCCGGCCGCCCCGGCCGCGGCGCCTGCTGCTGACGCACCTAAAGCCGATGCAGCCAAGGCCGACGCTCCGAAAGCCGACGCACCCAAGGCTGAAGCCCCCAAGGCAGACGCGGCGAAGAAGTAAGCGGGCACTGGCGACTACCGGCCGCACATGAAAAAGAACGGCACCGCAGGGTGCCGTTCTTTTTTTATGGGTTGAAGCTTGGACATTTTCATCCAGCAAGTCATCAATGGCCTGGTGCTCGGCTGTGTGTATGCCATCGTCGCCATTGGCTACACCATGGTCTACGGCATCCTGCAGTTGATTAATTTCGCCCACGGTGCGCTGGTAATGATTGGTGCGATGGTCGCCTATACGGTGATCTCGCTGCTCGCCGGGTCTGGCCTGCCGCCTCTGGTGGTGGTGCTCATTGGCACCGGTTGCTCCATTCCGGTGTGCGTCGTGCTCGGCTACCTGCTCGATCGCATCGCCTATCGTCCCTTGCGCAAGGCACCGCGTCTTGCGCCGCTCATTACCGCCATCGGTATGAACATCATCCTGCAATACCTCGCCCTATTGGTGTGGGGGCGCAACCCGCTGGCCTATCCACAGATCATCAAGGTCGAGAACTTCGATATCGGCGGCGCCACCATCACCAGCGTGCAAATCGCCATCATGCTGATTTCAACCCTGCTGATGGCCGGGCTGGCGCTGCTTATCTATCGCACACGCCTTGGCACCGCCATGCGCGCCACCGCGCAAAACCTGCAGGTGGCCGGCCTGATGGGCATAGACGCCAATCGCATCATCGCCCTCACCTTCATCATCGGCGCGGGGCTTGCCGCGGTCGCCGGCGTGATGGTCGGCACCTATTACGGCATCGCCCACTACACCATGGGCGGTAACCTCGGGCTCAAGGCCTTTGCCGCTGCGGTGCTGGGCGGCATAGGCAATGTGCCGGGCGCCATGCTGGGCGGCATCCTGCTGGGCCTCGTCGAAGCGCTGGGCGCGGGCTATATCGGTGATCTCACCAACAACGTGTTTGGCAGCAACTACCAGGATGTGTTCGCCTTTATCGTGCTGATCGCCGTGCTGGTGTTGCGGCCGCAGGGCATCCTCGGTGAGCGCGCGGGCGACCGGGCATGAACAGGGAATGGGCAATGGGGAATGGGCAATGGGGAATGGACAATGGGGAATGGTAAATAGGGAATGGTAAAGGGTGAAAAGTGAATGAGTGAAGGGGTGAAGGAGTGGAGCAAAGCCAAATGGCTTGGCTTGGCGCTGGTTGCCATTGCGCTGATCGCGTTGCCTTTCGCACTCGCCTCGGCCGGCACGGCCTGGGTGCGCATCACCAACCTCGCCATCCTGTTCATCCTGCTGTCGCTAGGGCTCAACATCGTCGTCGGCTTTGCCGGCCTGCTTGACCTGGGCTACATCGCCTTCTTCGCGGTGGGCGCCTATGCCTATGCGCTGCTCGCCTCGCCGCACTTCAACATCCACCTGCCCTTCTGGGTGATCCTGCCCATAGGCGCGCTGGTGGCCTGCCTGTTCGGCGTGCTGCTGGGCGCGCCCACGCTCAAGCTGCGCGGCGACTACCTTGCCGTGGTGACTCTGGGCTTTGGCGAGATCATCCGCATCTTTCTCAACAACCTGTCCAACCCGGTCAATATCACCAACGGGCCGCAGGGCATTGCGCGCATCGACCCCTTCAAGCTGGGCAGTTTTGATTTTTCCAAAACCGAAACCATCATGGGCCTCAACTTCAGCGGCCCGATCAAGTACTACTACCTGCTGATCGTGGTGATGGTGGCGGTGATCATCATCAACCTGCGGTTGCAGAACTCGCGCATCGGCCGCGCCTGGGAAGCCATCCGCGAGGACGAAACCGCGGCGCGCGCCATGGGCATCAACACCACGCGCATCAAACTGCTGGCCTTCGCCATGGGCGCCTCTTTTGGCGGCGTCGCGGGCGGCATGTTCGCAGCCATACAAGGCTTCATCAGCCCGGAGAGTTTCGTGCTGGTCGAATCGATCATGGTGCTGGCCATGGTGGTACTGGGCGGCATGGGCAATGTCTGGGGTGTGGTGCTGGGCGCGGTGCTGTTGTCGTTTGCACCCGAAGTGCTGCGCTACACCGTCGCGCCGGCGCAAATGGCCTTGTTCGGAAAAATGCTGGTCGAGCCCGAGGTCATACGCATGCTGCTGTTCGGCCTCGCGCTGGTGCTGGTGATGATTTTCCGCCCGGCCGGGCTGTGGCCCTCGGCGGTGCGCAAGCGTGAACTGGCCGCGCGCAAGGACCCGGCATGAGCGCGCTGCTCACCGCCAGCGGCATAGGGAAAAAATTTGGTGGCGTGCAGGCGCTCGCCGGGGTGAGCTTTTCCATCGCGCACGGCGAGATCTACGGCCTCATCGGTCCCAACGGCGCGGGCAAGACCACGCTCTTCAACGTACTGACCGGGTTTTATTCGCTCAACGAGGGGCGCTTCGAGCTCGACGGCGCCTCGCTCGCCGGGCTTGGCACCCACCAGGTCACTGCGCGCGGCATCGCCCGCACCTTTCAGAACATCCGCCTGTTTGCCAGCCTGTCGACGCTGGAGAATGTGATGATAGGCCGCCATGTGCGCACCCGCGCCGGCGTGCTGGGCGCGGTGCTGCGCGACGCCGCGACGCGCGCCGAGGAGGCGGCCATCGAGGCGCGCGCACACGCATTGCTTGCCTACGTTGGCATCGAGTCGCGCGCCAACGACCAGGCCTCAAGCCTCGCCTACGGCGACCAGCGCCGCCTCGAGATCGCCCGCGCCCTGGCCACCGATCCCAAGCTGCTGGCGCTCGACGAACCGGCGGCCGGCATGAACGCGTCCGAGACGGTGGCGCTGCGCGCACTCATTGAGCGCATCCGCGCCGACGGCACCACGGTGCTGCTGATCGAGCACGACATGAAGCTGGTGATGAACGTGTGCGACCGCGTGCTGGTGCTCGACTACGGCCAGAAAATCGCCGAGGGCGTGCCGGCTGAGGTGCAACAAGACCCGCGCGTGGTCGAGGCCTACCTCGGCAAGCCGGCGGCGGCATGAACGTACTCGAAATCAGCGGCCTCCACGTCAGCTACGGCGGCATCCGCGCCGTCAAGGGCATTGACCTCACGGTGAGCGAGGGCGAGCTGGTCTGCCTGATCGGCGCCAACGGCGCCGGCAAGTCGACCACGCTCAAGGCGGTGTGCGGCCTGATGCCGGCGGCGGCCGGCACAGTGTGTTACCAGGGCGCCGATATCGCCGGCGTCGCGCACTTTGAATTGCCGCGTCGCGGCCTGGTGCTGGTGCCCGAGGGCCGCGGCATATTCCCCCAACTCACCGTGGCGGAAAACCTTTCCATGGGCGCGTATTCACGCAAGGACACGGCCGGTATCAGGCGCGACATGGAGCGCGGCTATAGCCTGTTTCCGCGCCTCGCCGAGCGCCGCCTGCAATCGGCCGGCACCCTGTCCGGCGGCGAGCAGCAAATGCTCGCCATCGCGCGCGCACTGATGGCGCAACCCAAGTTGCTGCTGCTCGACGAACCGAGCATGGGCCTCGCGCCCATCGTGGTGCAAAAGGTGTTCGAGGTGATCGCCGCCATACGAAAGGAGGGCGTGACCATCCTGCTGGTTGAGCAGAACGCCCGCCTTGCCCTGGAGCTGGCTGACCGCGCCTACGTGATGGAGACCGGCCTCATCACCCTGACGGGCGAAGCGAGCGCACTACTCGTCGATGAGCGCGTCAAAAAAGCCTATCTGGGCGAATAGGCCGGTTGCAGCCATAGGCTGGAAACGCCCGCCTGGCGCGGGTTTCCAGCGTATGGCCGGTAGAGGTGGGCATAAAAAAGGGCGGCCTTAGCCGCCCTTTTTGCTGCGGCGCGTGCCGCCGGCTTTGCGCTTAGTCGCCCTTGGCGCCCGAGTCCTTCGCCAGCTTGGCCCACTTCGGGCCCTGCGCCTTGAGGTAGGCGCCCATCTCGTCGGGTGTGCTGGCGATCACACGGTCCACACCCTGTGCTTCTAGTTTGGCGATAAAGGCGGGGTTTTTCAATATTGTGGTGATCTCGGCGTTGAGGCGCGCGACCACCGCATCGGGTGTCTTGGCCGGTGCCCACACGCCGTACATCGCCGAGGTTTCAAAACCGCGGATGCCGGCCGCCTCGTCCATGGTCGGTACGTCGGGCAGCGCGCGCGAACGCGTCGATGAGGTTACGGCGATGGCGCGCAGCTTGCCGCTGCGGATGGAGGGCAGCGCGCCGGCGACGGTGGGGTAGAACAGCGGCACGTGGCCGGCCAGCGTATCGGCGAGAGCCGGGCCGCTGCCCTTGTAGGGAATATGGGTGAGCTTGACGCCGGTCATGATGTTGAGCAGCTCGCCCGACAGGTGGCTGGTGCTGCCGGTGCCAAACGATGCATACGACAGGCTGCCCGGCTGGGCCTTGGCCATCGCGACGATTTCGCTGACGGTTTTGCCCGCAAAACCCGGATTGGCCACCAGGATGTGCGCCGCCTCGCCGATCAGGCTGACCGGCGCGAAGTCGCCCAGCGTGTCGTAGGGCACCTTGTTGTAAAAGCTGGCGTTGATGAGGTGGGTGGAGACGCTGTGGAACATGATGGTATAGCCGTCGGGCGCGGCCTTCGCCACGGCTTCGGCGCCGATGAGGCCGTTGGCGCCGCCCTTGTTGTCAACGATCACCGACTGGCCGAGCGGACCGGAGAGCGCCTCGGCGAGGATGCGCCCGAGGATGTCATTGCCGCCGCCCGGCGGCCATGGCACGACCATGCGAATGGTTTTGTTGGGCCAGGCCTGGGCCAGCGCCGGCGTGGCGGTGAGGGCGGCAAGGCCGAGGGCGATCAGCAGGGAGGCGAGCAGGCGTTTCATGAAAAACTCCGGAATAGGTGGTGGCGGGTTTGTACGGGGCGGAAGGGGGTGCTGGCTTAAATCAGAACTGTGTTTCGGGTATTGCAAGAACGATGCCATCGAGTGCGTCGCTCATGCGAATCTGGCACGACAGCCGGCTCGTCGGGCGGCGCTCCGCCGCGACAAAGTCGAGCATGTCGTTCTCCGGCTGGGCGATGGGCGGCAGCATGTCCATGAAGGCGCTGGCGACATAGACATGGCAGGTGGCGCAGGCGCAGCCGCCACCACAGTCGGCGGCGATGCCCTCAAGGCTGTTTTCGGTGGCGGCGCGCATCAACGTGGTGCCGGCGGCAACCTCGATGCGCTGCTCGGTGCCATCGGGGAGCTGAAAAATAATGGCGGGCATGCTCAGTATCCAGTCTGCGGTTTGATGACGTTGAGCGCGGGGCGCCCGGCGAGCAGGCGGCGCAGGTTGCGGCAGGCGAAGTCCATGGTCTGCGTCATGTAGTTGTCGAGGTCGTCCGAGGACACGTGCGGCACGATCACCAGATTGGGTGTCTTCCACAGCGGCGAGTTGGCCGGCAGCGGTTCGGGCTTGTGCACGTCGAGGATGGCGCCAGACAGGTGGCCGTAGCGCAACAGGCGGGCGAGGGCCTCGCTGTCGAGCACGCCGGCACGGCCGATGTTGATGAGACCGCCACCGCGCTTCATTGCCGCCAGAACGCGCGCGTTGACCAGGTTGGCCGTCGATGGTGTCAGCGGCGTGGCGATGACGACAAAATCCGCGCCCCTGACGGCGGTTTTGATTTGCGCCGGCTTATAGACCTTTGACACGCCGGGCACCGCCTTGCCCGAGGCGCGCACGCCGACGATTTTGAGGCCTAGTTGCCGTCCGGCCGAAACCGCCGCGCGGCCCATGTCGCCGAGGCCGATCACGGCGAGTGTCTTGCCGGTGATGAGGGGCGTGAAAATCTGCTCCCAGCGCGACTTGCCCTGGTTGGATACGATGGCCGGCAGCCGGCAGTTGAGCGCGAGCAGCGACATCAGCAGGAACTCGCGCGTCTTGGCCACGTGCACGCCGCTGTTGTTGGCGAGCTTCACGCCGCGCGGCAGCCAGTCAAGCGGCAGCACGCCCTCGATGCCCGCGCCAATCAGCTGGATGAATTTGAGTTTGGGCGCGGCCTTGGCCAGCGCGTCGCCGCGCGGAAAGCGCGGGTCGCGCACCACGTCGGTGGAGGTAATGAGCAGCGTCGTGGTTTTGAGATTGCGGGCGAGGTTGGCGAAATCGGCGCCGGTGCTAAAGCGCGCATGTTTGGCCAGATCGGGGTGGCGTTTTTGTGCTTCGCGCGCGAGCGCGCCGGTCAGCCAGAAGATGCGCGGCTTGGCGCTGTAGTTTTCAAGATGGACGTGAAGCGCGGGTTTTTTCTTGCCGGCCATTAATCGAGCACCTGGTAAGCCACCGACTGCGGCGTGCAACCGTGGGCGTTGACGGGAATGAGATCCTGCGGGCAGGCCGAAAACACCATGACGCAATCGCGCAGCGCGCGGAAGGTGACACTGGCGCCCAGGGCCGGCTCGGGTGCCTCGACCACCATGTCGCGGTGATTGTTGAACCTGGTGTTCATAAACAGGTTGAGCGGCGTCGGGATATGGTGGAGCGCGATGCCAAAGGGGCTGATCGCCGCGCGCAGGTTGTCGGCGCAGTTGTCGTGGTAGCCCGTGACGCCCATCAGGCGGTAGCGTGCCGGGTCGCAGGCGGCAAAGAGCATGCAGTGCACGCCGGGCGAGAGGTCTTCCTCGAGTTGCAGCATGGGGCTGCGTAGCTGGCTGTACAGCGTGTCGCCGGGCAGTGGCTTGATGCGCCCCAGGGTCACCACCGAGTGCGGCATCGACAGGTGTTCGCTGCCATTGTGCAGGAAGGACCACATGTCGACCACCTGGCCGCCGTGGGTGTTGATGATGCGCACGGCCTGGCCCTGGCGCAGTTGCACGGCGGCGCCGGACCGCGCGGGAATTTCAATTGGCTTCAAGATGGTGTCCGCAGAAAAACTGCTTTTTTAGAATATGGGATTTAGCATATGGAAATTATTTACGACTGTTAGTATCATAACCAATCATCTGTCAAAAAACGAGCAACGCGACGGTTTCTCCTTTACTGCTGTTTCGCGCCGCGCACTTGCGCAAGCGCGAAACTTCACCAGGTCGCACGCCGGCAGTGCGTTGATTTTGTTTTCGCATCATCCTATTCACGCGGGCCTTCCTCTGGGCCGTGGTCTGTGGTCTGAGGCCGGCCCGCATCTGTTTAACTGCAAAAGAAAGACAATTTAATGGACTTATTTGATCCCCGCACCTACGAAGCCGTCAGGCGCCCTTTGCTCGAAGCGGAGACGCTGCCGGTGGAGTGCTACACCTCGCCCGAATTCTTCCAGCGCGAGATCGACACCATTTTCATGAAGGTCTGGAACTTTATCGGCCGCGCCGATTACATTCCCAACCCGGGCGACTATTACACGCAGGATTTCGCCGGCGTGCCGCTGCTGATCGTGCGCGGCGACGATGGCCAGGTGCAGGCCTTCATCAACTCCTGCCGCCACCGCGGCGCCAAGATGGTCACCGGCAAGGGCAGTTCCAAGGGCATCAAGTGCGGCTACCACGGCTGGATGTACAAGACCGACGGCGCGCTGATGGCGGCCCCGGGCATGGCTGCCTCAAAGGGCTTTGACAAGGCCGACTACCCCTTGCTCAAGGTCAAGACCGGTATTTGGGCCGGCTTTATTTTCGTCAACTTTGACGCGGACTCCGAAAGCCTCGAGCACTACCTTGGCAACATCGACATGCCCTTCTCCAGCTATCACCTGGAGAACATGGTCTGCACCCAGCGCAAGGTCTACGAGGTCGACTGCAACTGGAAGATCTACGTCGAGAACGCGATGGAGGCCTTTCATGTGCCGCATGTGCACCGCGCCAGCATCAACCGCCAGCGCGGCAGCGTTGCCAATGACCGCACCTTCGACTCAACCGCCGGTGACTGGGTGGTGATGCACAAGGAGCACGAGGGCACGCGCGCGGTGATCCTGGGCGATGCGTCTTTCCCGCGCCTCCCCGGCCTCACCGGCAAAGCGGCCAAGGGCACCTACTACCCGCTGCTCTACCCCAGCACCATGCTCGGCTGCGCCATCGACTGCATGTGGTTCCTGGAAATCCATCCGGTTACGGCCACCACCATGCGCCTTGTCGTCGGCGCCTGCTTCCCGAAAGAAGTCACCCAGCGCCCCGACTTCGATGAGATCGTGAAGAATTACTACAAGCGCTGGGACATCACCACCGCCGAGGACATCGCCATCAGCGTGCAGCAGCAGGAGGGCATCTCCAACAAGTTCTCCAAACCCGGCCGCCTCTCGGAGCACGAGCCGCTGGTGCACGCCATCGACAACTGGGTGCTTGACCACGTGCTTGGCGTCAAGAACCGCAAGCGTAGCTTCCAGGGCTTCAGCCTCACCGACCTCGATGTGCTGCCCGAGAATATCGTCGCCTGAGCCGGTTCGGCGCGCCGGTGCGCCGGCGCGTTATTTCTGTTTGCCCCAGGTCTCAATCAGCGCCGAGTAAATGCCTATGCTTTGCTCGATGCGCGAGGCGAGGCAGTATTCGTCCGTCTGGTGCGCGAGTTGCGGCTCGCCCGGTCCGAGGATCACCGTCGGCGGGTTGCCCAGGGCCGGGTTGAGCGCGGCCGCATCGGTGAAATAAGTCGCGCTGCGCGCCACCGGCCGCTCACCCAGCACCGGCTCGACAATGTCGTAGACCTGCTGCATCCACGGGTGCGATGGCTCGGTAAAGACACTGGCCACATCGAGCAGCGTCGACAGCGCCACGCCCGGCCCGAGGCGCTGGCACAGGCACTTGAGCAGCGCCGGGTGGTCGACGTTGGGCACGGTGCGGATGTCTATGCCTATGGTCGCCTCGTCGGGCACGGAGTTGATGTTGAGCCCGCCGCGTATCGTGCCCACGTTGAGCGTGGGCGAGCCCATCAGCGCATGCGGCGTCGATTCGAAGGCGAATTTTTCCAGCTCGAGCACGGCGCGCGCCGCCTTGTAGACGGCGTTGTCGCCGCGCTCGGGCATGGAGCCGTGCGCCGTCACACCGCGCATTTTGGCCTCCAGCCAGAACGCACCCTTGTGACCGACGTAGGGGTAGTTGGCGGTGGGCTCGCCAACGATGAGCGCGCCAATGCGGCCCATGACCTGTGGCATCTTCGCCAGGTGGTAGGCGCCGCCGCAGCCGGTTTCTTCGTCTGCGGTGAGCACCAGCGTCAGGCCGCTGGAGCGCTTGAGGTCCTTGACGTGGGGCAGCGCGGCGGTGATGAACGCGGCGATGCCCGATTTCATATCGCTGGAGCCGCGCCCGTAAAGCCGGTCGCCGTCCAGTTCGCCGGCAAAGGCGTCCTTGCTCCAGGGCGCGCTGCCCAGCGGCACGGTGTCGATGTGGCCGGTAAAGCCGAGCATGGGCTTGTCGCCGGTGCCGATGGAGGCGACGACGCTGGTGCGCTGGTCGGCAAAGGCGTGGTAACTCACCCTAAAGCCGGCGGTCTCTAGCATGGCGCCCAGAAACTGCGCGCAGGGCGCCTCGTTGCCCGGCGGGTTGATGGTGTTAAAGCGCAGCAGTTGCTGCGTGAGTTCGATGGCCTTGGTGGTCACGGTTGCTGTCCTTGTTGGCTAGCCGGCGCTGCGCGGATGCGCGCTTGCTATGGCCCGATGATAACGGCAATTGTGCGGGCACAATTTATACCCCCCCAACCGCCTTCGAGCGCCAGAGGCGGCAAGCTGGAAAGCCGCAGCTGGAGCGGGTTTTCAGCCTATGGCGCAAGGGCGAACAGGCCGGCATATGCATCTGGCCAGGCGTGCCACAGCGTGCCGCAGCGGCCCTGGTGGCCTTGGCGGCTTTGTCGGTATGCTGGCGCATGCGCACAGCCAGATCGGTGTTTGTCGTGCTGTCCTTGGCCGCCGCCCTGGTGGTGGCCTTGCTCGGCTACCAGAGCCTGCGCACCCTGCTGCGCGCACACGCGAGCGCCGGCTGGCCGCAAGTGACAGGCAGCGTGCGCAGTTCGGAGCTCAAGCGCGGCTGCGGCCGCCAGCGCGATTCGTACGAGGTGGAGGTGCATTACGGCTACAGCGTCGACGGCCTGGAGTACCACAGCACGCGCGTGGCGTTCAGCCGCGGCTACTGCGGCGCCGAGGCCGGCGCCAAAGAACTGAGCCAATCCTTCGTGCCGGGCAAGGCCGTGACCGTCTACGTCGACCCGGCAGCCCCGGCCCGCGCCGTACTGCTGGCCGGCAAGGCCGACGTGCTGATGTACCTGCAGGTGGGTATTGCCTTGCTGACGGTAATCGGCATGCTGTTGCTGCCTTGGCGCGCCGTGACGGGGCGGCTGCGGGTGAGTTGGTAGGGGTCTGGCGATGAAGTGCCGACCCTTGCTGACTAGGCTGTTTGGCCTAGGGAAACACTGAACAAGTCCGCGCGTCTGTTGTCATATAGCGAGACGCAAACGGGAGGATTGAGAATGAAACAAATGACGCTGGCGGCGGCGAAAGGATTCGAGGTACATGGAAGAGCAACGCGCAAAGCGGCGTTTCTGGCGCG
>CAMDDU010000025.1:0-57756 GCA_945892985.1 Bordetella parapertussis
TAGGGGCTGTTGACATTCAAGCGAGCCAGACGAAGGTGCAGACCAGATGCAAGAAGGCCATATAGTGGGGATCGAGTTTTTCGTATCGCGTGGCAACACGCCGAAAGTGCTTGATGCGCGCGAAGAAGCGTTCGATCAGGTTGCGATCTTTGTACAAATGGGCGTCGTAGGCCCTGAGTTGCGTTCGGTTGGAGCGAGGCGGGATTACCGCTTGCGCGCCGTTGACCTGGATGAGCCGAACCAAAGCATCGGCATCGTAGCCCTTGTCTGCGATGACCGCATCGGTTTGGATGCCCGCGATCAACTCCGGGGAGCGCTCGATATCGGCAATCTGGCCCGCACTCAGTATCAATCGCAGCGGATTGCCCAAAGCATCCACCGCGGTGTGAATTTTGGTGCTCAGTCCGCCGCGCGAGCGCCCGATCGCTTGCGCGCCTTTTTTTTGGCAGCGCCAGACGAATGCTGGTGCGCGCGCACGATGGTGCTGTCCAGAAACACTTCTTCAAAGTCCGCATCCTTTGCCAGTTCTGCAAATGCTCTTTGCCAAACTCCGTTGTTCGACCAGCGCCCAAAGCGCTTGTACACACTATTCCAACGCCCAAATTCAGCAGGAAGATCACGCCACGGACTACCGGTGCGTGCTATCCACAGTACTGCCTCAATAAACTGCCGGTTATCCGCACCAGTACGACCCGGGTCCCCAGCCTTGCCGGGCAACATCGACTCCAAACGCCGCCACTGATCATCACGCAACCATCGACGAACCATCCTGACCTCCCGCAAATATCAGGATGTAAACAGATTTCCGGCTACGTTAACAGCCCCCACCCATAAAATATTGAATGTCAACAGCCCCTAGGGTTTTCCTGATATTTTTTTGACACTTGGGGTTTTTGACATCCGGGTTTTTTGACATTTGGTAATTCGGTAACTTGCTTTACCCTGTCCTATGTTGGCTCAGGAAGTGGCGTTGCCATTCGCACGATCGCGGTGTAACTGAGTGCGTCTTGGGGCACGAACAGGTCTGCTGTTAATTCGGGCGTGGCTGGGGGTTCATTCAAGCGCCGCCGGCAATTTCCTGGCTGGGAGGGCGGCCAGGCTGCATATTTAGCCATGGCGTAAGGTCTTCACGCATTTTGGGCTGATGCAGTCCTCTTTCCAGCCCTTTAGGTTTAGCTCTGGCGCGACTTCATCCCTGTGATGGACAGGAATGGGACAGACTTCATTTTCTCCGCTTTATTGCCAACTGCAAGTTAGTGGCTACCCTCGCGCTAACCAATGACCCGATTTGCTACCGGATTTTTCGATTAGGCCGATGGCCTCGATATGCATACCCCGGTCGACGGCCTTGCACATGTCGTAGATGGTGAGCAGGGCCACTTGCACGGCGGTGAGGGCTTTATACAAATCAACAACTTACAGCACACGGCGTTTAATCGCTTGACCCAATCCTGTGTGTTTAGTTGGACAAAATTTGGACAAGATTTCTTGCCCGATGCAAGTTTACGTTACGCGCAAAGTTTGTCTAGACCGCGCTTAATGCCGGTGCTGGGTTAGATTTGGCAAATGTCTGACCCCCACCGTACCCCCCCCCCAATTCTGAAATGGGTCCCCCTCAGACAGTGTGAACCATGATCTGCGCAAACAATTGGCTTATTGGTTAAGATGAAATAGCCGACCAATGCCTTGATGTATCTTTGGTGCTTGAGAAAATGATTACACCAGGGAAAGCCAAGTCACTCTGGCGATGATTGGCGCATGTCATGACAAGTAGGTACTGGTCAGCAAGCGTTGGTTTGTCTGGGTAACTCCGACAGAAATAAAAATTGATTGCTCACTCGTGTCTTCGCTCAAGAAGTCCAAAAGCCAAATGTCAGAATCGACCGTGTTGTTAAGAACGCACGAAACCAAGTTTCTGAATTAGCCAAGTCGGTCGGTCACGAACAAGCCCCTACAAACTACATTCAAGTCTTAGGTGACTTCTACTTTAAGAGATAAATCATGTTGTATCGAATCATTGCTGCAATCATTGTGGGATTGGTTTGCTTATCTGCCAATGCACAGCAGAAAGAGCAACGGGTTGCTTTGGTTATTGGGAATAGCTCATACAAGTCTTTACCCTTAAAGAATCCAGTCAATGACGCACGGGATATGGCTAACAGTTTAAGAGGTTATGGCTTTACAGTTATTGAGCGAACAAATCTAACAACGCGTCAAGTTGGGCAGACATTGCGTGAGTTCCGCAATAAGTTGACACCCGGCAGCGTTGCTGTGGTTTTTTATGCTGGTCATGGCTTGCAGATCAAAGGAGAGAACTATCTCCCCACTGTCGATGCTGAGATCAATGGCGAAGAAGATGTCCCGATGCAAAGCTTATCGACTAGGCAAGTCATGGATGTGTTGGGTGAAGCTAAGACTCGTATGAACCTAGTGTTTCTAGATGCCTGCCGTGATAACCCATACGCTAGAAGCTTCAGGTCTGGTAGCCGAGGCATTGCAAAAGAAAACGCTCCGTCTGGCACCTTGATTTCGTTTGCAACGCGACCCGGAAGTGTTGCAGGGGATGGCGACGGGCGAAATGGTATTTACACTTCTGTTTTGCTTGAGCAGATCAAGCAATCCAATCAACCCATTGAGCAGGTGCTGAAGCGTGTAGTTAGTGGCGTCAAGGTTGCATCTAAGGGGCAGCAGGAGCCTTGGATGGAGGGGAGCATTGAGGGTGATTTTTGTTTCGCCAGTTGCAATTCCACATCTGTAAATGAAAAAAATAATGTAACAATTTCACCGGCTGAGATTGAGGAAAAGTTTTGGAATGACGCTAAAGCAGCGGGTAACAAAGAAGCATATGAGGCTTACTTAGAGAGTTATCCTAAGGGCAGGTATTTTAGTTTAGCAAAGGCAAATATTTCGCGACTTACCGCTGCTCAGGGTGTACCACCCGTCTCTGCTGGTGCAACTCAACTCAATACGCAGAGTAACGTGATAAATTCAAACCGTGTAAACTCTGGCTCCAAAAAGCCGTGGTATGAACAATAGATTGGAGATGGTAATGAAGTTTTTTTTAGTCCCCAAATACAAAATTGCCGCATTAGGTTTTTTGGTGCAACTGATTTTAGGTGCTAATCAATTGTGCGCTCAAGAATTAAGTATTTTGGTGCCTTACGCATCGCAGGGGCCCACTGATGTAGCAGTTCGTGCATTGGCAAGAAACATGGCCATAAAATATTCTAATGGCGTCAAGGTTCATAATAAATTAGGCGAATCTGGATTATTAGGATTAAGGGAGTTTGTAAATGCCTCCAGTATTGACTCTACACTTATTCTGCTTAATTCAAATACATTTTTACTTGCTGCGGTGAAAGAGCCTCGGCTTCTTGAGGGGATCAGGCCAATTAGCCTTATCGCACTTTCACCAATGGTGTTGATATCAAATAAGTCTTGGAGCACAATAGTCGCTGAGGCAAATCGAAAAAAATCAATAAAAATTGGTACTTCTGTACCTGGATCAGCTTCACATTTGTGTGCATTACAAATAGCTGAAGCTATTGGTGTGAGCCCTGATTTGGTCAGTTACAAAGGCACCGCTCCACTATTGTCGGAACTATTTGCAAAGAACATTGAATATGCCTGTATTGAAATGAGTGCAAGTTTACCACTCTATCTTAGTCAGGGAAATATTACCGCTGCTGCAATTTCATCTGATGAAGCAATCGCGACTTTACCCAATATACCTACGTTTGAATCTTTGGGTGTTAATAATATAACCAAAGGGCAATGGTCGATCCTTGCTTCCCATGCACAATCATCAAATAATTTTAACTTGTATTCCGCAGATGCAGTTCGTACGGCACTTCAACAGAAACTAAATGTGCCAAGCGGTTTATTTAACTTTATCCCGTCTGAAGCTGTGTCTAATGAGAAGGCTATTTATTTTGTGCAAAGAGAGTTTGCAAAAACCAAGCCGTATTTAAGTAGATTGGCAAATTAAAAATTCGTAAGCAATCGATTATTGACATAGATAAATTTTTGTCTTGAAAGATAAATATTTTTTTATTAATTAAAATATCTGAGTAACCGGCTTTCTGCCGGGAGTTCTAGGTCCAGCCAAGATCTTCAGCGCATTACCAATTTCTTCCAGAACGCGGATTCGACGCATACCCTCAGCCCGTTCGGTTCGCGCTTTGCGCGTTGCATTGCCGTGAATGGTTTTAGCATCGGCGCAACGCTGTCTGCCTTGCGCAGTCTTTGGGCCTGTTGAAGCCCCGCCATGGAAACGGCACAGAGTTTTTCCCTTTGAGGCAGGGGCTCGGCATTGCTGCTTAGTGCGCTTAGACTGGGCTTGGCACTGAGTACAGGTGATTCGCCCGCCTGCTGTTCGAAAAGTAAAGTTTTTTGACATGGATTTACACCTTCATAGGGCTCCGGACGGGCTTAACATTTAAATTAATCACAGGACCTCTTGAACCAGCCACTGGTTGCCTGCCTTGAAATGTTGGTTGCCTTGGTTCTCTTGATCTTCTTGAGTGCCTTGATTACCTTGAGTATGTTGAGCTTCTTGATGTAGTACCAAAGATCGAAGGAACTCAAGCATCTCAAGGTATTCACAGGGTCAGTATTGATCTCCTTGTCGTTTAGCCTCTTCGGCTGTGTCAAACCACTTGCCCTGAACCATCATTTGGTTAATGACCAAATACCACTTTCCGCTCTTGGCTTGTTTGACCGTCATGGTGCAATCGCGTCGAACACAGTGATACCCGCCGGATTTTGTTTGCCGCCAGCCAACCGCCATTTGAACCCTTCTTTCAAGAAGATCAAGCTGATCATCAAGAACCGCTTTTTCCATCAAGGCCATCGCCTCTTCAGGACTTTGGAAGCCTTCTTCCGTGAAGTGGTTGTCGTACACGCCAAACCATTCACCGTTGCGCTGATAGACAGTCATAACGTCATCAGTGCCAATGACCCAGACATAGTTCCCGTTTGAGTTTTCACGCCATTCAGACATTGCTGTTCTCCTAGGCTGTGAGCAATGTCCAAGTCCAACCGCTCCCGACTTTTTCGCTCGTGATCAGCATGGTGCTTTTTGCCCTGAGCACACTAGACCAAGAAATTCCCGCAGCTTTCGCTGCCGCTTGGATTTCTTCAACAGCGAGTGCCCCAGCAGCCAATTCCTCTGCCAAGAAGCCTTTGGCAACACCCACTGCATCCTGCTTATTTGCCTTTGGAGGGGTCAAAAGTTCAGCCACTGAACGGTTGGTAGGCTGGTCCCAAACGATGTAGGACGACTTAAATGTCTGCCCGCCATACTGGATCAGTTTTTCAGCAATGTGGTACTGGTAGCCGAGTCGATCGTCGCCGATGTTGTTTTTGACTGGCAACATAAAGCGCTGCTTGGTAAGCGGATCTTCAGCCACCATGAATCCAACACGCGGCGCTGCTGTCCAGGCTGTTGAGCCTGAGAAACGCTGCTGTGCTCCACCATCGGTGCGTTTGTTCAGGTGAACGATCAACAAAATCATCGCACCAGTATCTTGGGCCAATGTCCCAAGCGGCATCAACACCCGTCGGACATCGCTGTCCTTGTAGCTATCAACCTTTGTGCCGAGGTAAGCACTGGGTGGATCAATAATGATGAGCTTAACGTTACCAATTTGCAAAGCGCGATCTCGCAATTCGGCAATATCCAAATCAAGCTGGAACATGTCAACGTCTGCGCCCTCACGGGCAACCCCTTCAACAATGTGAACCTTTGAGATGTCGGCACCGGCAGCGTCAAGTCGAGGCCGAATCGTACGAGCAGCGTCGTCTTCGTTTGCAAGGATGATGACTGAACCCAAGTTGTTAAAACCACCAGTTCCCGGCAAGCCTTTACCTGTGGTGACACCTGCTGCCAAGTTGATTGAGATTTGACTCTTACCAAGCCCGGGCTGACCACCAATGACTGCCAACATGCCAAGGGGAAAACTCTGATCGACCAGCCATTCAACGTGTTCGGGTTTAATATCTGCGGCGCGGACCGTTACAAGTCGGCCAGATGGTTTGAACTGTTGAGCTTGTGACTTTGATGGCAATGGTCCTGAATATCCAGCTTGTTTGGCGTGATGTACCAAAGTGCCAAATCCAATGCCACGTGATGCATCAAAACCATCCCAAACGCGATTGAAGGCGTCTTCGTCCCACGTCGCGCCTCGAGAACTCCATGAGCGTGCCAAGTCATAAGAGCAATCCCAGCCAGTAGCGGCAACAGCCCAGACGACATCGCGCCACTCGCAATACCCAATGTCTGGATCAATTGCCAACAGCATTACATTGACTACTGCAGTGTTTGCGTCCGTTACAGGGCTGTCGAACTTTTTGACCGATGTGTGTTTTCCTCGCGTCATCACCAAAGCCGGAAATTTAAGCAAGGCCTGGTCGATGGCCAACGCCATCTCATCGAATCCAAGTGGCCCTTCACCCGTCTCCCCAAGCCTCGCCAGCTTTGGGTTTTCGGAATCACGAAAGTTCAACGTCCCGGGGACGCGCAAAATCCGAGCCGCATCTGCGGTGATGGGGTCAGCGTCCAGAAACATTCGGCCAGCCAAGTCTTGGAGTTTGTCGGCGACTGGCTGCCACTCCTCGCGCTTGATAACCTCAGTGAATACCCAAATGGCGTGAACACCATAACCAGTGAGGTTGGTCAGCGTTGGCTGGGGAAGATCAGTGTGGAGGAGGAAGCCTTGCAATGCGGCTTGGACCGCTTCAACCGTTTCGTATTTGCTGTCTTCATGTGCGTCTACATCAAGCCAAAGTGAACAGAGGCATTCCGCATTGTCTTGAGACCGGGATGCGTTCGGGTCGGAGTAAGTCGCCATCGAAACCCATGTGTCAGCTTGACCGCCATTGGCAGTAATCAGTGCTAACGCTTGAGCCTCATTGGTAAAGTGCTTTTCGTAGTAAGTACCTTTGGCTGGTTTGAAGCCTAAAACACCCGGGCCAGTTCTAACCAGTTTGAGGAACTCAATATGCTGAGTGCCTAGATTTTCAGCTTTGGTATCAAGGTCAAATGTGATCACGCTGTATCTCCAAAATCGTTGCAAGATGTTGGAGACCAGACAAAAAGTTCAGTCCCCAACGGTTTAGGTTGGAGACCATCTTTTTGTAGCGGCCCTTCGGCGATACGCACCGGGCGATGCTGGCTAATTCATGTGCATGGCACTCTGGGACAGCCATCCCTTATGACGGTCATGGACAGTTCCCTGACCACGTAAATTATTTTAGCGGCGTGGAAATTTAAAGCAAGCCCTACCCCAGTTTTTGCGCTAGTTCGGCAGCGGTAGGTCTGTAATACCGTTTCAGCACCATCAGGCTTTTGTGCCCACTAACCGCCGCCAACTCAATCACGTTGGGCAATTTCTCCGCCATCCGGGTGATGGCCGTACGCCGCATATCATGGAATCGAACGCCCTCCAGGCCCGCTCGGCGAACCCCTCTCTTGAACGCCGCATCCAACGTAAAAAACCTCACTGGAATTACCACCCCACTGATATGCCGAGGCAACTCGGCAAGTACCCGAACCGCCACAGTTGAAAGTGGCACAGTCCGGGAGTCTCCGTTTTTGGTATCGGGTAAGAAAGCTGTCCTACCCTGCAAGTCAATGTGCTCCCATCTCAATGAGAGCAATTCACCACGACGCATTGCAGTAGCAAGTGCAAGCTGCACAACTGGTTTGGTCCAATGGCTTCTTCGACCAATTGGCTCCAATGCCTGCAACAGCTTCGCGACCTCCTCGTCAGACAACACCCGTGACCGTGCCTGAGGGCTTTGTGGCTTGCGCATCATTTGTACAGGGTTGGGAACATTGATTCCCCATTCCCTACGTGCGTGATTGATGATGGCCGAGATGTATGCCAGTTCCCTGATGACTGTTCCCGCGCCAACCTCTTTAAGACGTTCGTCCCGGTAAACTGCAATCCGGCCTGCATTCAGGTTGGCCATGCTCCACTGTGCGATTGGTTTGCGCATGATGGCCTTGAGCCGAATCGTGTCTTCCGCTGCTCCCTTCATTGAAGGAGTCACCTCTGCCAGATACCGCGCGATCAAATCCCCCAAGGTGTTACGTTGGGCCTCATTGAGGCTCGCGAACTGTCCTTTGTCGATTTCGGACTCAAGCGATCGCGCCCACTTTTCGGCGTCCGCTTTGGTCACAAATGTCTTGGTCTGATCGGGATACCCGTTACGCAAGACACGCGCCTGCCACTTACCGCCACGTTGTCTAAAAGAAGCCATTTCCTGTTCCTCAGTTGGACAGGATTTGGACAAACGGCTGTTCGCCGTGCTTCTAAGCAGTTGATTTGTGAGCGCTTACTTGGCCGCCACAAAACTCCCCGACTTGCCCCCATGCTTTTCCAGCAAGGTCACGCCGTTGATGGTCATGCCGCGGTCCACGGCTTTGCACATGTCATAGACGGTGAGCAAACCGACGCTGACGGCGGTGAGCGCCTCCATTTCGACGCCGGTGCGGCCGAAGGTCTCCACTGTCACTTCGAGACTCACGCCGGCACCCGGTTCATCGAATGCGAAATCGGCGGCGATGCGGGTGATGGCAATCGGGTGACATAAGGGGATGAGCTCGGCGGTCCGTTTGGCCGCCTGTATCGCGGCAAGGCGCGCGATGCCGATGACATCGCCTTTCTTGCTTGAGCCGGACTGAATCAGCGCGAAGGTCGCGGGAAGCATGCGTATGGTGCCGCCGGCGCGTGCGACGCGGTGGGTTTCTGTTTTGCCCCCGACATCGACCATGTGGGCCTGGCCCCGGGCGTCAAAATGGGTGAGGGACGCGGGCTTATTCTTGTTTTCCATCGGATTGATTTACGTTTTTATGCTCGAGGGTTTTCGGGAACTTATCAACGGCTAACGGTATCATATTGGCATGCGTACCGTTTACTTTAGGCTGCTGTTGCTGCTGTTGCTACCCTGTGCGTTGTGGCTTCCCCGCGGCGTGGGGCAGGAACTGCCTGATCTTGGCGATGTGTCCCAAGCGACGTTCTCGCTGCTCGAGGAGCGTCGTCTGGGCGAAAACATCATGCACGAGATTCGGCGCGACCTCACCTACAACGACGACCCGGAGTTGGCCGACTACATCAATACCCTGGGCTACCGGCTGGTTGCCGCGAGTAGCGACGCGCGCCAGGATTTTGAATTCTTCATCATGCGCGATGCCACGCTCAACGCCTTTGCCATGCCCGGGGGTTTTATCGGTGTGCATACCGGGCTGATCCTCGCCGCCCAGTCCGAATCCGAGCTGGCAGGTGTGCTCGCGCACGAGGTTTCCCATGTCACGCAGCGGCATATTGCGCGGCAGATCAGCAGGCAGGGGCAGGTTTCCGCCTTATCGCTGGCGGGTCTCGCGCTGGCGCTGCTGGCCTCCCGCGCGAGCAGCGACCTCGCCCAGGCCGCTGCGTTCGGCTCCCAGGCCGGCGTGATCGCGACGCAACTCAATTACACGCGGGAATTCGAACGCGAGGCCGACCGCATCGGCTTTCAGACCTTGCAGCGCGCAAACTTCAACGTGCAGGGCATGGCGGCGTTTTTCGAGCGCCTGCAAAAAAGATCACGTCTTGTCGAGAACAATGCGCCGGCTTATCTGCGCACCCACCCGCTGACCGGCGAACGTATTTCGGATATGCAGAACCGGTCCAAAGACGAGGCATACCGTCAGGTGCCCGATAGTTTGGAGTTTCAACTGGTGCGTGCAAAACTGCGCGCGGAGCAGGGTATGGCGCCCGATGCGGTGACTTATTTTGAGCAAGCCTTGCGAGAAAAGCGCTTCTCCAGCGAGTACGCCGCGCACTATGGCTATGCCGTCGCGCTTGCCCGTGCGAGGAACTTCCGCGGGGCCGAGCGCGAGATTGCTGTCTTGCGCAACCAGGGCAAGTTGCCACCGATGGTGCACGCACTGATCGCGAGGGTCAAAGGCGACGGCGGTAATCCCGGTGCCGCGCGCGAGACTCTGCGCAACGCGCTGCTGCAGTACCCTGATAATCGTCCGCTGAACTATGCTTATATCGAGGCGCAGCAGGGGGGCGGTTTGCACGCCGATGCCGTTGCGGGGATCACCGAGCGACTGCGCAGCTATCCACGGGACGCAAAACTTTTTGCCATGCAGGCCGCGTCCTATGCGGCATTGGGCAAGCGCTTGTTACAGCATCAGGCTCAGGCGCAATTGTATGTGCTGCAAGGGAGCCTGCCGGCGGCGATAGAGCAATTGCAATTGGCGCAAAAGAGCGGTGATGGGGATTTTTACCAGATGTCGAGCGTCGATGCCCGACTCCGCGAGTTGCGCACACAGATGCAGGAAGATGCGCGGAAAAAGCCCTAGGGGTTTGGGGTGGGTTTGATGGGGGGCAACGGATTGATGTCGCAGGTCTTGGACTCTTCAGGCCACATGTTCCCGGTCTCGCACGCCGCCTCGATCCCCTGTCTGGTGTAGGCGGAGATTAAGGCGGTTCAGGGTAAGGGAATCCTTGCCTCAGCTTCTGCCTGTGGTTTCCAGGTAGGCGTCGAACAGCAGGTCAAAGGTCTTTTCGCTTTCCGCCAGAAAGTCATTGTCACTGGCGCTGCGCCGGCGTGCGCCTTGCAGTAATGTTTCAACGCCGGCCGCTTCGGGCACCGGTGCACCGCCGGCATCAAGCGCATGCACCAGTTTGCCGATGCGGGCCAGAGTGGCGTTGTCGCCGAGCCCGAAATTGACCAGCAGCTCTTCGAACGTGACCCGGGTTTTGCTGTTTGAGAACTGCGCACCCTCAAACGCAAAGCTGATTGCTGTTGCTGGGCATTCCCCGTTTTTTTCCATCCAGAGCAGTGTCGCTTCGGGGTCGATGAAACGGCGTATCAGCCAGGCCGATGCAAGACGGTCTGTCCAGATGGGTTTTTTGGTGGCCCATGTGGCGCGAAAAAACTGCAGAGTCGAGTCTGGCGCGCGCCCGTCCTTGGGCGCATCCGGGAACATCAAGGCCTTGACCCGGGCTTCGACTTCGACGAGCACATGCGCCGCGCGGTCGCGCGCCGAAGATGGGAAAAAATCCAGGCCGGAAAGCGCATCGAATTCGCGTCGTTGCTTGTTTAGCACGCGCGCGATGGCGCCCGGGTCGGAAACGCCGAAGCCCATCTTCAGACCTTCTATTGTCTTGATCAACTCGTCGTACTGATCCGACCGGTCAAAGAACCCGCGAAAAACCCGGGCCTGTGTCTCCTCGCTATTGACGTGTAGCAGATGGGCGGTGCCCTTGATGCGGGTCACATGCTCGGACAGGCGTGACAATCCGAGGCGGTTGGCGGGAGTGTCGGGGAGCACGAACACTCCCTCGCGCATTGCGGCGCAACCGAGCGAATCAAGGGTGCGGAGAATGCGCATGCGTGCGGACGGGGCATCGATGGGGAGCGCGGTGACGAAAACCAGCCAGTGTTCGCCACCCTTCATGGTTTTATCGGCGGCCACGCGGTGCATTCAGAAGAACGAATGGGGGCACTGAGGCGCCGTTTGCAACATGCGATCCAGGCGAGCCAATGCATGGTGGGATGAGGTGATTGTCAGTAAGTGGATAGTATGTGGCTAGTCTAATTCACCCCTGTGTTTAGGCAAAGAGCCTGATCGTCGCGTCGGAGACACCCTTAAGCTTGGATGGCGGACATCCCGACGGCGCATCCCGCGCAGACATGCGCCGGCAGCTTAGGTTCATATAGTAAGATGGCAAATTATAGATACCATGCCGCTTCGTGCGGCTCGCCAACGGACAGCCTGATGAATTTCGACAAAGAAGTGGATGCGCGCGGACTCAATTGCCCGTTACCTATTCTGCGCACAAAAAAAGCGCTCACCGACATGCTGAGCGGGCAGGTGTTGCGTATCCTTGCCACCGATCCTGGCGCGGTCAAGGATTTTCAGGCCTTTGCCAAGCAAACGGGCAATGCGCTGGTAGATCAATCGGCCAACGACAAGGAATTCACCTTTTTCATGCAAAAAAAGTGAGTCTGCCAAAAGTGAGTCTGCCTCAGGTCGCCGGTCGCCCCAGAAGGCCGGCGCGCTCGTAGAGGGGGCGCATCGCCCGGCGCCAAGTGTCGTAGCCGGCGATAAACCACACCGACACGCTGATCGCGATCAGGCCATTTAGCAGCAAGGCGTGCTGCGCGCCCAGTGCGTCGGCGAGCGCCCCGGCTGCAAGATTGCCCAGCGGCTGCATGCCCAAAAATATCATCACATAAATGCCGACGACGCGGCCGCGCTTGTCCTCGTCGGCGACGCTTTGCAGCAGGGTGTTGGTGGAGGCGGCGGTGATGATGATGCCAAAACCGATGAGCAGCATGCAGGCCATTCCCAGCGGCGCGGCGCCGGTTTGCGAAATGAGCGCCAGCCCGGTGCCCGCTATCAGCGGGCCGGCGGCGACGAAGCGGCCCAGCCCCGGGACACGCTGACGACCGGCAAGGTAAAGCGAGCCGCACAAGGCGCCAAACCCCGAGCAGCCGATCAGAAAGCCAAAAGTGCTTGAGCCGCCGCCAAACACCTGGTCTGCGATGAGCGGCATCAGCATCTGGTAGGAGGAAAGGAAAATGCTCGCCACGCCGAGCATGATTGTCAGACGGCGCAATGGCATTGTGCCGAACACAAAGTGAAAGCCAACGCGCAGCTCCGCGACCCAATCGCGCTTTGCCGCTGAGGGCATCCTGGGCTTGGTCTTCATGCGCGACAGGATCAGCAGAATCCAGGTGTAGGAGAGGGCGTTGATCACGAAGCACCAGGCTTCGCCGAATGCGGCAATGAATATGCCGGCAAGGGCGGGGCCGATGAAGCGGGCCATCTGAAACAGCGACGCGTTGAGCGCGATCGCGTTGGGCAGGTTGTCCCTGTGTTCGACAAGCTCCAGGATGAAGGCATGCCGGATCGGAGTTTCAAGCGCGGTGGCCACGCCGATGGCGAGCATGATGATTATGATCTGCCAGGCCGTGACGACTTCCAGAAAGGTGAGGGTCGCCAGCAGGGCGCATAGTGTCGCGCTGACGCCTTGCGCCGCTATCAGCATGCGCCGGCGGTCATAACGGTCGGCAAAGATCGCGGCGAGCGGCGACACCACGAGATAGGCGATATTTGAGGCGAACCCAACCAACCCGAGTAGCAGCGCCGACCCGGTAAGTCTGTACACCAGCCAGCTCACGGCGATTTGTTGCATCCAGGTGCCGATCATCGAACCGCTCTGGCCGATGAAAAACAGCCGGAAATTGGGATGCCGGAACGCGCGCAGAGCCGCCGGCAGAGTCATTCCGCTCAGCCCCGGATTTTTCCGAGCTGCTGGCGCAGCTTGTCGAGTGTCGCGACGAAGGCGGTGAGCCGGTCCTTTTCCTGCCCCACCACTTGGGCCGGTGCGCGTTCGACAAAACTTGAGTTGGAGAGTTTTGCCTTGGCTTTGGCGATTTCACCTTCGAGCCTGGTTATTTCCTTGCCCAGGCGTTCGCGCTCAGCCACGACGTCGATTTCTATCTTCAGCATCAGGCGTGTGTCGCCGACCACCGCGACGGGCGCATCCGCTTCGGGCAGCACCGCCTCAACGCTGGTCTCGGACAGTTTTGCCAGTGCCTTGATGTAAGGGAAGGCGGCCTCCAGCTTTGACTTGTCCCCGCTAGCGAGCAGTGGGATGCGTTCGGCCGGTGATATTTTCATTTCGCCACGAAGGTTGCGGCAGGCGAGCACGAGGTCCTTGACATAGGCCAGGCTGGCTTCTGCTGCGGTGTCTATCTTTTCAGGCTGCGATTGCGGATAGGGGGCGAGCATGATGCTGGCGCCGGTTTTGCCGGCCAGCGGGGAGACGGTCTGCCAAAGTTCCTCGGTGATAAACGGGATGATGGGGTGCGCCAGGCGCAGCACCGCTTCGAGCACGCGCACCAGGGTGCGGCGTGTGCCGCGTTGCTGCGCTTCATTGCCGTTTTGCAATTGCACCTTGGCCAGTTCGACATACCAGTCGCAGTATTCATCCCAGACGAATTTATAGATGGCGCCGGCGGCGTTGTCGAAGCGGTATTCGGAAAAGCCTTTGGCGACATCCGCTTCGGTTCTTTGCAGCAGGCTGACGATCCATCTGTCCGCGTCCGACAGCTCGAACGGAAGGGACTCGTTCGTGCCGCAGTCCTTGCCCTCTGTATTCATCAGCACGAAACGCGTGGCGTTCCATAGCTTGTTGCAGAAATTGCGGTAGCCCTCGCAGCGTGACAGGTCGAAGTTGAGGGTGCGCGCGAAGGTGGCGAGCGAGGCGAAGGTAAAGCGCAACGCGTCTGTACCGAAGGAGGGAATCCCATCAGGGTAGTTCTTGCGTATGTACTTTTCTATTTTTACCTTGTGCTCGACGCGCATCAGCCCGACGGTGGATTTTTCGAGCAAAGCGTCGAGGGTGATGCCGTCGATGAGATCTAGCGGGTCGAGTGTGTTGCCCTTGGACTTGGACATTTTCTGTCCTTCGGCATCGCGTACCAGGGCGTTTATGTAGACATCGCGAAACGGTACCTTGCCGGTGAAATGCAGGCTCATCATGATCATCCGGGCGACCCAGAAAAATATGATGTCAAATCCCGTGACCAGCACCGAGGAGGGCAAGAAGGCGTCAAGGTCCCTGGTTTTTTCCGGCCAGCCAAGCGAGGTGAAGGGCACTAGCGCCGAGGAGAACCAGGTGTCGAGAACGTCCTCATCGCGGCGCAGCGGCCCGCCATAGCCCATGGCGGCGGCCTGTGCGCTCGCCTCTGCCTCGGTGCGCGCAACGTAGACCCGGCCTTCGTTGTCGTACCAGGCCGGAATCTGGTGGCCCCACCAGAGTTGGCGCGAAATGCACCAGTCCTGAATGTTTTCCAGCCAGTGGTTGTAGGTGGTTGTCCAGTGCTCGGGGTAGAACTTGACCGCACCGCTGGCGACGGCGTCAAGACCATGTTTGGCGAGGCCGTCCATTTTGACGAACCACTGGTCTGTGAGCATGGGTTCGACGATCACGCCGGTGCGCCCGGAGCGCGGAACACGAAGCTTGTAGGGCTTCTCGGACACGAGCAGTCCTTGCGCCTGCAGATCAGCAAGCATTTGCTTGCGGGCATCGAAGCGGTCGAGACCACGGTAAGCCTGCGGCGCGGTGTCGCTGACCTTGGCATCAAGTGTCAGCATGCCGATGGGCGCAAGCTGGTGTCGTTGTCCGACCTGGTAGTCGTTGAAGTCGTGCGCCGGCGTGATTTTTACGCAACCGGTGCCGAACGCCGGATCGACGTAATCGTCGGCGATGACCGGGATGCTTCGTCCGGTTAGGGGCAAGGTAACCCGCCTGCCGACCATCGCCGCGTAGCGTTCATCCTTGGGGTTAACCGCCACGGCGACGTCGCCAAGCATGGTTTCGGGCCGCGTGGTGGCGACAACTAGCGCGCCAACACCGTCGTCGAACGGGTAGCGAATTTCCCAGATCTTGCCGTCTTCCTCTTCGCTGTCCACCTCGAGGTCGGAGACTGCGGTGCCCAGCACCGGATCCCAGTTTACGAGGCGTTTGCCACGGTAGATAAGGCCGTCTTCGTGCAGGCGGACAAAGACTTCGGCGACGGCCCGCGACATCTTGGCGTCCATGGTGAAATAGCCGGCCGCCTGTCCTTCGGTGTCGGCGTAGGTCCAGTTGGCCGAGGCGCCGATACGGCGCATCTGGCGCGTGATGGTGGCGCCCGATTCCTGTTTCCAGCCCCAGACGCGCTCGAGAAAGGCCTCGCGTCCGAGGTCGTGGCGTGTCTTGCCTTCGGCCTGTAACTGGCGCTCAACGACGATTTGCGTGGCAATGCCGGCGTGATCTGTGCCGACCACCCAGTTGGTGTTTTGGCCAAGCATGCGGTGATAGCGAATGAGCGCATCCATCAAGGTCTGCTGGAAGGCGTGGCCCATGTGCAGGGTGCCGGTCACGTTGGGAGGCGGCAGTTGGATGCAGTACGCCTGCTCGTTCCCGCCCGATTGGGCGAAGTACCCTCGCGACTCCCATTCGGGGTACCAGTGCCGCTCAATGGCGTGCGGGTCGAAACTTTTTGATAATTCCATGACGTGCCGGCCTGCTATGCAAAAACCACAATAAACAGAGAACAAAGGGCGCGTTGCGGAGATTGCGAGACGGGGGCAACGCGCTGATAGCAGCCGATTATAGCGGAGCGCAACCGGAAAACACGGTTTCCTGACGCCAGAAGTGTGCGGCGATGGCAGCGTTTCGGGAACGCTTATACACGGCATGCATCGCTGGAAAGCCGCTTCTTGCGCGGGTTTTCAGCCGCTTGCCCACATAAAAATGCGCTTTAACGACGGTTGTGACCGGCGTCGACGCCGATCATAGTGGCGTGTTGCTTGTGTCCCGGTCGCGCCGCAGCTTCTCCAGCGATTCGTTAACCGCTTCGGCAACGGCGCTTCGCACCGCGGCGCGGATGCTCAGCCCGAGTTCGAGTTGTACCGTCTGCATCACCCAGTCGAGCAGTTCGTTGGCGCGCGGTTTTAGCGTATCCGAAAGGCGTTGCTCGAGTTCGGGGGCGAGTGTGGCGAGGATTTCCTCGCGCAAACGCGCCACGTCCATTTGCATTGTTTCGCTGGGCGTGCCGGTGCCGGATTCTGGCGTGGCGGGGGGGCTTGTGGCGGCAATGCTGTGGCCTGGCGTTTCGGTCAGTTCGACGACCTCTGTCAGCAGCGGAAAATCAGCATCCGTTTCAGGCGGCGTTTCAACCGGCACTGCGCCCGCTGGGCCGGCGGGGCCCGGACGGAAGCGGCTGAGCAGGGCATCTGCCTTGCTGATAAGCGCATCGGATTTGTCCGGCTCAGTCACGTGATTATCCTTTCAACCGTATCGGTGTCAATCGGCGCCGCCGAGCCGGTGCGCCTGGATTTCGTAGCCGCGGTCACGGTAAAAACGGAAACGCCCGCGTCCGGCGTTGCGGTCATCATCGTCGGTCCCGATGATTTCCACGAGGCGCTGAAAGCGGGCGAAACCCGGCGGGCATTCATTGTCGAGATTGACCAGCACGTCGTCGTGCGCGAGCGTCGCACAGTCCTGACTGAGCAACACCGAAGTTTGCGCGGCGAGAGGTGCGTCCGCCATGCAGTGCGGGACAAAGCCCGTTGATTGCCAGGACCACAGGAGTTTGTCGACATGCCGGATGATTTTTTCATCCCGGGCATAAACCAGTACGCGCAGCTTTTGCTGTACCGCCTTGGCGATGACCTTGCATGCGGCCACATGCTTGTCAGTCGCATCGTGGTAAAAATTAATACGGGTCATCTCAGTCGCAGGCCGTGGCAGGCGCTTCGGCGTGGCTGCGAAAATGTGCGGAGGCGCAAGTCAGCGTGTGATGATTCGGCGCGCGCTGAGGCACGCCCTTGCGCCTCCTGTGCAGGTAGTGCGTCACTCCTTGCGCTTCCCGGCCCGTTTCATCAGGAAACTGGCCAGCAAAGGAACCGGCCGGCCGGTTGATCCTTTTTCCTTGCCCGATTTCCAAGCGGTACCGGCTATGTCGAGGTGGGCCCAGTCGTACTTTGCGGTGTAGCGGGACAGGAAGCAGGCTGCGGTGACACTGCCTGCGGGCCTGCCGCCGATGTTGGCCATGTCGGCGAAGTTGGACTTGAGCTGTTCCTGGTAATCGTCCCAAAGCGGCATGGGCCAGGCGCGGTCCCAGGATTCGTCTCCCGCCGCGACCAGTTCGCGCGAAAGGCCTTCATTGTTGGCGTAAAGCCCGCTGGCCACATGTCCGAGTGCGATCACGCAGGCGCCGGTGAGTGTGGCGATGTCCACGACGGCTGCGGGCTCAAAGCGTTCCGCGTAGGTCAGCGCGTCGCAAAGTATCAGCCTGCCTTCGGCATCGGTGTTGAGGATCTCGATGGTCTGCCCCGAGAGGCTCGTCACCACATCGCCGGGTTTGGATGCCGCGCTGCCGGGCATATTCTCACAGGTCGGTATCATGCCGATGATGTTGGCGCGAAGTTTCATTTGCGCGACGGCGCGCAGCGTGCCCAGTACGCTGGCGGCGCCGCACATGTCGAACTTCATCTCGTCCATTTCCGGCGCAGGCTTGAGCGAAATGCCTCCGGTGTCAAAGGTGATGCCCTTGCCTACCAGAACAACCGGCTTCTCCTTTTTGGCGCCGCCGTTATAACGCAGGATGATCATCTTGGGTGGCTGGCGTGATCCCTTTGAGACCGAAAGCAGCGACCCCATGCCGAGTTTTTCCATGTCGCGCTGCTCAAGCACCTCGATGCCGAGTTTCCAGGCGCGCGCCAATTTGGCCGCTTCGCTGGCGAGGTAGCTTGGCGTGCAGATGTTGCCGGGCAGGTTTCCCAAATCCTTTGCGAGGGAGACCCCGGCGCCGATCGCCTGCCCGTCCATAGCGCCTTTTTCCACCGCCGCGGCGTTGGCTTTGCTCAGGCAGCCGAGCACCAGTGCGGACAGCGGGCGCGCCGGCGCTTGTTTGCTCTTTAGCTGCTCAAAGCGATAGCCCGCTTCCGTGGCGGCGAGCGTGAAATGTCGGGCCTTCCAGTCAGCATCGCGGTGTTTTACCGGTAAGTCGGTGAAGTACATCGTGCCGCTTTTCGCGCCAGTATCGGCGAGGGCAAGTACCGCAGCCTTTGCTGCAGCGAGGTATTCGCGCGGGCCGAATTCGTCCTGTTTGCCAAGGCCGATGACCAGTACGCGTTGCGCGGCGACGCCGGCAAGTTTGTAAAGCATACGTGTGGCGCCGACGCGGCCGGGAAGGTCGCCCTTGGCGGCGAGCTCGCGCAGGGCGCCTTGGCTGGCGCGATCGACCGACTGGGCGGCGGCGGAAAGTTGTCCCGAATCGAACACGCCTACGGCTATACAAGGGCCGGTGACAAGCTCCGGCAGCGCGACTTTTGTGCTAAATTCCATGATGTTTTTCCTGTTCAATATTCACGCCATTCGACAAAGCTGATTATCCATGCTTTGCTCCGAGCAAGTCAAAACACTGCGGAAAAACTAGCCCGTTCCTGTTGAATACCATCTTTCAGCGATCGCTGCTGCGTGAATTTGGCAATCTCGCCGTGGCGGTGTTCGCCACGTTGTTCGCCATCACGCTCACCACCCAGTTGATCCGCCTGCTCGGACAGGCCGCCAATGGCAAGGTGCTTTCCGAGGCTGTGCTCGCGCTGCTCGGCTTTTCGGCACTTAATTATCTGCCTGTGCTGTTGTCGCTGACCCTGTTCATCGCTGTGTTGATGACACTGACGCGTAGTTATCGCGACTCGGAGATGGTGGTCTGGTTTAGCGCCGGTGTCGGACTTACGGCGTGGATACGGCCGGTTCTTATGTTTGCGGCGCCGATCGTGTTTCTGATAGCGGGTTTTTCATTGTTTGTATCGCCTTGGGCGACCAGCAAGAGCGACCTGTATCGGCAGCAAATGGATAACCGGGACGATGTGTCGCGCATTGCGCCGGGGGTGTTTCGTGAAGCGGCAACCGGCGACAAGGTGTTTTTTGTCGAAGCCATTGCCGGCGATGTGTCGAACGTCAAGAACGTGTTTATCTCAACCGCGCTCCACGGCAGCCAGGGCATCATGGTCAGTCGTCGGGGCTTTCAGGAGACCGCGCCGAACGGCGATCGCTTCGTCGTTCTGCTCAACGGTCGCCGCTATGATGGCGAGCCGGGAACGACCGGATACAAAATCATGGATTTTGAGCGCTACGCCACCCGGGTTGAGGCCAAAGAGGCGGCCGCCCAGACGGCGTCGTCGAGGGCGCTGTCTTCATGGGCGCTGATGAACAACCCTGAGCGCAGCAATTTAGCCGAGTTGCTGTGGCGTATTGGGCTGCCGCTTTCGGCGATAAATCTGGCTTTGTTGGCGATACCACTTTCGTTTGTCAATCCGCGCGCAAGCCGCTCGGTAAATCTGGTGTTCGCCCTGCTCGCTTACATGGTGTACAGCAACCTGATCGGGGTAATGCAGGCATGGGTTTCGCAGGGCAGGCTGAGTTTTGCCTTGGCCTGGTGGCCGGTGCATATGGTGATGTTGGGCGTTCTTGCCTTGTTGTTCTGGCGCAGGATGAGCCTTGGCTCGTTGTTGTGGTGGCGACGATGATTGTTCTTCGCCGTTACCTCGCGCGTGAAATCTATGGTGCGACGGCGTTTGTTTTTGCGGGCTTCCTCGCCCTTTTCGCTTTTTTCGATTTGATAAACCAGCTTGGAGATCTGGGTAAGGGCAACTACCGCCTGCCCCAAATCATGCTGTATGTTTTTCTTACGCTACCGAGCCACGTCTATGAGCTTGCACCGATCGCGGTGCTGATCGGTACGCTTTATACCTTGTCGCATCTTGCGTCGAATTCTGAATTTACCGTGATGCGTGTGTCGGGTCTCTCGCCGCTGAAGGCGGCGGGGATGCTGGCGCGTATCGGGGTGGTGTTTGTGGTGCTCACCTATGCCTTTGGCGAGTTGATCACCCCCTTTGCCGAAAAGGCGGCGCAGCAGTTACGGCTCTCCGCGCTGAGCTCATCCCTGGCCCAGGAGTTGCGTACCGGGCTGTGGGTCAAGGATAAGACCCGCTTCGTTAATGTGCGGGAGGTGTTGCCCGATTCGACGATAAAAAATATTCGGGTCTATGACTTTGATTCCGACTTCAGGCTGCAAACCATCAGTGAGGCGGTACGGGGGGATTATCAGGCCGACAATGTGTGGCGTTTGTCCGGCGTGGTGCGCACGCGCTTTGAAGCAGAAAAGGTTTCGCTGGAGAAAATGCCCGAAATGCTCTGGACGTCAGTGCTGACGCCCTCGATGTTGTCGGTGCTCATTGTGCAGCCGGAGCGCATGTCAGCCTGGAATCTGTATCAATATACCAGGCACCTCGACGCCAACAACCAGAAGACCGAGCGTTTCGAGATCGCGCTTTGGAAAAAGCTCGTTTATCCATTTGCCGCGCTGGTGATGATGGCCTTGGCCCTGCCGTTTGCCTATGTGCATACGCGGTCGGGAGGGGTCGGGGTGAAGATATTCGCCGGAATCATGCTGGGGATTCTCTTTCACATGCTTAACAGCCTGTTCTCGCACCTGGGCTTGCTGCAAAACTGGTCTCCGCTTACCAGCGCCATTCTGCCAAGCTTGGTGTTTTTGTCGGCTGCCGTGTTGCTGATGTGGTGGGTCGAGCGCCGCTAAGCGGCTTGTTCAGGGCAAGTCACGATACCGGTGCACGCAAGTAGCCGCGTTCAAGCTGGTTTGGTTGCGGTGTGATTTTTGCCGGATGCCTGCGTGGCGACTATCCTGGTGCCGGCAAGCCGGTCGTGGAGAAACTGCCTGTCGCGGTCCAGTAGCGCCCACAGGAGCGAGCCAAGTCCCAGCGCGATGAGGATCCAGCCAATGGGTTCATCAGGCCGCTTCCACGCAGTGGCAAGCCCGGCGTAACCCGCGCCAATGGTCATCGCGGCAAGTGCAAGGCGCAATAGCGCGCGTGGCGCCGAAGGTGGGCTGCCGGTACGGTCGACCAAGCGCATTTTCCAGGTCTTCATCGGCAGGGTCTGGCCGCTACGGCACCAGCACCAGAGAAAGTAGGCGCCAAGCACAGATGCGAGATAGATCTGCAGCGTAAGGCGCATCACGCCCTCGATCAGTCCGGGAGCGACGATGTAGAAACTGAGCGCAGAGGCCAGCAGTATGGCAGCCACCAGGAGTGTTTCGTAGAGCAATGAAGCCAAGCGCCGTGGCAAGCCGGCGCTTGCCGGCGATGCTGGGCCTGGCATCAAGCCTCGGGCGGTCAGCGCGGTGCCGGCGCGGGGGTTGCAGTCGGTGCGGCGGCGGCGTTGGTTGGGGTTGGCGCGGCTTTGGCGCTGGCGGAGAGTTGTTGTTTTTGTTCTTCAGGCAACTGTTGGTATTCCTGCCATTTCTTGCTGACTACCTTTTTTTGTTCCGGCGGCAGCTTGGACAGTTTTTGATACCGCTCGCGCGCGTCGCGGCGCTCGGCCGGAGTCAGTTTGGCCCAGGCTTGCATCTGTTGCTGCACGCGCTGTTGTTGGTCGTTTTTCATCTTGGGGTAGCGCTTGGCGATACCCACCCATTTTTTTTTGCGCTGGGGTTCCATTTGGTCCCAGTCGCTTTCAAGGGGCGCGAGAATCTGCCTTTGCTCGCCGTTTAGTTCGCCCCACGCGGGCTGCTTTTTTTCAGCGGCGGCGTAGGCGAAAGACGAGAGCAGGCAGAGCGCACCCAGTGTTAGGGCGAGGAGCGCTTTAGCCATGCGTCAAAACCCTTATCGAGATATGCGTCAATCGGAAGGTCACTTGTGAGCAAAGCCACATCGATTTCCTCGATCTCGCTCGCTTGCTGGTTGCTGTTCCAGATGGCAATGCCGGCCATTCCGAAGATGAGGAAGAGCGCGGTGAATGCAACTTGGGATGTGAAGCCTGGTCCACCGCCAAGGGCGGCGGTGATCCGGTCGGAAACAACCATCGCCATCGCCGGCTGGGCGGTACGCTGGCTAGCCAGCGCGCGCTCGCGCGCGGCGCGAAGCCGTTCGACCTGATCGGACTCCAGATTCAGGTTTTCGTTCAGTAACTTCTTGATTTTATTTTGAAATGAAAATTCTTCGTTCATAGTTCGATTCCTTTTGCGCGAAGCGCCGCAGCAAGTGCATGGGTGGCGCGGGAGCAGTGCGTTTTTACACTTCCCTCAGAACACCCCATGGATGAGGCCGTTTCAGCAACGTCCAGTTCCTCCCAATAACGCAGAAGAAAGGCTTCGCGTTGACGTGGCGGCAGAGTACGAATCTCATTTTCAATAATTTCAATGACTTGTGACTGCTCCAAGATTTGTCCAGGGCCCATTGGTTTGTTAGAGTGGTCTGAGGTGTCAATAGTTTCAAGTGGATCGAAATCTTCATCCTCTCGATTGGGGGAAAGCGACGAAAACAGCGTGGTCCAGAGGGAACGCACCTTTTGGCGGCGATAGAAGTCGCGAATAGTGTTCTGCAGGATGCGTTGGAACAGCATCGGCCATTCGACGGCTGGCTTTGCGCCGTATTTTTCGGCGAGCTTGAGCATCGAGTCCTGAACGATATCGAGTGCGTGTTCCTGGTCGCGCACGGCGAAAACCGCCTGCTTGAAAGCGCGGCGTTCTATGCTGGCGAGAAAGTCGGACAGTTCCTTGCGTGAAGCCAGAGTTGGCCCCCATTTGTGTTCAGTGCGCAGCGGATATTTCGCTCACGCTTAGATGGTATCAAAATGGGGCCTGATTTGCAGTGGTTTGGGGCAAAAAACTTGACCAATCAAACCTTAGGATTTACCCTGTTGGGTTTTCGCTGCGTCGTACACGAGAGTACGTGAGTACGTTTGCATGCAACTCAAGGCACATAATCAAGTCACAGGATGCCATATCATGGACCGCGGACCGACATTGGAATTTACCGGCGCTGAAATCGTCATCAAATGCCTGCAGGAGGAGAAGGTCGAGTTCCTGTTTGGCTATCCGGGCGGCGCCGTGCTCTACCTTTACGACGAAATTTTCAAGCAGGACAAGGTCAAGCACGTCCTGGTGCGTCATGAACAGGGCGCAGCCCATGCCGCGGACGGGTACGCGCGATCGAGCAAGAAGGTCGGCGTCTGCCTGGTCACCTCCGGGCCCGGCCTGACCAACGCGGTGACCGGCATCGCCACCGCCTACCTCGATTCGATCCCGATGGTGATCATCAGTGGTCAGGTGCCGACACGCGCGATTGGCGAAGATGCGTTTCAGGAAGTTGATACGGTTGGTATCACCCGTCCGTGCGTAAAGCATAATTTCCTCGTCAAGGACGTCAAGGACATCGCTGCGACGATGAAGAAGGCCTTCTATCTGGCCAGCAGCGGCCGTCCCGGACCGGTGCTGGTGGACATCCCCAAGGACATAACGATCGCCAAGGCAGCTTTCGAGTATCCCGAAACGGTGACGATGCGCTCGTACAACCCGGTGACAAAGGGCCATCCAGGGCAGATTAAAAAGGCTGTGCAGTTGCTGCTAGAGGCAGAGCGACCGATGATTTACGCCGGCGGCGGCGTCATTCTGTCCGATGCGGCGCCCCAGCTCACCGAGTTTGTGCGACATCTCGGGTTTCCGTGTACCAACACCCTGATGGGTCTTGGCGGATTCCCCGCAACCGACCGCCATTCGCTCGGCATGCTCGGCATGCACGGGACCTACGAGGCGAACATGGCGATGCAAAATTGCGATGTGCTGCTGGCTATCGGCGCGCGCTTCGACGATCGCGTGATCGGCAATCCCGAACACTTTGCCCAAAACCCGCGCAAGATCATCCACATTGACATTGATCCCTCGTCGATTTCCAAGCGCGTCAAGGTCGACGTGCCCATTGTCGGCAGCGTGCCCGATGTCCTTGAGGACATGCTCAAGCTGTTGCAGGCAGCCAAAAGCAAGCCTGATGTCTCGGCGCTCAAAGAATGGTGGAAGCAGATCGAAACCTGGCGTTCCCGCGACTGTTTGAAATACGACCGCAACAGCCCGATTATCAAGCCGCAGGCGGTGATCGAAAAGCTGTACGAGCTCACCGGCGGCGATGCCATCATCACTTCCGACGTCGGCCAGCATCAGATGTGGGCGGCGCAATTTTACAAATTTGACAAGCCGCGCCGCTGGATTAACTCGGGCGGTCTGGGCACCATGGGCGTGGGCCTTCCGTTTGCGATGGGGGCGATCCTGGCCAACCCTGGTGCGACCGTGGCCTGCGTTACCGGCGAAGCCTCGATCCAGATGTGCATCCAGGAGCTCTCCACTTGCAAGCAGTATCACCTGCCGGTGAAGATCATCAATCTGAACAACCGCTACATGGGCATGGTTCGGCAGTGGCAGGAATTTTTCCACGGCAACCGCTACGCCGAGTCGTACATGAACGCGTTGCCCGATTTTGTGAAGCTCGCCGAGAGCTACGGGCACGTTGGCATGAAGATTGAAAAGCCCTCCGATATCGAACCGGCGCTCAAAGAGGCGCTAGCGCGCAAGGACGATCTGGTGTTCATGGACTTCATCACCGATCAAAAGGAAAACGTCTTCCCGATGATTCCAGGAGGCAAGGGTATTTCCGAGATGATTCTGTCCGAAGACCTCTGAAGCGCATCCATTTTTCATCAGGCGGCGGGTCGTCAACTTTCCGATCCTCCGCAACATCCCGTCTGTTACACGGTTCACCAGCTCACGACACGACACCCGAAGACATGCGACACATCATTTCGATACTGCTTGAAAACGAGGCCGGCGCGCTCTCCCGGGTTTCGGGCCTCTTCTCTGCGCGCGGTTATAACATTGAGTCACTGACTGTGGCACCGACGGAAGACCCGTCCCTGTCCCGTATGACCATCGTTACCGCAGGCTCCGATGATGTTGTCGAGCAGATCACCAAGCAGCTGAACAAGCTTGTCGAGGTGGTGAAGTTATCCGACCTCGCCGAGGCGCCGCATATCGAGCGTGAGCTTATGCTGATCAAGGTGCGCGCGGTGGGTAAGGATAGGGAAGAGCTCAAACGCATGGCGGATATTTTCCGTGGTCGCATCATCGATGTTACCGATGCGACCTACACCATGGAACTTACCGGCACCGGAGAAAAGCTGGACGCGTTCCTGCATGCGCTGGACGGCAGTGTGATTCTGGAAACGGTGCGTACCGGCGCCTCCGGGATCGCTCGAGGCGAACGTACGCTGAAGGTTTGACCCGCGGGGCAGCGCGTGTTTCGGAGGCGGTCCTCGGATGTCGGGATTGCCAGCGGCGGCAGCGACCTGTCCCCTACGCCAATTGATTTATAAGAGAGGAAACCATGAAAGTTTATTACGACAAAGACGCAGACCTGTCCCTCATCAAGGGTAAGAAGGTCACCATCGTTGGTTACGGTTCGCAGGGCCACGCACATTCGCTCAACCTGCACGACTCTGGCGTTAAGGTCACGGTCGGACTTCGCAAGGGCGGGGCATCCTGGGACAAGGCGAAAAAGGCCGGGCTCAAGGTCGCCGAAGTGGGGGAGGCGGTTAAAGGCGCTGATTTCGTGATGATGCTCATGCCCGATGAAAGCATCGCAGCAACCTATAAGGCCGAGGTGGAGCCAAACATCAAGAAGGGTGCAACGCTTGCGTTCGCGCACGGTTTCAACGTGCATTACGGCCAGGTTCAGCCGCGCGCGGATCTTGATGTTGTCATGGTGGCTCCCAAGGCTCCCGGCCACACGGTCCGTTCGACCTACGCGCAGGGTGGCGGGGTGCCGATGCTGATCGCGGTTCATCAGAACCCGTCGAAAAAAGCGCGCGACCTCGCCTTGTCCTACGCAGCCGCCATCGGTGGTGCGCGGGCCGGCGTTATCGAAACCAATTTCCGTGAAGAAACGGAAACTGACCTTTTCGGCGAGCAGGCGGTGCTGTGCGGCGGGACGGTGGAACTCATTAAGGCAGGCTATGAAACCCTCGTTGAGGCCGGTTACGCACCCGAGATGGCCTATTTCGAGTGCTTGCACGAACTCAAGTTGATTGTCGACCTGATCTATGAGGGCGGCATTGCCAATATGAATTATTCCATCTCCAACAACGCCGAGTATGGCGAGTACGTGACCGGTCCCCGAATTATCACTGAGGAGACAAAAAACGTGATGCGCCAGATCCTCAAGGACATTCAGACCGGCGAGTATGCCAAGAGCTTCATCCTTGAGAACCGTGCCGGTGCGCCGACCCTGTTGTCGCGCCGCCGCCTGAGCTCGGAGCATTCGATCGAGGTGGTGGGCGAGAAATTGCGCTCGATGATGCCTTGGATCAAGAAAAATAAGCTGGTCGACCAATCGCGCAATTGATTGGCGGGTGGTTGAGGCATAATTCGGGCACGGCAACGTGCCCGTTCTGCTTTTTGTAGGGGTGTCATGGGAATGTCCGTCTGCAAATGCCTGTTGGTATTGGTGGCTTTGAGCCTCGCAGGGTGTGGTGACAAGGTCCCCGAGTCAAAGGCGGCAAGGGATGTGGGCTCCGCGCCTAAGCAAACGGTTGACAAGGCCGTGGCTGGCGTGGGGGATGCCATGGATAAAGCGGCAGAGCGCGTTCAGGAACAGGACGATAAAAAATAATGAACTCGAATTACCCGCATCCGATCATCGCGCGCGAAGGCTGGCCGTTTCTGGCCGTCAGCGTTGCGGCGGCGGCTTTGGTTTCGTGGTTCGCCGGGTGGTGGTCTTTGCCGGTTTGGATCGTTGCGCTGTTTGTGTTGCAGTTTTTCCGTGATCCGGCACGGCATATCCCTGGTGATGCCAGGACGGTGGTTTCGCCCGCTGACGGACGGATCGTGGTGGTGGAGAATGCCGAAGATCCGTATCTGAAGCGTCCTGCGATCAAGGTCAGTGTGTTCATGAATGTGTTTAATGTTCATTCGAATCGCGCCCCGGTGGATGGCGAAGTCAAGCAGGTCTGGTATCACGCCGGATCGTTTTTCAATGCGGCGCTGGACAAGGCGTCGCTGGAAAATGAGCGCAATGCGCTTTGGCTCAAAACCACGACGGGCCACGATGTGACCTGTGTCCAGGTGGCCGGATTGATTGCCCGGCGCATACTCTGCTATGTTCAGGCGGGCGAGGCGCTCATGCGGGGACAGCGCTACGGTTTTATTCGATTTGGTTCCCGTGTGGACGTTTATCTGCCGCCCGGTTCCATCGTGAAAGCGGCGCTCGGTGACAAGGTGAGCGCATCCAGTACTATTTTGGCGATACTTCCCGAGCATGCTTGAACGAAAACCGCGCCGTCCGCTGATCAACGCCGAGTTTCGCCGGAAGGGCATCTATCTGCTGCCCAACCTGTTCACCACGGCGGCGCTATTCGCCGGCTTCTATGCGATCGTTCAGGCTATGAATCAGCGATTCGATCAAGCGGCGGTGGCCATATTCGTCGCCATGGTGCTGGACGGGCTGGACGGACGGGTTGCGCGCATGACGCGGACGCAGAGCGAATTTGGCGCGGAGTACGATTCGCTTTCCGATATGGTTTCGTTCGGTGCGGCTCCGGCACTGGTGATGTATGAGTGGGCGCTGAAAGATTTGGGGCGCGCGGGATGGATCGCCGCGTTTGTGTATTGCGCTTGCGCGGCGCTGCGTCTGGCTCGCTTCAACACCAACATTGATGTCATCGATAAGCGCTGGTTTCAGGGCTTGCCCAGCCCCGCGGCGGCGGCGTTAGTGGCCGGTTTTATCTGGGTCAGTGACGATTTCGGCATTGCCCGTGTGGATGTTCTTCGTTGGATCGCCTGCGTCATCACCTTTCTTGCCGGCGTGACCATGGTCACCAACCTGCCGTTTTACAGTTTCAAGGATCTCAACTTTCGGCGTAGTGTGCCGTTCTGGGGCGTGCTGCTGATCGTCGTCGCCATGGTGCTGGTGTCGAGCAATCCTCCGCTCGTGCTTTTTCTCCTGTTTGTCGCCTATTCCCTTTCAGGCTACGTCATGTGGGCGAGGCGCAAACACGGTGCTGCGCGCCAACCGTTCTGAGGGCCGTCTGGGCGGCCTTGCAAGCGCGGCCGAAACCGGCTATATTCTTGCGCATGTTTAGCGCACACAACTCGCTGACCTTTCTCAACAGCAGCCCGCAGGGTTACGCCCTGTCCGGCCTGCTGCTGCGCCCCGCGCGCAAATAACCTACCCCCCAATTTGGCAGTACACGGTTAGCAGGGCGAGAGCGCTGCGGAGCTGGCACATCCATCCCACCGAGCATGACAGGAGAGCGGCATGACAACGACGAATCGATTGATCATATTTGACACCACCTTGCGTGATGGCGAGCAGAGCCCGGGTGCTTCGATGACGCGCGATGAGAAATTACGCATTGCCAAGCAACTCGAGCGTCTGCGAGTGGACGTGATCGAAGCGGGCTTCCCTGCCGCTTCAAACGGTGATTTTGAGGCGGTGAAGGCGATCGCCGCGGCGATCAAGGACGCGACGGTCGCCGGACTTTGCCGGGCCAACGACCGCGATATCAGTCGCGGTATCGAGGCGCTCAAGGACGCGAAGTCCTGGCGCATTCACACATTCCTCGCCACGAGCGCCTTGCATATGGAGAAGAAACTGCGCATGACGCCAGAGCAGGTTCACGAACAGGCCAAACTTGCTGTGCGCTTTGCCCGCAAGCATTGTGGAGACATCGAATTTTCCCCCGAAGATGCCAGCCGTTCGGATCCAGACTTTCTTTGCCGCGTTCTCGAGGCTGTGATAGCGGAGGGAGCAACCACCATCAATGTGCCAGATACCGTCGGCTATGCCGTGCCGGAGCAATTCGGTGAGTTTATCCGCACCCTGCGCGAGCGCATACCCAACTCGGACAAGGCGGTGTGGTCCGTGCATTGCCATAACGACTTGGGAATGGCGGTGGCCAACTCGCTGGCTGGTGTGACCATTGGTGGTGCGCGACAAATCGAATGCACCATCAACGGACTGGGTGAGCGCGCCGGAAACACCTCGCTGGAGGAGGTGGTGATGGCAGTGCGCACACGCAAGGATTTTTTCGGCATGGACACACGCATAGACACGACCCAGATTGTTCCCGCGTCGCGCCTTGTGTCGGGGATCACTGGTTTCGTTGTGCAGCCGAACAAGGCGGTGGTCGGTGCCAACGCCTTCGCCCATGCCTCTGGCATTCATCAAGACGGTGTGCTCAAGGCGCGAAATACCTACGAAATCATGACGGCCGAGGATGTGGGCTGGAACGCCAATAAAATCGTGCTGGGCAAATTGTCAGGTCGCAGTGCATTTAAACAGCGATTGAAGGAACTTGGCATCGATCTGGCATCCGAGGAGGCCGTTAACGCGGCATTTCAGAGATTCAAGGATCTGGCTGACAAGAAGGCTGATATCTTCGACGAGGACATTCAGGCGCTGGTGTCGGATGAATCGGTTACCACCGAGAACGAGCACTGGAAGCTGGTGCACATGACACAGGCCAGCGGCATGGGTGAGCGTCCGCATGCCAGTATCGTGTTGAGCGAGGGCGGTGCCGAGCGCAGCGCCGATGCCGAAGGCGACGGCCCGGTGGACGCCGTGTTCAAGGCAATTGAGTCCCTGGTCACAAGTGGCGCCGAATTGTTGCTCTATTCGGTGAACGCGGTGACGCAGGGGACGGAGTCCCAGGGCGAAGTGACGGTGCGTTTGTCTCGTGCCGGTCGTATTGTAAACGGCGTCGGCTCCGATACCGATATCGTGGTTGCTTCGGCCAAGGCCTACATCGCGGCGCTTAACAAGATTGCCAGTAAGGCAGAGCGCGTTAACCCGCAGACGTCAGAGGCGATTTAGCCGGGCGGGGCAGCATAGTTGCAAAAGGGGAGTAAGCTGAAAACCCGCTGCTGGCGCGGGTTTTCAGTCGATTGGCCGGGACGGTGGTGTTTGCGGCCTTTATCCGGTGCTTCTGGTAAATCTCGTGTAGATCAATGCAGCGGAGAAAAATATTAGCGCGAGCAGTATCTCGCCAAGTGCGAGCCCGCGTGCGACGCCCGCTTCAGACCATGCCCTGACTGTGCCTTCGGTGAAGTACGCGAGGATCATCATCGATCCCCACTGCAGGGTATAGCGCCTTCCGCGCAACACGCCCATCAGGGCGGCGAGCAAGGGCAAAAGCTTTAGTACCAGCCATGATCCGCCGGGGCGCAGCGGGGCTAGCCATAGTTCCCAGGTCAGGCAAAGGAAAATAAGTGCGATCAGGCTGACGCATGCGCCGGCGTGGGCGATGGCGGCGATGCGGGATCTTTCGAGCATCATGGCTTGGCTTGCTTGATGGCAACTTGCGCCAGTCGCCGACCCAGAGCGACGCAGAGTTTTTTCTCAGTCGCATCCACGGGCCGGTCGCCTGCCATGCCGGCATGATGGCTGGCACCGTAGGGCGTGCCGCCTGACTGTGTCGAGGCCAGTTCTGCTTCGGTATAGGGTAGCCCCACCATGAGCATACCGTGATGCAGCAAGGGCAGCATCATGGAAAGCAGGGTGCTTTCCTGTCCGCCGTGCATTGATCCGCTTGAAGTGAAGACCGCGGCTGGTTTGTCCGAAAGCGCACCCTTCAGCCATTCTTCCGCGGTGCCGTCCCAGAAATATTTCATCGGTGCGGCCATGTTGCCAAAACGCGTCGGGCTGCCGAGTGCGAGTCCTATGCATTCCTCAAGATCGCGTCCGGTGCAATAGGGTGCGCCCTCATCCGGCACTGCCGGCGCAACGGCCTCGGCGACTGTCGATATTTTCGGCACAGTGCGCAAGCGCGCGCTCGCTCCGTCAACCTCGCCGATGCCGCGGGCGATACATCGTGCCATTTCACGCACGGAGCCGTGATGACTGTAATAGAGGACAAGGATGTCGGACATGGAATGGAGAGAGACGGTTTGATTAGGGGCGCTGTTATTATACGGACTCGCCTTACTTGCCCCTCAGGGCCGAACTTAACCGTGCGACATCACATCCGGCTGTTGTTGAGATTTTTCTGGCACGTGCTGCGGCGATTTCATCAGGACAAGAGCCTCCAACTTGCGTCCAGTCTGACGTTTACGACACTGTTGTCGCTGATACCGCTGGTCACGATCGCGCTAACGCTGATATCCGCCTATCCGGTATTCGCGAGTCTTGTCGAGCAACTGCAATTGTTTGTGTTACAAAACTTGCTTCCCGAGATGAGCGCCAAGATGATCTCGCGTTATGTGGAGCAATTCAGCGCGCGCGCCGGGCGGCTTACCGCCTTGGGTACCTTGTTTTTGGGTGTTACCGCCTTTACGCTGATGCTCACGATCGAGCGGGCTTTTAATTCGATCTGGCGCGTTACCCGGCCGCGACCGATTGCCCAACGTATCATGATGTATTGGGCAGGGGTGACGCTGGGGCCGATTCTCATCGGTGCCAGTTTGTCGATCTCCTCGTACTTGGTGAGTATTTCGATGGGTATCGCGAGGCAAATCCCGTTTGCTGCTGAAACCTTGTTACGCATCGTGCCCGTTGCCCTGACCATCCTGGCATTCTCATTGATGTACTTTGTTGTCCCCAACCGGCAAATGCGACCGCGCGACGCCGTGATCGGCGGTATCGCCGCCGGCTTGCTGTTTGAACTAATGAAGCGCGGATTTGCGCTTTATGTCACCAAGGTTCCCACCTTTTCGATGGTGTACGGGGCATTTGCCAGTATTCCTATTTTTCTGCTCTGGATTTACCTATCTTGGTTGGTCATTGTTCTGGGGGCGATCATTGCTGCGGCGGCGCCCGATTACGCCCGTTTGCATCCGGCGGGGCGGCGTCCGGTCGGGGCGTTATTCGCCGATGCGCTTTCAGTATTGCGCGTCTTGGTACTGGCACAGCAGCGCGCGGAACTCCCCGGGGTAAGCCAGATCGCTGCGGCTGCGGCTTTGCCGCGCGATGAGTCTGAGGTCTTACTGAATCGACTGGCGGAGGCGGGCTGGGTGACAAGATCAAAGGACGATCACTGGACGCTGGCGTGTGACCCGGAGCATCTGACTGTGGCGCAGGTCTATCGCGAATTTGTGTATCACCCCGGCGCCTTGGCGCGATTATTGGGTCAGTGGATGCCTGGTCAGGCCAACACTGCGGACTACGATACCCGACGGGCGTTGTTACAAGGACTTTCGGAGCGCCTTGAGTCCGGTGTGGAGCAGGCCTTGGCGATTTCAATCAAGCGCGTGTCGCTGGATGTCGTCGCCGGTGTGGAAGGGCCAATCAGTTTGCCGGGCTGAACTGAAAAAGTTGAAGAGACAAGGTTTGTTCGACCAAATGCGTCGCCCGCACGCGCTGCTCCGGTTCGCCAAAATGAAATTCGCTGGAAGAAGATAAGTTCCCTGGCATCGTCAGAATCGCGGCTGCACGCTTCAATGCCGGAATTTCGGGTAATAGCAATCCCGGTTCTGTGGATAATGCGTAGCCGTCCGAGCCGGCGAGCCGCGCAATGGATACCGGTTTGGCGTTGGGCGAGACCGCCTCCAGTCCGAGTTCCACATGTTCCGGGCTGTCAGATAACACCCAGCGCACAATGCAGATATGCACGCGGTCGCTGTCGCGGCTTCGTACGCCCAGCACTTCGCCCACTTTCAACGGCTCTACCGGACCGCTCACGTGCATGAGCGCAAATCCCCCCGGACTTTCGTTGTTGACCATCCACTCGCTCGTTTGGACCATTCCGCTGTCATTGGATTTGCGCAAAAAATTCCAGACGCCATGCAGTCCGATGCAGATGTCCACGCGGGTATTGCGCCGCAAACGGCTGTATTGACGTCCCATAGATGCGGTCCAGTGGCGCACAAGCTTGCGCAACAGGTCGCCATCCGGGGGAGGGGGTGCTCCGCTTGCTGTAGATCCGGAGTGAGCATCCGGCATCGCATCAACCAATTGCAGCGCGCGATCGGCGAGTCGCGAAGTGTTGAGCACAAGCTCATCTGCTCCGATACTCATGTTCGGATTACGCGCATGTCGCTTGCTCCAGCGGATTCCTGGTGCATCCCTTCCCGGCTGTATGACGAAAAGCCCGTCCACCGGGTCTTGCGGCACCGAGTCAAGGAATACGGCAAGCTCCCCGTTACCGCTCAGAAATTCCATTGCCAGACCGAGCTCTCCCTGCATCATCTTGTGCGGGCCGGCGAAGTTGAGGGACAGTGCGTCGCGATAAATCGCCAGCGGGCTGTCGTTCTGGTTGGAAAGGCCGAGTTTCTCAATGTGGTGAAGGCGTGCGAGGCGGTAGAGCTGGTGCATGTCGAGCCATACGGCCGGCGGCACGGGGGCATAAATGCGATGGGCCAGGGCAAGCCTTCTTGCTAGCATTTGTATGGCACGCGTCACCGGGAGATGCAGCCGCCTTGCCACGCCTAACCGGAACCAGCACCCAGACAGCTCGACAGAGGCTAATTTATAGGCGTAGGCAAGTTCGCAAAGCAGGTCGTCGATCAAGCGGGCGATTGCCCGTGAGCTTGACTGGAGCGGAATTTGAGCGTCGGCGATCTGTGTGTTCAGCGCCGGAAAAAGTTGTTCGGCGCAATCGCGGAGCAAGGCCGTCAGCACAAGGCGCTCCCGCAGCGGAGAGCTGCTGCGGTTTAGCGCGGCAATCTGGTCTGCGACGCAACGGCCTGCTTCGGGCGCGTTGTCCATTGGAACGGAAGCCAGCCAGTTCTGCGTTTCAGCGACAGACAGTGCAAAACGCCGGTTAGCGGCCGGTGCAGGAAGTGGAAGTGTCAGTAAAGATGGCATGTTCGGCTAAAATGCGTGTTGAATTTTCAGTCATTGATGGTATTGGTTCAGGATTGCTGTTAATCCTTGCAACTCCCATGCCATTGACAGCGTATGACTGTGACATAATGCACGTATTTTAAATATCGTTAAAAATCAATGTGTTAATTATTATTTTGGCTTGTGTCGCAGCGAATACGCAGGGCCAATTTATGATCGCGTCTTAAAGGAGTTTTGATGTCAGACGGACTTGTTTCCCGAAAAGCCATCCCGCCACGTGAGCGCCTGATTTGTGCGCTTGATTTGCCCAGTTCCGAGGAGGCAAAGGTGTTTGTCGAGGGGCTCGCAGACTCAGTGGAGTTTTATAAGATAGGTCTGGAATTGTTCATGGCTGGAGGCTACTTTGAGCTGATCGACTGGCTCGTGGCACGTAATAAGAGGGTATTTGTCGACCTGAAATTTTTTGATGTTCCGGAAACGGTCAGGTCTGCGGTGCGGGGATTGCGACACAGAGGTGTCACATTCGCGACAGTTCATGGCAACCAGGCGATAATGGAAGCAGCAGGCGCTGAAAAAGGCGATGTAAAAATACTTGCCGTTACCGTCCTTACCAGCCTTGATCGCGGCGATCTGGATGATCTGGGGTTTGCGTGTGATGTGCAGCAACTGGTGTTATCGCGGGCCCGGCGCTGCCTCGCGGCCGGTTGCGATGGCGTCATCTCCTCCGGGCTTGAGGCGCCAGCGTTGAAAAAAGAATTGGGTGAGAAAATCATGGTGGTCACGCCAGGTATTCGTCCGGTGGAAAACCGGCCTGCCGATGATCAAAAACGCACGGTCGATGTGGCGCAGGCCTTTGCAAATGGCGCCGACTATATCGTGGTAGGCAGGCCCATCCGGCAGGCGGCAGACCAACGCGCCGCTGCAGAGGCGATACAGGCTACGATCGCGACGATTTTCCCCGCGAAGGCTTGAGCCGGAGCAGTCAGCTCAATTTACCGTCGTAGCTCCAGCTGGTTTTCCAGGCAGACTGAACGGCGTTTGGGTATTCTGGACGGCCAAGGCTGCCGTTATAGCGGCCGAGTGCCCGGAAGTAGTCGCCTTTTTCCATGTCCAGGTAGTGGCGCAAGATGACGCAGCCGTAGCGAAGATTCATGCGCAAGCTGAAGAGGTTGTTGTTTTTTTGCCCTATCAAGGTCACCCAGAATGGCATCACCTGCATGAAGCCGCGGGCGCCGGAGTGGGATACCGCGTATTTCTTGAAACCGCTTTCCACCTGAATCAAGCCGAGCACCATTTGTGGATCCAGGCCGGCGCGCCTTGCTTCATAGTGCAAGGCGGCAAGAAAATCCACGCGTGATTTACGATCCGGAATACGTCGCAGCAGTCGCACCGACATTTCGGCCAGCCATTTGCGGCTGTCTTCGGCGTTCTCGAATTGCAGGGAGGCTGGAGCGCGGTCGGCGATGTCGGCTGACATGGCCGCCCTAACGCTGGCGGCCAGTGGTTCGTACTGCTGTGCGCCCCCAAGGGTGACGACGGGCAGGCAGTAGAGCGCTAAGGCAACCAGCGGACGCAGCATTAGGTCGGGGTGAGCCTTGTCAGCACTTCGGCAGCGGTCAATGCGGTCGCCGCGCGATCGGCGCGGTGCTGGTATTCCAGTTTTCCCTCTTTAAGGCCGCGATCGCCGACTGTTACGCGATGGGGAATGCCGATCAATTCCATGTCTGCGAACATGACCCCGGGTCGCTCATCGCGATCATCGAGTAACACCTCGAGCCCGGCGGCGGTCAATTCGTCGTGGAGTTTGTCGCAGGCTTCACGCACCGCCGCGCTTTTTTTGTATCCGATCGGAACAATCGCCACCTGGAAGGGCGCGATCGAATCCGGGAAAATGATGCCGCGGTCGTCGTGTCCTTGCTCGATGGCTGCACCGACGATGCGGGTTATGCCGATGCCGTAGCAGCCCATTTCCGCAAAGCGTTGTTTGCCTGCATCGTCAAGAAAGCTGCATTTGAGCGCCTCGGAATATTTCGTCCGCAGCTGGAAAATGTGACCGACTTCGATCCCACGGCAAAGTTCAAGCGCGCCTTTGCCATAGGGTGACGGGTCGCCGGCCACGACGTTGCGAATGTCGGCGACAATTTCCGCTTCAGGAAGATCGCGTCCCCAGTTCACGCCTGTGAGGTGATGCCCCGCCACATTGGCGCCGCAGACGAAATCGCCCATCGCGGCGACGGTGCGGTCAGCGATGACCCTGACCGAGTTGCCGGTGCCAACCGGGCCGATATATCCTGGCTCGCATCCCAAGTGTTCGCGAATTTCCGCTTCGGAGGCAAAGCGAAAGGGGGGCAAGCCAGGAACTTTCGCCGCCTTGATTTCGTTCAGAGTGTGGTCGCCGCGCAGCAGCAGCAGGTGAAGCTGCTTCTGACCTGGGACGGCCTCCTCTGGCACAACCGCGATTGCCTTGACTGAACGGGCGAGCGGCAAACCGAGCAAGGCAGAGACGTCTTCGCAGGTCTTTTTCCCGGGTGTGGGTACTTTGTTCATTGACTCTGCGCCGGGGGGCCGCGCGTTTGAGGGGGGCAGCGCTTCCGCCAGTTCTATGTTTGCCGCGTAATCGGAGTGTGGGCAAAATGCAATTGCGTCTTCGCCAGAGTCGGCCAGCACGTGGAATTCGTGCGAGCCGGTGCCGCCGATTGATCCGGTGTCGGCTGCGACAGCGCGAAATTTCAGGCCCAATCTGGTGAAGATACGTGCGTAAGCGCTAAACATGTTGTCATATTCGCGTTGCAGGTCTTCATGGCTTGCATGGAAGGAGTAGCCGTCCTTCATCGTGAACTCTCGACCGCGCATTACGCCAAAGCGCGGCCTGCGCTCATCGCGAAATTTTGTCTGGATCTGGTAAAAGTTCACCGGTAACTGGCGGTAGCTTTTTATTTCGCTACGGGCGATGTCGGTGACCACTTCCTCCGAAGTTGGCTGAATCACAAAATCACGGTCATGCCGATCCTTGAAGCGCAGTAATTCAGGCCCATACGCCTGCCACCGCCCCGATTCCTGCCAAAGCTCCGCCGGTTGCACGACAGGCATTGCCAATTCGATTGCGCCGGCGCGGTTCATCTCTTCGCGCACGATTGCCTCGACCTTTCGTACAACGCGCAGGCCCATGGGCATAAGAGTGTAAATCCCGCCCGCCAGACGACGAATCAGTCCGGCGCGCATCATCAATTGATGGCTGATCAGTTCAGCGTCGGAGGGGGCTTCTTTGAGGGTCGAAAGGAAGAATTGCGAAACACGCATGGGGAGGATTCGTGGCGGAAAAGACGCAATTTTACTTTAACTGCGTACCAAAGCGCGGTTCGGCTGTCCTTTCAATGAGGCCTGAATTGTGGAAGAATCAGTCAAAGAACTTTCTGCAGGATTAAACATGCTTGACCGTGAAGGCTACCGCCCAAACGTCGGCATCATCATATGTAACGCGAGGAACGAAGTTTTCTGGGGTAAGAGGGTTCGCGAGCATTCTTGGCAGTTTCCTCAAGGGGGGATAAAGCACGGTGAAACCCCTGAGCAGGCGATGTATCGCGAACTTCACGAGGAGGTCGGGTTGATGCCCGATCACGTGAAAATCCTCGGGCGGACCCGGAACTGGTTACGTTACGAAGTGCCGTCACATTGGGTGCGACGCGAATGGCGCGGTTCTTACCGCGGCCAAAAGCAGATATGGTTCCTGTTACGCCTTGTTGGCCGTGACAGCGATGTGTCATTGCGCGCCAGCGAGAAGCCAGAATTCGATGCTTGGCGCTGGAACGAGTATTGGATACCGCTTGAATCGGTGATCGATTTCAAGCGGGCTGTGTATCAGCAAGCTTTGTCGGAACTCGTCCGATACTTGGGTCGGGATGATACACAGGCGCAGAGGCGTCCCCCTGACGCTAGTGTGTGATTCGCGTTTGATTCCGGCAGGAATACCCTCAGTTGACTCAGGCGACCAGGCTTGTGTTGGAGTGCACGCCCGCCTTCACTTCGGCGGATGAGCCGACCATGCCGCGGATCTCGGAAAAGATGGTTCGGAGAGACGGGTTTTCACCTTGACAGTCCGAAACCCCGTTCAATATACTTACGGAATGATTTAGATTCAGTCTAAATCATTCAATTTCACCAACAGAAGGAGAAAGCCATGCAACTCAAAGGATCAAAAACGCAGGAAAGTCTGAAGGCGGCATTTGCCGGGGAATCGCAGGCCAACCGTCGCTACTTGTATTTCGCAGCCAAGGCGGACGTCGAGGGTCAGAATGATGTGGCGGCGGTGTTCCGTTCCACAGCAGAGGGTGAAACCGGCCACGCGCATGGTCACCTTGAATACCTCGAGTCATGCGGCGATCCGGCGACCGATCTGCCGATCGGCAGCTCGCGCAACAACCTCAAAGCGGCCATTGCGGGCGAAACGCATGAATACACGGATATGTACCCGGGTATGGCAAAGCTTGCGCGGCAAGAGGGTTTCGAGGAGATTGGTGACTGGTTTGAAACGCTGGCCAAGGCCGAGCGTTCGCATGCAAACCGGTTCCAGAAGGCCTTGGACGCGCTGGTCGATTAAAGGGGTCTCCCCCGCGCTGGCTGATTGGCTTTGAATTCGCGGATCGGATCGCGTCTAACCACGATGTCCAGTCCGCGAAGCCTTTCTTATTTTCAGGATCTGATCTGATGGCTTCACGTGAAGGCAGTCTCGAGGCGCCGACCAGGCACCCCCTAGACTGGAACTCCCCCGATTTTTACAACGAGGACAAGCTCCTCGATGAGTTGCACCGTGTGTATGACATTTGCCACGGTTGCAGGCGTTGCGTAAGCCTTTGCACCTCTTTCCCGACTTTGTTCGATCTGATCGATGAAGGCAAGACCGGGGAGATGGATGGTGTCGAGAAAAAAGATTACTGGAAAGTGGTCGACCAGTGCTATCTGTGTGATCTTTGTTATATGACAAAATGTCCTTACGTTCCCCCGCACGAATGGAACGTTGATTTTCCGCACCTGATGCTCCGTGGCAAGGCGATAAAATTTAAAAAAGGTGAGGTTACCTTCAGGGACAAACTACTCTCTGCTACCGACGCAATCGGCAAGCTCGCTGCGATACCTGTCGTCGCGCAGACAGTCAATGCGGTCAACCGCAACCCGATCGCGCGCAAGCTGATGGACGGTGTGCTCGGCGTTCATCAGGACAGGACGCTGCCCGAATACAGTCCGACCCGCTTTCGCTCCACGGCGGATAAAAGCCCTGTTCATCCCGTCCGTGACGGCAGGAGTACGCCGGGAAAGGTCGCGATTTACGCGACATGTTATGTCAATTACAACGAACCGGGAATCGGCCACGACCTCCTGAAGATACTTGACCATAACGAGATTCCCTACGTTCTGGTGGATAAGGAGGCCTGCTGTGGCATGCCAAAGCTGGAACTCGGTGACCTGGATGCGGTTGCACGGCTCAAGGCGGTGAACATTCCGCCCTTGGCAGGGCTCGCTGCGCAGGGATACGCCATACTCACGGCGGTTCCATCATGCACACTCATGTTCAAGTCCGAACTGCCCTTGATGTTCCCGAATGACGGCGATGTCAAGGCTGTAGCAAAGGCGATGTTTGACCCGTTCGAATACATGATCCTGCGCAACCGGGACGGGTTGCTGAAAACGGATTTCAAAAAATCGCTCGGAAAAGTCTCCTATCATATCCCCTGCCACTCACGGGTGCAGAACGTTGGTCAGAAAACACGCGAAATGCTGCAACTTGTTCCAGACACCCAAATCAACACAGTGGAGCGATGCTCCGGACACGACGGGACCTGGGGTGTGAAGACGGAGTATTTTGCCAATTCCATGAAAATCGGACGGCCGGTTTTCAAGGCAATGGCATCCACTGATCCGGATTACATAAGCTCCGATTGCGCGATCGCCGCACGACATATCGAGCAGGGTATGGGGGAAGCCAAAGCTCGGAAGGAGCATCCGCTATCCCTTATTCGCATTGCATATGGATTATAAAGAGATGACCGCCATGCCGAAAATAGAACGTGACAGTTTGTTTACCCTTGAAGCTTACTCACGCCAGCGCAAGGAGTTCCGCGCGCAGGTGCTTGCGCACAAGAAGAATCGGAAGGTCGCGCTCGGCGGCTACGTGACTTTGATTTTTGAAGACGAATTAACCATCCGCTACCAGATCCAGGAGATGCTCAGGGTTGAGCGCATCTTTGAAGAGGCGGGTATCGCAGACGAATTGCGGGCCTATATGCCGCTGATTCCGGATGGCCGGAATTTCAAGGCGACGATGATGGTGGAGTATCCGGATCCGATTGAGCGCGCGGAAGCTCTGTCAAAGCTGATCGGCATCGAGGACAGGGTCTGGATCCAGGTTGAGGGTTGCAAGCGGGTTTATGCAATAGCGGATGAGGATATGGACCGCGAGAGTGACGAGAAAACCTCCGCGGTGCATTTTTTGCGGTTTGAGCTTGCCGAGGAAATGGCGCAGGCATTGAAGTACGGTGTGTCCCTTTCCATGGGCTTAGACCATCCTCGCTATCAGGCATTGGTCGATGTGGTTCCGGCAAACGTCCGCGATTCATTACTTCGGGATCTGCACTAAGGTGGCACGGTGGTCCGTCCTTGCGCTTGCCGCATCGGCGTGCTTTGCCCACGCCCAGCCGGCGGCTCCGTTGCGTTTCGAGGAGGATTATGACGCCAAGGAGTGGAAAGAGGTCGAGGTTCAGCTCCCGGCTTTTCCCAAACCGGAAAGGCGGCTTCCCTTTCGCGTGACGCCTACCAATTTTGATTTTTATATCGATGCCGATTCGCTAAGTGTCGGGAGTGACGGTGTTGTCCGCTTTACACTGACCGCTAGAAGTGCCAGTGGCGTCGAGAATATTACGTTTGACGGTATTCGTTGTAATTCACGAGAGCGGCGCACCTACGCTTTCGGACGCTCGGACAAAACATGGGCGAAAGCGAGGAATAACGCCTGGTCCTTCTTTGAGTCCGCGGGGCGGATTCCCCAGTATGAGATGCTGGCAGTAGATTTTTTCTGCCCTGGTGGATTTGTCATTCGCAATGCGCAGGAAGGTATCGACGCGTTGCGCGCGGGTATTCATCCGCGGGCAAGGCGATAAAGGCGTTTTTCTCGCCGGATCGGATACTTGACGCTAGAGTAGTGCCAGATTATCCCGGTGGATTAGTTCTGGCTCGGCAACGTAACCCAGTATGGATTCAATTTCCCCGGATGCCCGACTCGCAATTCGCCGGCAATCGGCGGCGCTATAGTTGATCAGTCCTCTGGCGATGTCTTTGCCAACGGAGGTGACGCAGGCAACGACTGCGCCACGCTCGAACTCGCCTTCTATGCTTTTTACACCAACCGGCAGCAGGCTTTTACCTTGCTCGGTAAGCGCACGTGTTGCGCCCTCGTCAAGAATCAGGCGGCCGCTTACCTGTAAGTGATCTGCCAGCCACTGCTTGCGTGCAGCCAGTGGCGTTGTGGTGGCGGCAAGAAGGGTTCCTATCGATTCACCGGCGGCCAAGCGCGTAAGCACATTCGGTTGACGCCCGGAGGCAATGACTGTGCTGGCCCCTGAACGCGCGGCTCGCTTTGCGGCCAAGACCTTGGTCAGCATGCCGCCACGCGCGATCGTACTAGAGGTTCCTCCCGCCATTTTTTCCAGGCGGGTATCGGTTGCCTCGGCTTTTGGTATCAGGGTTGCCGCTGGGTCGATTCGGGGGTCTGCCGAGAAAAGGCCTTCCTGGTCCGTGAGGATGACGAGCGCATCGGCCTCAACGAGATTGGTGACCATCGCGGCAAGCGTGTCGTTATCGCCAAAGCGGATTTCGTCAGTCACGACGGTGTCGTTCTCGTTTATTACCGGGATAACACCTAGCGACAGCAGTGTGAGAAGGGTCGAGCGGGCATTCAGATAGCGCTGGCGGTCGGCGAGATCGGCATGTGTTAACAAAATCTGGGCTGTGTGCAGGCCGTGTTCTCGAAAGCACGACTCGTAGACTTGGATCAGCCCCATCTGCCCGACGGCCGCTGCGGCCTGTAGTTCATTCATCGCGTGCGGGCGTTGCGACCAACCGAGGCGCTGCATGCCTTCGGCAATGGCTCCGCTTGAGACAAGCACGATTTCTCGCTTGTTTCGGACCAGCGCCGCAATTTCCCTCGCCCACTGGGCTATGGCGGTTTTGTCCAGCCCGCTGCCGCCGTTGGTGACTAACGCACTGCCAACTTTGATGACAATCCGTTTTGCGCTTGCCAGAGTCATTGTGCCGGAATTGCTGTCTGTTCCAGATGTCGCATGACTGCCTGAGTGAGTTCCTTGCAGCCGTCTCCGGTTAGCGCGGAAATCTCGAAATGCGGCCCTTTCCAGCGTAATTTTTTCAAGATGCTCTTTACCGCGGCAGCGCGCGCGGTTTCATCGAGCATATCGACCTTGTTGAGGACGAGCCAGCGCGGCTTTTTGTACAAAGCCTCATCGTATTTTTTTAATTCGCTTGCCAGAGCCTTTACTTCATGCGCGGGATCGGTATCGCCGTTTAACGGGGCGAGGTCGACCAGATGGAGTAGCAGACGTGTTCGCGCCAGATGTCTTAGGAACTGGTGACCGAGCCCCGCACCCTCCGCGGCGCCTTCAATCAGGCCGGGAATATCCGCGACGACGAAGCTGCGGTCAGGCGTTACGCTTACCACGCCGAGGTTTGGGTGAAGCGTGGTGAAGGGGTAGTCGGCGACTTTCGGTTTTGCACTTGATACTGCGCGGATAAAAGTGGATTTCCCGGCATTGGGCATCCCGAGAAGGCCGATATCCGCGAGTACTTTTAATTCTAGGTTGAGTTCCCGTATTTCGCCCTCTTCACCAGGAGTGAACTGGCGCGGCGCGCGGTTGGTGCTCGACTTGAAATTCAAGTTCCCGAGCCCGCCCTTGCCGCCACGGGCAATGAGCGCAAGCTGCCCATGTACGGCAAGGTCGGCTACGAGTTCCCCGGTTTCGCGGTCAGAAATCACTGTACCTACAGGCATGCGGAGTGTGATGTCGTCTGAACCTTTGCCGTTACAGTCGGAGCCGCGTCCTTTCTCGCCATTGCGGGCACGGTGAATGCGGGCGAAGCGATAGTCGACCAGGGTGTTTATATTGCGATCCGCAATCGCGTAGACGCTGCCCCCGCGTCCACCATCACCGCCGTCAGGACCGCCTTTAGGTATGAATTTTTCACGACGAAACGAGGCGGCGCCGTCCCCGCCATTGCCGGCGTGGACCTCAATTCTTGCCTCGTCGATGAATTTCATTTTTACCCTGTCTGACTGGAGTGGCGGTTGGAATGGAGGGCCGTCACCTTGATATTGCCGTGAAAATATGGCGCCGGAAACAAAAAAGCCCCGTCGCAAGGACAGGGCTTTGCTTGCAACGTGAGAGGCTCAGGCCGTTACGATGCTCACGATGTTTCTACCGGCAGGCCCTTTTACGCCGAATGCAACTTTGCCCGCGATTTTTGCGAACAGCGTGTGGTCCTTGCCCATGCCGACATTATCGCCGGGATGAATTCGGGTGCCGCGCTGACGAACGATAATTTCACCGGCGTTTACGGCTTGGCCGCCGTAGCGCTTGACGCCGAGGCGCTTTGACTGCGAGTCGCGGCCGTTACGGGAACTGCCACCTGCTTTTTTGTGTGCCATGAGGTTCTCTCCTTGAGCCGATGCCGTGCAGGCTTAGGCTGAAATCCCGGTGATTTGCAACTCGGTATAGGCCTGACGGTGGCCTTGGTGCTTTTGGTAGTGTTTGCGACGGCGCATCTTGAAAATTTTCACCTTGTCGCCGAGACCATGAGATACCACGGTCGCCTTGACAGCGGCGCCTATGAGCAGCGGAGCGCCAACTTTTACGTCGTCGCCTTCGCCGACCATCAGAACTTGGTCAAGCACCACCTCGCTGCCGACTTCCGCCGTCAGTTTCTCTACCTTGAATTTTTCACCAGCAGCAACGCGATACTGTTTGCCACCAGTCTTGACGACCGCATACATGCGCTTCTCCAAACTATATTGCAAGAAACCAAATATCATACAGTAACTTCTATGATCAAGTCAAAGACCTGTGTGCTATGCTAAGTGGGCTCGAAAATCTTTCAATTTTGGCAATTTCATGCTGTCTACTCAAGGTGTTAGCGCCGCACTCAATCCGCTCAGGGAGCTCATAGATCCCGATATGCGGGCGGTGGATATGTTAATTCGCCGCCGTCTCGAGTCAGATGTGGTGCTAATCGGGCAGGTTGCAGAGTACATCATTGCTGGCGGTGGTAAGCGGCTGCGGCCTGCTCTGGTGCTGCTTGCCGCAGGCAGCCTCGGTTATCGTGGGCAGGATCATCACGAACTGGCCGCCGTGATCGAGTTTATCCATACGGCAACATTGCTGCACGATGATGTGGTCGATGAGTCCGAGTTGCGCCGCGGTCGGGATACGGCCAATGCCCGCTTTGGCAATCCTGCCAGCGTCCTTGTCGGTGATTTTCTTTATTCCCGCTCCTTCCAGATGATGGTCGGTCTGGGCAACGTGCGCGTGCTTGAAGTGCTGGCCGATGCAACCAATACGATCGCCGAAGGCGAGGTAATGCAGTTGCTCAATGTCCATGATGCGGATCTTGACGAGGCGCGCTATCTGGAGGTGGTGCGCAGAAAGACGTCAAAGTTGTTTGAGGCTGCGGCGCGACTTGGCGCGATAGTCGGGCGCGCCTCGCCTCAGATTGAGGCTGGCTTGGCTGCATATGGAACCCATCTTGGCACTGCATTCCAGTTGCTCGATGATGTACTCGACTACTCCGGTGATCTTGAGCAAACAGGAAAGAACTTGGGTGACGACCTGAATGAAGGCAAGCCTACGCTTCCACTTATTTATGTGATGCGCAAAGGTTCCGCAGCGCAGGCGCTGGCCGTGCGGGACGCAATCGAAAAGGGCGGACGTGATTCGTTCGACGAAGTGCTGGCGGCAATACACTCGACCGGAGCGCTCGAATATTCACGCAACCAAGCTCGGGTCGAGGCGCAGCGGGCTTGCGCCGCGATTGATGCACTTCTTGGTTCAGCTTACAAAGATTCTTTGGTAGAATTGGCGTCCTTCGCGGCGGATCGTGATCACTGATCCAACGCATTCCCGCCTTGCGGGCCATCTGTTCATCGGTTGGCGCGCCTGTAGTTTCTTGTTTGTTGCATTTCCTCGGGGTGTAGCTCAGCCTGGTAGAGTACTGCGTTCGGGACGCAGGAGTCGGAGGTTCGAATCCTCTCACCCCGACCAGGCATGTTTGTATCTTTTTGTGAGTTTGGCCGGCGTGCTCATTCGCTATAATTTGCGGGCCGTGCGCAGAGTCATCGGCTGGAGTTCCCCAAGTTGAGCAAACTGCTTCTTCTTCTTTTTTCGGTCTTCGTGCTGTATCTCCTGGTGAAGGGGATCGGCCGCAAATCGGCCGCAAAAAAAACTCACGAGGACGAACCGCAGGCTGGCGAACGCATGGTTGCCTGTTCCCACTGCGGCGTGAACCTGCCACAAGGTGAGGCACTCGAGGACGGCGGTGTCCATTTTTGTGGCGAGGCACACCGACGGCTTGGCCGGCGCTGATCACGGCTACGATGCGCCCGGCTGAGTGGCGGCATCGCGATGAGCGCAGGCCGGATTCGTTCTGGGTATCGCTCGGCTATTTCAATATTTATCGGCTTGTCGTGGCGGCAATGTTCCTGCTGGCTGTGCTTGTCTACGATGACATGCTGAGCTTTGGCACCTATTCCTTGCCTCGTTTCACATACGTCAGCATCGGTTATCTTGTTCTGGCTGTCGTGTATCAGATGTTGCTGCGCCGATACAGGCGCTACTTCGACCTGCAACTTTCGTTGCATGTAATAACCGATATCGCGGCCACCGTGCTGCTCATGAATGCCTCCAGCGGCATGCGCAGTGGTCTGGGTGTCATGCTGTTGATATCCTTGGCTGCGGCTGCTTTGGTCAGCAGGCGCAGGTTAATGTTGTTCTATGCCGCCGTGGCCTCGATCGCCGTGCTCATCGAACAAGGTTTCTGGGTTTTGGTTTATGACCAGAATACGGCCGGCTTTGTGCAGCCCGGTCTGCTGTCGATCGGCTATTTTGCAACAGCGCTAATCACTAACCAACTGGCCCGGCGGGTGATTACCAATGAGAGGCTCGCGCGCCAGCGTGGCATGGATCTGGCTGATCAACTGCGCATCAACCAGCTTGTGATTCAGGACGTCCAGGACGGCGTGCTGGTAGTCGACAGCAATGGATTGGTGCGCCAATGCAATCCGCAGGTTACAGTCCTTTTCGGCGGGGCAGCGGTCGAATTGGCTCAAATAGATGATTATTCACGTGAATTGGCGGATCATTTGCAGCAGTGGCGTCGTGGAGGTGCGTCAAGCATCACCGTTCGTCCGGTTGGGAATGGCAAAGTGGTGCGGGCGCGGTTTGTCGAGGCTGGCATCGAGGGGGGCAGTTTTACGTTGATCTTCCTTGAAGATATGTCGAGGATGCAGGAGCAGGCGCAGCAACTAAAGCTTGCCGCACTCGGGAGGCTCACGGCGAATATCGCCCACGAAATACGCAACCCGCTGTCTGCGATTACTCACGCAAGTGATCTGTTGCAGGAAGAATTCGGTGCTGATGGTCGGGAGCGGCTGAGCAGAATCATTCGCGATAATGCTCAGCGTCTCGATCGCATGGTAAGGGATATCCTCGAGTTGTCGAGGCGCGACCGGGTGCAGCCGGAGCGGTTGCGACTCAAGCTGTTCCTTGAGGCGTTTGTCGCCGACTTTGTGATCCATGAGGGCATAGCGAGAGACCGATTTGCGCTCGATGTGGCCGAGGATGTAACCATCGAGATGGATCGTGTTCACCTGCATCAGGTGGTCTGGAATCTCCTGCGGAACGCCAATCGTCATTCGCGAAAAGAGCGCGGCAGCGTCAGGCTGCAGGTTTCCCGGCTATCGAATCGGGTAGAATTAAACGTTGTTGACGATGGTGAGGCGGTTTCCCCTGAGTTGCAGGCGCAACTTTTCGAACCTTTTTTCACAACGTACAGCGGTGGTACGGGCTTGGGCTTGTACATCGCGCGCGAGTTGTGCGCAGCGAATCGTGCCACGCTAGACTACATCGACCGTGGCGCGGGGGCGAATTTCAGGATTCAATGGCAGTCACATCGACAGTAAAAAACTCAGAGCGGCGCAGTTCCGGCACGTCGACGACAGTGCTCGTCGTTGACGACGAAGCGGACATACGTGAGTTGCTGGAGCTGACCTTGATTCGTATGGGCCTGGGCGTGGATAGCGCCGGGTCGGTGGCAGAAGCGAGGCGACTCCTTGCGCTCCACACCTATGACTTATGCCTCACCGACATGCGTTTGCCTGACGGCTCGGGGATTGAGCTTGTACGGCAAATCGCGACGAGTAGTGCCGATACGCCCGTTGCGGTGATCACAGCGCATGGCAGCATGGAAAGCGCGGTTGAGGCGTTGAAGGCTGGCGCGTTTGATTACCTCTCCAAGCCGATATCACTCGAGCAGTTGCGTAGCCTGATCAAATCGGCGCTTGCGCTGCCCTTGGCGCAAAAGGGGGGGGCGCAGTCGTCGTCGGGACGGAGTCTGCTCGGATGCAGTGCCCCGATCGTTAAGGTGCGGGTGATTATAGACAAGTTGTCCCGCAGCCAAGCCCCGGTTTATATCTCTGGCGAATCGGGCAGTGGTAAAGAGCTCGCGGCAAGGCTTATTCACGAAAACGGAGCGCGGCGGGAGAGGCCCTTTGTCCCGGTAAATTGCGGCGCCATCCCGGAGAATTTGATGGAGAGCGAATTCTTCGGTTATAAAAAGGGCGCCTTTACCGGAGCGGAGGCTGACAGAGATGGTTTCTTCCAGGCCGCCAATGGCGGGACCCTTTTTCTGGACGAGGTGGCTGATTTGCCGCTCGCGATGCAGGTAAAGCTTTTGCGCGCGATCCAGGAGAAACGCGCCCGCAAGGTGGGTGCCACAGGAGAGGACGCCGTTGATGTTCGGGTGATTTGTGCCACGCACCAAAATCTCGCCGCCTGCGTGGAGGCCGGCAAGTTCCGTCAAGATCTGTATTACAGGCTTAATGTTATCGGATTGCATATGCCGCCGTTGCGTGAGTGCCGTGAAGATATTCCGGTCCTCGCAGCGGCCATCCTTGGTCGCTTGGCTGAGCAAGACGGTAAGCAGCCGCATCAATTGAGCCAGTCGGCGGAAGACGCACTGAGCGGATACGGCTTCCCCGGCAATGCACGTGAATTGGAGAATGTCCTGGAGAGGGCTGTGGCATTGGCGGCTTCGGCGCAAATCGAAGTCGATGATCTGCAGCTTGCCGATGTTGCGCCCTCGGCCGAACCGCCCGGGCCGGATGCAAAATGGCCCTTGCAGGATTATCTTGACCGGCTCGAGCGGGAGGCAATTCTTGAGGCTTTGGGTAGAACCCGTTTTAACCGTACGGCGGCGGCCAAGATACTGGGGATAACTTTTCGCGCGCTGCGCTACCGGATGGAGCGCCTTGGCATACATTAGTGTGCTATCAGGATCCGGCGCGACCCACTCGCCTAAGATGGACGTAGGTGAAGACGGGCGCGCTAGCCACGCAATCTGGATCGGTTCTCCCAATTTCGACGCTCGGCCCGATTGTGAGCCCATCAGCCTTCTGGTCGTCCACAACATCAGTCTTCCGCCCGGGGAGTTCGGTGGAGATGGAGTGGTGAGGCTTTTTACCAATTCCCTGGATATCGCCGCGCATCCCTATTATTTCGCACACTTGCGCGATGTCAGGGTATCCGCCCATTTTCTTGTCTGCCGGGATGGCGCGTTGTTTCAATTTGTGTCCTGCAACGAGCGGGCCTGGCACGCCGGACTGTCGAACTGGCGGGGCAGGGATAGATGCAACGATTTTTCGGTGGGCGTCGAACTGGAGGGGAGCGACGATCTGTCCTACACCGATTCGCAGTACGACATTCTGGTTGTGCTGACGCGGGCGCTTCGGGCGCGCTACCCGATTGCGGAGTTGGTGGGCCATTCCGATATTGCCCCCGGTCGCAAGACCGATCCGGGGCCGGCGTTCGACTGGGCCCGCTACCGCGCCATGCTTGGAGTTTAGGCCAAAGCATCGCAGGAAAATGTTGTTGATGCCGCATTGCGGTTGTCCCGTTGGGGTGAATCTGTCCCCTGCGCGTGCACAGCCTGTCCACAGGCTATCCACAAAAAACCTTGCGTATTCATAATTCGATCACTAGAATTAGTTGCAAGGTCCTAAGCAGATACTATATATTGTGGTTCGAGGGGAATGTGGCGCCAGCAAATGGTCGGTAAGCGACGGGGCTGTCGAGTGATCTGCGGTGCTGGTCCCCAGCTATTAATGAGTCGCAAGCGCTAGAAATAGAGGAGACCGCGTATGCAAATTGCCGCTGATGTCGCAACACCTACTCCTGCCTTGGGTACGAGTCTCCCAGAAGGTTCTTCAAGTCTGCAGTCCCCGTTCTCGCAGTACAAAGTCATTCGGCGCAATGGCGCTGTGGTTGGGTTTGAACCAGGAAAAATTTCGGTTGCGGTGACCAAAGCGTTTCTCGCCGTAAATGGTGGTCAGGGTGCGGCATCCGCGCGCGTGCGCGAGTTGGTTGTTACCATGACCGAGGGCGTGGTCAGCGCCTTGGTGCGTCGCCAGCCCGTAGGTGGCACTTTTCATATTGAAGACATCCAAGATCAGGTTGAGTTGTCCCTGATGCGGTCGGGTGAGCACGAGGTCGCCCGTGCGTACGTGCTCTATCGCGAGCAGCGATCCAAGGCGCGTGCTCAGGAAAAGTTGCAGCATAAGTCTGTTCCAGAATCGCAAATCAATGTGCTGGAGCATGGCCAGAAACTGCCGCTGGACATGGCTCGCCTCACAGATCTCGTGCAGTCAGCCTGTGACGGGCTGGGCTCAGCGGTCGATGCCGGTCACATCTTGCAGGAAACGCTGAAAAACCTGTACGACGGCGTGCCAATGGATGAGGTTCGCAAGTCATCGGTCTTGTCGGCGCGGGCCTTGATTGAAAAAGATCCAGCTTATAGCTACGTTACCTCAAGGTTGTTGTTGAATACCATCCGTCACGAAGTGCTTGGTGAGGATGTTTCTCAGGCGGAGATGAAAAAGCGCTACGCCGAGTATTTCCCGCAATTTATCAAGCGCGGAGTCAAGGCCGAGTTGCTTGATCCGAAGCTTGCCTCCTTTGATTTGAAGAAGTTGGGCAAGGCGCTTGACGCGAGCCGGGACTTGCAGTTCGGGTATCTCGGGTTGCAGACCCTTTATGACCGCTATTTCCTGCATATCAGTGATGTCCGGATTGAGTTGCCGCAGGTGTTTTTCATGCGCGTCGCGATGGGGCTTGCGCTGAGTGAGATTGACCGCGAGGCTCGTGCCATCGAGTTCTATAACGTGCTGTCGTCATTTGACTTCATGTCCTCGACGCCGACGCTGTTCAATTCGGGCACCAACCGGTCGCAGCTTTCGTCCTGTTACCTGACGACTGTGTCGGATGACCTTGATGGCATCTACGAAGCAATCAAAGAGAACGCCCTTCTCGCCAAGTACGCGGGCGGGTTGGGCAACGACTGGACGCCTGTGCGCGCGCTTGGGAGCCACATAAAAGGAACCAACGGCAAAAGCCAAGGTGTGGTGCCCTTCCTCAAGGTTGTGAATGACACCGCCGTGGCGGTAAACCAGGGCGGAAAGCGCAAGGGCGCTGTGTGCTCATATCTGGAGACCTGGCATCTGGATATCGAGGAATTTCTCGAGCTGCGCAAAAATACCGGCGATGACCGGCGGCGCACGCACGACATGAACACGGCGAACTGGATTCCAGATTTGTTCATGAAGCGGGTCATGGAGAATCAGGAGTGGACGCTGTTTTCGCCTTCCGATGCCCCCGACTTGCACGAAACCTATGGCAAGGCTTTTGAAAAGTCCTACCTTGGTTACGAGGACAAGGTTGCCAAGGGTGAGGTGAAGCTGTTTAAGAAGGTGCCTGCGGTACAGCTTTGGCGCAAGATGCTGTCAATGTTGTTTGAGACGGGGCATCCGTGGGTCACGTTCAAGGATCCCTGCAACATTCGTTCGCCACAGCAGCATATCGGTGTCGTCCACAGTTCCAATCTGTGCACCGAAATCACCCTCAATACCAACGAGAATGAAATTGCAGTTTGCAACCTCGGTTCGGTGAATATGGTGGCTCATCTTAAGGACGGGAAGCTCGACCAGGTCAAGTTGAAGAAAACCGTCTCAACGGCTATGCGCATGCTCGACAATGTCATTGACATCAACTACTACGCGGTCGAAAAGGCGCGCAACTCCAATCTGCGCCACCGCCCGGTGGGAATGGGCATAATGGGCTTTCAGGATTGTCTGCACGCGCTGCGCATTCCCTACGCTTCGGACGAGGCGGTTCAGTTCGCCGATCAGTCGATGGAGTCGGTTGCTTATTACGCCTATTGGGCTTCGACAGAAATTGCCGAGGAGCGCGGTCGTTACGCATCCTACAAGGGATCGTTGTGGGATCGCGGTATTCTCCCGCAGGATTCGCTCAATCTGCTGCGCGACGAGCGTGGCGGCTACGTTGATATCGACATGTCCGAAACCATGGACTGGAAGGCGTTGCGCGAGCGTGTGAAGCGCCATGGAATGCGCAACTCCAATTGCCTTGCGATTGCACCGACGGCGACGATCTCAAACATTATCGGAGTTTCAGCTTCAATCGAGCCGACTTACCAGAACCTGTACGTAAAATCCAACCTGTCTGGTGAATTTACGGTCGTCAACGAATATCTGGTGGCGGATCTCAAGAAGCTTGGATTATGGGACGAGGTAATGATTGCCGACCTCAAGTATTTTGACGGCAACCTGGCTAAGATCGATCGCGCGCCGTCCGAAATGCGTCGTCTGTATGCGACGGCCTTTGAGGTCGATCCGTCCTGGCTGGTCGAGGCGGCGGGGCGTCGTCAGAAGTGGATTGATCAGGCGCAATCGCTCAACCTGTACATTGGCGCACCCTCTGGCAAAAAGCTGGACGACACCTACAAGCTGGCGTGGCAGCGTGGGCTGAAAACCACTTACTACCTTCGCTCCATGGGCGCGACGCATGCCGAGAAGTCCACGGTAAAGGCGGGGCAGTTGAATGCAGTGCCGGAGGGAGGGGTTAACGATGCGATGGCCGCTGCCGCTGCGGAGGCGGCAGTCAAATTCTGCGCTATCGACGACCCGGAATGCGAGGCTTGCCAGTGATGCAGCCCCTGATTGCAGGCATGTGCCCGGGCAATGCAACAAGACACGGAGGATTCGACAATGCTTAGTTTTGATGATGATGTTAAATCCATGCCAGGTCTGCAGCCTATGGCAGCGCTCGGTATGCAGCATTCTGCCGGGTTCATGCCGGGTTCCCCGGCGCCGGCTGACGAGGCCAAAGAGGAAAAGGCGCGCGTGAATGAGGCGCGTCGAATCCGTGCCGAGGACAAGCGGGTGATTAACGGAAGCACTGATGTCAATCAGTTGGTGCCATTCAAATACAAGTGGGCATGGGACAAATACCTCTCGGCCTGCGCCAACCATTGGATGCCGCAGGAAATCAACATGAGTCGCGATATAGCGACTTGGAAAGATCCCAATGCGCTGACGGAGGACGAGCGCCGCATCATCAAGCGCAACCTGGGGTTTTTTGTGACAGCCGATTCTTTGGCTGCCAATAACATTGTTCTTGGTACCTATCGCCATATTACGGCGCCGGAGTGCCGGCAGTACTTGTTGCGTCAGGCCTTCGAAGAGGCCATTCATACGCACGCTTATCAGTACATCGTTGAGAGTCTGGGGCTTGACGAGGGCGAGATATTCAATGCATATCATGAGATAACAAGCATTCGTGAGAAGGACGAGTTCCTCATCCCGTTCATCGATGTGCTGACAGATCCTGCATTTAAGACGGGAACGCCTGAGGCCGATCAGAAACTGCTCAAGAGCATGATTGTGTTTGCTTGCATCATGGAGGGTCTGTTCTTCTACGTCGGCTTCACGCAGATTCTTGCCATGGGGCGCCAGAATAAAATGACGGGCGCTGCAGAACAATACCAATACATTCTGCGAGATGAATCGATGCATTGCAACTTCGGCATCGACCTCATCAACCAGATCAAAATGGAAAACCCGCATCTCTGGACCGCACAGTTCCGGGAAGAGATTCAGGGAATCATGCAAAAAGCCGTGGAGCTTGAGTATCGCTACGCCGAGGACACCATGCCCCGCGGCGTTCTTGGGCTCAACGCACCAATGTTCAAGGAATATTTGCGCTACATCGCTAACCGCCGCTGTCAGCAGATCGGCATCGACCAGCTATATCCCGGGGCCAATAATCCGTTCCCCTGGATGAGCGAAATGATCGATCTGAAGAAGGAGCGTAACTTCTTCGAGACGCGGGTAATCGAGTACCAAACGGGAGGCGCACTCAGTTGGGACTAGTCCGTACACGGCGCGTATCAGGCGATGATCGGAGGAGTAATGCACAGAATCACTGATTGCAAAGCCTCCAGGGATTACAGGCTCTGGCTGCGTTTCGAGGATGGACTGGAGGGAAGCGTTTATCTGGGTAACTTGCTTGAGATAGCCGCCTTCAATGGATGGCGGGACATTGAGCAGTTTTGTCAGGCAAGCGTGGACCCGAAGGTGGCTACGGTGGTCTGGAAATCGGGGATTGAGCTCGATCAGGACACGCTTTACCAGGATCTTTTGGGCAGTAGTGGCAGCAAAGAATTCAGCATATCCGGGTTTTGCCCGGCTGTTGGATAGTCCGGGCCGGTTCGGACGGGCTTATTTGTGTTGTTCTTTTAACTTTGATATGGAGGTTTACTATGGCTACCAAGAAAAAACCCGCGAAGAAAGTTGCTGCTAAGAAGAAGCCAGCCAAAAAAGCTGCAAAGAAAAAGGCTGCGAAAAAGCCTGCTAAGAAAAAGCCCGCAAAAAAAAAGGCTAGTAAAAAGAAACCAGCCAAAAAAAAAGCGGTAAAGAAAAAGCCCGCTAAAAAAAAGGCAGCTAAAAAGCCTGCTAAGAAAAAAAAGATAGCGGCGAAAAAGCCGGTAAAAAAGCCAGCTGCAAAGCCGGCGGCGCCGATGGTTCGGACGGTGGCTTCCATAGTACCGTCCACCGCGGCAACGCCAGGGGCGAAGACAGCCCTGAATCCAGCTGCAGCATGGCCGTTTCCTACCGGCTCCCGGCCTTAAGCGGGATGCGAATGAACTGCGGACAGCCGATGTTTCGGCACCGGCTGATCCGCAGACATTCGTCGTACTACAAGGGTGATTGCCCGGCTGGCCTACCGAACGCCATTAGTTTATCAGGTGCTTGGCGGGTCTAGCCGGGATTTTTATCCTGCGGTAAGAGCTTTGTAAGTTCTTGTTGCAAAGCAGCAATTTGATGTGCGATGCAGATTTGGCTAACTTGACTTAGGCTAACTATTTCATTATAATAGCCTTTCTTTAGATTATATCTAATTTGCTTGCCTTGATGTGTTGCGGAATCGGATGCCCACGGAAGGCCTCACCCAGCAACCTGAGCAGCACCGATCCGGCAGCGTTACGCTAACAGGCTGGAACCAATAATCAGGAAATAGCGGTTTCTTAGCCGGGTTTAACCCTGACTAGATACGCTTGTGACTTGATTTTAAACAGATTAATGCCCGCTCGTAGTTGCGGTCAGTAGTGTGGAGGTGAGTATCATGGATAAAGCCACATTAAAGCGGTTGGCCAAATCGGCAAATAGCGCGATAGTCGCCACTTTGCATAACGGCTTGGCGTTGTTTGGGTTGGTCTCTCTGTTGGTTATCATCAGTCAAGGTGGGGCTTTGTTGCTCCCAGATGCCAAAATGCGCAATGGCGCTCCTACATTTGGCACCATTCGCTACGACACCATCTCTTTGTTTGAGCCGTCCGATGAGGCGAGCAATCCACGCCAGAAGGCAGTGGCCACCTACCTCTCCCGCAAGTACAAGGTGTCTATTGACGCAACGGAGCAGCTGGTCGGCGCCGCCCATGATGTTGGTGGCAAGACCGGGGTCGACCCGCTGCTGATACTTGCGGTGATGGCAATCGAGTCACGCTTTAACCCGATCGCGGAAAGTGTGGTCGGGGCGAAGGGATTGATGCAAGTCATCCCAAAATATCACCAGGACAAGCTTGAAGCGCATGGCGGCGAGGAGGCCGTGCTCGATCCGATGACGAATATCACGGTGGGCGCGCGTATCTTGAAAGAGTACATTCGGCGAACGGGCAGCGTCGAGTCGGCCTTGCAGTATTACGCAGGCGCCCTTGACGATTCTTCCAGCCAGTACGCGCGGAAGGTGATGGCTGAATACCAACGCCTGCAGGCGACGGTGCAGCGAATGCCACAGCCACAAACTGTGCCGTTCAAGACCGCAGGGCTTGGCTAAGCTACATCCGGATTGTCGGCGTAAATGTTCTCGGCGCAGGGGGCTAGCCGGGGTCAAGCTCTACTTTTGTCCTAGGTCTTCTGTCCTACTAGCAAGCCTGACGGCGAGTGTAGTATTTTGATCGCTTAGTTCGTAGCTTTAAACCACGCGCGGTCGGGAGGTCATGCGTGCAGGTGATGCAAATACTGCTACCCGGTGATTTTTACTGGTGCTTGGGCCGCGCATGCGGGCTCGAAGGTATCCCTTTCGACCTTGATCGAGTCCGACGCCGTTTTCCGCCACCACACTCCCTCGCAACACTTCTGCTCGCCGCGACCGATCTGGGAATGCGCGCCACTGTCTCTGAGGTTCAGTCCGACGCACTGACTTCCCCGAGCCCTCCCTGTTTCGTTCTCCTCAATGGCGTGGCGGAAGGCAGCGGTTCGGTTTATGCGGTGGCGCAAGTGACAGAGTCCGATGCCGAAGGTGTGAGGCTCTTGCATGCGGGACCTACAACGCAAGTGCCCATATACATGCATTGGGCCGGTTTGCGGGAGACTTTTGCGGGCGCGATCATCCGCTTCGCTAGGCTGGGGCTGCCGCAGGCTGAGAGTATGGATCAATCACAGCCGACATTTCCGACATTTGGTTGGTCATGGTTTGTTCCGGAGCTGCTGAGATACCGCCGCATTTGGCGTGACGTTCTGCTTGCCTCCCTGGCAATACAATTGGCCGCACTCGCAATGCCACTTTTTTCGCAGGTGATCATCGACAAGGTCGTGGTTCACCAGACCTTGAGCACACTGTACATCGTTGCGATTGCGCTGTTCGCGCTGATGCTCTTCTCTGCGGGAATGTCATGGATACGGCAGTATCTGGTGCTGCACACCGGCAATCGGGTGGATGCGGTGCTGGGCGCACGAGTATTCGAACACCTGCTTGCGCTGCCCGTACGGTATTTTGACTTACGTCCAGCAGGTACAGTGCTTGCGCGCCTGCAAGGCGTGGAAACGATCCGTGAGTTCGTTAGCGGGGCGGCAGTCGCCCTGTTGCTTGATCTGCCTTTCATGCTTCTATTTGTCGCCATTATGTTTTGGTACAGCTGGTTGCTCGCGCTTTTGGTGCTCGGAGGCCTCACGGCGCTGATAATGCTCAGTTTGAGCGTGGTGCCAGCCATTCGCACCAGGCTGAACCGGCAGTTTTTATCCGGCTCGCGCAACCAGGCGTTTGTTACGGAGTATCTGACGGGCATGGAAACGGTCAAATCCCTGCAGATGGAACCGCGATTAAAGTCCCGCTACCACGACCTCCTAGCGAGTTATCTAGCCGCAAGCTTTGATGCGCGCCAGCTTTCGGGGACCTACGGGGTCTTGGCGGCCTTGATCGAGCAGATGATGACCTTAACCGTCCTCATCGCGGGGGCGTGGATGGTCATGCAGGGCGAGGGGTTCACCATCGGGATGCTTGTGGCGTTCCAGATGTTCTCGAGCAGGCTATCCCAGCCGCTTTTGCGCATGGCGGGACTCTGGCAGGAATTCCAGCACACCGCTATCGCGGTTCAGCGACTCGGAGATGTGATGAACACGCCTGCGGAGCCGGACACACTGGTGCCCAACAGGCCTTCGTCTGCAAAGACGGTGATCGAATTTTCTGCGGTGAGTTTTCGCCACGCCGAAAATCTCCCGTATTTGTATCGCGATTTTAATTTTCGGCTCGAAGCTGGTGAATGCGTGGCCCTGATGGGGCCATCTGGATGCGGCAAGAGTACGCTGGCGCGACTGCTGTTGGGGACCTACATGCCGACCGACGGACGTATTCTCGTAAATGGCTGTGACACAAGAGGTATGCCGGTGAGTGAACTACGAGCCCATTTTGGCGTCGTTCTTCAAGATACGCGGCTGTTTTCGGGCACTCTTCACGAAAATCTCGCGGCGGCAAATTCGCTGGCTGTGATGAATGACATGGTGCGCGCCTGCCGTCTCGCTGAAATCCACGATTTCATCGAGAGGCTGCCTGAGGGTTACCAGACGTGCATCGGGGAACACGGAGTGGGCCTCTCTGGCGGGCAGA
>CAMDDU010000026.1:0-55373 GCA_945892985.1 Bordetella parapertussis
ATTCTCTGACTCAGGATCGCGGCACTTTCTCACCCAATGAAGTTGCGTCATTGACTGTTGCAAATGCACGAATTGCTTACCCGATGGCTAGCCTTGGCAAAAAAGGTGAGATCTATGCAGCAGTCAATAATCTTTTTGATGCCAACTATCAATACAACGCGGGCTACCCTATGCCCGGTCGTAATTTCCGAGTTGGCGTAACAGCAAGCTTCTAACTGAAAGTCGACCCTTATGAAAAAGAATTCACTCTCAACTGTGTTGCTGGTTTCGATGTTTACACTTCCTTGTGTGCACTTGTTTGCACAAGAAGTTAAATCTGCGAATCACTCGGCAACTCATGCTATGACGGATGCTCAATCCATTGAGCATGTGATGAAGGCATTGTTTGAAAAGCCTGATGCACCGTTGAAGGTTTCACCAATTTCAGTTGAAGGTGACTATGCCGTTGCAGGCTGGATTCAGGATCAACGGGGTGGTCGCGCTTTGTTAAAAAGAGAGAAAAATAAGTGGTCAATCCAAGTGTGCGGAGGAGATGGGTTGACACAGGCTAATGCACTTACCATGACTGGTATGTCAAGCGCTTCAGCAAAGCGCTTGGCAGCCAAAATATTGACTGCAGAAAAAAACATACCATCTGAGCAAGTTAAAAAATTTGCGCTATTTGAAGGTATGGTGAAGGTTGATGGCGGGAAGCATGATCCACATGCGAGCCATGGTTCTAATGCGCATTCGAAATGACACAGTGAAAACGCTCATTACAAGAAGATGTCTCAACATTTAGAATGCTGACTTCTAAGGCTGATCCGTTCGCTAGTTCTCCACCCTCGGCAGACGAGATGCCGCAACACGCGGTGTCGATCAAGGCATTCTCTTTAGGAAAGTTTGAAGTGACACAGGAACAGTGGTTTGCCATGATGGGAAATCTGCCGAGTAAATTCACGGGGCGTACGCTGCCTGTAGAACAGGTGTCTTGGGATGATGCTCAGGTGTTTGTTAAGAAGCTGAGCGAGAAGACGGGTAAGCAATATCGTTTGCCCTCGGAGGCAGAGTGGGAATACGCAGCCCGTGCCGGTAGCCAGACTTCTTACTCATTTGGTGATGATGCGCGGGAATTGGGGCGCTACGCTTGGCTTAGTGAGAACTCAGGCCAGACGTCCCATCCAGTGGGCGAGAAGCAGCCAAACGCGTGGGGGCTGCATGATATGAGCGGCAATGTCTGGGAGTGGACGGAAGACTGCTTGCAAGGTAGCTACAACGGTGCGCCAACGGATGGCCGAGCTTGGACTTCAGGTTATTGTCTCCTGCGCGTGGTGCGCGGCGGTTCCGTGAGCTACGGTCCGGAGGGCTTGCGTGCCGCTGTCCGCATCGGGGACTCTACTGCGTACCGGATCTTCAGCGTCGGTTTCCGTGTTGCCAGAGACAATTAACGATGCGTCTTAGGCTAACAGGTACCAAAACCGATTCGGTTACGCTTCGGTTGCGATAAGCTGGTTCAGCATCCGGATCAAGGCTCTGACCTCCCGTCGTTGCGCCCGAGCCATTTTCGTCTCCCTGCCGTGGACGATTGGCCTCCCCCTCTTCGCTTTAGGTGGAATTGCCATTAGCCCCCCCTCGAGATCACCGTCTGCCCCCCGTTGATCTGGACGTGCTGTACGGTCACCACTTGGCTCGAACCAGTCTGGAGACGCTCGAGCGCTTGAGCGCCCTTGGCGTAGCTCTCCATCAGCCTCGAAGCCGTTCCCACTAGGCGGCACTTGTGTGCGATGTCCTTCTCCGCCTCAGACTCGCCTAGTAGCCTCAAGGCGTGCTTATGCGCGGCGGCTAACTGATGACAAAGCATCTGCTGAATAGCTCCCTTCGCCTTAGCACTCTCTGCCGCCTCAATCGCTAGTTCAAATACGCCTGCCCGATCCGCTAAGGCAGTCCGTTGGATGGTCGCCTCTACGGACAGCATATCGGGGCTTTTGAGGGCTGTTTCGAGTCCGGCAAGCCCTAACCCATCGGGCGGGATGATCTCGCCCCCTAGCGCGGTACGTAGAGGCTCAGAGGGGGTCAGGAGTGCCGTTGCACGACGGTTCATTAACCTAGCCTCTTGGCGGTCAAAATCAGCGCGAACAGGATCGTAGCTCGGGGAGTTCAGCAGTTTGAGTCTAGCCCGTTCTGCTGCCCAATCCCTGAAGCTAGACCGAAATCCATGCACCGTAATGGCGCCGTATTTCATTCTTTTTAGCAACGTCAGCATCGCCATATTGCTGAGTGGCTTTCCGTTACGCGAAAAAAGGTAATCGCTCTCTGGATCTTGAGATTTTGCTTTTTCAAGGATTGCCAGCGCACGATCAGTCAACGGCACTCGGTGGGCGCGTCCTGCTTTCATCCGTTCGGCTGGTACGGTCCAGACGGTATCGACGATTTCGCTACGTTTAGCTCCGGTCACCTCACCGGTACGGGCTGCGGTCAATATCGTAAATTCTAGCGCTAGTGCGGTTGTGGCATCACGCCCTTGGAGCTTTTCTATAAACGAGGGAATCTCAGAATAGGCTAGTGCTGGGTGATGCTTAACCCGCCTGACCTTTTGGGGCTGCGGGAGTAGGGTGTCAAGATGTCCACGCCAAAGAGCCGGATTGACGCCGCTTCTCAGCTTTCTGGTTGTCGCGGCAGACAGAATTCTTTCAATCCGACCACGAAGGCGTGATGCGGTTTCTGTCGTTACTGTCCAGATTGGCTGAAGTATTTTGAGGATGTCTTCTGTTTCAATCTTGTCTAACGCCTTACCGCCAATCACGGGAAATGCATATTCTTTAAGCGTAAAAACCCACTGGTCACCGTGCTTCTGGTTGCGCCACTCTGGGCGCTTTGCGTCGACAAAGTCTAGGGCGAACTGTTGAAACGTTGTGGTTTTCGGCTTTGCTGGGCGTGGTGCTACTTTTGCGGCTTCTCTCGCCGCGAGGGGACTGACGCCGTCATCTAACAACACACGGGCCTCCCGCGCTGCTTTACGTGCGTCTGCGAGAGTGACGCGGGGGAATACGCCAAACCCCTTATCTTGCCGTTTCTGGTCAAACTTGAAGCGGAAGACCCAGTATCTGCTGCCAGTTTTTTTGATCAGTAGATGAAGCCCGGAGCCGCCATCAAAGTAACGTCCGGGTTTGGTGAGTTTTGCTATCTTTGCGTAGGTAAGTTGCGTAGCCATGCTTGCTCCTGTTCCATCATTTGTTCCCTCATTTTTTTCGCGAGAAGAGGAAATGGGGTCTCAGCAAGAATAGTAAAAGCTGAGAAGCCGACGGTCAGAATGCAAATGGACGGTTGCTAGCAAACCTCCAATTTAATCAATCGGTAAAAGCAGATGGAGGGTGCTGGCGACTGCTCAGAAGTGCCTAAAGCTTCTCGGCTTTGCTTGCACCCTTAGCCTGACGCCCTCTCCGCCAGAGAATTACCAAAAACTCTAATCCAAACAGAATGTTGGCTGCTTATTTTCCGTCTAAGTTTTAGCTGGTACCCGCACTGGTACCCGCAGCGAGTTTCCCCCCGTTTTGAGTTGTTAGTTGGCAATGGCGCTTAGCGCAGCGACACTCTCCGCATCGTTCACTCCGAACTGCATGCCATACCCCAAGCCAAATCCCGCCAGTCCCCCCCACCCCCCCGCTGTGTATTCAGGAGTCCCGCCTCAGTCTCTACAGCTTGATCTGCACGAACGATCTGCTGTTTCCTGAGAACCCCACCGTACCCACCGTTTAGGCCGGGTCTTTTGCGCGGAAGGTAGGATCACTGTTTGTCTCGCTTAATTCCAAAGACAGGTAGAGCATTGTCCAATGCTTTACAAAAGTGACCCCACCCACCCCGATATAGAAAAGGCCCCCCTTCGTTTTTCAAATCATCTAGCCGGGGGGGGGTATATAAAAATCGAGGGTAGTATGCGAACACAAGGCGCGACGTGTGCGCCGCCTAGCTTGACGAATGACGATGAAATTCACGATTGCACTACTTGCCGGGTTGTTGCTTACAGGCTCCGCATTCGCTCAACAAAAAGAGCAGCGGGTATTCGATTTTGGTGAACGGCTTGGTCGAGTAAGAAAATAGGAATATGGGAAGACTTCGGCCCGGTAGGGTTAAAGTTTTTGGAGTATTTGTTAATTGGAGTTGCTGGAACGATATTCCCGCAGCATCTGCTTAACCCTGAGGGAAACTGATCGTGAAAAATGGAGGGAGATCGGGATTGATTGAGGATAAAAAAATAATCTATTCGCCGTTGTGTCGGGACGTTACCCGCGATGGCATTACTGTAGAAATTTTTATCTATCGCCTTGAAGATACTGAATGGTCACTGTCGATCGATGATGAGGCTGGTGGATCTACAGTTTGGGATGATCTGTTTGCATCTGATGAGGATGCGTTACGCGAAGCTATGCAATCTATCGAAGACAGTGGAATTTATTCCTTCGGCTCGGAGAAGCATTGATTGTGGATGTGAGTAAGTGAACCAAGATCCTGTCGCTGTGATTGGCAGTTGGCCACCCCCAAGCGCCTTGCGTCATTTTTGGGACTGATGCAAACTAGACGATAGCCTTCCCATTAATGTGCAGAAAGAGGAGTACAGGTGCCAAATCCAATCAACAGTCAGATGCTGGAACGCGAGCGCAAGATCATTGCGGAACCTGTAGAGGTTCCCGGAGAGGTGATCGAGGAAGTCTATGTTCCTCCCGGGGGCCACATGAGAGCCAGGACCGTCAAGGCAGGTCAGGTTGTCCGGTTCATCGACCAGGAAGGCAACCAGGTGCCCGATGTGATTCTGTGGGACGCCCAGGACCTGACGAACATGCTTTCGTGCGCGAACACCCGAACGATCCTGCACAAGTGGAACATCGGCGTGGGCGATGTGCTGTATTCGAAGTACTGCGACGAGCTGGCCGTCATCGAGAAAGACACCGTGGGGCTGCATTGGTGGGGCGGCGGCTTCTGCAGCGAAGGCACCAACCGCGTCCGCTTCGGAGTGCCCGGCACGCCGAACTGCATGGACAACCTAGTTGCGTCGATGCAGGACTACCGTTTTTCCAGGCGCAACATCGAACTGGACAGCTGCGTGTCCCTGTTCATGGCCAAGACCTTCGACCCGGATGGCACACAGTCCACGGTAAAGCCGAACAGCAAGCCGGGCGACCACATCGAGTTTCGCGCCCTGCGGGACCTCATCGTAGGTCTGTCCAATTGCCCCCAGGTGCGCAACGAGTGCAATGGCTTTCAACTAACGTCGATCAAGGTCGTGATCTTCAAGGATGGCAAGTCGGCGTCTCACGCCGCGTAGGAGCAATGCGATGCACCCGCTGATCTTTATCGTTCGTCTGGTTAATCAATCGATAAAAGCAGATGGAGGGTGCTGGCTACTGCTCAGAAGTGCCTAAAGCTTCTCGGCTTTGCTTGCACCCTTAGCCTGACGCCCTCTCCGCCAGAGAATTACTAAAAACTCTAATACAAATGGTTAAGGAGAAGCGAAATGACAAGAGAAAAAGGCAAGCGGGCGGCTTACACGCTGGAGTTCAAGGTTGAGGCGGTGCGGTTAGTGCAAGGGTTGGTTTCTATCGAAATGTGAGCCAGTTTCGACTTGGAAATATCGACAACTCCCGCAGTCGCTAATTCAGCCATTTCGGGGGAGTAGTGCTCACCCCCGCCATTCCGCGACTGATGGCGTTTTCGCTGACCGCGCTCACCCAACCGCCCGCGGCGGCGCCACGGGTAGAATGATTGCATCCGCATCCTTGGCCCGCCCATGAGCATCCGCATCATCACCAGCACCTGCACCGAATGCCTCGTCCAGTGCGGCTCGCTGATCCACATGGACGGCGATGCGGTGCTCAAGATCACCGGCAACCCCGATCACCCGGCTTCGCAGGGCGCGTTCTGCGTCAAGGGCGCCAACGCGCCCCTCGCCAACCGCAACAGTCCGATGCGCATCACCCATCCGCTGCGCCGCGTCGGGGCGCGCGGCGAAGGCAAATGGCAGCGCATCAGTTGGGACGAAGCGCTGGAGGGCATCGCGTTGCGCCTCGGCGAAGTCAAGGCCCGCCACGGCGGCACCGCCATCGCCGGCGCCTCGGCCACCTTCACGCAAAGCCGCGGCACCGCAATGCGCTTGCTGCTGCGCTGCCTCGGCTCGCCCAATTACATGATCAACCAGGACATGTGCCACGGCGGTCGCGCCACGGCGGCGGTGCTTACCGGGTTTGGCGGCGCGCCCGGCGGCGAACTGGCGCACGCGCGCGTCATCCTGGTGGTCGGCAAGAGTCCGTCCGAATCCGATGTCATTGAATGGAAGCACATCAAGGAAGCCAAGGCGGCCGGCGCCAAGCTGATCGTCATCGACCCGCGCAATACCAAGATCGCGCGGCTTGCCGACCTGTGGCTCACCCCCAAGACAGGCACCGATGTCGCACTGGCGCTGTCGCTGGCGCATGTGATGTTCAGCGAAGACCTGATCAACCACGACTTTGTCGAGCAGTGGTGCAGCGGCACTGAAGCCCTGCGTGCGCGCGCCGCCGAATACCCGCCCGAGCGCGCGGCAGATATTACCGGCGTGCCGGCAACGGCGATTGCCGAAGCGGCACGGATATTCGCCACGGGCGGCCCGGCCAGCATGGTGCTGGGCCACGGCATCGATGCGCATGCCGGCGGGGTCGATACCGCGATGGCCTTCCAGGCGCTGCTCGGGCTCACCGGCAACATCGACCGGCCAGGCAGCAATCGCGCGGCGAAACAAATACCCGGCTATCGCGGCGGTTTCGCCTATTTCAGCAGCGGTGCGGAATTCCAGCTGCCGCTGGAACTCGACCAAAAAATCCTCGGTGGCGAACGCTTCCCGCTGTGGACGGGCGCCGACACCTATTCCCACACCTGCCACAACCCGGCGGTGTTCGACGCCATAGAGACCGGCCTGCCCTACCCGGTGCGCGCCATGCTGATCAGCGGCACCAACCTGGTCTGCACCTATCCCGACCAGGAGCGCACCGTGGCCGCGCTGAAAAAACTCGACCTGTTGGTTGTCGCAGCCGACCAGATGACGCCGACTGCGGAACTGGCAGATTTTTTCCTGCCCAAGACCACACTGCTCGAAGAAGAAGAACTGCTCTCAAGTCAGAGCCAACCCTGCCTGCAACTGACGCAACGCGTGTTCGCGCCACTGGGCGAGGCAAAAAACGACCTCGAGATTGCGATCGCGCTGCGCGACAAGCTGCGCAGCCACGGCCTGATCGACTACGAACTGATGCCGTGGCAGGATGCCGCCGCCTACCTCGACTACGCGCTCGCCAACACCGGCGTGTCGCTGGAGACGCTGCGCGATAAAGGCTATGTCGCCATTCCCTACGGCTACGAAGAGTACAAAAAAACCGGCTTCAAGACGCCGAGCAAAAAATTTGAATTCAGCTCCAGTCGGCGCCAGCAAGCCGGGCATGACCCGCTGCCTGCCTACCAGCCGCCCGCTTACGCCGGCGTCACCGGCTTCGACCTGACACTGCTGACCGGCATACGCAGCCTTGCCTTGCACCACTCGCGCTTTCACAACCACGCCTGGGCGCGGCGCATGAAAAACGCGCCCGAACTGGTCATCCATCCGGACACCGCGGCGCGGCTCAACATCGGCCGCGACGACTGGGTATGGGTGCAAACGCGGCACAAAACGCCACGCGCGCTGCTCAAGGCGAAACTCAGCGACGAGGTGCCATCGCACATCGTCGCGACCGGCATGGGCTGGTGGTTCCCGGAACTGAGCGGGCCGGAACACGGCGTGCCGCTGTTCAACATCGGCTCGAGCATGGCCTATGGCCCGGAATTTGATCCGATCTGCGGCTCGCCGTCCGAATCGCGCAACACCGCCTGCCGCATTGCGCGCGCCGACCCAGCCGAAATTGCCGGCCTGATCGGACAGATCGATACCGCGCCTACTCGGGCTTGATGCCCGAAGCCTTGATGATCGCCGGCAAGCGCTTGCCGGCAGCGCTGATGGTTGCAGCCATTTCTGCCGGCGTATTGCCTATCGGCGCACCCGAGCCGTCGGCATCAAACATCTGCTGGAACTTCGGTGTCCGGATCGCGCGCGCAACGCTTTGCTGCAATTTGGCAATGATCTCGGGCGGCGTCTTTGCCGGCACCCACAGCCCGAACAACAGCGTCGCCTCATAAGCCTTGAACTCCGGCGTCTCGGCCACCGTCGGCACATCGGGCAGCACAGCAAGGCGCGACGTGCCGGTCACCGCCAGCGCGCGCAAGCGCCCGGTCGACAATGGCGAGGCCAAACCACAATCCATCTCGATCGGAATCGTGGCTGCATGACATCTTGGCCTTCGTCCAAGGCTCGGCGGGTACTCTCATCCCTCTATCGAATTGGCTGGACGCTCAAGCGCCAATCGGCGCTCTCATAAAACCCTTTTCCGGCCTGACTGGCCTGATTTCGTGTTCGCCTTCCATAATGGTGAAGAAATCGGCCCGCGCATGCTTGCCCGAATCGAAAAATATACCGGATTGAGACCTGACGACCTGTGACCAGATCGTCCTGCCACCCAAGCGCGCCGTCGAGCCCGACGTTCCGGAAACGGCACGTGGCTCACAACGAACCTTAGGCATGAAGCGAACACTTCTCACGAATCGACTTCTCGCGCTGTGGGCATTGATAGGTCCGCCACTGGTATTTGGCACGTTCATTCAATGGGTGATCTTCGTCTGCGCACAGCCCGGTGCGCCTGCTTCGCCGCCGACCGCTTACTCTGCCTTGATGCCGGCCTCGGTGACCGCCCTGCCCCACTTGGCGTATTCACTTTTTACATAGGCGCCGAATTCTTCGGGCGTGCTGCCAAGCGGATCGGCGCCAAGGTCCATCATGCGCTTGCGCACATCGGGCGAGGCGGTGGCCTTGCGCGTTTCTTCAGACAGGCGATCGATGATGGCCTTGGGGGTTTTGGCCGGGGCGAACACCCCAAACCATGCCGTGACATCAAAACCGGTGAGGCCTTGCTCGGCGAGCGTGGGCAACTCGGGCATGCTCGCGAGGCGCTTGGCGCTGGTGACGCCGATGCCGCGCAATTGGTTGCCGCGCAGTCGCGGGATGATGCTCACCGAGGTGCCAAAGGCCATCGGTACCTGGTTGCCCAGGATGCCGGTGAGTACCGCGCCGCCACCCTGGTAGGGCACCAGCGTGAGTTCAACGCCGCCTATCGATTTGAGCAGCAGCGACGACAGGTGCGGGGTGCTGCCAAATCCGGGAATGCCCATTGATGCGCCGGGATTGGCTTTCATCCAGGCCAGCAGCTCGCGCAGGTTGTTGGCGGGCACCGAGGGATTGAGCACCAGAATGTCCGGCGCCGCGGCCACGCTCGATACCGGCGCAAGCTCATCGAGCGTGAACCCGAGGCCCTTCATGAAGTGCGGGTTGATGGTGTTGGCGATGGAGCCAAGCAGGATGGTGTGGCCGTCAGGGGCGGCCTTGGCCACCGACTCGGAGCCGAGGTTGCCGCTGGCGCCGGCGCGGTTGACCACCAGCACCTGCTGGCCCAGTTGCTCGCTGAGTTTTTGCGCCAGGATGCGCGCCACCGTATCGGGTGTGCTGCCCGCCGAGGAAGGCGCGATCAGCGTGATCGGGCGCGATGGCCAGGCTTGCGCCAGCGCAGCGGCGGGAAACAGCGAGGGGATCAGCATGGCAAACAAGGCGGAGAGACAGTACGTACGCATGGGCGGTTCTTTCATTGCGGGTTTGGTTTTGCAGGAGAAGGGTATCGCGGGTCGTTGACAAGCTTGTGCTTTGCCTCGGCGCGTATCGCATCCGAAGGAACAGGCAGCCGCTCTTTTTCAGGCGGGCGGGCTTGCTGCACGCTGGCTTGCGCCAGAACGCGCGCCGACCATGCGGCGCCGGCGGGCAGACCGTCCCACACAAAACCGCAGCCCAGGTTGGCAATGCGCTCGGCAAAGGGCGCCATGGCGATGTCGGCAAGCGTAAAAGCGCCGCCCAGCAGCCAGCCCTGCCGCTCGGGGGCGGCTTGTGCGTGCAGCGTGGCGTCAATGCGCGCCGCAACGGCGCGGGCCGCCAGCAGGCTCGTCGTCAATTTGGCATGGTCTATGGACGGATGGGCGCCATCAATAAACTTGCGCCGCCGCTCGGGCAGCGGATGGCGCGCAACCAGAATATCGAGCTCGGCACGCGGCATCGCCGCGAGCACCGGCTTGTACAGCAACTCGAAGCTCGCATCGCGCACGGCGGCGTGCGCGACATCATCATGAAACTTCAGCCAGCGGCGCATGTGCAGGCGGCCAAGCGCGTCGACCGGGCGCAAGGGCGTTTCACGGAAGACCTCGTCGAGGTATTCACAAATCGGCGATGAGTCGTAAAGCGCTCGCCCGTCGTGCACCAGCGTCGGCACCACACCCTCGGGGTTGATCGCAAGGTAGGCGGGCAAGGTGTGCTCAAAGCGCAGCAAGGCCACAGGGTGGCTGGTCCATGCGAGGCCCTTGGCCGCGAGCACCATGCGCACCTTGTAGGAGTGCACCGAATTCCATTCGTGCCAGAGTTCCAGCGCCATGGCTCAGGGTGACGAAACGTCGTTGTTGCGTCGCTGCATGAAGAGTTCCATCGGCAACTCGGTGCCGATGCCGCGTTCGCGCGCCACTTCGAGCACGCGTTTGCACACCGCGGCGAACTGGTTGCCCATGCCGCCGTTGTTGTTGTGATAGGTGAGCTGCACTTGGCTGCTGCGCCGGGGCGCACGGCCGGTGACGAGTTCGCCGATTTCGCTGATCTTGTCCCAGGTAATAAGGCCGCGGCGCAGCGGTTCCATCAGCTCGGGCTGGTCGTCGAGTTCAATCTGCGCCTTGAGGTTCACGGTAATAAGGTCGGCGCGTTGCGCGCACGCGTCATCGAGTTCGCGGCGCGGGTCAAAGCGGCTGGGCGAGAGCATGCCCACAACGTGGCTGCCCGGCGCCAGCCAGTCGCCAAACAGGATGGGGCCGGCCGCATTGGAGGCGGCGATGGCGATATCGGCACCGCGCACCGCCTGCTCCGGGTTGTCCACAGCCGTGGCCTCAAGGCCGAAGCGCTCGCCCATCTGGTCGGCAAAACGCGCGCGGTTGGCCGGTGTTGGCGAGTACACGCGCAGGCGCTTGAGCGAAGGGCGCACGACCTTCATTGCCTCGACCTGCGCCGCCGCCTGCTTGCCCGAACCAAGTATGGCGATGGTCTCGGCGTTCTCGCGCGCGAGGTATTTGGCCGCCACGGCCGAGGTCGCGCCCACGCGCAGCGCCGACACGGCGTGGTCGTGGACGATGCCTATGAGTTCGGTGGTGTGCATGTCCCACACCAGCACAAAGCCCGATACGTCACCGCGAAATTCCAGGCGCTCCTTGTCGTTGCGCATCGGTTTTGCGATTTGCGCCACGTCCACGCGCAGCGCCGTCACATCCATGGCCGGCACCGTGCCGCCTATGACATTGAGCCAGGCCCAGCGCGGTTCGCCCCAGTTCTTGCCGCTGCCATCGAGCGGCGAATGAATGCGCCGTCGCGGCATGACCTCGGCATGGCCATCACCAAGGTCGCGAAACGAGGCTTCGACAAGGTCTATGGCCTCGGCCATGGACACCAGGCCGCGTGCCTGGTCGTTGGTGACGATGAGGGTGGTGTCGCGCATGAAAGGGCTCGGGGAAAAATGGGGCCATCATAACAAAAGTGGGCGGCGCGCCGACTGCGCTTTACTCCGCGAGGATCTAGGCGCTCCCTGCTCCATTGCTTGAAACCCGCGCCAGATGGCGCTTTGCAGGCGATTGCCCGCTTAAGTTGTCAGCGTTTTAAGTTGTAAATAATGCGGTGCTCAGGCGCTCGCGCTTGCCAAGTTACGGTGCCTATCTGAATCTGCCGAAAAAAGCCAAGACCGCGTCGCTTGCCGCACAGATTAACGCCGCCCTCGCGCAGTCCTGCGGTCCTGCAGTCCTCAGGTAGCGAACTGTTGTACAGGGCAAAAATAAGCGAGGCGCAACCGCGTTACACTGCTCACCCGTTACAGAGCAAGGGGTAGATTTTGATATCGACCCAAACTTTTTATTCCGTTTTCCTCTTGCTGTCCTGCGGGTTGTTGGTGCAGTTTGCGCCGCCCTATGGCCGGGCGTTTCTCAAATTGTCTGGGCCTTACTGGCGCGTTGCGTTGATCTTTCTGGCGCTGTCTGCGCTCGGGTTTTGGTTGAGTCCGAATATTCCAGATCCCTTCCTGACCCTTGCCAACGCGGCCTATGTGGCTTCCGCGTTTAAGCTGGTGGTGATGGTGATCAATACGCGCCGGCCTTTGCAACACCGCAAGGTTTGGTGGTGGTTCTTTGCAGGTATGGCGCTCTGGGTCTTCGTATTTGAATTGCTGCGCGAAGAGGGGGCGGTTACCTACGTCTGGCGGGTGTGCATGGTGGCGGGTTCGATTGCCCTCGCATTTGCACTGGTCACCCTCATCACATACCGGCGCATCGGTTCAGAGCGCACTCCGCAGTTTTCGATCGCCATCGCTTGTGGACTGGTTTGTGCCGTCGCACTGTTGCTGCGGGCGTGGATGACATGGAACAGCGGTACGGTGGTTTTAAGCCTCTACGATGAGCCGGCCGTGACGGGCACGATCCGCACCGTTGCCGTGGTTTTTCATTTCACGATGTTCCTGATGATCAATAATTCATTCACCACCACCCTGACCACTATCAAGGATATTGAAAACCGGGAGTTGGTTACGGGGCTGGAGGCTGCGAATAAAGCGGCCGCAACCGGCGCCCTGTCAGCGGCGATCGCGCATGAACTCAATCAACCGCTGGGTGCGATGCGGCTTAACCTGCAGTTGCTGCAGGATATATTGCCGCAACAGGATGCGGCCAATCCGCTGGTCAAAGAAATTGTCCACGACCTGATTCAGGATATCTGTCGCGCCTCCAACATCATCACCGGGCTGAGGGGTATTTTTTCCAAGGATGATGTCAGGTTCGAGACTCTGGATTTGACTCGGTTGATTGAATCCGTTTGTGAAATCGCCGGCTTGCACGCCAGAAGAACGGGCATTGCCATCAGGCTCGATCTGGTGCCGGGTGTGATGGTCGCTTTGCATCCGAATGAGTTCCAGCAGGTAATACTCAATTTGATTAACAACGCAGTCAACGCACTCAACAGGCTTGAGAAGTCCGGCCGGGAAATCACGGTGCAAACCCGCGTGCAGGATAATAAATTGCAGCTGAGCGTTGCAGACAACGGCCCGGGCATTGATGCCGCGTTGAAGGACCGCATTTTCGATATTTTCAAAAGCAACCGCCCTGAAGGCATGGGCCTGGGACTATGGCTGAGCAAGCATATCGTCGAGCGAAACAACGGCAGCCTGCGATGCGAAAACCTGCCTGCGGGCGGCGCCCGGTTTATTGTCGAGCTGCCGGTTTATAGGCCTTAGGGCGGTTGCTGCAGGCGCTGATGTTTCACTTGTGAAACAGCGCAAGCAACTCGGTGACGTTCGAAACCCCGAGCTTTGCCATGAGGTTGCCGCGATGCATTTTTACCGTGCGCAGGCCGATGCCCAGGGCGTCGGCAATCGGCTGGCTGCGCATACCCTTGGCCACCAGGTCCAGTATTTCGGTTTCACGCCGGCTGAGCTTTTTGAGCAAGGCGGTTTTGATATCCGTGTCGGCGTTGCTGTAGATAAGAGCGCGGGAGATGGCGTTGAGCAACTCATCGGTGTCCACCGGTTTCAATAAAAAATCAGCAGCACCATGTTTTAAAGCAGAGATGACCTCGGTGATCTCACTTTCGCCCGAGAGAAAAATAACCGGTAGCTGCACGCCGCGTTCAATGAGGGCGCGTTGCACATCCAGTCCGCGCAGACCTTGCATACGCATATCCAGGATCGCGCAGTGCGCGTGTCCGTAGGACGAGTCTATGGATTCGATAAAACGCGCCGGATTATCGAACATCCTGACGAGATAGCCATGATGATTCAAGACGCGCTCCAGCGCGATGCGGGTGCTGGCATCGTCATCAACAATCAGTATGGTGCTCTGGGGCGGCAACGATAGTCGCCCTTATGCGAGGGATGATGAGGGGTTCGATGGCATGCGGAACATTATGCGTCGCTTCGCACGACTCCCGCAACCAAAGATCGGCTGGCGCCGAGCGCAAGTCGGTATGCCCGGTGCATGCAACATGCTTCTATTACGATTCGAGGCTCGCGCTTAGCGTTCTCCAATGGCGGACTGCGCGACATTTGAGCGACTACAGATCGCGACAGTACGGACTTAAGGACGTATCGAGATCATCGACACACAACCTAGAATGCCCCTATTTATTGAATGTCAGTGTGTCACGAGGTTTGCTGTCAACGTCTTTACCTGTTGCGGCAAGGTGATGCCCCTAGGGCAGCTAATAAAGGGCTTGGATATGGTTGCGGTGAATCGTTCGGAAGCGCACGAGTACCGATTTGATATCAAAATGCCGGATCGCATGGTCATCCGGGGTGTACCCGTGCTCGCGATGAACAGGGGTGCCGCTTTGAGACAGCTGCGTCAAATACATCCCGGTTGCATGGTGCTGGCCGACATCGCACCGACATCGGGAGAGTCTCAGAAAATTCCACGGTTTCTTCTCAAGCATCAGCCATAAGCAGGCGGCTAGCCTGGCTACAGCGTCGCCGCGCATCAGGTTTACAAAATAAAATCACGGCCGCACGGGCAGCTTAGAAAAAACCACGCAAGACCAGTCCACGCCCTGAAGTCCGCCGTGTAGCCAAGTCACCCATGATTGAACGTACTGCCGGAGCCGATGCAAGTCGGCTCTTTGCTTTTGGGCTTTGGGGCCTTAGGGCCTTAGGGCTTGGGATATCGACGAAGCCATTACCCGGACGTTGCGCTTCGCCTCAAGGTGAGCCATTTGCGGGGCTGGTTTTCATCGAAAAGTGAGCCAAAATTTTGGTGCCAAATTTCAAGCCGGTCTCAGGCGTCTCGATATCTGCTGGGATGTAGAGCCAGTCTTTTTCTGTCAAACTTCTTGAAGAGCATTCGCTTTCGCTCCTCAAGGGTATAAACCCTTCTCTGGACGTACCCGGTTAGATTGACGGATAACGATGAAATTCACGATTGCACTACTTGCCGGTTTGTTAATGATGGGGTCCGCATTCGCTCAACAAAAAGAGCAGCTGGTCATCTCTGAAAATACAAAGGCGGTACGCGCTCCATCCACCGTCGCGCCGGTTATAGCCAACCCCGCCAGAGAACCGGGAGGGACGTTTAAGGACTGTGATGTCTGTCCGGAAATGGTGGTGATACCGGCTGGGCGCTTCGTGATGGGCGCTGCTCCTGAAGAGGAGCAGAGTGAGAAGTTGTCTGAGACTGTTCGTAACCACAGTCAGCCTCGGCATGGAGTCGAAGTGGCGAGATTCTCTGCTGGAAAATTCGAGGTAACGCGGAGGCAGTACCGGGCGTTTGTGGATGCTTCCGGGCGAAGTGGCGAAGGATGCTTCGTCTGGATAGATGGCAAGTTTGAGTTTGAAAATGACTTGTCTGCGAACTGGCGAAACCCGGGGTATGCGCAGGAGGACTCGCACCCGGCGACCTGTATTAGTTGGAGAGATGCCAAGGCGTATGTGGTCTGGCTCAGTCAGAGGACAGGGAAGGCGTACCGGTTGCTAACGGAAGCGGAGTGGGAGTACGCGGCAAGGGCGGGTACGACAACAAGGCGGTTCTGGGGAGATTATGGGGACGAGTCCTGCGCTTATGCCAATGGGGCTGACCAGACGACCAAGGCACAGGTGCCGGGTGCTGCGAATTGGCTAGTCGCCAATTGCAATGACCGTTATGCCCATACTGCTCCTGTGGGTAGCTATCGCGCGAATGCGTTCGGGCTGTTTGATATGCTTGGAAATGTGTGGGAATGGACGGAAGATTGTTGGAACGGTAATTACGGTGATGCTCCTAGTGATGGTCGTGCCTGGGCTACAGGCGATTGTTCTCAACGTGTGGTGCGCGGTGGTTCGTGGAGCGACATTCCCATGTTCTTGCGCTCCGCGCTTCGCTTCCGGGGCAGCACAGCTGTCCGGGATAGCTACGTCGGTTTCCGTGTTGCCAGGGACAATTAAATCATGCGTCTTAGACTCTTTACCTCTTTGCTCGTACGCTTTCTAACAGCTTGCTCTGCTCTTGCCAGAACGGATGCGGGTGCTTCGGTCCTGGCTACAACGATAAAAGCTGGGATGAACAGGATTTACTGTCTTATGCCTGAAATGATGCAGATGAAACGACCTTTGCTCGCGATAATTTTTTCTCTATGTTCTGGGACGGCGAATGCAGATTGGCGGCTCATTGAGGGGACTGATGAGCGTGATGTTTATGTTGATCTGTCCACGGTAAAGAAAATGGGGGATGTGGTGGGCATGGTTTCTTTGCACAACTACAAAATCATGAAACTTGAATCTGGCAAACCTTACCAATCGTTCAAGCGAAATATGGAATACGACTGTCGAGCCGCGCGGTTTCGTTTGGTCAAGGGTATTTTGTATTCTGCAAATATGGGCCGGGGAAGTGTCGTTAAAAATATCGGCACAGAAGGATGGCAGTCAAGTGAGACTACTGAGCCATTTTTATGGAATATTGTTTGCGTGAAGTGAGGTCAGTGGGCTAGACATTGCGCAGGGTAATTGCCCCCCCCGCTTGACGGGAGGATCACGCCGCACTCAGTAATGGCGAAGCGCGCTTGATGGGCCTTGCGTCCACTTCCGGGGTCTTCGATGGCTTGTTTTTCATTGCCGCATAAACTGCGAATGCTGCTTGCACCCTGCAATGCCAAAGTACGCCTTACTCTGACTTATTGCGACTTATTGCGAGTTTCAGCAGTTTCGATATTTTTAGCCGAAAAAGCCCCCCATAGCAAACCAAAAACCGCAGCGATGGGGGTGGCGATATTAAGCAAGCCGGATAATTTTATGCCCGTGAGCGTGCCATTCACCACGGATCCGGCCTGCTGCACGGCAACGCGATCTTCCGCGTGCATGGGCAAAAAATCCAGAGCCTTGCCCAGCGCTCCTTTGTAAATAAAATCGGACAAGTTGGAGCTTTGTGAGTTTGCGCTAGACGAAGCGATCAAAATACCCGCGTCCACCCCAGGCGCGATGGGCTTGAGCCCATCGAGAGCCGGGCCATCTTCAGTCACCATTGACGGCTGCGACGAAGTCATTGCAGAAACCGTGACTAGGGATTGGGGATCATATTGATTGGCGAATACATTTTGTTGCGTCGCATCCGCCGCCATATCCTCGGCACCATGACTGAAATACTCACTTGCCGTCAGCAGCCGCGCTTGATCGGGGCCGAGTGCAAGCGGATCAGCGTGCAGCGCCGAAAGTGTGACCGTTTTTTTATCCTCCTCTAAAAGCGCAGGCCCCTTGGCACTATCCCCCCCAGGTAATTGGGGCAGGGGCAATGGGGTCACGGGCAAGCCAAGCACTTTTTCCCGATGCACATTCAATACCGTCAAATCTATCTTCTGCCCCGGATAAATACGATTCTGGTCTTTAATGCCGTTATATTCGCTGAGGCTGCGAATAGAAGTCATTATGTCCTTTGGTGTCGCATCCAGGCCCTGAGCCGCCAGGTTTTTTCTGGCTATGCCATAGAGGGTTTCGCCCGGTTTTACCGTATGAAAAGCGGGCGTGCCAAATGAATCACCAATGCCAGGGCTGGATGGCGCCGATTTTTTCTGAGAAAAGCCATCGACGGCATTGAATGCCACGAACTTGTTTTTGCCTGACGCCACGGTTACGCCAGTCTGGCGCACACCTTGATGGGACTGTTGCGCACCGGCCAGACTTGCAGCCTTTGCCAACGCGGTACGAAAACCCGAACCTCCCATCTCGCCCGGGACAATGGCCGCGCCAGTACGCGGCCGGCCAGGCGACATATCAGGAATTTTTGTGGCAATTTCCATATCAGCGAACCCAAAAAGAGAAACTTCCCATCCCCCACCCCCCTCGCGCCAAGCAAGACATCACAACAACCCGATATAAGTTGCCGGCAAAGCGGCAAATACTTGCCGCTGCCACAGAAAAAAGAGGTTAAAGGATGCCGTGCAAAGTCATTTTTGCGACATCTAAGCTAATCGAAGTTAGATGAGCAATTCTCATACCACCATCACGGCCCACCCATGTCGTGTTCGAAAGTGGCGGCAGCCTCATCAGCATGTATGGGAAGGGCTGTCGGCGCGATAGCGTGGCGGTCAAACGACTCTGGCGCCGATAGAGTGCGCGGGGGTTACTTGGGTGACTTGGGTGCCGGCAACGGGGGGCGCGCCGCCAAGGCCGGCGTTACGCGCATCCAGGCGCACAACTACCTTCGGCTAAGCAAAGGCCTTGGCGGGCAGAATGACGATACGCCTTACTTGAATCAAGCACTGTTTAGAACGGTGGCTTAGGCCCGCCGAGGCCGCTAAAAAATCCTAAAAACGGACCAACTGCGCGTGGCCAGCTCTCGCTAGCGAACCCCGGCAACCTCAGCGTTGCACAGTTGCAGAAATTTCTCTTTCTCGCGTCCTGCCAGCCTTTGTTTTTTGGCCTCGGCTTCACAAGCCGTCCTGCCCAGGCTTTCGCATTGTTCGAGAAACACGCTCCGAGCCGCTCCTGTAAGAGCACGCTGATTGGCCATGTCCAAACATGAACTGGCACCTAAAACGTCCCCGGCTGCGCACAAGACCCAACTCGACAACAAAAAGCCTACGATTTTCCCATTCATGCTTCCCCCCAGATCGATATGCCCGCTTTTAAATTACAGGCCAAACACCACACCACCACCTTATTCCGACCATACGCTGCGACTACAATCAATGCCACACTCTGATACCCGCCCTTGCCGTCCACATCCGAAAAAATTGTGGCCTTCACGCACTTCATGAAGTTTTTCTTGTGCGCATAAAAGTGAAATCGCCTGCACGCACTTAAATCGGTTGTTTGAGCTGCTCCAAGATAGCCGGATTTTCCAACGTCGATATATCCTGAACGATGTCCTCACCCTTGGCGATGGACCTGAGCAAACGGCGCATGATCTTACCCGAACGCGTCTTCGGCAGATTGTCACCAAAACGGATCTCCTTGGGCTTGGCAATGGGACCGATTTCCTTGGCCACCCAGTTACGCAGCTCCTGGGCAATGCGCAGCGCCTCTGCCCCCGTCGGCCGTGGCCCCTTGAGTACAACAAACGCGCACACCGCCTCGCCGGTCAGCTCATCCGGGCGGCCAACCACCGCGGCCTCCGCCACCAGGGCCGTATTGGCGACCAGGGCTGATTCGATTTCCATAGTGCCCAGACGGTGTCCGGAAACGTTAAGCACGTCGTCGATGCGACCCATAATGCGGTAGTAGCCATCCTCGTCGGTACTCGCGCCGTCGCCGGCAAGGTAATACTTGCCTTGAAAATCCTCCGGGAAATAACTCTTCTTGTAGCGCTCCGGATCACCCCATATGGTGCGGATCATCGAAGGCCAGGGACGTTTGATGACCAGGATGCCGCCCTTGCCGCGGCCAACAGAATGGCCGGTTTCATCGACGATGTCGGTGATGATGCCGGGCAGCGGAAAGGTGCACGAGCCTGGCTTGGTCGGCGTGGCGCCAGGCAGAGGCGTGATCAAATGACCGCCAGTCTCAGTCTGCCACCAGGTGTCAACAATGGGGCATCGCCCGCCACCGACAGTCTCGTGATACCACATCCAGGCCTCGGGGTTGATCGGTTCGCCAACAGAGCCAAGGATGCGCAGCGTTGAAAGGTCGTATTTTTTCGGTAGGTCGGCACCGGCCTTGATCAGCGAGCGGATCGCCGTTGGCGCTGTATAAAACACGCTAACCTTATGATCCTGGATCATCTTCCAGAAGCGGCCGGCGTCCGGATAGACCGGCACACCCTCGAATACCACCTGCGTCGCCCCCACTGCCAGGGGACCATAGGTGACGTAGGAATGACCGGTCACCCAGCCGACGTCTGCGGTACACCAGAACACATCGCTGGGCTTGTGATCGAACACCCACTTCATCGTCAGCATGGTCCACAACAGGTAACCCGCAGTCGAATGCTGAACGCCCTTGGGCTTGCCGGTCGAACCGGACGTATAAAGTATGAACAAGGGGTGCTCGGCGTTGACCCAGGTCGGCTCGCAGGTATCGGCCTGGCCGCGGGTTGCTTCTTCCCACCACAGGTCGCGACCGGGCGTCATGGCGATTTGAGACCCGGAGCGCTTGTACACCACCACCTTCTTGATTCCGGCGCAACCACCGAGCGCGATACCCTCGTCGACCATGGGCTTGAGCGCGATTTCCTTGCCGCCGCGAAACTGGCCGTCGGCCGTTATCACCGCCACCGCGCCGGCATCGATAATGCGTTCTTGCAGGCTCTTGGCAGAAAAACCGCCAAACACCACCGAATGCGTTGCCCCGATACGCGCGCAGGCCTGCATCGCCACCACTGCCTGGATCGACATCGGCATATAAATAATGACCCGATCACCGGTCTTGATGCCCATGGCTTTAAGGCCGTTGGCGAAGCGGCAAACCTCGTGATAAAGCTCCTGATAGGTGATCTTGGTCACCTTGCCGTCGTCTGCCTCGAAAATAATGGCGACCTTTTGCGGCGTGGTCTTGAGATGACGATCAAGGCAGTTGTACGAGGCGTTGAGCTCACCGTCGTAAAACCATTTAAAGAACGGCGCCTTGGACTCGTCCAGGGTCTTGGTGAAGGGCTTGCGCCACAGCAGGTGCTCGCGGGCAAGACGCGCCCAGAAACCCTCAAAGTCGCGCTCAGCCTCGTCGCACAGCGCCTTGTAGGCCGCCATGCCCGAAACGTTTGCATTTTTTACAAACTCGGGCGAAGGTGGGAAAACACGCGTTTCGCTCAGAACCGATTCAATGCCGCCTGACATGTGATCACTCCTTTGGTGGATTTCTATTCCGCCAGCCGCAGCCCGCTTTTACCCGGCCGCACCCAGGGTTCGCCAAACCTTTGAACCGCATCAAACGATTCGACACGCTGTTGGTAACTCTGGACCCTTTGCCACAATTTCGCCAAGATATTTAGCAAGCTTTGGCAAAATTTGGCCACATCGGACTCGCATTGTGGGCTGTCACTCTTACATGAAGCTTACCTTGAGTGGCCCCTAAAATTCAAGACTAATCCACGGTTTTATATGGTATTTCCCATAAAAACAGGACTCCGGCACGAGGTGGTATGTAGATATCTTATATAAGATATAAGATAGGGTATGACGTCTTTCTTTAAACCCGCTTGGAACATACGCAGATCATGAGCAAATTCCCACCCTTCCCAATGTGGGACTGGGACATCCCCGAATATTTCAATATCGGCACCGCCTGCCTGGACGCGCATTTGGGCACACCCAAGGCCGGCCAGCCGGCAATCATTGTCGAGGACGACGAACTGGGCGTCACGCAGGCCACCTATGCCGAACTCGCGGCGCGCTCCTCGCGTTTCGCACAATTGCTGCGCAAGCTGGGCATCGCTGCGGGCGACCGGGTGCTCATCCGCCTGCCCAATTCGCTCGACTACCCGACTGCTTTTCTTGGCACGATGAAATGCGGCGCAATCAGCCTGCCAACCTCGACCCTGCTCACACCCGAAGAGGTGCTCTACCTTGCAAAAGACTCGGGCGCACGCGTGCTGGTCACCGATAAAAAGGCCTGGCAGCAACTTGCCCCAAAATTTGAGGCCGGCAACACCATCGAGTATGTGATTCTCTCCGGCCCGGGAGCGGTAATCGAGGCCGGCAACATCCGATCACTCGATCTGGAATTCGAATTGGGCGAAATAAGCTCCTGGGAAAAACCGCACGCCACACGCGCAGCAGACCCGGCGTATCTGGTTTACACCTCGGGCACCACCGGCTATCCCAAAGGGGTGCTGCACGCGCACCGCTCGTTGCTCGGGCGCACGCCTGCGGCCGAATATTGGTTCGACTTCGACAAGTCGGGCAACGATCGCATCATGCACTCGGGCAAGTTCAACTGGACCTACGTGCTGGGCTCCGCAATGATGGATCCACTCTATCGCGGACAAACCGTCATCGTCTACGAAGGCAAGAACGACGCCACCACCTGGCCGCGGCTGATCGCCAAGCATCAGGCAAGCATCTTCATCGGTGTGCCGACCATATTCCGCCAGATCATCCAGAAAACCGGCTTCGTAAAAGAAGACGTGCCGACCTTGCGCCATTGCATGAGCGCGGGCGAGCATCTTTCGGACGATATGCTGTCGCTATGGCGCCAACGCTTCGGGCGCGACATTTACGAGGCTGTCGGCATGTCCGAATTTTCCTATTACCTGTCGCAAAGCCTGCACCGCCCCATCCGTCCGGGCAGCGCCGGCTTTCCGCAGCCCGGCCACGACATCAAGCTGCTAGACCCGGAAACGCTGCTGGAGGTCAAGGCCGGCGAAGAGGGCATGATCTGCGTGCCCGCCTCCGACCCCGGCCTGTTTTTATCCTACTGGAACCTGCCCGAAGAAACCGCCCGCCTCAAACACGACGGCTGGTTCTTCACCGGCGATTACGCGCGCTACGACGAGGACGGCTACATCTGGTTCCTCGGCCGCAAAGACGACATCATCAAGAGTTTCGGCTACCGGGTTTCACCCTACGAAGTCGAACGCGTCATGAAGTCCCACCCGGCCGTTGCCGATTGCGCCTGCGTCGGCGAAGAGCCCGAAAAAGACAAATTGCTGGTGGTGGCTTATGTGATCGTGCAACCGGGTGCAGACGTCACCCCGGATGAACTGCTTGCCTTTGGCAAGGAACATCTCGCAGCCTACAAGGCGCCCAAGGCCGTTTATATCGCTGCCGACTTTCCTCGCACAAAGAATGGCAAGATCCTGCGCCGCGACATCCAACCGGCGATGGCGACCAAGCGTTCGGCATGAATTGGCCAGGCTTTGCCCTGACCTTGATCTCGCGCTTTCGACAAGCCTGCGGCAATTTCAATCCTGCGGTTCGATTTTCGCTTTTTTCACCGTGTCGGCCCAACGCGCCACCTCGCCGCGCACGCGCGCGGCGAAACCTTCGGGTGTGGATTTGGACGGGCGAATAGCCAGCGCCTGCAACCTCGCAATCACCCCGGTGCGGCACGGCAGGCTTTAGTCCGCCTTCATGCCCGCCGCCTTGACCACCGCTCCCCAGCGTGCAATTTCGCTTTTTATATATGCATCGAATTGCTCGGGTGTCCCAGCCGCAGAAATCGCCCCCTCCGTATTGAGGCGTTCGAGCATTTCTTTCGACTGCATGATCTTGCGAATTTCGGCGTTAAGCCTTGCGACAATATCCTTGGGCGTTCCCACCGGCGCGACCACGCCGTACCACTGCGTGGCATCGAAGCCGGGCACCCCCGACTCGGCCACCGTGGGTATCTGCGCCAGCGCGGGAATGCGCTGCGGACTGGAAACACCCAGCGCACGTATTCGTCCGGACTGCACATGTGGCATTACCGCCGGCGCACCGGTCATCGTCATCGATACCTGTCCGGCAATAAGGTCGGTCACAGAAGGTCCCGTCCCCTTGTAAGGCACGTGCACGATTTCAGTCTTGGTCTGCAGTTTGAAATACTCCACCGCGAGATGGGCGGCACTGCCATTGCCGCCGGAGCTGTAATTGAGCTTGCCTGGATTGGCTTTGGCATAGGCAATCAACTCCGTGACGTTCTTCACCGGCAAGGCGGGATGGACCACCAACACATTCGGCACCAAGGCGACCATGGACACCGGCGCGAAGTCCCTGACCGGGTCGTAACTCAGCTTGGGATACAGGGAAACATTGACCGCCAGCGTGCCAATATGGCCCATCAGCAGCGTGTATCCGTCGGCCGGCGCCTTCGCCGCGAGATCCGCGCCTATGGTGCCGCCCGCACCGCCGCGGTTGTCCACAAGCACTTGTTGCCCCCAGGCCTCTGATAATTTTTGCGCGAGCGAACGGCCGAGAATGTCTGTCGAACCGCCGGGCGGAAACGGAATGATCAGCCGGATGGGCTTGCTCGGATAGCTTTGTGCCCGCAGCGTTACGGGCGCAAGGACAAGCGCCGCCAGCACCACGCCGGCGGTAAGGATGGTGCGATGCCCTTTCATGGCTTGCCTTTCCAGGCGCGCGCAGCGCCAGAGCGGATAAGTGATTCAATCTCATCGGCGCCGAAGCCCGCTTCACCGAGGACCTCACGGGTGTGCTCGCCCAACTTCGGCGCGCCGCGAAAGTCGGTGCGTGCACCGCCAGACAGTTTGTTGGCCGGGCGCATATTCCAGATCGCCCCTTCGGTTGGGTGTTCGACGCGCTCAAAAAAACCGGCGTCCCGCAGGTGCGGATCCAACTGCAGCGTCGCCAGCGTGTGATAGGGCGCCGCCGGCACATCCATGCGCTCGAATATCTCCAGCCATTCGGCCGATGTCTTTTGCCGCATGCCCTCAGCGCGAATGGCGAAATACGCACCGACGTTCTTGAAGCGCGCCACTACGCTGGAAAAACGCGGATCATCCTGGAGCTCGGGCCGCCCGATTGCCGCGAACAGCGCAAAGGCCTGGGCGTCGGTATTGGCCGAGATGCAGACATAACCGTCACGGGTCGGGACAGGCCGGTTTTCCGGATCAAGCACGCGCGGATCGCCATAGACCTTGCCCGGGTCGTTCGCGTTTTCGAGCGGAGGATCAAAGGTGCCCAGATACATGTGCTCGGTCATGACCTGGGTCACCATGTTCTCGAACATCGGAATCTCTATGGACTGGCCTTCGCCGCCGCGCTCGCGCTTGAACAAAGCCATCATGATCATCTGCACGGCAATCAATCCCACGGTGCGATCGGCCATCACAAACGGCACATAGCGCGGCATGCCGCTGACGCGCTCGTGCAGCGCCGCCACACCCGAGGCGCCCTGGATGATCGAATCGTAAGCCGGTTTGTCCTTGTAGCGGCCATCCTGGCCGAAGCCAAACATGCCGCAATAAACAATGCGTGGATTGACCGCGCGCACCGCCTCGTAGCCCAGCCCCATGCGCGCCATCGAATCGGGTCGCACGTTCCATAGCAGCACATCCGCGGTCTTGATCATGCGCATCAGCGCAGCGAGACCGTCGCGCGATTTCAAATCGAGCACGATGGAGCGCTTGTTGCGATTGAGGTGAAGGAATTTTCCCGACATGGCCGCGCTGCGCCCGCGCCCGGCCAGCGTGCGGCCGATGTCGCCCGCGGGGCTTTCCACCTTGATCACATCGGCGCCGTGGTCGGCAAGAATCTGCGTCGCCAAGGGCCCCACCACGACCGAGCTGAGATCGAGAATGCGCACACCCTCGAGCGAACCGCCGCTCATCTGCCGGCCATACCGAGTTCCGCCTCGATCGCCGGCATGCCGTCCGCGTCAAGCGCACGCAGCAGCAGCCTGCCGTCCGCAGCGGGCCCGCCACAAAGCGTAAGCGGCCGCTTGATGTACAAGGGCCTTACGTTGCGCGTCGCAGAGCTCCGGATTTCCAGCCCGGTGTGCCGCTTGGCGAACTCCCACAACAGCAGCGTGGTAAGTCCGCCATTGACGAGCAGATCCGGATAGCCCTCGGTGTCGCGCGCATAAGCGCTGTCGTAATGAATGCGGTGGGCGTTGTAGGTCAGCGCCGAATAGCGGAACAACAAGGTCGGGTCGGGATTGAGCGTATGCGACCAGGGCGCTGCGGCCGATTCTGCCTCCGTTGCCGGCGGGCCATCCCGGCCGGGTGCGTCCGGCTTGCTCTCCTCGCGATAGACGATGTCTTGCTCTTCGGTCACAGCCAGCCCACGCGGCGAACTGATTTCATGGCGCACGGTGACAAAGCACATCTGCCCGCTGCGCCCCGTCTTCGCTTCAATGCGCTCGATGCGCGAGACACGACTGACTTCATCGCCAATCAACAGGTCGCCGCAAAATTCAACGCGACGGCCGGCGAACATGCGCCGCGGCAGGGGCACCGGCGGCAGCAGCCCCCCCTTGGCCGGATGCCCGTCGATGGCCAGGCCGGACTGCGGTTCGACCGTGCCAAACAAAAAAACATACCAGCCGCTTGGCAGCACCGCGCCGCGCCGGGGTGCAAAGGAGGGCATGTCCAGCAAGGCCGCCATGCGCCGCACCGAGGGCAGCACAACCTCATCCTCCGCGCGCTCCGCGCGGCCAACCCAGGTCTGCAGCGCGCTCACATCCATGCGTCAGGCCGCCTTTGCGCCCGGGGTGTCCGCCCAGTAAAGTCGCGTCGGGTTGTCGACCAGCACCTTCTGGCGCAAGCCCGCGTCGGTACAGAATTCGCCGAACAGGTCGACCAGCTCCCCGTCGTTGGGCATGATCTTGACGTTAGGGTGCGGGAAATCGGTGCCCCACAGCGTGCGATCGGGCGCCGCATTGATAAGACCCTCGACAAAGGGTCTTGCATCACGAAAAGGCTTGGCCTTGGTAATGCGCTCCGGCCCGCACACCTTGACCCACGCGAGCTCGTTTTTCATCAGCTCGAGCATCATGCGCCACGGCTTTTGCCCGGTGCCATGCTCGGCCTGCACCCGTCCCATATGATCGATAACGAAGGGCACCGGAATGCTGTTGAGCGTGTCCATGTATTTCTCGATGTCCTCGGCGTCAAAGTGCAGCACGATGTGCCAGCCCATGGGCTTGAGCATGGCGAGTGTGCGCGCAAAGACCTTGGGATCGGGCGCACCGCCCAGGTGATGGACGAAATTGAAGCGCACGGCACGCGCGCCGCCGGCGTGCAAGTCCTCGAGCTCTTTCTCGGTCACCTGCGGGCCGACCATGGCGACACCACGCCATTTGCCCTTGGACCAGGCGATGGCATCGAGCATGGCGCGGTTGTCGGCGCCATGGCAGCTCGCCTGCACCAGCACCGCGCGATCGAAGCCCAGGAAGTCATGCAGCGCCTTGAGCTTTTCCTTGGGCGCATCCGGCGGCGTGTAAGTGCGCGTGGGCGAATACGGGAAGGTATCGCCCGGTCCGAAAATGTGGCAGTGCGAGTCACACGACCCGGGCGGCATCTTGAATGTGGGTTTGACCGGATGCGGGTCCGGCCCGATGATGGACCGGATGGCGGGAGCGTTCATGTCTGTTCCTGATTGCAATGAAAATAGGTTGGAGGGAGTGGGTATGAAAAGCCTGATGGCTGGAAACCCGCACCAGGCGGGCATTTCCAGCCGATTCCGCCGGGTGAGGTATTGTGAGGCTTACTGCTTTTCGATCCTGGCCTTCTCGATGACGGACTTCCATTTGGCGATGTCGGACGCGAGCATATCGGCCATGGCGTCGGTCGTGCCCGGACGCGCCTCAACGCTCAGGTCCTGCAGCCGCTTTTTGATGTCCGGTGCGTTCAGGGCGGCGTTGATCTCGCGATTAAGGCGCTCGATGACCGGACGCGGTGTCTTGGCCGGCGCGGCAAAGCCGTTCCAGGAATTGACCACGTAGCCGGGCAATCCGCTCTCGGACGCCGTGGGTACGCCGGGCAGTCCGTCAAAGCGCTTGTCCGAGCCGACTGCCAGCGCACGGGCGACACCAGCCTGCAGCTGGCCCTTGACCGCACCGAGAAACTCGAAGCTCACGTGCACGTCGCCGCGACGCATCGCCGCCACCACGTCTGAGGTCGACTTGAACGGGATGATCTGCGCGTCGACGTTGGCAAGCGAACGAAACAACTCACCGGCCAGGTTCTGGGTGCTGCCGATGTTGATGGTGCCGATGGTCAGCTTACCCGGATTGGCTCTCGCCCAAGTCAGCATGTCCGCCACCGTTTTGTGCGGCGAGTCGGCGTTGACCACCAGCAGCACGTCGAAAAATCCGGCAATGCTCAGCGGCGCAAAATCCCGGATGGTGTCATAGGGCAGCGACTTGAACAGCGCGACACTGACCGCATTGCCGTTGGTCATGAACAAGAGGGTGTGACCATCGGGCTCGGCCTTCGCCACAGCCTCCGACGCGAGAATCCCGCCCGCGCCCGGCTTGTTCTCGACCAGCACCTGCTGGCCCATGGACTCAGTCATGCGCTGCGCCACCACCCGCGCTGTGATGTCGCCCACGCCGCCGGCGGCGAAGGGCACGATGATTCTTATCGTTTTGGTCGGGTAGTTCTGCGCGCCAGCTATCGTCGCGGTAAAGCAAAACATCAACACGGCAAGCACCTTAAGAAGCCAATTCATTTCACCTTCTCCTTGAGCGTTTTTATACTGTAATTATTGCGAGCGCAGCATTGCTGTCAATGCGAGCACAGCGCAGCATTTCTATCATTGCGAGCGCAGCGAAGCATTTCTATCATTGCGAGCACAGCGAAGAATTTCTGTCATTGCGAGCGCAGCGAAGCAATCTTGTCGTCCTTGCACCTTCCGTCGCAACACCGCAAGATTGCCGCATCGGCTTCGCCTCCTCGCAATGACATCAAATTATTTGCCGTCGTAATCAACATAACGCAGCCCGGCCTTTTCCAAACCATCCCGCATCTTGTACATGTCCAGCCCAAGTTCGCCCGACGCGAGCCGCTTGCGCTTGCCCTCTTCGCTGGCTTCGCGCGCCACCGCCGCCGCCGCCACTTCGGCTGCCTTGGCGCGGGGGATGACCACCACACCATCATCGTCGGCCACGATCACATCACCCGGATTAACCAGCGCGCCGGCGCACACCACCGCAATATTCACCGAACCGATGGTCGCCTTTACCGTCCCCTTGGCCGAGATGGCCCTGGGCCAGACCGGAAAACCCATTTTGCGCAGAACGCCAACATCACGGCAGCCCGCATCGATGATCAGCCCCCGCGCCCCGCGCGCCTGGAATGACGTTGCCAGTAAATCCCCGAACATGCCGTCTTCGTTATCGGCGCTGAGCGCCACCACCACCACATCACCGGGCTTGATCTGCTCGGCGGCCACATGCAGCATCCAATTGTCACCGGGATGGGCCAGCACGGTCACCGCGCTGCCGCAACATGCCGCACCCGGATAAATCGGCCGCAGGTAAGACTTCATCAAACCGGCGCGGCCGAAGGCCTCGTGCACGGTTGCAACGCCCATGCGCCCCAGGGTATCGATGACCGCCTGGTCCGCGCGCGGGATGTTACGGACGACGACACTCATATCAAAACTCCTAGATCAAGCCTCAAGACCCTCACTCCTTCACTTTTCACTCATTCACGCCCTCAAGCGGCTGAACACCCGACGCGCATTGCCTTCAAAGATTTTCTTCTTGTCCTCCGCGCTGATCGTCGTCGCCGCGTCGATGTAGCGCTTGGTGTCGTCAAAGTAATGCCCGGACTCCGGGTCGACACCACGTACTGCACCGACCATCTCGGAAGCGAACAAGATGTTGTCCGCAGGAATGACCTTGAGTAGCAGGTCTATGCCCGGCTGGTGATAAACGCAGGTGTCGAAGAACACGTTCTTGAGCAGATGTTCCTTCAATGGCGGCAGCTTCATGTCCTGCGCCAGGCCGCGAAAACGCCCCCAATGATAAGGCGCCGCGCCGCCACCATGCGGCACGATGAACTTGAGCGTCGGAAAATCCTTGAACAGGTTGGAGGTCAGGAACTGCATGAAGGCCGTGGTATCGGCGTTGAGGTAGTGCGCGCCGGTGGTATGAAAGCATGCGTTGCAACTGGTACTGACATGCACCATAGCCGGAACGTCGAGCTCGACCATTTTCTCGTACAGCGGATACCACCACCTGTCTGTCAGGGGTGGATCCTTCCAGTGCCCGCCCGAAGGATCAGGGTTAAGGTTGCAGCCGATAAAACCCAGCTCGTTTACGCAGCGCTCAAGCTCGGGGATGCAGCTTTCGGGCGGAACACCGGCCGATTGCGGCAACTGGCAGACAGCGGCGAAGTTCTTCGGATAGAGCTGGCAGACGCGGTAAATCAGGTCGTTGCAAATACGCGACCAGTCGGAGCTGGTGATGGCGTTGCCGATGTGGTGGGCCATGAAACTGGCGCGCGGCGAAAAAATCGTCAGGTCGGTGCCGCGCTCGCGCTGGATCTTGAGCTGCGCACCCTCAAGGGTTTCGCGAATTTCGTCATCACTGATCACCAGCTCCGACAGCTTGGGTGCAGCAGCCGGATTTTTCAAGGCATCGACCTGGCGCTGGCGCCAGGTCTCAAGCTGCTTGGGGGCGGTCGTGTAATGGCCGTGACAGTCGATAATCATTTATGTCGCTTTCTTACGTTCAATTTGAATGCGCCGACGGCGCGGTTCAGCCCCATACCTCATGCGCCACCTCAACGATGAGCTGCAGTTTTTTCCACTGGTCTTCGGCGGTGAGCTTGTTGCCGTGGTGGGTCGAGGCAAAACCGCACTGCGGTGAAAGGCAGAGGTTTTCCAGCGGCACATATTTTGCCGCCTCGTCAATGCGGCGCTTGAGAACGTCTTTGGACTCGAGCACCGGCGACTTGGATGTCACCAGTCCGAGCACCACCTTCTTGTCCTTGGGCATAAAGCGCAAGGGCTCAAAGCCGCCGGCCCGATCGGAGTCGTATTCAAGAAAGAAACCATCGACCTTGACCTCATTGAACACCGCCTCGGCCACCGTGTCGTAGCCGCCCGAGGCGACCCACGAACTCATGAAATTGCCGCGGCAGGTGTGCATGGTCACGCTCAGTCCGGCCGGGCGGCCGACCAGCGCTTTGTTGATGGCAGCGGCGTAGGTGTGCACCAGCTCGCTCGGGTTGTCACCGCGCTTGACGGTCATTTCACGGAATTTTTCATCGCACAGCATGGAGTAGCTGGTGTCGTCGATTTGCAAATAGGTGCAACCGGCCGCCACGAGGTCACTGATTTCCTCCTGGTAGGCACGACCGACGTCGTCCCAGAACTCGGCCATGTCCGGATAGGCTTCCTTGCTCACGGAGTTGCGACCACCGCGATGATGCAGCATGGCCGGCGCCGGAATGGTCATCTTGGGCGTGTTCTTGGTCACCGACTTGAGGAACTTGAAGTGGTCGACAAACACCGGCTTGGTGCGGCGCAGTTTTTGCGCCACGAACATGATCGGCGGCATGTCCTCGACATTGATGCCCTGGAACGCGGCGACGCCCGGGTCGGGCTTGGTCTCCACCCCGCCGAAGCCGGCGAGAAAATCGACGTGCCACCAGTCGCGGCGAAACTCGCCATCGGTGACGGCCTGAATGCCAACCGCCTCCTGTCGTGCAACGGCCTCGCGTATGCACTTGTCCTCGATGGCGGTCAGCGCGTCCCTGGGTAGCTCGCCACGTTTGAACTTGGCGCGCGCTTCATGCAGCTCTGCCGGGCGGAGAAGGCTGCCGACCTGGTCGGCGCGGAAAGGTGGTTTGATGTTTTTGCTCATGAATGCTTTCTCCTTGAAAATCCAGCGTTACGGACAGGTCTTTGCCATGCCCGGGTTTTTTACTCAACTCATCGGTTTTATCGGCGGTTTTTCGCGCAGCACTCAAATCGCCTCGCCTCAAAATTATATTTTTACAACACAGCACAAAAAAACAGCAAGCGTAGCGCGTGCCCAACCCTACAACGCGCCCGTCGTATCGTCGAACAACTCATCCACCGTCAAGCTGCGCGCCAGCAAGCCCTGCGCAAAAGCGTACTCGATGATGATTTCCAGACTGGGACGGCAGGCCTCGACGCCAAAGGGGAAAAAATCGGTCGCACCCTGCGCAACGCCGCCAGAGCGCGCCTTGCTCTCCATAAGAAGGCGATGGACCTCGCGCACCACGTCAGGACGATCCCGCGACAGCGTTTCGCGCACGACCATCAAATGATTCACCGGCACCGCCTGGTGCTTGTCACACCACGCCTTGGCGGCGGCGAGCGGTTCGGCAATCACCGGTTTGAGACGGGCGTCGTCGGGCGCATCGTTGCCGACAATAATGGCATCCAATTCACCGGACAGCAGCATGGGCAGTAGTTGCTTGTCCTTGCCGGCGCGCTCCACACGCGGCGGATCCTTGTATTCGGCCAGATGTCCGTCCTCGAAACCGACCCAATGAATGCTGTCCAGATCGACGGCGTAATCGCGCTGCAGAATGCCGCGTATCCAGGCTGGCGTGGTCTGCGCATAGGAGCGCATGCCAACACGCTTGCCGGCGAGCTTTGACGGGTCGAGGTGGCCGCGCTCGGCGTTATAAATGAGGCATTGATGCTGAAAACGCCCGGGCCCCACCACCGCAGGCAGCAACACCAGCGGCTTGCCATAGGACTTGGCCTGCAGGAAGGTGACGATCGCCAGTTCCGCGATATCAAACTCGAACTCGCGCACCACGCGCTTGAACGACTGGTTGGGCACCTTGGCCTCGACAAAATCAAACTCGAGCAGGTCCGAATTGAGCGCCCCGGACTTCAAAGCGCGGGTGTTCGGGTAATCACCCAGCAAGGTATGCAGTCTTGGTTTATTCAACGCAGGGTTCATGGGGCGGACAATCCGAAGGCTAGCGCAAACCCATCCTGCCTTCGGCTGTGCGGAGGTCTGGCATGGTCATGCACAGAAATGACAAAGGTGGAAAATGCGGTGGAAAATGCGGTGAAAAATACGGTGGCCAATAGGCTGGCAAATGCAGCAACAAACACCGCAGAATTTCGATATTTTGGCGCAGGACAGGGCGAAATTAAATGGCATTCTCTCACTATCAGCTATAGCATTACGGCATTTCCCCGTTTCAGAACACAAAACAGTGGATCTCAAACAGCTCGACTATTTTGTCCATGTCGCCGAACTTGGCAGCTTTACCAAGGCGGCCTCGCTGCTCTCCATCGCCCAGCCGGCCTTGAGCCGCCAGGTACGCCAGCTCGAGGTTGAGCTCAAGCAGACATTACTTTACCGCAACGGTCGCGGCGTGAGCGTCACCGAGGCCGGAAAGCGGCTGGTGCTGCACGCCCGCGGCATTCTGCAGCAGGTGGACCGCGCACGCGGCGAGCTCGAAGACGTCAAGGGCGCACCGGTAGGGCGCGTGGTGGTTGGCGCCCCGCCCAGCGTGGGAAAAATGCTCACGGTACCCCTGGTCAAATCGTTTCGCACGCAATATCCGGGCGCATCGCTGGGCATGGTCGAGGGGCTGTCCGTCACCATCCAGGAATGGCTGCTCACCGGGCGGGTCGACATCGGCCTGATCTACAACCCGGTGCCGGCACCGGCGGTCGAGATCACGCCCTTTCTAGCCGAGGAATTGTTCCTCATCCGCCCGGCGGAAACCGCGAATGCGAAACAGTCCAAAACGCTGCCCCTGCGCGAGCTGCCCGATTTCCCGCTCATCATTCCCAGCCGTCCGCACGCCATCCGCATGTACGTCGAAACACAACTGGCCAACCTGGGCCTCAAGCCCAATGTCGCGCTGGAAATCGACGGCGTTTCCTCCATCCTCGACCTGGTGCACGAGGGCCATGGTTTTGCCGTGCTATCGCTCAACGCACTGCACGGCCACAAGCGGCGTTTTTCAGCCACGCCCTTCACGCGCCCGCGCCTGATGAGTAACCTGACGCTGGCGGTTTCGGCGCAACGGCCAACGACACCACTGACCCGCAGCACCATCGAACTGATCCAGCGCATGGGCCAGCAGTTGCTGATCAAGGTCTTGCCAAAATGACTCGCCGATCCGGCGCGAAGCGCCCATGGTAAGAGGCCCCTTGCTGCTGCTGCCCGGACTGTTGTGTGACGCCACGGTGTGGACGCACCAAGTGGCCGCCTTGCGCGACATCGCCGACTGCCAGGTGATCGGCTACGGCAATGCCGACAGCATAGATGCCATGGCACGCACGGTGCTGCGCCATGCGCCGGTGAAGTTTTCTCTCGCCGGGCATTCGATGGGCGGGCGCGTCGCGCTGGAGGTGATGCGCCTCGCACCGTCGCGCGTCACCCGCCTCGGACTCTTTGACACCGGCTATCAGTCGCGCCCCGCAGGGCCTGTGGGTCAGCGCGAACAAACCGAGCGCATGGCCCTGCTCGAACTGGCCCGTGGCGACGGCATGCGCGTCATGGGCGAACACTGGGCAAAAGGCATGGTGCATATGGACCGGCTTGCCGATAAAGCGCTGATGAACGCCATTCTCGACATGATCGAACGCAAGTCAGCCGATATATTTTTCGCCCAGATCAACGCCCTGCTCGGCCGCCCGGACGCCACCGACCTGCTGCCGCAAATCACCTGCCCCACCCTGCTGCTGTGCGGCCGCGAGGACAGCTGGAGTCCGCTCGCCCGCCACGAACAAATGGCCGAACTGATGCCGCGTGCGACACTGAAAGTAATAGCGGACTGCGGCCACATGTCCACCATGGAGCGGCCGGACGCGGCGACTGAGGCGATGCGAGCCTGGCTGGAGCAAGACGCCTAGCGCGGCAACACGCTGAAAACCCGCGCCTGGCGCCGATTTCCAGCAGATCACCAATCACAATCCAGTGCGACAAATTTATCCGATGTGCAACAACTTTGCCGCGGTCTGCCCAAGAATGAGGTTACGGTCGGACTCGGACACATCGAGCAGGCGCTCGACCGCCTCGACCGGCTGGTCAAGCCCCATGTCAAAGCAGTAGTCACTGCCCAGCAGCACGCGATCAGCGCCAACCTGGCGCACCAGGTTGAGGTTAATGGTGTCGTCGTGGCCGATGGTGTCGTAGGTAAAACGGCGCAGGTAGGCGCTGGGCAATTGCTTCATGTACTTAAGCTCGGCCCGCACCTTGGTGCCGTGATCCCAGCGTCCAATCAATCCCGGCATGGTGCCGCCGGCATGCGGCAGGTTGATTTCAAGCCGGGGAAAGCGGTCCATCACACCGCCGAAAATCAGGCAGGCGGCGGCAATGCCGGTGTCGTAGGGATTGCCGCACAAGTTTTTCAGGTAAAAACGCGTCAGGCGTTCGCTGGCGATGGTGTAGACCGGATGCAGAAAAATCGGCCAGCCCAGCTCTTCGCAACGGGCATAAATATCCCAGAATTTTTTGTCATCCAATTCGGTGCCGGCGATATTGGTGGCGAGGTACAAGCCGCGCAGACCGGGCAGCTTGGCCGCGCGATCGAGTTCCTTCAGGGCGAGCGCCGGATCCTGCATCGGTAGCTGCGCAAAACCGACGAATTTGTCCGGATGCTTGAGGCAAGCGGCGGACACCGCGTCGTTATACGCCTGGGACATGGCCAGCCCGAAGCCCGGCGACGCCCAGTAGACCATCGGCGTGGTCAGCGAGAGGCAATTCATGTCCACGCCCTGCCGCTTCATGCCTTCGAGGCGGAGCTCCAGACTGACAAATTCTTCCGTAAAGGCATTGACCAGACCACCACCAACAAATTTAAAGCCAGCCGCACTACGTTCGATCTTGCCGCCCTCGCGCCCGCCATCCTTATCAACCAGGTCCATCCACTCCTGCGGATACCAATGGGCGTGGGTATCGATAGTCGTGCCGACATAGCGGCGCGGGCCGGCGTGGTGTTCGTGTTCGTGGGCGTGTGCGTGTGGGTGTGACTGCGAGTGATCGTGATCGTGCGCGTGCTGCGTCATGGGAAGCCGTCAGGAAAGAGTTGTAGGGAAGCTTATTCGGACTTCGCGCCGGTCTCGCGCACGACCTTGGCCCACTTTTGCACTTCAGCCGAAACATAGCGCCCAAAGTCGGCCGGGCTGCCGCCGACCGGCTCAAAACCCAGGGCCGCCAGCCGGTCTTTCATGTCCTGCGCGGCGAGCAGCTTGTTCATTTCTGCGTTGAAGCGGCTAACCGCTTCGGGTGGCGAGCCGGCAGGCATGAAAAAGCCAACCCAGGTGTAGTCCTCGAAACCGGGAAAACCGGACTCGGCCACCGTCGGCACGTCTGGCAGCGCAGCCACGCGCTTGTTGCTGGTGACGGCAAGGCCGACCAGACGCCCGCCCCTGACCTGCGCCACCGCCGGCGGCATGGCGACACTGGCGATCTCCACCTCGCCGGCGACTGCGGCGGTGACGGCCGGCCCGGCGCCCTTGTAGGGAACGTGGGTGATATTCACTTTGGCGAGAATCTTGAACAAGTACTCGGCGGAAAGATGCGGCGTGGTGCCCGACCCTGCGGTGCCGTAGTTGAGCTTGCCCGAGCGCGCTTTTTCTATCAACTGCTTCATGCTGGTGACGCCGGCGCCCGGATAGACCGCAAACAGGTTGGGGCTGGAAGCCATGTTGATGACCGGCATCAAATCTTTTTCAAGGTCGTAGCCCGCATCGCGCGACAGGCTGGGGTTGACCGCCACCGAAGTGGTCGTGGCAAGCACCGTGTAGCCGTCAGGCGTGGCGCGCGCCACCGCAACGGCACCGACATTGCCGGCGCCGCCGGCGCGATTCTCCACCACCACCGACTGCCCCAGCGCCTCGCTCAGCTTGATCGAGATCAGGCGCGCCGCGACATCAGCGATGCCGCCGGGCGCAAATGCCACCACCACGCGCACCGGTTTGTTGGGCCACGCGCTTTGCGCCAGCGCCACAGGCGCCAGCACCACACCGGCCAGCAACGCGATCAGGCGAACAGGTTTCATGTTTTTCTCCTCCGGAAATAAGTATGACTTGCCAACTATGACTTATTTAACCGACGCCAGCACATGCTGCGCCATTTGCATGCGTGTGCAGATCCAGACGTCGTCGAGTTTTTTTGTCCGTTCGATAATGGCCTCGTAAACCCATGCGCCGGACGGGCGGCCGAACACATGGGTGTGCGCCGTGACATCGAGCATCAGCGGCACCGCCTCGCGCTCGCGGTAAGCCTTGATCGTATCGTCGAAAGTCTGCAGCAGTTCCCCCGGCGACCGGCCGTAACGAATGCAAAAGGGCAGATCGTTGATATCCATGGTGAGCGGAATGGCGACGATACGCTTGCCCTCCGATTCCTGGACATAGGGCCTGTCATCGTCATTGCAGTCGCCATGATGGACAAAGCCGGCCTCTGCCAGCAGGCGCGGCGTGGCGAGGCTGCCGGTGCCGCGCGGACTGATCCAGCCGTGAGCAACAGCGCCCATGGCTTTTTTGAGCGCTTCCTGGTTGCGCTGGATGTTCTTCGCCTCATCCTCCTCGCTGAAATAGGCCGGAATGACGTCCATGCCCCAGGAATGCGCGACGATCTCGTGACCGCGGCGCAGGATATCCGCAACCGAGCCCGGATAGCGTTGCGCAAGAACGCCGTTGACCATCACGCTCGCTTTCACCCCCTGCCGATCCACTATATCCAGCAAGCGCTCGATGCCACGAATGGAGCCGAAAGTCGCCCAGGAATGCGCGTTGGTGTCAAAGAAGCCGGGCTTGAGCACATTGCCCATCGGGCCGATACCCGGAGCCTGCCCATCCGACCAGGCCTCGTAGGCGATATTGAAGATCACCGCGACGCGCTTGCCTCCCGGCCAGCGAAAATCATTGCCGAGCCGGATATTGCGCGGCTCCGGCAGCCCGGGTGTCGAGGCCATAGGGCACTCCTCCATGGATACGTTCTTGTTCGAAAAGTCCGTCCGGCGGGAAACCCAAGCAGACAGCTTCGGGTGGCCATTTTAGCGGCTTCGCCTATGTTAGCGGCTTAGCCTTTAGCACGCCCGCGCATTTGCAATGAACGCCCCGACTATGCGCGACGCCGCAGGCAGCTGCCCCGGCTTGACTTTAAAGGGGGCTTGTTTGAATATGAACTTGTTCGAAAATACGGGCCTGTCGTACCCGTCCGCCGCAAAACCATGCAAAGACCCATGCGATGACCCGCCTGCTTGCGCTCCTCAGCCTGCCCGAAAAAGTCAGGTCGCAATACCATAAGGGCATCAAATCGCGCTTCCCTGGCATCGAGATCAATCTGGTAGATCATCACAGCAAGGTCGATCCGTTCATCGCCGAGGCCGATGTGCTGGTCACCTTCGGGCCGATGATGGCTGAACATGTGCTGGAAAAGGCGCGCAAGCTCAGGTGGATACAGGCGCTGGGATCGGGTGTGGACGGCATCACCGACCGCCCATCGCTGCGTCCTGACGTCCTGGTCACCAATCTGCACGGCATTCACGGCGCGCCGGTTTCAGAGGCCGCGCTCGCCGCCATGCTCAGCCTCGGGCGCGGCCTTGCGCGCAACCTGCGCAACCAGCTGCAGCACAAATGGGAGCGCTTCCCGGCCAGCCTGCTCAAGGGCAAGACCGTGGTCATTTACGGCGTCGGCAGCATAGCCGCGGAGCTCGCGCCAAAGTGCAAGGCCTTCGGCATGCGTGTGCTTGGCATCAGCTCCACAACCAGGACGCTGCCCGGTTTTGACCGCATCCTGCCGCGCAGCGAACTTGTCGCGGCGGCCAGCGAGGCCGATTACCTGGTCTTGCTCACACCCTATTCGGAAGCCACGCGGGGCAGCGTCGGCGGCAACGTGTTTGCCGCAATGAAACCGACCGGCCATCTGGTCAATCTCGCCCGTGGCGGCGTGGTGGACGAAGAGGCCTTGATGGCAGCGCTCACGACCCGGCGCATCGCCGGTGCCGCGCTCGATGTATTCAGCGAAGAACCACTCCCCGAGAGCCACCCGCTGTGGGCCATGGACAACGTGCTCATCACGCCGCATCAGGGTGGCTTTTACGATGAGTACGTCAACGAGGCACTGCCGGTGATAGAGCACAACCTGCGCAAGTTTCTGGCCGGCGACACGAACGGCATGATCAATCTGGTCAGGCGCTGAGCGCGCCGCACCCCAAGCCCAAGGACTCCACATGGCAAGCCAAGACGAGCGCATCAACGCGCCCATTTCCACGACAGAACTGGAGCGGCGCTGGGCGGCGGTGCGCGCCGCCATGGCCGAGCACAAGATCGACGCCCTGCTGATGCAGGCCAACAACGATTTTATGGGTGGCTACGTCAAATATTTCACTGACCTGCCCGCCACCAACGGCTATCCGGTGACAGTGGTGTTTCCGCGCGAGGATCGCATGACGGTGGTCGGCCAGGGCGCCTTCGGCATGGAGCAGGCATTCCCCCCCGAGGGGAACGCGCTGCGCCGTGGGGTCGCGCGCTTTCTGGGCACACCGAGCTACGCCGCGGCGCATTACACCGCCGGCTACGACGCGGAGCTCGCCCTGACCGCACTGGCGCCCCATGCGGGTGGCACCATAGGCCTGCTCGGCACGGCGGCGATGTCGCATGCGCTTGTCGACACCCTCAAGCGCGGCAAAATGGCCAACGCGAAATTCATTGACGCTTCCAACCTTGTGGATGCCATCAAGGCGGTAAAAAGCGACGAGGAAATCACTTTCATGCGCGGCGCCGCGGCGATGCAGGACGCCTGCATGGAAGCGGTGTTCGCCGGCATACGCCCGGGCATGCGCGACATCGAGGCTGCGGCCATCGCCGAACAAACCGGCCACCACTTCGGCAGCGAACAGGGCTTGTTCATGTGCGCCTCGGGTCCGGTCGGTACGGTGCCGGTATTCGCCAACCGGCATTTGCAAAATCGCGTGATCCAGGCGGGCGACCAGTTCACCCTGCTCATAGAGAACAACGGTCCCGGTGGTTTTTACACCGAGATCGGCCGCACCTGCGTCCTGGGCAAGGCATCACAGGAAATGAAGGACGAGTTCGACTTTGTAATCGAGGCACAGCAATTCACCACCAGCCTGCTCAAACCCGGCGCGGCCTGCAAGGACATCTGGCAGGCCTACAACCAGTACATGTGCGAGCACGGCCGGCCGGAGGAAAAACGCCTGCACTGCCACGGCCAGGGTTACGACATGGTGGAGCGCCCGCTGGTGCGTTTTGACGAAACCATGCCCCTGGGTGAAAACATGGTGCTGTCGGCCCACCCGACCTATGTGACCGAGCGCACCTACAGCTGGTGCTGCGACAACTTCCTGGTCGGCAAGACCGGCGTCACCGAACGCCTGCACAAGTTTCCGCAAAAGATCTTCGAGCTGGGCTGATATTTAATGTCTAAGATCTGAGGTCTGAGGTTTGAAACAAGTCCGCGCACCCCGATCCACGATGCCATACGCTACGCCAGAACCGGGTCGCCGCGAGCAGAATAAACTCGACAAGGCGGAGCGCATACGCGCGGCGGCGAGCAGCCTGTTCAAGGCCCACGGCTACGGCCCGGCGACGCTGCGGCAGATCGCGCGACACGCCCATGTCGGGCTTGGCACGCTGTTCAATTACGCCGAAGACAAACGCGACCTCATTTTCATGATTTTCAACGAGGAACTCGGGGCCCTCACCGACGAGGCGCTCGCCGCCGCCAGCAAAGGCGATATCGTCACACGCCTGCTGGCGATTTACCGGCGTCATTATGAATATTTCGGTGCAAGGCCAGAGCTTTCTCGAATACTGTTGCAGGAACTGACGTTTTATTCTTCCGGCAAACAATCGGAAGCCTTCCTGCAGACACGACGCCGCCTGATCGCCGGCTTGGAAAACATCGTCCTGCAGGCGCAACGCTGCGGCGAAATAACCGACTCTGAAGGCGCCAGCTTCATCGCGCGCAACCTGTTTTTTGTTTATTCTGCCGCGATACGCTGGTGGATCTCAAGTCCGCGGCCGAACGTCAGGATGGGCCTGGACGAATTGCGTCGGGTGATAGCCTTACAAATACACGGGCTCACCCCGGCCAAGAGCAAAAAAAAACGGCGGGGCTGACCCGCCGTTTTTGTCCGTCTCTCACGTCGGACGCGGACTATAGGCCCAGCACGCGTTCGGCATTACCGTGCATGATTTTCTCCATCACCTCGTCCTTGTACCCAAGCTCACCCCACTCGCGCAGGATGCGCTCGTAGGGCATGCTCGGGTAGTCGCTGCCGAACATGATCTTATCCTGCAGCCTGGCGCGCATGTCGACCTTGAGATTGCCGGGGAAGTACTTGGGTGCCCAACCTGACATTTCCCAGTAGACATTGCCCTTGTGCAGCGCCACAGCCGTGGTCTCATCCACCCAGGGCCAGCCCGGATGGGCCATGATGATTTTCAGCTTTGGAAAATCCGCCGCGAGGTCGTCGATGGCCGAGGGATGGGCATGGCGAATGCGCGCGCCCATGCCACCGGGCATGCCGGCGCCCATGCCGGTGGTGCCCACATCGATCATCACCGCCGCGCCCATGGCGTTGATTTCCTCGAACAGCGGGTAGTAGCGGGTGTCGTTGACGGCAAAGTGCTGCATGATCGGGTGAAAGTGAAAGCCGATGAAGCCCAACTCCTTCACCGCCTTGCGCGCCTGCACGATGGCGATCTCGCCCTTGGCCGGCTCCACCGAACCCCAAGCCTGGATGATGCGCTTGGGGTGGCGTTTCCACATCGCATGCACGTATTCATTGGTGCAGGGCGCGGTCGCCACGGTGGTTTCCAGATCCAGCGCCACCAGCAATGCCTCGACACCCGCGCCAGCGAACTCCTTTAGCACGTCCTCTTCGGTTTTCGGCGCCCAGGTGCGATTCCAATATTTGGCCAGCGCATCGACGTAAGGCCCTTGTGCGCTGATCCACTCCTGGGTGCCCGGATAGCAGTGCAGGTCGATGATTCTCATTTTTTCTCCAATTCGAGCTTTTTGGTCACCATTTCGACCAAGGACTTTTTCGACACCTTGCCGAAGGTGGACAAGGGGAATTCACTCATTAGTTCCAGCCGCTCGGGCAGCTTGAAGCGCGCGATTTCCTTGGTCACCAGAAAATCAACCAGTTCCTTTAGTTGCAGCGTCATACCGGCGCGCGGAATGACACAGGCGCAAGTCTTCTCACCCATGGCAGGATCCGGCATGGCGACACAGGCGATGTTTTGCACCGCGGGGTGCATCAGGATCAGATTCTCGATTTCCTCGGCGCTGATTTTTTCGCCGCCGCGGTTGATGAGATCCTTCTTGCGTCCCTCGACCACGTAATTGCCCGAAGGGTGCAGGCGCATCAGATCGCCGGAGCAGTAAAAGCCGTCCGGCGTGAACTGCTTGGCGTTATATTCGGGCACGCTCAAATAGCCGCGCAGCGTATAGGCGCCGCGGCAGATCAACTCACCGACTTCGCTAGGCGCGACTTCACGCCCGTCGTCATCGACAAGACGCACTTCGTCGTCTTCGCAAATCGGCCGACCGCAGGTTTCAAGCATCACCTCATCCGGATCACCCTCGCGCACGAAAAACAGCATGCCCTCGGACATGCCGAAATTCTCCTGCACCCAGACGCTCGGGATGAGCTGCTTGGTGCGGATGCGCACCTCAGGCTGCATGCGCTGCCCGCCGCTTTGGATGACCTTGAGCGAGGACAGGTCGTACTTGTCTATTTCCGGGCTGTTGATCAGGCGTATCAGCAGCGCCGGCACCACCTTGATATGCGTGACGCGTTGCTTCTGGATGATGGCAAAGATTTCTTCGGGCCTGGCGCTGGCGGCCACAACCACCTTGCCGCCGTTAAAGGCATAACCCTGGATACCGGGACACGCCAGCGCCAGGTTGTGGGCGATCGGGATCACCAGCAGCAACACCGAATCGCCGCTAACACAGCACACCGGCGAGGACTTTTTTGAGTTGTAGGCGTAATCGTTGTGACTGCGCGGAATCAGCTTGGGCACACCGGTGGTGCCGCCGGAAAGCTGGTAGATGCAAGGGTCGGTCGGATCGAGTTTTATCTTGTCCAGCTCCGCCGCCGCCGATTTCGGCGCGCGTTCTATCAGGTCGCTGAGGGAATGCTCTCCCGGGCCGGCCTTGCCCAGCACGATGGCGAACTTCATGCCGGGTGATTCTTGCTGCACGCGCTTGATCATCGGGCCGAATTGAAAATCGCCCTGCGATTCCGGATAAACGCAGGTCGTAGCCGCAGCGATGCGCACAAACTGGCTGACCTCGGTGTAGCGGTGCGTCGCCAGAGCAGCAATCGGGATCGCACCGATTTTTTGCAGCGCGAAATAAAGGATCACGAACTCAGCCACGTTGGGCAGGGTCAGCACCACCGGGTCCAAAGGACGCAACCCCAGGTCCAGCAAGTTGAGCGCGAGGCGCTCGCTCAGACGATCGATATCGGCGTAGGTGTACTCGCGCCCGCCATCGATGACAAACACACGCGGTGCAAATTTCTTGAAGACATCGGCGAATTCATCGCGCAGGCTGCGGTCCTGCCAATAACCCTTGGCGCGGTAGCGTGCGGCAAACTCCGGGGGAAAGGGTACGACTCCTTCTATCATCGCGTCATCCTCCCCGATTCAGGTTGAAGCGGTGAAGCCGCCGTCGATGACGACGATTTCACCAGTAACAAACCGATTGCCGTTGATCAGGCTCATCATCGACTCGGCCACGTCGTCCGCAGTGACGCAGCGCTTGAGCGGCGTGGCTTTGGCGCGCTTGCCCATGAGATCTTCGTATTTGTCCTTCAGCATGCGCTGCATCCAGTCACCCTCCATCCAGCCCGGGGCGACGGCATTGACGCGAATCTCCGGGCCGAGATTCCAGGCGAGGGTCTTGGTCATATTGACAACCGCCGCCTTGCTCGCCGCGTAAGGCAAGGGTTGCGGGCCGGGCCGCAGGCCGACGATGCTGGCAGTATTGATGATGCAGGGCTTGTCGCCCTTCTTCAGTAGCGGCACCGAAGCACGCGTCACCTGGAACAGGCCGCGCACGTTGACATTGAACACACGGTCCCAATCGTCGAGGTCCAGGCTTTCAAGATCCTTGGGTTTCCATGGCGCCGTGGTTCCGGCATTGTTAATGAGTACATCGAGCTTGCCGAAGGCCTCTTCGACTTTTGCCAGCATAGCGCGCACGCCAGCTTCGTCGCTGACGTCGCACTTGAGCAGCAATGTTCTTGCGCCGAGCTTTTCCGCCGCGACAGCCGTGGCCTTCGCCGCCGCCTCGCTGGAACTATAGTTGATCGCCACGTCGTAACCTGCCGCCGCCAGTGCGAGCACCGCACTCTTGCCGATGCCACTCGCACCGCCCGTCACCAATGCCGCTTTTCGCACTACTGCCATGAATTCCTCACTCGGTTGTTTGTCGCAGAACATTCTGGCATCACCGCGCACTCAACATCGACATTGCCCATTGAGCAGCGGGCATTGCAGCGCAATGCCACCCGGATCCATCAGGGATGCAATCAGGGATGCAATCAGGGATTAAATCAGGAATTCAATCTGAGAATGCGCGATGCCCAATGTCCAATGTCCAATGTCCAATGTCCAATGCGGGAAGCCACGAAAATCATTGTATAAGAAAATATCCGAACATGTTCATTTTCACAAAAAAACAGGCCAGCCCAAACAAGCGGCAAGGCGATCTTCAGCTTGCGTCGCAACATTCCCCTCGACGCCTGCGCCGACGCCTCGGCGGCAGAAGCTTAGGCCTAGTCGCGGTAGGAAGAATCGATACGCTCGACCAACCTCAACTGGCTGTCCCACTCCAGGCGCCCCAGCGGCTGCCCCGGCGCATCAAAGCCGCGCTCGGCGGTCTTGCGGCTTACCTCTGCCGACGGGATGGTCAACTCGCTGCCCGTGGCCATGGCGCGGAGCTGCGCGCGACAGGCCTTTTCGAGGTGAAAGCACATGCTGAAAGCCTCGGGGATGGTGCGCCCGGCGATCAGCATGCCGTGGTTACGCAGGATGAGCACCCAGTTCTGTCCCAGATCGGCGGCGAGGCGTCCGCGTTCATCGATGTCATTGGCGATGCCCTCGAAACCGTGGTATCCAACTTTTTCATGGAACAGCTGCGCGTGCTGAGACAGTGGCAGCAGACCGCACTTGAGCATGGACACCGCCATGCCCGCCTCGGTGTGATGATGAATGACACATAGCGCGTCCTTGCGCGCCGCATGGATCGCACTATGGATGACAAAACCGGCCTTGTGGATGCGATAAGGTGTGGCATCGACCGCATTGCCGTCCAGATCCACTTTGATCAGGCTCGATGCCGTGACTTCATTGAAGGCATGGCCGAACGGGTTGAGCAGGAAATGTTCCGCACTACCCGGAACACGCGCTGAGATGTGTGTGTAGATCAGTTCATCCCAGCCGTAATGGGCGGAAAGCCGGTACAGCGCTGCGAGCTGGACACGGGTTTCCCATTCGAGCGGATCGATGCCGGCTTTACCGCCCTGCTGCGCGCTGGTGCTTTTTACATTCATGCTTTCATTCCTCTTAGGTTCTTGCGGTTACGGTGCGCAACACCGCGTCGGCATCCAGGCCATTGGCGCCACCGCGCCAGGCCACGTGCTGGTCCGGCCGGATCAGCGCCAGATCAGCCTCATACAAATCGCGTAATCCGGGTTCGGCGACACGCAGCATAGTCAGCGGCACGCCCAGCGATTTTGCCGCTGCTTCGAATGCCAGCGCCCCCTCCGCCGCCCCGTCAGACATTTGCAGCAGCGTGAATTCGAATCCAAGGCAATCGTAAAGCGATCGCTCGCCCTCCAACCACCAGTGCGGTGCGCGTCCTCCGGGAACGGCACTCGGAACATACGCATTGGCATTGTCCGGCGGAGCAGGCTTACCGTCGGAAACAACGATAGGCGACCCGTCATAGCGCGTGCCAAAAGTCACGCCGGGAATATTGAACTCGCGCCGGGCGTGATCGTTGAGGTAGGCCCCCGCGGCCGCGCGCGCCTCTTCACCCCCGACGGTGGCATCCTCGATATTGTCGGGCGGAATGAACAAACCGACGCTGTCGGCATAGCCACGCGCGATGCCGGTGTTACGAATGGCCAGTGGCCGGCGTTCGGTCTCGTAACTTTCGAGCAATCCCTCACCGCCCCAGCCATTGAGCACCGCGGCGAGCTTCCAGCCCAGGTTGACCACATCATCAACGGCGGTGTTGTAACCAAGGCCGCCCATGGGTGTAAAGAGGTGCACCGCGTCGCCGGCCAAAATCGCACGCCCGCGCTTGTAGTGGTTGGCGACCAGCGTGTAACCGGCGTTCCAGTTGGACTTACCCATGATCTCAATGTCGCAGGCACAGCCCATGGACTGCTCGAAAAACCCCTTCGCTTCGTCGTCGCTGATGTCCCGCCTTTCCTCGTCTACCTTGAGCTGGGTGTGAAAAGCGAAGGTCTCAACGCCGTCGATGGCGGTCATGAAACTGCGACGCTCGCCATTGACCGACCAGTACATCCAGGCCGGCGCCCCGGCCAATTTTTTATACAGGTCGGGGGCGCGGATATACAACGCGATCATGCGTCCGCCGACGAAATTGCGCGTGACCTTGCGTTCGCCCTCCAGCTCCAGCCCGAGGCCTTCGCGTACCATGCTGCGCGCGCCGTCAACGCCAACCAGATAGGCGCAACGCAAAGTGATGCGCTCCGTTCCTCCGGTTTTCTCGGCCGTCACATTCACGCCTTCGCCGTCATCCTCAAACGCAATCACACTCCAGCCAAAGCGCAATGACACGTCCGGCTGCAACCCGGCGTGCTTGTACAGCACCTGCTCGATAAACAGTTGCGAACAGCGGTGTGGCAGCTCCGGCGTGCTCCAGGAGCCGCTCGCCTGGCGCGCGATCTTGTCGGCGGCGCCCGAGGGCGGCAGCGCGAAGCGCGCGAGCTCGTACTTGCTGTAACGCGTGAAATAGGTAATGTCGGTGGGATAGTCGCGCGGCATGCCCAGGGCGCGCAGCTCCTGCGAGAAGCCCAGGCGGCGGAAATGCTCCATGGTGCGTGCCTGCGTCGCGTTGGCCGCCGGCAGCGTCACTGTGCCCGGCTTGTCGTTGAACACCACGCATTCGATGCCGCGCTTGCCCAACTCGATGGCGAGGGTTAGCCCGCCCGGCCCCCCGCCGACGATAATTACGGGTACTGACTGCATTGCACTCCCAGGATATTTGCGATGGGCGATAACGCAGCGTGACCGCCAATCGACCGGTGTTGTTCGGAAACTCAGTCTATTTTCGCGCCGGAACGTTTGATCACGTCAGCCCATTTGGCGCTGTCCTTGCGGATCAACTCCGCGAACGCTTCGGGCGTGCCGCCGCCGCCCTCACTGCCAAGGGCTTCAAACTTGTCCTTGTAGCCCGGAGAATTGATGGCCTTGTTCACCTCGGCGTTGAGTCTGTCGACGATGGCCCGCGGCACACCCACGGGCACCAACAGCCCGGACCAGGAGCTCACATCGTAACCGGGCACACCGCTTTCATTGAGCGTCGGCAATTCGGGGAACACCGCCGAGCGCTTGGCGCCGCTCACCGCCAGGCCGCGCACCTTGCCCGAACGCACAAACGCCGCCATGGAGTTGAGGCTCTCAAACATGATCTGGACATGTCCGGCCATGAGGTCGTTGATCGCCTGGGCGCCCCCCTTGTAGGGCACATGCACGATGTCCGTCCCGGTCATGTACTTGAACAGTTCACCGCTGACGTGGCCGGGCGAACCGTTACTTGAGGAGGCATTGGTCAGTTTGCCCGGGTTTTTCCTGGCGTAATCGATCAGTTCGCGCACAGACTTGACCGGGATAACCGGCGATGTGGCGAGCACGAGATGGCCGTAGCTGATAAGTGCGACAGGCTGCAAGTCGCGTTCGATGTCGTAAGGCAGTTTTGCCACCATGTGTCGGGTGATGGCAAGCGCGCCCACCGGACCGAGCGCCAGCGTGTAACCATCGGGGGCCGATTTGGCGACGATGTCTATGCCTATGGTGAGCGCGCCGCCCGGGCGGTTGTCGACCACGACCTGCTGCCCCATTTGCTGGCTAAGCGCAGCGGCCAGCACGCGCGCGACATTATCCGAGGCGCTGCCGGCAGCCTGCGGCACCACAAGGCGTATCGGCCGGTCCGGGTACTGCGCCCTCGCGGCAAACGGCAGGGCCAGTGCGAACAAGCCGGCCAGCGCCAAGACAAGAGCGGGCATCAGTGCGTTGCGGCGAAGCATGGGACTCTCCTTGCTCAGGGCGTGCGCGTCGATGGGGCGCAAGCGCCTGAGGACGCCGCGGCACGGGGCGCCGTAACATTGCGACATGGCGGCATCGGGAGTCAGGCCCTCACCGCATCGACCGTGAACCCGGCAACCTTCTTATAGTTTTCCGAAATCTGCCTAAGCTCCGCCTGGCTGATCACGTCATCGATATTCGCGAAGGGCTTGCCGCCGGTCAGTTCGTTGACTTTCATGATGATGAAATCAGGCGGTGTCGAACGATTGGTGCGCACCACCGTGGCCGTAGGCTCGATCCGCGCCTGTTCGTAGTCCTTTAGCGCCGCAACCGGGTCCTGGGTTTTAGCCAGCAGGTCGGCGAGGGTGCGCGCGTCGATGACTGCCTGCGCCGACCCGTTGGAACCGCGCGGGTACATGGGGTGCGCCGCATCACCGACAAAGGTGACCCGCCCGAACGTCCATTGCGCCACCGGGTCCTTGTCGACCATCGGATACTCGAACACGTCCTCGGAATTCCTGATCATGGCGGGCACATCGAGCCAGTCGAAACGCCAGTCTTCGTAAGGGGCGATAAAGTCTTCGATATTGCCGCGCTTGTTCCAGTCGTTCATGCCGCAGCCTTCGCGCCGGATTTCCGTCGTCCAGTTGATCAGCTGGTTGCCCTTGCCATCGACGTTGTCGAGGATCGGATAGATGACGATCTTGCCCGTATCGATCGTGCCCACGCGCATGTAGGTCTGGCCGTCGAAAATTGGCTTGTGTATGCTGACGCCGCGCCAGGCGTTGATGCCGGCGAACGCCACACCCTCGTCCGGGTAGAACTGCCGGCGAACGGCCGAGTTGACGCCATCGCATGCGATCACGATATCGGCCTTCACCGGCGCGAGTTGCGCGCCTGATGAGCTTTCCTTGAAGCTGAGTGTCACACCCTTCTCGTCCTGCACAAGGCCGGTCAGGTGGTGATTGGTGAGGATGTTTTCCGCGCCGCACTGCGCGCGCGCGGCATCGTACAGCACGGTGTGCAGCTTGCCACGGTGAATACCGCACTCCGGAAAAGGATAGCCGCCGAACAAACCCCGCGGCTCGCGGTAAATGAACTGGCCGTAACGGTTAAAAAACGCGCTTTCCTTGTTTTCCACCGAAACGGCGCGCAGCGCGTCCTGCAGCCCGAGCGCCGTGAATTCGCGCATACCGTGGGGGAGTAACGTGATCCCCACGCCTACTTCTTTTATTTCGCGCGCGCTTTCATAAACCCGGCAGGCAATGCCGCGCTGCTTCAGGGCCAGCGCCAGGGTCATTCCGGCAATGCCGCCGCCTATCAATGCAATATTCATGGTCCGCGCCTTAGGTGTTCAGGATTTGGGGAGGGCAGATTTGACTGCAATCCGGCGCGCCAAAGCGCTCGGAGGTTACGATTGATATTGTAGGCGCAAACAGTGGCTGCGGTCAGCGCCGTCGCGCGGCGCTGACGCGCGTCACGGCCCCATCCCAGGCTTTGCACAGACCCGCAAGCGCGCGCGGGAGCGCCGTCTTCGCCGATTAACTTCGTGCGATTTATTTGACGCAATTCACGCATTTCACGCCTTGCACTCTGACGGACTACGGCGTTTAGCCGGCCCCAAAGCCAGGCGAAGCCCTGTTTCTAACAGCCGCTGATGGCTGGAAACCCGCGCCAGACGGGCATTTCCAGCCTATTGCAGTCTATTATCATGGCATCTTGCAAAACCGCGACCCATGTACTCCCTCCCCCTCGACGGGGGAGGGCGGGGGAGAGGGTGAATGCGTGCAAGATCGAATCTGCCGGCATTCCCCCTCTCCCTGTCCCTCTCCCGCAAGGGGAGAGGGAACGTGCTAAGTAAGCGCCATTCGCGCCGGGCGGCTGGGGATCCGTAAGGCCGGGGATTAATCCGGCACGTGCGGCATGCCAAGGCCCATGCGTATCTTCAGGCCCTTGATGACTTCCTTGATGGTGCCGCACAAAGGCAGGCTCAGGCGGGCCTGGTCGGCCTCTTGCAGCACGATGTTCATGTCCTTTTCCGCCCATGGCATGCCGCTCGTCTCGGCGCGTGTGTCCATGGACCAGTTCTGCGCGCTGCTGTGATGCAGTGCGGCGCGCAGCTTTTCTGAATCCACGCCCAGCGCCTCGCCAAGGCGCAGCCCCTCGTCGTTAGCCGACATGCAGGCCCACAGGATGAGGTTGTTAACCATCTTGCCCACCTGCCCTGCGCCCGCCTCGCCCAGATGAAAAATATCGGAGGCAAAGCTGCTGAAAGCCGGGCGGCAGGCTTCGAATGCGCTCAGGTCGCCGGCACCCAGAATCAGCATCTTGCCGGTGATGGCGGCCGCCTCGCCGCGCGTGAGCGGGATATCCAGCATTACCAGTTTTTTCTCGGCCAGACGCACGGCGAGGCGCTTGGCATACTGCGGCGCGACGGTTGACCCCAACGCAACTATCAGCCCGGGTTTGGCGCCCTCGATAATACCGCCCTTGCCAAACACCACGCCCTCGACGTCGCGGTCGAAACCGACCACGATGATCACCACATCACTCGCCGCCGCCACTTCACGCGGCGAAGCGACGATGCGTGCGCCATGGGAACGCGTTTTTTCGCAGGCTGCCTCGACCGGATCGTAGCCTATGACATCAAAGCCCTTGGACAGGAGGTGGCGCGCCATCGGCTCGCCCATTTTTCCCAGGCCCAGCAGGCCCACCTTCTTGATTGTGCTCATGCGTTTGCTCTCTTGGCTTTTGAAGTATGTTGCCGGGGTCAGTCGGCCTTGATGCCGGCGTCGCGCACCACCTTGGCCCAGCGCGCGTGGTCATCCTTGACGATTTTGGAAAACTGTTCGGGTGTGCTGGTGTTGGGCACCAAACCCTGCCCGGCGAGCTGGTCGCGTATTTCGGGCAGCGCGACAATGGCGCGCAACTCGGCGTTGACCTTGGCCAGCACATCGGCCGGCATATTGGCCGGCCCCCACACGCCCAGCCAAAGATCGACGTCATAGCCGGTGACGCCCTGTTCGTGCAGCGACGGAATTTCGCGAAACAGCGGATGACGCTCGCGCAGTGTCGAGCCAAGCAACTTGATCTGGCCCGCCTTGAGCTTGGGCAGGGCAACGTGAATGGGCAGGAACATCGCAGGGATCGTACCGGCAATCAAGTCGTTTTCGGCGCCCGCCGAGCCCTTGTAAGGAATGTGTACGATGTCGATGCCCGACTGGAGCTTGAGCAACTCCATGCACAAGTGGTGATGGGTGCCATTGCCTGGCGAACCGTAATTGAGCTTCCCCGGACGCGCCTTGGCGTAGGCAATGAACTCCTGCACGTTATTCGCCGGTACATCCTTGTGCACGGCAAGACCCAGACTGGTCGAGCCAATGTTGGTGATGGGCGTCAGATCCTTGATCACATCGTAGGGCAGCTTGGCGTAGAGCAAGGGCGCGGTCAGCGCCGAAGCCGGGCCGACCATGATGGTGTGACCATCGGGTGCCGACTTGGCAACAAAGTCCGCACCTATGGTGCCCGATGCGCCCGGCTTGTTCTCAACGATGACAGTCTGGCCCCAGCGCGCCTGCAACTTGGGCGCGAGGATGCGTGCGATGATGTCCGGCCCCGCTGCAGGGGTGAAGGGCACGATGAAACGGATGGGGCGTGCAGACAGGCCCTGCGCGATCGCGCCGAAGGGTGACACGACTGCGCCAGCGCCCATGGCGACAATCAGGCGGCGGCGGACGACATCGGTAAGCTGGGTCACGTATGTTCTCCTCGTTTGGTTTGTATTGGGCCGCGTCAGCTTGCCGGCACGCGCGTTATTCTGATTGTCATTGTCATTTTCATTACCGCGCGATTTTACCCTCGATTGCGCTCATTTCCCATGCTGCCCCGCCATCACCAGCGGCTTTCCGTGATGCCCCCCGTCGAAAAAAATCAACGGGACGAGCCTGCCGTTTCATCCCATTCCCCGCCAGACCCCCGCCGTCATTCGACAGGAGTGTTTGATGTCGATGTTCAATGCGTTTCGCCGCTTCATGCTGGGTGCGGCCTGCGTCGTCAGTCTTGCCGCCGGAACCACCACCGCCGTCGTGCAGGTGGGCAAATTAATCGCTGTAACCGATACCGGCTTCGAGCGCATGCACGCCGCGCCTGCGGAATTCCTGCGCGTGGGCTAAGGCCCCGCCCCAGGACACCGCCCCCCCGGCGGTGGCGCTGCCACCCGCGCAGCGTTTTTTTTCACGGGATGCCCCTCGAAAGCCGCGCCAAACGGGCGTTTCCAGCCATTTTTATGGGGAAATTCGTCATTTCCCCTGGCCGCCCCGGCCGGAAGTCAGCTATATTTCCCCTGAGTGAACGTACCCGGCCGCTTGGCCGCCCCCCAAACTTGGAGGAGACGACAGTGCTCGCTACGCAGATTCGCCAAAAGGATGGAATTTTCTATTTCGGCAGTTATCGCGCGACGGACCTGCTGAACAAGGTGCGCTTCATCAGCCGCTTTTATGGCGAAGGCGAGGAAATTGCCCCATCGCGCATCGCCGCCGGTGACGAGATCGCGCAGTTCATCGCCAAGATAGAACGAACCGACAGCGCCTTCCAGCGCACCATCTCTCGCGCCAAGGTCAAGGCGCTGAAAAATTTTTACGAAACCGCCGTCAGCCAGCCGCCGATTCCCGGAACCGTGCTGCTCTTCACCTCCGAGAAACTCGGCTTTCGCACCGCCGGCATAGAGGGCGTGGGCCACCTCGCCGAGCCGGACAAGAAATTCCTCATCATCGACGGCCAGCATCGCCTGGCCGCCCTGCGCTTTTACATGAACGAGCACCCGGGCGAGGCCGCCACCATAAATGTTCCGTGCATGATTTTCGACGGCAGGAGCGAAGACTTCGCCACCGAAATGTTCGTCACCATCAACTCGACGCCGACGCGCATCAACAAAAGCCACCTCATCGACTTGTACGAACGCGTGTCCTTTACCGAACCGCACCGTAAATTCGCCTCGCGCCTGGTGGCGAGCCTGTATAGCGAAGCCGACAGCCCGCTGCGTTACCGCATTAACCGGCTTGGCGGACGCAGCGCCCAGGAAAAATGGATCCTGCAGGCCGAGCTATTCAACGAACTGCACCGCTGGGTCAACCGCGACTGGCGCAAAATCCAGCTCCACGGCGGCAGTCGCACCCAGGTGCCCATTTACTACGGCATCGTGCGCGATTTCCTGAAATCGGCCGAGCGCGTGTGGGGCGATGCCTGGGGCCATTCAAACTACATGGCAACCAAGCCGGTCACGCTCAAGGCCATGCTGCGGGTGTGCGCCGACCTGGCACGCGAAGATGCCGATCCGGCAGAAGGCCGCGTGAAACGCTGGGAGGAACGCCTGTCGCCCTGGGGCGAGCAAATCAAGGCGTTCAAGGCCGAAGGTTTTTACGAGCGCTTCCCGGCGAAGGGTGAAATTGAGCGCGTGGCGCGTATCCACCGCGAGCTTGCGCGCATGGCATCAATAGAAACGCGCCCGGCAAAATAAGCACCGGGCATGCGGGCAAGGGTCAGGGTCAGGGCCAGGTGCCCTAAGTGCCCTTGGCCACCGCGTTCAGTATGTCGGCCATGACGGGCGGCTCCGGCGCCTCCTTGAAACCCTCCAGGCGGCCGTAAATCTCGGCTGCCGCGAAGTGAAAACCGCCAGGCAGCCCGGCCGCTTCAAAGCTGCCGGCGATCTCGTCCATTTCGCCAATCCAGCGCCAGGCCTTGCGCGCCTGCGTGGTGATCACCTCGGAGCGTTTGGCGATTTCAGGCACATTGTGCTGCCACACATCCATGAGAGCATCATCCACGCCCTCATGCAGCGCGAGCGCGCGCACCGCTGTGATCAACGCGATAGAGCCCTTGTTCCAGGCTGCGTAACAGACCTTCAAGGCCGAGGCGGCCCCTACCGGCCCGTCCAGCGCAATTGCCGTGACGAAACTGCCCTCGAAAAGCGCCGCCACCTCCTTGGCCTTGGGGCCGGAGAGGTAAAAGCGGGTGGTTCCGGCTTTGAGCGGTGCCGGCCCCAGAAGGCCGCCGTCGACAAACCGCGCGTGCGCCGCTTCGACGCTGGCCCCCACCTCACGGGCGGTGTCCGGCGAAATAGCGTTGCCATCGATGTAAAGCCCGTCAAAGCCGAGTTCAGCGACCTCTGTCGCAAGATCAAGCGCGCCATGTGGCGGGCAGACCGAAAACACAACTTCGGCCTCCTCGACTGCGCGTGCCAGGGTGGACAGGTCTTCAAGACCCGCCGCCTTGGCACGCGCACGTGTCGACGCACTGCGCCCCGACGAAGCCCAGACCACACGGTGTCCGGCCCTTACCAGGCAGGCGCCAACCGCTGCGCCCATTTCGCCCGGGTGTAGCATTGCTATTGTTTTTTTTGTCATCGCATACTCCGTAATCAGTGCAAATCGAATGCATGGCGCTTGAGCGCCTTCAGGGGAACCACTTTGAGCACATCTTCGTGCGTCGACTCGAGTACCACCTGCGGGGCCGCTCCGGCCTCCCAGGCCTCGACCCAGCGCAGCACATGCAGGCACCAGCGGTCGCCCGCAACGAGTCCGCGAAAACGCATCTCCGGCCGCGGTGTCGACAAATCGTTGCCGTGCTCAAATGAAAAGGCCAGAAATTGATCCGTCGCCTTGATGCAAACCAGATGGGCGACACCGTGCTCGCCATGGGTGGCGCAGCAACCGTCGCGAAAATAGCCTGTCAGCGGCGCATAACTGCACGCCGCCAGCGGCCCGCCCAACACGTTTTTTTCAGTATTAATGTTCTCGTCCATGTCCGCTATTTTAGCCTTCCTTCTGCAATAATCGCCGCTAAATGAAAGTCCCTTCAGATGCACATTCACGCCGGCAATCATCCCGCGCCATCGCAGCCTTCCCGGCGCCTTGCGCTCAAGGCCATCGCCGGACTGTCCCTCGCCACCGTCATGCCCGCGCTTGACGCCGCCGACATGGCGACACGCCAATTGCTTCGCCGCATTCCGTGCAGCGGCGAGCTCCTGCCGGCGATGGGCCTGGGCACCTGGCAGACCTTCGACGTTGCCGGCAACCCGGCAGGCCTCGCCGCGACGCGCGAGACCCTGCGCCTGTTTGCCGCCGCCGGCGGACGCATGATCGACAGCTCGCCCATGTATGGCAGTTCCGAGAGCGTGGTCGGCGACACAGCGGCGGCGCTCGGGCTGCAGTCGGCGCTTTTTTTCGCCACAAAGGTATGGACCAACGGCCGCCACGAGGGCATTCGCCAGATGCAGACCTCGATCGAACGCATGCGGGTTCAGGGCCAAGGACGCAAGCAAGGAATGGATTTGATGCAGATCCATAACCTGGTCGATCTGGCGACCCATCTAAAAACCTTGCGCGCCTGGAAAGCCGAAGGGCGCATCCGCTACCTCGGCTTTACCCATTACACGGTTGATTCACACCGCCAGCTCGCCGAGTTGATCAAGAAAGAAGGCTCATTTAGCGAATGATGTTGTTGAACTCATGCTCTGACCGCGAGAGTGAGCAACCGTGCGGGATCGGGGCTGAAGCGGGGCGACCGGTCGAGAACTCTAAACCATCCGAGGTAGTTGGTGAGGTATTTCGTGGCAACACCCTTG
>CAMDDU010000027.1:0-52438 GCA_945892985.1 Bordetella parapertussis
CCAGCTCGATGTGATAGCGTTGCTCAAAGGTGAGATGCTTGTAGCGCATGGGATGCTCCTATCCGTCTTCGCAAACAGAAAGGTACACCCTGGGGCATCTCACCTTCCTCTAAAGCCCGGATGTTGCACTTCGAGGTTTAATTCGCAATATCCTGAGGGTGAAAAAGCGGCCGCAACACGCCGGCTGCAACACTTTGCGACGGGCTAGCGTGAGCTCATCTGCGCCGTGGCAATGGCGATTTTTGTCCACAGCGCATCAATGGCATCGAGCACCGCATCTGCGCTGGCGAAACGCTCGGACAGCTTTTTCGCCATCATGCGATTGAGCAACTCCTGGTAACCGGAAAGCTCATCGGGCAGGCACGGCACCGGCGAGTTTATGTGCTGGTTGAGGATGTCGATCATGTTGTCGTCGTTGTAGGGGCGCTTTTGCGTCAGCATTTCATAAAAGATGATGCCAAGGCTGTAGATATCAGAGCCCTCGACCGCTGGCACGCCGCTCGCCTGCTCGGGCGAGAGGTAGTAAGGCGTGCCAAACACAAGGCCGTGCTGCGTCATCTCCAGATTTGTCGCATCGGTCTTGCGCGCCACGCCAAAATCCACCAGCCCGATGGTGCCATCGGCCCGGACCATCATATTGGCCGGCTTGATGTCGCGATGGATGATGCCGCGGCGATGGATCTCACCCAGCGCGCCGGCCGCCTGCGCCAGCAGCGACATCGCCTCACGCGGTGTCAGGCCAGCCCTGATCAGGTCTGACAAAGTGCCGCCGTTGAAGTATTCCATGGCGATGTAGGCGTATTCCTTGCCAAAGCCCTGGTCGAAAATTTTCACCACGTTGGGGTGGTCGATCGAGGCCAGTATCTGGGCTTCGCGCATGAAGCGGTCGATCATGTCCTTGTTGCCCGCGGCGCTGACAATCTTGAGGACCACCTCGGCGTTGTCGCTTTCGCGCTTTGCCAGGTAGACGCTGGACATACCCCCTTCACCGATTTTGCCGATGATGCGGTAGCCGGCAATACTCAAGGGTTTGGCCAAGTCGCCGCTGATCTGCGAGGTGATAAGGCGCAGCGCCTCGTTGAGCGCCCCCTTGGCCGCCTCGGCGGTGTTGGCGGCGTTGGCGCGAAGCGCGTCGCGCACACTTTTCGGCAGCTCGAAATTGCCCGCCGTCGTCTGCCCGTCCTGGCCAACGCCGATCACCTCAAACACCTCTATCGGTTCGGAACGCCCGCGCAGGAAAATTTTTGCATCGGCCCCGCGCGACACACCGGACCCGGCCGCCTCGACGGTGGCACGGCTTGCCACAACCACCCAGCCCAATTCCTTGGTCTTGCCCTCGAGCCTCGAGGCGACGTTGACCGAGTCTCCGATCACCGTCCACTCCTGATTGCCATGCGCGCCGACCCGGCACATCATGATCTCCCCGGTGTGCAGGCCCGAGCCGACACTGAACTCGGGCAAGGTGCTGGTGCCGTGTTTTTCATGCACCCAGTCGCGAAAACGATGCGCAACAACGGCCAAACCCAGCGCCGCGCGCAAAGCCCGCCTGGCGTGGTTGGGGTCGGCATCGGTCGGCTCGAACAGCACCATCACACCGTCGCCAAGCAGCTTGGTGATGCGCCCGCCTTGCGCGAGGATGGGCTGGCAGGCGCGCTCGAAATAAGTGTTGAGCAGCAGGGCCGTGTCGGCGGCCGTAAGGCGCTCCGAATAGGTGGTGAAATTGCGGATATCGGAGAACAGCACTGTGGCATTGAGCATGCGTCCGGTCCTGCCTCGCGGATCCACCTTTTCGACGATCTCCAGCGCGCCATTGCCCGCGAGCCGGCCGGCATATTGGGCCTGCAGTTCGTCGACCTTGAGCGTCAAGCGGCCCTCGAACACGTTCTCAATATCGGCATGGCGCTTTAGCCGGCTGGTGACCGCCTCGATGAGGTCGTCGCGCGTGAATGGTTTGGTCAGGTAGTCATCGGCGCCAAGGTTCATGCCGCGGCGCATGCTGGCACGATCGTCCAGCGCGGTCAGGAAAATGAACGGTATGTCTGCGAATCGCACCTCGGAACGCAGCGCATCGAGCACGCCAAAGCCGTCCATCTCCGGCATCATTACATCGCACAGCACCAGGTCGGGCAGGTAGTCCAGCGCCACTTCCACCCCGCGCCGGCCGTTCTCGGCATTGCGCACATCGTAGCCCTCGCCCCTGAGCATCAGGCTGATGTTGGTGCGGATGGGGCCCTCGTCCTCGATCACCAGTATTTTCTGTTTCATGTGCGCTCCCGCGTCAATGGCCGGTCTCGGCCTGGCCGGAGAGTCCCCGCAGCGGCAGACGCACTTCGAAGCGTGTGCCCTTGCCCTGCTCACTGACGAAACTGATCGTGCCCCCATGCGACTCGACGGCTTTTTTGACGATGGCAAGACCAAGCCCCGTACCCAGCCTTTTCTCGACGTTGGATGCGCGGAAAAACCCCTCGAACAGGTGCGCTTGGTCTTTTTCCGGAACACCGATGCCCTGGTCGGCCACAGTAACCAGCAATTCCGTTCCCTGGCGATGAACACCAAAGAGGATGGGCTTGCCCGGCGGCGAATACTTGGCCGCATTGGTCAGCAGGTTGTCCATGATGTGGTGCAGCAGACGCTCGTCCGTTTCGACCGGCTCGTCGTCCGTCAGGTTGTGCTTGAACTGGAGCGTGTGCTGCTTGCCCGCGTTCTGCCCGAATGTCGCCGCAAGGCTCTCGCAAAAAGAACGCAAGTACACCGATTCACCGTGGTATTTGAGCACGCCGGCCTCGGCCTTGCCTATCGTCAGCACGTCATCGAGCAAAGCCGACATGCGCTTCACCGCATCCTTCATGCCGCCGATCACGCCGGCGCGATCCTCCGCGCTCAGCGTCTCCGAATAATGCTCGATCAGCTCGGCCGAGGACAGAATGGTCGCCAGCGGGGTACGAAACTCATGCGATGCCATGGATACGAACTTGGACTTCATGTCGGACAATTCTTTTTCACGCTGCAACGAGGCCATCAACTCGCCCTCGGCCAGTTTGCGCTGGCTGATATCGACATTGGTGCCAATCATGCGCAGCGCCCGCCCTTCGGCGTCACGCTCGACCACCTGGCCGCGGCCGAACACCCACATCCAGTCGCCGTCAGCCTTGCGCACGCGGGCCTCGACATGGAACCTGAGCGCTTCGCCCTTGAGGCAGTCACGCACCAGATTGACAATCATCTGCCTGTCGTCCGGATGGGTCAGATCAAGCGCTTCTTCAAGCTGCAAGTAGCGCTCACCGGAGGCAGAACCGCGCGTTGTGGCGTGCGCCTCGTCGACATAAATATTGCCGCGCACAGCCCTCCACTCCCAGATGGTCACCTGGGACGAGCGCATGGCGAGGGATAAACGCTCCTTGGCGATTTTCACCTCATTGGTGAGCTCATCGTTCTTCGCATCGAGCTCTAGTTTGTCGAGCAACGCACGGTTGGCCGAAAGGTACAGCCACAACACCATGGCCAAATAAAGCAGCAGCATCATCGCCACGGAGATGTTCACCGCACCGCCCCGCGCCAGCAACAGGCCGACGAGCGGCGTCGCCAGCGGCACCATGAAACCGACAAAGGTCTTGGGACTGGCGGCGAGCGAGGCCGGCAATCCGAATGCGACCAGGCTGATGAGAAAAGTGACGGTCAGTTCCTGGAACAGGTCCCGGCTTGCGTAAAAATACACCGACACAAGGCCCCAGGCGGCGCCAAAGAGCACGGCCATGATGCAATAAACATCTTCCCAGCGCGCCGTCGCCTCGGCGGGCGGATTCGCGCGGCGGTAAATGACTGAAATGCCGGCACGGGCGATGCGCATCAGCACAAACCAAACCAGGAGAGATGCGAGCAGGGGCGGATGAATAAAGCCCCAGAGCGTGAAACCGGCAATCCCCGCAATCAGCACCAGCGGCAGCACATCGCGATCATCAAATTGATAGAGCAGCGCAACGCGCTCGGGCAGGAAACGCGCCGCGAGCCTGCCCTCGCGAGGGCCTGCCAATAGCGGCCTACCGGAGGACAAATCAGTCTTGACGATGATTAAGCTCCCTTGTGATTCCGCAAACACCCGAAAACCGCGCGAGCCCGCACTATGCGCGCCCGTCGCCGTTGCATGAACCGGCTTTCCCCGCTACCGCCGCTCCACCCGCATCTTTGCTTGTGACACAAACGTGCTGGCACGTAATCCACCTAAAACCGACCTGCCCCGCAACCAGTTTGCAAGTGGGTTTTCCGCCGCGCCTATTCTAGCATTGCCTTTGGCGGCATTTCGAGAGGCGGAATCGCGGGCACCGGGCGCAATATCCCCCCCCCGGCGCTGGCAGCGCCGCTACAATGGAAGGACTCCAGCTCCATGGATCAGCCAAGGTCTATACCGCACACGCGCGAACCAAAAGTAGGGGATTGCCCATGAAACCGTTTCGATTGTTCGCCACCGCCAGCGCCGGCCTGGCACTGCTGGTGACTTTATTCGCCGCGCCCCTTGCGCTCGCCCAGGACTTCCCGTCAAGGCCGCTGAAGATGATCGTGCCCCAACCGCCGGGCGGCGGTTTCGACCTCACCGGCCGCGTCGTCGCGCAACGCCTGACCGAGGTGCTGGGCCAGGCAGTGGTGGTCGAAAACCGCACCGGGGCCGGCACCCTCGTTGGCACAGAAGCCGCCGCCAAGGCCCCGGCCGACGGCTATACGCTGCTTGTCGGCGGGTTCAGCAACATCGCCGCCAACGTCGGCCTCTACAAGAAACTGCCCTACGACCCGCTGGTCGATTTCGTGCCCATCGGCATGGTGTCCAGCGTCGGTTACGTGCTGATTTCGCGCAAAGACCTGCCGCAAACCTCGCTCAAGGAGATCATCGACCATGCACGCGCCAATCCGGGCAAACTGACATACGGCTCGGGCGGGGTGGGCACCGGCCAGCATATCGCCGGCGCGGTACTGGGTGGACTGACCGGCACCAGCATGCTGCACATCCCGTATCGTGGCGCGCAACAGGCATACCAGGATCTGCTGTCGGGCCGGCTCGACATGATTTTCGACAATGCGTCCACCGCCAAAGCCTATGTCGACTCGGGACAGGTCAAGGCCTACGCCATCTCAACGGCAGCGCGCTGGTCCGGCCTGCCGCAATTGCCCACCGTCAACGAGACCGGCATTGCCAAAATGGAACTTGAAGCGTGGTTTGGCATATTCACCCACGCAGCCACGCCGCAACCCGTCCTCGATCGTCTGCGCAGCGCCATGACGCAGGTGATGAACACCCCCGAGGTGGCCAACGCCTTGGGGCGCACCGGCAACCGCATCCTCAGAATGCCACCGGCCGAAGCCGAGGCTTTCGTCAAACGAGAGGTGTTGACCTGGTCGGCGGAAATTCGCAAGGCTGGTATTTCAGCCGAGTAGCGCGACGGGTTTAACTGTTGGCCTGTCGCTTCAACCAGCGCATTAACGCGCCAAGCAAGGGCAGCTTTTCATACAACTCCTCGGCTGCGTCCCAGTAGTCGCGATGCAGGCTGATCCGGCCGTCTGCGGCCAACTCGAGTTGGCTTAAGCCCCGGATGCGCTGCGTTCGCACGCTGTCAAACGACTTCATCCTGAATAAAAAATCCCAGGCGACAATGACCCCGCCGGGTCGCTCCCAGCGACCCGTGATGACAAAACACGGTTCATGCAGCTTGTCGAACATGTGCAGGAAGATGCGCGCTATTTGCGCGTGGCCGCACACGTCGTTGAACGGGTCCTTGAATCGCGCATCCTCGGTGTAGTAGCGCGCAATCTCGCCCACCGACCCGCGCGTCAGCCCCTGGAACCAGGTTTCGATTTCTCCGATCGTGACACTCATCGCACCGCCCCTTTAGTCACGTTTCCCCATGGCCGCGTTCGACATGGCCGCGTTGCTCACAGCCGCGTCCCCTTATGCACCAGCCAGAAATACCAGCGATACGGCAGCAGGCGCAATAATTTCACCAGGCGTGTGAAGCGCTTGGGAAAGTGTATTTCAAACTCGCCGCGCTCCAGGCCGGCGACTATTTCATGCGCCGCCTCCGCCGCCGGAATAAGCGCCGGCATGGCGAATGCGTTTTTTGCCGTCAGCGGCGTTGCGACAAATCCCGGGCAAATCAGGTGCACGCCCAGGCCCTTGTGCGCGAGGTCCAGATAAAGGGTTTCGGCAAGGTTGATCAACGCCGCCTTGGTTGCGCCATAAATGAGACTGGTGGGCAGGCCGGCATAGCCGGCGACACTGGCCACCACCGCCACCGCGCCGCTTTTTTGGGCCAGCATGTCGGGCAGCGCGGCAGCGAGGCCGTTAAGCACGCCCTTGAGGTTGGTGTCGATGAGTGTTTTTGCCTTGGCGAGATCCAGCTCCCATGCCCGCATCGACTCATGCGTACCGGCGTTAAAGATCGCAAGATCAACGCCGCCCCACGCGGCGAGAATTTGCGCGTGCGCGGCGGCCAGTCCATCGGCGTCGGTAACATCGGCCGGCAGCACCAGCGCATCGCCATGGCCCGCGACCAACGCATCCAGTGCGTCGCGGCTGCGCGAACTGAGCGCCACGCGCGCGCCGCGCTCAAGCAACAAGGTGGCGAGCGCCGCGCCGATGCCGCTGGAGGCGCCCACCAGCCAGACCCGGCGGCCCTTCCAGTCCTCAATGCGCCGATTCAGCGCCACGGCTTTTTCTTTTCACCATTCACCATTCACCATTCACCATTCACCACCTTAGGCCTTGCGCTTGCGAAAGCTGATGGTGATATCACCAAAACGAATGCCAAACTTGTTGATGGTCGAGCGATTGAGTAGTGTTTCATCATCAAGCAAAAACATCCAGTCATCCACATCGACCTCGTAGCCGCCCTGCTCAGGCGGGAGTTTCAGCACATAGGCCCAGCGCAGGGTGTTGCCGGCCGCTTCACCGGCAGCCCTGCCGACAACGTCCCCGGCACTGCCGCTGTAACGATCGCCGGTCTTGACGATATGCCAGACGCGCCTCTCCTTTTTGCCGTCGGACCAGTCGAAGCTCTCGTCAAGCACGCCCTTGCTGTCGTCCCCCTTGCTGTCATCCCCCTTGTTGTCATCCCAACTGGCGACGATGACCACATGAAAGCGCCGCAACACCCGGCCCGAACGATCCTGCACCATGCCCCAACCATCGACAGTGCCGTTGAAATAGCGCTTGAGGTCGAGTTGCGGCTTTTCATTGCGATACACCTCCACGCCGGGCGTGGCGCACCCTGACAACAGCAACAACGCGGCAAGGCCGGCCAACATAGTTCGCATATCAGGCTCCGGGTTTTGACATTGACAGGACAGACCAGCGCCACAGCGCCGCCATGGCGAGCAGTTTGAGCGCGCAGGGAATGAGGCAATAGGCCATCGACAAGGCCGCGGCGCCGCCGGGCGTCCCCGGCACATAGCCCAGTGCGGCCAGCAAGGGCAGGGAAATGCCCGCCGCCAGCGCCAGATTCAGTTTGGTGACGAGATTCCACAGACCAAAATAGGCGCCCACGCCAGGCGCACCATCATCACCGCCAGGGACATGCTCATCCATCGCATCGGCAAGCAACGAGGGCGGCAACGCCAGATCAGCGCCCAGGGCCACACCGGACATGACGCATACGATGGCAAAGGCAGGCACATCGCCCGCGCCAAGGCCGTAAGCCCAGACAAAGGCGGCGACCGACAAGCCCATGCCGGCGAGCCAGGCGCGCTGTTTGCCGAAACGACGCGACACAAAAACCCACAGTGGCATGCCCAGCGCGCCGCTGATGAAATAGAGCGCGAGGAACCAGCCGCCTTGCTCGCCCAGTTGCAACACGTCAGCCATGAAAAACATCACCAGCGTGGCCGGAATGGCCGAGGCGATACCGTTGAGCACAAACACCACCAGCAGTTTGCGAAACACCTTGTTCGACAACGGGCGCAGCAAAGCGCGGAACACGCCCTCTTGCGATGACTGTTGCGACGACCTTTGGCCGGGAAGAAACAAGGGCTCACTCGGTGAAAACAACAAGGTAAGCAGCGCACACACCAGCAGCAACAAAACAAACACCAGTGCAAAGCGCGAAAGTTGCTCGGCACCACCCGCACCAAGCAGCGCAGGCAAGGCCGCTGCGGTGACGACGCCAAGCAGCGTGAACGTCTCCCGACTGGCGGTAATGCGCGTGCGCTCATCGCGCTCAGCCGAGAGCTGCGCACCCCAGGCCTGGTAACTGATGGAAGCCATGGAAAAACCCAGATAAACGACCACAAGACAGCCTAGCAACCACCATCCCAGAGCGTGGGCCGAGAGCGCGGGCGGATTGAACAAGCCGAGCATACCGAGCGTCAGTAGCGGCAATGACATGGCAACAAAACGCTTGCGCCCCGGGGCGCGGTCGGACCAGTAACCCAGCAGTGGATCCTGCAAGGCATCGACCAGCCGGGCCAGTAGCAGGATCAAGCCGACGAGCGCAAGATTCAATCCGAGCTCATCGCCGTAAAATTTCGGCAGGTGTACATACAAGGGCAGGGCCGCCATGGCGAGGGGAAGGCCGAACAAGCCATAGGCAAACAAGCGGCCTGTTGAAAGCGGCTTCATTACACGCGCGGCGGAGCGCGTCACGCTTAATTTTCCCCGATCAACGCGCGGCGTAAAGCCGGCTCGGTCGTGCGCGCATCCAGCCAGATGGCGAAAAAGGCGCGCGCGAACGCCGGGTCGCCGACCTCGCCGCTTGGTGCGCCGTTGAAATAAAAATGTGCGCCCCTGTCGGGGACATGCACCGCCACAAGTTCGTCTCCTGGCTTGACATCGGGCAACACCCGGCGCATCTGCTCGCCCCATTCAAGGTATTTTTCCTCCGAGCCATAGCCGATGCGCCGCCACTGGTTGATGCTCTCTTCAGCCAGCTTGGCCCCTTTAATGGTGCGCGCATAGCGCAGTCCCAGTGCAAATGGCGCCGCGGCATCAAAGCGCGCCCCGCCTATCCATAATTTCGCCTCGTAAATGAGCAAACCGAAATAACGAAAATTGCCGCCACCCGCCTCGCGCGCACCCGGAAACAGCGCCTGCGCCACAGCAGGCAGGGTCACAGCAAACACGCCCTGTGCGAACAACAGGGCGCAGGTCAACAAGAGCAGGCGTGGGTGGGGTCGCATTCGCGTCTCTAGGCCTGGGCGGTCTTCGCCATTGCGGACCTCACCAGTTCAAATTGGTAAACATCCGTGGAGCCGCTGTCAAAGCCGGCTTCGCAATAGCAATAGTAGAACTCCCACATGCGGATAAAGCGCTCATCAAAACCCTGCTCGCGCACCGCCGGTAAAGCCGCCATGAACGCTGCGCGCCAGCGGCGAAGCGTTTCGGCGTAATCGCGGCCGAAGGCATGGGCGCTTTCAAGCTGCAGTCCTGCCGCGGCGGCCTCGGTGCGAAAGCGCGCCGGGGAGGGCAGCATGCCGCCGGGAAAAATATATTGCTGGATGAAATCGGTCCCTTTGCTGTACCGCTCGAACAGCGAAGCAGAAATGGTGATGGTCTGGACAAGGGCGCGGCCGCCCGGGCGCAGCGAGCTTGCGAGGGCACGAAAATAATCCGGCCAGTAGCGTTCGCCCACGGCCTCAAACATTTCAATCGACACCACATGGTCGAATTGCCCGTCCAGGTCGCGATAATCCTGAAGGCGCAGATCAGCCTTGTCGGCAAGGCCGGCGCGCGCCAGACGGTCGGTGGCGTAGGCCAGTTGTTCGTGCGACAGCGTAAGGCCGGTGACATGGCAGCCAAAGTCTCGCGCCGCCATTTCAGCAAAACCGCCCCAACCGCAACCAATTTCAAGAATGCGCGCCCCGGGTTTCGGCGCCAAGCGCTCGAGGATGCGACGATACTTGGCCAACTGTGCCTGTTGCAGTGTCACCACGGCGCCGCCGGAATTGGCGTCAATACCAGCAACGTGATCGGCGGAAAACAGTGCGCTCGAATAAGTCATCGAAGGATCAAGCCACAGCTTGTAGAACGCATTGCCAAGGTCGTAGTGCGCGGCAATGTTGCGCCGGCTGCCGCTGCGTGTGTTGCTGTTGAACAAATGCTTGATGCGGTAGAGCAGACCGCCCCAAAAGCCGCCGTAGAGCGCCGCTTCAATGGCTTCGCGATTGCGCGTCAACAGCGTGAGCAGGACAGCCGGATCGGCGCTGCTCCAACTGCCGCGCAAATAAGCCTCGGCGAAGGCCGTGTCGCCGCCGGACATGGCATCGCCAAAAACGCGCCATTCATGCACCGCAAGCGTTGCGTGCGGCGCTCCGGCGCCGAACTCGAGGCTGCGCCCATCAGGCAGGGTCAGCACAAGCGTTCCGTGCGCGATGCGCCTGAACAGGCCGAGCACGGTGCGCGCGGCGAAAGGCAGCAGGCCAAACTCGAAATCCTGCGCAAAAACCGCGGCCGACTGTGCGCCCGGGGAGCGCCCCACCCCGCCGCGGGTGGGATCGGAAATCGTGGCGACGGTACGGTTCATCGGCTTACATCCTCGGCAGGGGGAACAGGCTTGGAGAAAAACGGCACGCGCTTGGCCCAAAGGCGCAGCGCCTGCCAATAGATGCGCAGGATCATCAGCAGCGTCATCCACGGATAGGTAACAAATGCACGCGCGAGCGTGGCGGTGCCAAGCGCCACGCCACGGCCGGAGATGCTGGTGTGCAGCAGGTCGCCGTCCTCGTCCGCGTAGTCGATGCGCGCAAGCACCACGCCCGCGGCAACATCATGAAAGTGGAAGCGGTAATCACCCTTGACGGCGCAAAACGGCGAGACATGAAAAACCTTGCGTGTGACGAAACCCGCACCAGGCGGGATCACCCCGCCGCCGGCCGCCGAAAGCAGGTAGTGATGGCGTTCGCCAAAGGTATTATTGACCTCGCACAATATGGCGCGCAATGCGCCAGAGCGGTCGTGGCAGAACCAGAAACTCACCGGATTGAAGACATAACCGAGAACACGCGGAAAGGTCTGCAGCCAGACCTCGCCGTCTGCGTCCCCTAGGCCCTCACGCGCCAGCAGCGCGCGTATCCAGGCGAGCGGCGACGAGCCGTCGCGCGCGCCATGATCGCGGAACATGAAACTGAACAGGTTCCAACGGTTGAGTCCGAACAAGGGGCCGCGCAGGGACTCCGGGTTGGATAAGGGCACGCGCAGGAAAAAAACCGGGTAAACGAAACGATTTTCCGCCGGCCGAAGCCGCCTGTGCATCACTTGACCGAAAAAAAATTGCGCCCGCATGCTAGGCGGCACGGCCCAACGCGGCACTGGGCAGGTTGCGTTGCGGGCGGGATGCCGCCGACTCAGCGCGCGATTGCCAGGGCGCGCGAACGTCCATGGCGTTGGCCACGGCGAGCGCGGACTTCAATCCGTCCTCATGAAAACCATAACCCGTCCATGCGCCGCAAAACCACAGGCCCTCGCGTCCCTGCAGCGCGGGGAGGGCGTATTGTGCTTCAATCGCCGCGGCATCGAACACCGGATGCTCGTAGTCGAAGACGGCGATGACGCTGGCCGGATCCGGCTCTCGCGGCGGGTTCAAGGTCAGGATCACCGGCCGACTGAAGGGCAAAGGCTGCAGTCGATTAAGCCAGTAGGAGACGCCAACCGGGTTCTGGTCGGTGCCCGCCCACGCAGCGAGGTAATTCCATGCCGCCCAGGCCGTGCGCGCGCGAGGCATCAAGGCGGTATCGGTGTGCAAAACGGCGCGATTGCGCTGGTAGCGCACCGCGGCCAGCACATCACGCACCTGCGGCAGCGGCTGCACCAGCATGCGCAAAGCCTGACCGCTGTGACAGGCCATGACCACCTCGTCAAATTGGCTGGCCCCCTTTTGGGTGACAACCTGCACGCCGTGGTCTGAGGCGCTGACCGAAAGCACCGCCTCGCCGGTGCGCACGACGCCTATGCCGGCCGCGAGTTTTTTGACATATTCGCGGCCGCCGCCCCTGACGGTGTACCACTGCGGCCGGTTGGTGATTTGCAGCAGCCCATGGTTTTGGCAAAAGCGCGCCAGCGTCGCCACCGGGTAAGACAGCATCGTTTTGGTCGGGCATGACCAGATCGCGCCGACCATGGGCAGCAGGTAGGCGTCGCGAAACAGCCGCCCATAAGCGCCCTGCCTCAGAAAATGCTCCACCGACTGTGCACCACTGCCGCCTGCTCCACGGGCCATTGCGCTTGCGGCGCGGTTAAAGCGCAGGATGTCGCGCAACATGCCCCAGAACGCCGGGCGCAACAGGTTGCGCTTTTGCGCAAACAGCGCGCCCACGCTGGTGCCAGCCCATTCGAGTCCGGGGTTGGCGCTGTCGCCCAGGCTCACGGCGAAGGACATCTCAGATGGCGCAGTCTCTACGCCAAGAAATTTGAACAGCGCCACCAAATTCGGATAGGTTCTGTGGTTGAACACCAAAAAGCCGGTATCAACCGGGTAGGTCAAACCGTCGATGGTGACATCGACGGTATTGGTATGTCCGCCAAGGTAGTCGTTGGCCTCCAGCAGCACGACCTCGTGACGGCGCGACAGCAGCCAAGCCGTGGCAAGACCGGCGATACCGGCGCCGATAACGGCGATGCGCTTGCGCGGTTTTGCGGTGATATTCATTGGATTAATACGCTGAGCATGCTGTGCCCGGCGCGGCGCGCATCGCGCCGAAGCGAGACACGCGGCGCGAGGCGAAGGCTCAGCGCAGGCCGCGCTTGTCCTGGCGAATCATCGCGTAGGCCGAGTGGTTGTGAATGGACTCGAAGTTCTCCGACTCGATGCTGTATGCGGCGATGCGCAAATCGCCGTTTAGCGCGATTGCAATGTCGCGCACCAGATCCTCGACAAATTTTGGATTGTCGTAGGCGCGTTCGGTGACGTATTTTTCATCCGGTCGCTTGAGCAGGCCGTAGACCTCGCATGAGGCCTCTTTTTCGGCGACGGCGACCAGCTCCTCGATGGCCATGGGCTGTTCCAGCAAGGCCTCAATGGTGATGTGCGATCGCTGGTTGTGCGCGCCATAGGCGGAAATCTCCTTCGAGCAGGGACAAAGACTGGTGACCGGCGCCTGCACCGTGAGTGTGGCCTCGTAATGCCCGGCCTGGTCGACCTCCGCGCGCATTTTCACCTCGTAATCGAGCAGGCTGGGCACGCCCGATACCGGCGCGAGTTTCTCGATGAAATAGGTGTAGCGCATCTCAATATAGCCGGCCCTCGCTTCGAGACGTACCAGCATGGTTTGCATCAACACCTGCAAACCCGCCATGTCGAGCGCGGCGGCGTTGGCATGCAAGACCTCAAGAAAGCGTGACATGTGCGTGCCCTTGACGTGATGCGGCAGCCCGACATACATGTCGATCATGGCGACCGTGGCCTGTTCGCCGCCGTCGGCGCATTTGATGCGCAGCGGGAACTTCACAGACTTCACACCGACGCGGTTGATCGGCACGGCGCGACCGTCCGGTTTGGCCTGGACGTCTGGGAGGGGTAATCTTTCTGGGGCATTCATGGCGATTCTGGTCCTTGGTAAAAAAATCGGTTGCGCCAGCCGTCCCGCTTCAGCGGGCGGCCAGCAGTCGTTCGATGCTCGCGACAAAGCGCGGGTCCTCGGGCTGGACGTCGTTCTCGTAGGACAGCACGTTCTCGCCGCGCCGGTCGATGAGGTATTTATGAAAATTCCACTGCGGGCGCCGGCCGGTTTTCTCGGCCAGTTGCGCGTAGAGGGGATTTGCATTTTTTGCACTGACCCCGGTCTTGGAGAACATCGGAAAGCTCACGCCGTAATTGAGTTGGCAGAAATCGGCGATTTCCTTGTTACTGCCCGGCTCCTGCCCGGCGAAGTCATTGGCGGGAAAGCCGAGCACCACCAGGCCCTTGTCCTTGTACCGCCGGTAGAGTTTTTCCAAGCCCTCGTATTGCGGTGTATTGCCGCAGCGGCTGGCGGTGTTCACCACCAGCACAACCTTGCCCTCGTACTTGCAAAGCGGCGTCGGCACCTCCTGCAGATCGGGCAGCGTGACCTTAAGCAGCGTGGGACAGGCCGCATTGGCCCCTCCGGCCACCAGCAGCAGCGCAGTAAGCAATAGTGCAGACAAATGCATGGAAGCCCCCACAAACATTACGGTTTTGTACTAGTCAAATAAGATGTCATCTGCTAATCTAAGCCTTGATAACCACTAAGTCAACGGTTTTGTCCTAGACAATAATGATAAATCGTGATGTCTGAACCAAGTCAGTCCTTACTCCCGTCCTTTTCCATCAGCGCCGTGGAGCAGGATACCGGCCTGTCCAAAGACACCTTGCGGATGTGGGAGAGGCGTTACCAGTTCCCGCAACCGGGCCGCGACAAGCATGGCGAGCGCGTCTATCCCGCCGCGCAGGTTGAAAAACTGCGCACAATCAAGCGCCTCATGGACAACGGCCACCGTCCGGGCAAGCTGGTCAGCCGGTCAATCGAAGAGTTGCAGCAGTTCTATAGCGGCCTTGCTAGCGGCCAACCCCAGGATGGCCCCGCGCCAAGCCGCCTGCAGGCGCTGCTCGATCTGATCAAAAATCATCGCGTGCACGACTTGCGCCAGCAACTGTCGCAATGCCTGATGCGCCAGGGCTTGCATCATTTCCTCACCGACACCGTGACGCCACTCAATGTGCTGGTCGGGGAAGCCTGGATGTCCGGCCAGTTTGAGATTTTTGAAGAGCATTTGTACACCGAAACACTGCAAGGCCTTTTGCGCACCGCCATCAGCACCATGCCCGATTCGGGCCATGCGCCACTGATAATGCTGACCACGCTACCGACCGAGCAGCACAATCTGGGCCTGCTGATGGCCGAGGCGATGTTCGTCATGGAAGGCGCAACCTGCATTTCCCTCGGAATACAAACGCCGGTGCGCGACATCGCGCTTGCCGCGGCCGCGCACAAGGCCGACATCGTCGCCGTCTCGTTCAGCGCGGCTTTTGCCCCGGCGCAAGTGTGCGAGGGTCTTGAAGCGCTGCGCGACCGTTTGCCGCGCGAAATTGCAGTATGGGCCGGCGGCGGCAATGCCGGGCTCGGCCGTCGCGACATCCCCGGCGTGACCCTGTTACAAGGTCTCGACAGCGCGGCGCCGGCGATTAGCCAATGGCGTGAAAGCCATGTCACCGCCTGAGCGCCGCATGGGTCATACAAAATCCACGCAGCCGGCAAAAATAGGCAAGGCGTGCGCACCACCCATGGCCTGGCGCAAGGTCCGGGCGAAAAACCGGACTGAGGTAAAGTATTGCTCAGCGCGCTGCCGCGCCAATGCGAAACGCCCCCCCCTTTGTCGGGCAAGGCGGCAAGCACACAGTATGTGCAACTGTAACCAAGCCGTAACCTCAGTGACGCAGCCCCGACCCAATCATTTCGTACATTCATTCCCATGATGATCTATCCGGAAATATTCAAGTCCATGGAACGTGTTCGCTGGCACACCGCCGAGGATGTGCCCTGGTCCAGCTTCGATGCCGCCATGCTCTCCGACGAGCAGGCACAGACGATCAAGATGAACGCCATCACCGAATGGGCGGCCCTGCCGGCGACGGAAATGTTCCTGCGCGACAACCAGCACGACAGCGATTTCTCGGCCTTCATGTCGGTATGGTTCTACGAAGAACAAAAGCATTCGCTGGTGTTGATCGAATACCTGCGCCGCTTCCGGCCCGAACTTGCGCCGACGGAAGCCGAGTTACATGCAGTACGCTTCCAGTTCGACCCCGCTCCGCCCCTGGAAACGCTGATGCTGCATTTTTGCGGCGAAATCCGCCTCAACCACTGGTACCGCCGCGCGACCGAGTGGCACACCGAGCCTGTCATACGCAAGATTTACGACCTGATCGCGCGCGATGAGGCGCGTCACGGCGGCGCCTATTTGCAATACATGCGCCGCGCCATTGAACAGCATGGCGATGAAGCACGCGCGGCCTTCGCCAAGGTCGGCATCCTGATGGCAAGCTCGGCGCGCTCAAACAGGCCTCTGCACCCGACCACCCTGCACGTCAACAAATCGCTATTTCCCAACGACACGGTGCAATCACGGCTGCCCGATCCGGCCTGGCTCGAGTCATGGCTCGACCGGCAGATCCGCTTTGACGCTAGCTGGGAGGCGCGGGTCGTCGATGGCATCCTGCGCAACCTGGGCCTGCTGTTCGGTCAAAAATTCGAATCGGTGCGCGAACTCAACCGCTTCCGCAAAGAATTGACACAGAAAAAAACACCAGAACCCGCGCCCCCGGCGGCGCGCGGCATGGCCGAAACAGCCTGAGACCCCGCAGCCGGATGCCGCTAGCGGCCGGCAGCCCTATAATCAGGTCGGTTCGGTTTTTAGCGCACCGCCCTTAGCGCACCACCGTTTTTTCCCGCATTCGTTCGTTCCCGCATTGTGATCCTTTTCCCGGAGGCCTCTTGGCACTTGGCTTTTACTACGGCGCCGGTTCGCCCTACACATGGCGCGTCTGGCTCGCGCTTGAACACAAGCAGATTCCGCATGAGCTGAAGCTGATGTCCTTCAGCGACGGCGACTTGAAAAAACCGGAATTTCGCGCCATTAATCCGCGCGGCAAGGTGCCCTCAATCATCGACGACGGGTTCGTGCTCTATGAATCGGCTGCCATCGTCGAATACCTGGAGCAGCAATACCCGGCTTCGGGCAAGCCCCTCTTTCCCGGCAATACACGCGATCAGGCCCTTGTCCGGCGTATGGTGTGCGAGGCCGACAACTACTACGCGGCGGCGATGAACAAGCTGGTGACCGGCGTGCTGTTCACGCAGGAGCATGATTGGGATGAGGGCCGCATCAGCACAGCCCGCGACCTGTGCCTCGCCGAACTGGCGCGCAGCGCCGCCGACATGCGCGGCGACTTTCTCGCCGGTGCGCTTTCGGCGGCCGATTTCACGCTCTACCCGATGCTCGCCATCTGCCTGCGCTGCGAGGTGAAAAAACCCGGCCTGGCGATGACATCGGCCTTGCCGGAAAAAATAAACGCGTGGCTGGCGCGCATGCAAGCCCTGCCCTACCATGCCAAAACGCGACCCGCGCACTGGCACTGACACTGATACTGATACTGATACTGATACGGATACAAACACGGAAACTGACGGCAAAAAAACCAGCCCCGTAACTGCAACAGGACAGCCCCTTCCATGAGCGATCTTGATATTTACAAAAAACAGAACTTCGGCAACCTCGCCGGTTTTGGCGAGCGCACCGGCCTGCTGGTCGTTGACTTCACCGTCGGCTTCAACGACCCGGCGCACTTTGGCGGCGGCAATATTGATGCCGCGGTCAAGCGCACCGTCGGACTGCTGGCGCATTTTCGCAACACCGGCCGCCCCGTCGCCCACAGCCGCGTCGTCTATGCCGATGACGGCTCGGACTGGGGCGTGTTCGCGATCAAGGCGCCGGCACTCAAGACGCTGACCGAAACCGCCGCAATAGGGCAATTCGTCCCGGAGCTCACGCCCATCGCCGGCGAACTCATCGTGCGCAAGACCCAGGCCTCGGCGTTTTTCAACACCGGACTCAGCGCCTGGTTGCTGCAACGGCGCGTCGACACCCTCGTTGTCGCCGGTTGCACCACCTCGGGCTGCGTGCGGGCCAGCGTGGTCGACTCGCTCAGCAACAACCTGCGCACCATTGTCGCCACAGACTGCGTCGGCGACCGCGCGCAGGGGCCGCATGAGGCCAACCTCTTCGACATGGGCCAAAAATATGCAGACCTGCTCATGCGTGATGAGATCATCGCCGCGCTTGCCTGAAACCCGCGACGCCCCCGGCGCGGTGCGATGCGATGCATTGCGATACGATGCGAGACCATCCTCGCGCCGCGCTTGCCGCTACAATCGTGAATATCCAAAAAAACACCCCCCTCCCGCAGATCTGAACGAAGGAGTTACCCATGCCAGCCGGCGCCGCAGCAAAAGCCAAAACCCGCGACTCACTCGGATTCCGCCACACCTTCGGCGTAATCGCCCCATCGACCAATACTTCGGTGCAGCCGGAGTACGAGATGATGAAGCCGCATGGCGTGACCAACCATTTTTCGCGTATTGTCATCCCCGACAACAAGGTGAGCGACGACAAATCATTCATGGTGCTGATGAACAATATCCGCGCCACACTGATGGACTCGGTCGATTCGGTGATGTCCTGCAACCCCGACTCCATCATCATGGGCATGTCGGCCGAAACATTCTGGGACGGCCGTGACGGCGCCACCAAACTGCAGCGCAAAGTCGAAAAACACGCCGGCGTCAGCGTGGCGATGGGCTCGGACGCCTGCCAGGCGGCGCTGCGCAAATACGGCAAGCTCAAGCGCCTGGGCATCATCACGCCTTACATGCCGGTTGGCGACAAACAGGTGCACCGTTTTTTCACCGACTGCGGCTTTGACGTGGTCAACCTCAAAGGCCTCAAATGCGCCAGCCCGGTGCTGATCGCACACGCCAGCAAGACGCAGTTGCGAGACGCCATCATTGAAGTGAACAAGGGCAAGGTCGACGCCATCGTCCAGGTGGGCACCAACCTCGCCATGGCCGAGGTGGCCGCCATGGCCGAGTTCTGGCTGGGCAAACCGGTGATCGCCATCAACACCGCCACCTATTGGTGGGCGCTGCGCCAAAAAGGCATTAAGGACAAAATCTACGGCCTCGGCTCGCTGCTGGCAGAGCACTGAAATGCCTGCAGACAAACGCGTGCTCATCGCCGGCGCGGGTCCGGTCGGCATGATTTCGGCTCTGGTGCTTGCCAAGGCCGGCATGAAAGTAAGCCTGTTCGAACGGCGCAGCGAATTGGCCGAGGACCTGCGCGCGTCGACTTTTCATCCGCCGACGCTGGACATGATCGCGCGCATCGACCCGACGCTGACGGCGGACCTGCACAGCCAGGGCCTGGTGGCGCGCCACACCCAGTTTCGCGACCGCAAAAGCGGCCTCATCGCCGAATTTGATGCCGAGGTACTGCGCGGCGACACCGACCACCCCTACCGTCTGCAGTGCGAGCAGTGGAAAATGACGCGCCTGATTCGCGACCGCCTCAAGGCCTTTCCGGATGTCGATTTGAACCTTGAGGCCAAAGTGCTGGACGTCGCGCAAAACACCGAGGGCATCACGCTTAAAATCGAGCGCACGGGCCATGTCGAAACCCACTGCGGCGACTGGCTGATCGGCGCGGACGGCGCCTGGAGCGCCGTGCGCACTGCGCTTGGCATCGCGTTCGATGGCATGACCTACCCGGAACGCTTTTACGTCGCCAGCACGACCTTTGATTTCGCCGCCGTCCTGGACGGTTTGTCGCTGGTCAACTACGTGTCCGATCCAGACGAATGGTGCGTGCTGCTGCGCGTGCCGGGCATGTGGCGTGTGCTCTTTCCCACGCGCAGCGATGAGGCCGACGAGGACGTCGTTTCGGACGCCTCGACCGAGGCGCGCCTGCAAGGCGTTTGGCAAAAACCGGAGCGCTACGAAACCATCCATCGCACGCTCTACCCGGTGCACCAGCGCGTCGCCACCACCTATCGCGCCGGTCGCGCTTTTCTTGCCGGCGATTCCGCCCATATCAACAACCCGATTGGCGGCATGGGCATGAACGGCGGGGTGCACGATGCGCTGAACCTTTGCGACAAACTCATTCGCGTTGCACGCGGCGAAGATGCCGGCTTGCTCGACCTGTACGAGCGCCAACGACGCCAGATCGCCATAGACTTCATCAATGCCAACACGGCGCGCAACAAAAAAACCATGGAAGAGCGCAACCCCGAGGCGCGGCGCCGCAACCAGGACGAAATGCGCCGCACCGCGGAAGACCCCGCACTCGCGCGCGCCTTCATGCGCAAGACCGCGATGATTGACGCCTTACGCGCCTCCGCAGCCATCCACTAGCCGGCGTCGCGCCCGGCGGCCCCGAAAAATCGCGCTACAAATATTGCGGCCAGAACCAGAACCCAATCCAAGGAGAGACCATGTCAGCAAGCAAACGCCGCGCTTTCGCCGAGCGGCTCAAACAGAAAAAACTCATCGTCGCCCCGGGTGTGTTCGACGGCATCTCGGCAAAGATCGCCGACCGCATGGGCTTTGAATGCCTTTACATGACCGGCTACGGCGTGGTCGCCTCCCACCTCGGGCTGCCCGATGCGGGCATCGCCACCTACACCGAAATGTCCAACCGGGTCGCGCAATTGAGTGCGATCACGCAGACACCCCTGGTGGCCGACGGCGACACCGGCTACGGCGGCCTGCTCAATGTGCGTCACACTGTGCGCGGCTACGAGGCGGCCGGGGCCTGCGCCATTCAGCTCGAAGACCAGGAGTTTCCGAAAAAATGCGGCCACATGCTCGGTCGGCGCGTGATTGCGCGCGAGGACATGGCCGCCAAAATCAAAGTCGCCGCCGAGAGCCGCGACAGCAAGGACTTCCTCATCATCGCCCGCACCGATGCGCGCACCACACTGGGACTCGACGAGGCGCTTCGCCGCGCCGAAACCTACCTGCGCGCCGGGGCCGATCTGCTGTTCGTCGAATCACCGGAAAGCGTGGAGGAAATGCAGCGAATCGGCAAGGCCTTTGACGTGCCGCTGGTCGCCAACATGGTCGAGGGCGGACGCACGCCGGTGCTCACCGCGGCCGAATTACAGGAAATCGGCTACCGTTTCGCGATTTTTCCGGCAGTCGGTTTTCTTGCCATGGGCGCGGCACTCGAACGCGCCTACAGCGGACTCAAGCGCGACGGCTCCAGCACCGCGCTTGACGTGCCGCTCTACCCGTTCAAGGATTTTTCCGCCTTGATGGGCTTTGATGACGTCAGCGCGTTTGACAAAAACTATGCCGATGCAGCCACATCCTTCAAATGATCGACACCTCGGGTCTGTGTCGCTGGTGTCTGTGTCAATGGTGACTGTATCACTGGTGCCTGTATCACTGGCCTGCGCATCATGATTGACGCGCACTACCGGCCCTACGGCCGGCGCGCCAAAATCGGACTGATCGTGCCCACGACCAACACCGTCAACGAGGCCGAGTGGGCGCGTATGGCGCCGGAGGGCGTGAGCATCCATGTCACGCGCATGGTCCTGCATACGGGCGGGGGCGGGGGCGGGGGCGGGGACGCCGCCGCGCTCGAACGCGATCTCGCCGCCGCCATCGCCACCCTGACGCCGGCCTCTGTCGATGTCATTGCCTACGGTTGCACCGCCGGCTCCATGGTGTCACCGCTGGACAGGCTGCCGGCGCGCATGCGCGAGCTGGGCGGTGTGCCGGCGGTCGCGACATCGCCGGCCATCGTATATGCGCTGCGCGCGCTTGGTGCCAAAAAAATCGCACTGGCTACGCCCTATCACGATGCCCTTAACCGGCATGAAATCGCCTTTCTGGCCGAACACGGCATCACCACGCTAAGCGCCAAGGGCCTTGGCATCGGCGGTGGCGGCGCGCACGAGTACGTCAATATCGCGCGCGTTCCCATGGCTACCGTTCTCGCCCATGTGCGCGCAGCCGACCACCCCGAAGCCGAAGCCATGCTGGTCAGTTGCACCGACTTCGCCACCCTGGACCTCGTGCCGCAACTGGAACTTGAACTGGGGAAACCGGTCGTAACCAGCAACCTTGCCACATGGTGGCAGGCCTTGCGCACCGCCGGCATACACGACCGAGACGAACGCGCCGGACGCCTGCTGAAGGCGCATTGAGCAGCCGGGACGCCGCAGCGCATCAAGTACAATCATCACAAGCCACCGCACGATGACCCCCGATACCATGGACAGTTACCCGCGACCGCAATTCGAAGCCAAGCACTGCCACAACGGCGACATCGCGCAACGCGCGGCGCAATTGCCACGGCCACTGGTGTTCACCAACGGCGTGTTCGACCTGCTGCATCGCGGTCACGTCACCTATCTCGCGCAGGCGCGCGCGCTGGGCGAGAGTCTGATCGTCGCGGTCAACAGCGACGCCTCGGTCAAGCGTCTGGGCAAAGGCGATGACCGGCCACTCAACAGCCAGCAGGACCGCATCGCGGTGCTCGCAGCCCTCGCCTCAACCGACCTGGTGACCTGGTTTGACGAGGACACGCCGCTGTCGCTGATCCTCGCCTGCAAGCCCGACGTGCTCATCAAGGGCGGCGACTGGAAACCCGAGGACATTGTCGGCGCAAAAGAAGTACTGGCCTGGGGCGGCAGCGTGCACTCCATACCCTTCCAGCACGAGCGCTCGACCACGGCACTGCTGGCCAAAATCCGCGGCTGATCCGCACCACACACCCCGCTGGAAAAGCGCGCCAGGCGGGCGTTTCCAGCCAATTCCCCGTTTTTCGCCGGCGCCGGCAGCACCTATGACGACACGTCTGCACCTGTCAAAGATGCGCAAAGGAGGAACCCTTCGCCACCGCGCCGGCTTAGTCGAGGCTACTCTCCGTGGCTGCGAATCAATCCACTATAAAGAGCCTGGCCCCCACCTTCGTTGACGAGCGGTGCTCGCCGTCATCATCGGCGACCTGGTAACTCATGCCCGGCGTAAGGGTGAAACGACGGCCGTCCTTCAACTCGGTATCGAGCCGGCCCTGCAGGCACAGGATGACGTGACCCTTGGCACACCAGTGGTCGGCAAGATAACCGGGGGAATATTCAACCATTCGCACGCGAATGTCGCCGAATTGTTGCGTCTGCCATAGCGCCTTGCCACGCTCGCCCGGGTGTTCGGTCGGCGCAATGGCCGACCAGTCGGTGGTGCAGAAGGGAATAGCGGAGAGTTTCATGGCCGGGCTTTCGCCTCCTCGGCGGCGCAGGCCTTGACCTCGCTGCCGGGGAACATGGTCTTCATCTCACCCAGCTTTGCCGCGAAGGGCTCGGGCACGTCGCGCATCTGGAAAAAAACCTTGGCTATCTGCGCATCGCGCATACCGGCCTGGGCCGAGCGCACGCGACTGTCACGCAATTTCGCCAGACGCACATTCGCGGCATCCTGGGACTTGAACAAGCCAAACTGGATGGCATTGCGCCATTTCGAGTCTTCGCTGACGATGAAAAAATCCTCCACACCCAGGCTTTTGAGCTCGACCGCTTTCTGATTCGCCGCCTGGCGGCTGGGCAGAGGCGGAATAAAAACCCACCAACCAACATTATCCTCGACCTTTCCCTGCGACAACTTGGGCCCCATGCCCAAGGGCGCGAGCAACTCCTCTACACGCGTCGCATCCGCCGGCACGAACCCGCCCCACTCGACACAGACGAGCAATTCCGGCGGCTCCGGCGGCTTGGCCGCCGGCGCCGCAACTGGCGCAACTGGCGCAGCAGCTGGCTTGTCGCGCGCCAGGATAACCTTGATTTTCTCCGGGTTGATCTGTTGCGCCATCAGGTGCGCGTCGCGCGCTTCGTCGCGCAACAGCAGCGCCCAGGCGGCGAAGGCGAGGTTGGCGACCAGCAAGATGATGAACATATTCTTCAAGCGACCATCCTCAGGAAAAAACTGCGCTACTCATGCGCTGCGCGGCGCCGCCGCCTGTGCCAGACGCAACAAACCCTCAAGTACCAGATTATCCACCACACTCACCTGTGCGGCGAGATTGAGCCGCGCAGCGACGACGGTGGCGGCCCCGCCGGTGATGTAGCAGGGCGAGCCCGCCGGCAGCCGTGCGTGGCATCGCTCTATCGCCCCTGCCTGCGCTTCAAGGCAACCCGATTCAATCGCATCGGCGGTGTTGCACGGGTCGATGGCATAACGCCCCTGCCGCAAGGGCAGGCCCGCGGTATTGATGGCCAGCGCTTTTTTCATCAACGCCACGCCAGCGAGGATGCGTCCGCCGGGAAACTCACCCGTTGCGCTCAGCGAATCAATGGTGGTCGCCGTCCCTGCGCTCACCACAAGACAGGCGCCGTGGCAGCGCGCCCAGGCGGCGATGAGCGCCGCCCAGCGGTCCACCCCGAGTTGCGCCGGATCATCGTAGCGGCTGACAACGCCGCATGCGCTGGCGCCGGCGCGCACCCACAGCGGTTCCACCGGCCAGCGCGCCAGCAAGGGCAGCAGCGCGGCACGCGCCATCTCGCCGGCGACGTTGCCGATGACGATGGCCTGCGGTTGCGGCAAACCGTTCCACGGCGCCGCCAGGTCGCTGATCGCGCCGACCGCGACCGACCCTTGCTGCAGCACCAGCGGCGGCGCGCCCTCCGCGAGCGCCGTGGCGCCGTACAGCGCCCACTTGAGACGGGTGTTGCCGCAATCGACGGTCAGCATCATCGCATCAGGCCCGGCGCAGGCTGACATCGCCGCTGACAATGCGTTCCAACCCGCGCGCCGAGCGCAATAGCAGCGCGCCATCCACATCGATGCCGGCGGCATCCCCGACAAGATCGTCCCCATCCGCGCCGCGCCGCGCGCCCGTGCTGACACTCACGCGCTGGTTCTGGTGCGCATGCCGTTGCTGCCATTCTTCGCGAAAGGGCGCAAAACCCTCGCGCGCAAACACCTCGAGCACCTTCACCAGTTCGCCCAGCAACAGGCCCAGCAGCAAGCTACGCGAGGGCGCCGGGTCGGCGAGGCTCGCGATATCGATGGCGGGTTGGTCAATGGCCGCGCGCAGGGCTGCATCGAGCCGGGTGTTTACGCCGATGCCGATGACCGCGGCGCTCGGTCCGTCGGCCTCACCGCTGATTTCAATGAGCATGCCGGCCAGTTTTTTCTCATCTTGCAGGACATCGTTGGGCCACTTCAATTGCACACCGCGCAGCCCCGCCTGCCCAAGGGCACGCACCACCGCTACGCCCACCGCAAGGGACAGCCCGGCAAGGCTGGCTGCGCCGCCCGCAAACCGCCACAACAGCGAAAAGGTCAGGCTGCCTCCAAGACCGGACTGCCAGGCGCGTCCAAGCCGCCCCCGCCCCGCGCTTTGCCATTCGCAGGCAATGGCGCTCGCATGCGGCGCGCCCGCGCGGGCGCGCTCCATCAGCAGCGTGTTGGTCGAGGCGCAACTATCGACGAGTTCTAGCCGCAGCTGGCGAGATCCCGCAGCAGCGGCTTGCAAGACATCAGCTGCGACAAGCAGATCGGCCGGTCTGGCCAGACGGTAACCACGGCCGCGCAATTTGTTAAGCGCAAGCCCGTGCGTCTCAAGTGCATGGATGGCATGCCACACAGACGAGCGTGTCAGGCCGAGTCCGGCGCCAAGCTGCTCGCCGGAATGAAACCGGCCGTCGGCCAGAAGACGCAGTAATGGGAAAAGGTGTTTGTTCATATGCGGCGCAAGACTGAGGTGCGATGTTAGCACCCACACCTTCGGTCTGTGGGGAGCGGCCCTCAGCCGCCGCTTAGGCCGCTTCGGACGGCGTAAGATTCGGGCGCCCATAAGACACGCCCGTTATGCCCTATGCTATGGCGATGGTCGTCCCTGCAGGCACCAGCGTCAGGGAAGTTATAATCATCACACCCCGGCCTCTTACGCGACCTGCGTGCAAAGCGTGCCCTGTTTGAATACCCGGCCAATGCTGCAGCACCGCCTGACGCTAAACAACAACGAGCGAGGACTCCGGATTGAACTCCCAACTAATCAAAGCACTGAGCTTATGCCTGGTCTTTTTCACCACTACCGCAATACCGCTTCGCGCCGGGGCTGTCACTGAAATCCAGCTCTGGCATGCCATGGAAGGGGTGCCGGCCGAGGTCCTGGTACAACTGGTCGAGCGCTTCAACGCCAGCCAGAAAAACTGGCGGGTAGCGCCCACTTACAAGGGCGGCTACCAGGAGACCCTGGAAGCGGGCGTGCTCGCCTCACGCGGCGGCAAGGCTCCGCACCTGTTGCAGGTTTATGAAGTGGGAACCGCCGGCATGATGGCCTCACCAAAAATGTTCAAACCGCTGCACCAGCTCGCCGCCGAAAACCGCATGAAGCTCGAAACCTACGCGCCTTCGGTTGCCGCATTTTTCTCTGATGCAAAAGGCAACCTGCAAGCCCTGCCATTCAACAATTCGACGCCGGTGCTTTACTACAACCGCGACAAATTCATCAAAGCCGGCCTCAACCCGGATATCCCCCCCAAGACCTGGACAGAGCTGCAGGTGAGCCTGCTGGCGCTACACGATGCGGGCGAGACCTGCCCCTACACCAGCTCATGGCAATCCTGGGTACACCTGGAGAACCAGAGCGCCTGGCACAATCATCCCTTCGCCAGCGAAAACAACGGGCTTGGCGGCACACGCGCCCTACTCGAATTCAACAGCTACCTGATGATCAAGCACATCTCCTTGATGTCATCGTGGGTGAAATCCAAGCTGTTTCATTACTCGGGCCGCACCAACCAGGCCGACGTGCGCTTTGCCGCAGGCGAGTGCGCGGTGCTCACCGGCTCCTCGGCCGCCTACTCGAGCTTTAAGCGCGCCGCCGCTTTCAAACTCGGTGTCGGACAATTGCCTTATTACGACGACTACAACAAAGCGCCCTACAACACGCTGATCGGCGGCGCCGCGCTATGGGCCATGGCCGGCAAGGCCGGCGGCGATTACGCCGGTGTCGCGCGCTTTTTCGAATTTCTCGCCTCCCCGGTGATCATGGCCGAGTGGAGCGAGAAGACCGGCTATGTTCCGGTGACGCGCGGCTCCTTTCTTGCCATGAAAAACACCGGGCACTTCAAGGAGAACCCGGATCTGGAAATCGCCGTTCACCAGCTTGTCGGCGTCAAACCAGGCAATTTTGCCAAAGGCGTGCGCCTAGGTAACTTCCCGCGCATCCGCGACATCATCGACGAGGAACTCGAACTGGTCTGGGACGGCAGCAAGGCGCCCAAAACAGCACTGGATGACGCCGTGAAGCGTGGCAACGTCCTGCTGCGCCAGTTCGAGAAATCCGCCGGCCATTAATAGTTGGTCATTGGTCATTGGTCATCGGTCATCGGTCATCGGTAAATGCTTACCGGTCACCATTTATCCGCCTGCTGGAGGCGGGTGGGTAAGGACAGACGATAAACCGGACAAGCAACAAGGAAAGCGATGAAAGCGTGGCCCTACCCGAGGATGATCGCCCACCGTGGCGGCGGCACGCTCGCCCCGGAGAACACCCTCGCCGCCATCCGCACCGCCCCCGTCCACGGCTATGGCGGCGTCGAATTCGACGTCATGCTGAGCGCCGATAATCAAGCCGTACTCATCCACGATGAAACGCTTGAGCGCACCACCAGCGGCAAAGGCAGGGTCGCCGACACGGCGCTTGCCGTACTGGCCAGCCTCGATGCCGGCAGCTGGAAGGACCCGCATTTTGGCGGCGAGCCGGTACCCTCCTTCGAAGCTGCAGCAAGGCTTTGCATTGCGCTGGGCCTGTGGGCGAACATCGAAATAAAACCGGCGCACGGTCATGCGGCAAAAACCGGGGAGATCGCCGGCCGCATCGCAGCGCGATTGTGGCGGGGTGAAAAAACCTTGCCCCTTATCTCCTCGTTCCGCCGCGCGGCCTTGGTGACCGCACACAAAGCGGCGCCGGACATTCCGCTTGGCTGGCTGGTAGACCGCATCGAACCGGGCTGGCAGGAACAACTGATCGACCTGGATTGTGTATCGCTCCATTGCAACCAGACCCATTTGACCGAGACACAGGCACGCGCCGTCAAGGACGCGGGCTACTGGCTGGTTTGCTGGACGGTGAACGATCCGCTCACCGCCAGGCGCCTGAGCAATTGGGGCGTCGATGCGATGGTGACCGACCGGATTGACCTGCTACCGCCAAACTAGTTGTTCGCGCTATCGCCGATGTTCGTCCTATCCGCGCCGTTCGCGCCATCCGCCGCACTCAGTATCAGCCTAAGCGTCAGCAGCGTCAGCAGCGTCAGCAGCGTCAGCGTCAGCAGCGCTGCCCAAAAACCGCAGGCCTTGAAAAATGTGAATGCAAATTGGAGGCGCACCAGCTTGCCACCAAGGCCGACGGCAAGCTACGCAAAGCGGAATGGCGAAAACTGCAACGCGAAATCGACCGCGACACCCGCGCGATACAACGCGAGTAGCACGACGCGCAGCGCGCATCTAAGCAAGTCTGGCAAGCCTGGCAAGCCCCGAAAAAAACCCGGCATGCCGGGTTTTTTTACTGATTTAACCAGCATGATCACTGGAAATGCCCGTCTGGTGCGGCTTTCCAGCCGGCGCGGTTCAGAACGGCAGTGCGACCCCCGGCTTTACCGATTGCAGCGCGGCGCGAAAATCGGCCTGGATGCGCTTGAGCGCCGTCTCGCTGTCCGCCTCGAAGCGCAGCACGATCACCGGCGTGGTGTTGGAGGCGCGCGCTAGACCAAAGCCGTCGGCGTACTCAACACGCAAGCCATCCATGGTGATGACCTCAAGCGCGCCGGAAAATTTCACGCTCTGCTGCATTTGCGCGATCAGACGATGCGGTTCGCCCTCGGCCAGTTTGATGTTGAGCTCGGGCGTGGACAAGGCATCGGGCAGGGCGTTGAGGACGGCGCTCGGGTCGGCATCGCGCGACACAATTTCGAGCAGGCGCGCGCCGGCGTACTGTCCGTCATCAAAACCGAACCAGCGCTCGCCAAAAAAAGTATGGCCGCTCATTTCACCGGCGAGCGGCGCACCGGAGACTTTCATCTTCGCTTTGATCAACGAGTGGCCGGTCTTCCACATCACCGGCCTGCCGCCATGCTGACGGATCCAGGGCGCGAGCTTGCGCGTGCACTTGACGTCAAAAATTATTTCCGCGCCGGGGTTGCGTGACAGCACGTCCGCGGCGTAGAGCATCAGTTGCCGGTCCGGGTAAATGATGTCACCCCCGCGCGTCACCACGCCCAGCCTGTCGCCATCGCCGTCAAAAGCAAGGCCCAGTTCGGCGCCCTGCGCCTTTACCGCCTGGATCAGGTCCTGCAGGTTCTCGGGTTTGGATGGATCGGGATGGTGATTGGGAAAATTGCCGTCCACCTCGCAGAATAGTTCCGTGACCTCGCAACCGAGGCGGCGGTACAACTCACCCGCCGTGGCGCCCGCCACACCGTTGCCGCAATCGAGCACGACCTTCATCGGCCGCGCGAGCTTCACATCACCGACAATGCGCGACAGGTAGGCTTCGCGCACATCGGCGGTAGAAAAGGTGCCCGCCCCGTCGACGGCCTCGGTGAAATCGCCGCTTTCGATGCGCATGCGCAGCGCCTGGATGTCGTCGCCAGACAAGGTCGTGCCACCGAGCACCATTTTCAGGCCGTTGTAATCGGGCGGATTATGACTGCCTGTCACGGCCACCGCGCTGCCGCAGCCAAGGTGATGCGCGGCGAAATACACCATGGGTGTGGCGACCATGCCGACGTCGATAACGTTCACACCGGCGGCGCGTATTCCCTCAGACAAGGCGGCGGCAAGAGCGGGCCCCGAATGCCGGCCGTCGCGGCCCACGGCGATCGTCGTTTGCCCGCGCGCGCGCGCCTCACTGCCAAGGGCGCGGCCAATAAGTCGCACGCCCTCCTCGGTAAGCGTTTTGCCGACGATGCCGCGAATGTCGTAGGCCTTGAAAATTTCGGGCGGGGGAAGCGCAGTCATCAGGGGCTCAGCTATGTGCGGAAAAGAAGGACAGTATACGTTGCGGCAGCCAGTCGAGCTGCCCGGGCCAGGCGCCGCGCACGAATCCGACATGACCGCCCTGCGACGGATAATCCAGACGGACCAGGGCCGAGACTTCGCTCGCGTCGGGCAGGTAACGCGCCGGCATGAAAGGGTCGTTCAGGGCATTGAGAACGAGGGTCGGCACGGCAACGTCCCGCAAACCCGCCTTGGAACTCGCGCGCGTCCAGTAATCATCCGTATCACGATAGCCGTGCAGGGGCGCGGTGACGACATTGTCAAAATCGCGCAGCGTGGCTGCAGCGAGCATCGCCGCGCGATCGACCATGCCGGGAAACTGCTCCAGCTTGGCCAGTGTCTTTTTTTTCATGGTCGACAAAAACATGCGCGAATAAACCAGGTTGAAGCCGCGCCCGAGCGCATACCCGGCCCCCATCAGATCGAGTGGCGCCGACACTGCGGCGGCGACATCGGCGAGTGCCGCGGCAGCACCGCCGCGCTCACCGAGGCACTTGAGCAGCGCGTTGCCGCCCAGCGACACACCCATGGCATAGAGCGGTGCACTGCCCGCGGCCTTGCGCATGCGCGCAAGAATCCAGGCGACCTCAGCGGCATCGCCCGAATGATAGGCGCGCGGCAGGCGGTTCATCTCGCCCGAGCAACCGCGAAAATGCGGAAACGCCCCGCGCCAGCCGCGCGCGGCCAGGGCCGCCAACAGCGCCTGCGCGTAATGGCTGTGCGAACTGCCCTCCAGACCGTGGAACAACACCACCAGCGGACGCGACGCGTCGCCGTGAAACCAGTCTACATCGATGAAGTCCCCATCCGGCGCATCCCAGCGCTCACGCTGCAGGGGTGGCCGCGCACGCTGGCGCAAGAGCGCGGCATAAATAGTCTGCAGGTTGCCACCTGGCAGCCAGGCCGGCGGCACATAGGGCGGTCCGCCATCATCGGTGCGAAAACCGTCTGGTCCGGGCCGCATGCTCAGCCGGGCAATCGCGCGATCAATGCAGAATTTTGGGCGCTTCACCGCGGTGCGGCGCCTGCATTGGCAGGTCCTGCGGTGCCGGCGAGGCATGATGCAAGATCATGCGCCAGCCGGTGGCATTACGCATATAGACATTGGTGGCGATGACCGGATGACGCACACCCTTTTCCCCGCTGACGAGAAGACTCTCGTGCACACTATGCACCGCCAGCATCATCCCGCTCACCTGCGTCTGGTTGGTGATATGCACCTGCAGGCGCTGGCCGGAACGGCAGATGGCCGCCCATCCTGCGCGCACCTGCTCAAAGCCGGCAAGGCGCTCGCCGCCCGGGTGCACACAGACAACCTCCTCGTCGTCCGCCCACACCTCCATCATCGCTTCGAGGTCGCCGCGCTCAAGCGCTTCGTAAAACGCCGCTTCAGCATCTTGCGCCGTCGGGAAAGAGGTCTTTTTCATTTGCCGCCGATGGTAGCCGAAAGCGTGCGCAGCTGACTAGCGCTGCGACCGGCGTCAGCCATGACTCTCACCCAGCGCCCAAGCGGCGATGACATCGAGAATGGCCTCGACCTCGCCTATGGGCGGGCTGACGACGATATCAATTTCAGGATGACGTTCCTGCAGGGCCGCTATTTTTTTCGGCAAGTCCTGCTTGAGGTGCCCGCCCTGCGCCATGAACAGCGGAATCAGGCGGATGCTACCCACCGCCTTTGCCGCGCACGCCGCCACCACATCCTCTAGGGATGGCTGCATAAGCTCAAGGTAGGCAAGGTGCACATCCAACCCGGGCCGCGCCGCCAGCATGCGTTCGCGTATGCGCTCGAAGGGCCCGGCCCATTGCGGGTCGCGCGCGCCGTGAGCGAAGAGAATCGTAGCGAATGTCATGGGGCGAAGAGAATCGTAGCGAATGTCATGGAACGAAGAGGATCGTAGCGAATGTCATGGAACAAAGAGGATCGTAGCGAAGGTCATGGAACGAAGAGAATGCCTAATCGAACTTCAAAATTAAAATTTTTTACCTTGTCATTGCGCGGAGCAAAGCGACGAAGCAATCTTGTCGTATTGCTTAAGTCATCACAATCTCGACGAGATTGCTTCGCTGCTCTCGCAATGACATTACCATGCGCGAGAAAACTCATGCTGCGAGTACCTGTTCGCACCACATCGCCGTCGACAGCAGGCCGTTCTCCGCGCCCGGGGGCGCGGCCAACTGCAGTCCATAGGGCAGCCCATAAGACAGCCCCGCCGTCGACCTGCCGGCCGGCAGCGTAATGGCCGGGAATCCGGTAAGCGACCACAGCGTGCACCAGCTCGGATCACCCGTCGTGTCCAGGCTCGCGGGCGCGACCCCGGCTGCAGAGGGCGATACGATGACATCGCAATCGCCGAACCAATCGAGCGCGCGCTCGCTGATCACCGCACGGCGCAGCAGCGCCTCTGCGTATTCGGCCGGCGCGATCCGTCGTCCCTCGTCCAGTCCCGCGTTGAGTGTCGCAGACAATTGCGCACGGTGCTTTTGCTGGCGCAGCGCGTTGTCGCGCGCGCCTTCAAAAAACATGATGCTACGGTGCCGCGCCTGCGCATCGTGGCAGTCGGCGGGCAACTCGAAGGACTTGACCGTCGCGCCGGCCGCCTCCAGCCTGCCCAGCGCGGCCTCGAATTGCACCGCCGCATCCGCATCGGCCCGGTTCCAAGGGTAATTGCCTAGCGCCAGGATGCGCGGTGGCGCCGCGCGCACAGGCACGTCGGCAGACAGCGCATCGCCCTCGACGAGCACGGATGCGAGCAGCGCGGCATCGGCGACGTTGCGCGTGAAGGTGCCCAACTGGTCCAGCGTGGCGCTAAATTGCAGCGTTCCAGAAAAGGGAATAAGCCCGAATCCGGGCTTGAATCCGACGACACCGCAAAACGCCGCCGGCCGGATAACCGATCCGTTGGTCTGGGTGCCGATGGCGCAAGGCACCATACCCGCCGCCACGGCCGCAGCCGAGCCCGAGGACGAGCCGCCGGGCGTGCGCTGCGCATCCCAGGGATTGCGCGTCTTGCCCGGGTGCATATAGGCAAACTCGGTGGTGACAGTTTTACCAAACACGTAGGCCCCGGCCGCCTTGAGCCGCTGCACCACCGCCGCATCACGTTCGGGCCTGCGCCCGGCGTAGGCGGCCGAGCCGCGCGCGGTCGGCCAGTCTATGGTATCGATGATGTCCTTCACGCCCACCGGCACCCCGAACAGCGGCGCCGCAGCGCCCTCACAGGCGGCAGCCAGCGCCAGCGCCTGGGCCGGATCAAACGCCGCCCAAGCCTCGATATCGCCATCACGCTCGCGCACCCGATCAGCCAGCGCGGCAGCGTAGTCGCAAGGTTTCAGGCTCGCCTCGTGCAGGCGTGCAACGGCCTGGCGCAGATTGAGAAGGTGAAGCTTGTCCGATGGAATGGAATTCATGAACGAAGTGTAGTGAATTTCAGCGACCTGAGCACAAATGAAAAAGGCGGCAGCGCCGCCTTTTTCAGGACAGGCCGGTGCTTTATCGGCCGTACAACACCTGCGGCAGCCACATGCCTATGGCCGGGAACTGATAGAGCAGTATCAAGGCGACCACCTGTATGCCCATGAAGGGCATCATGCCGGCAAAAATCGCGTTCAGCGTGACATGCGGCGGCGAGACCCCTTTCAGGTAAAAAGCCGCCATCGCCACCGGCGGCGACAAGAAGGCCGTCTGCAGGTTCAGCGCCACCAGCAGGCCGAAGAACAGCGGATCAATGCCAAAGTGCGGCAGCAACGGGATGAAAATCGGCATGAAAATGACGATGATCTCGGTCCACTCCAGCGGCCAGCCGAGCAGGAAAATAATGACCTGGGCGAGAATCATGAACTGCACCGGCGTCAAGTCCATTGACAGCACCCAGGTGTTGATAATCTCCTGGCCGCCAAGCAGCGCAAACGAGGCCGAGAAAATCGACGAACCGACGAACAGCCAGCAGACCATGGCGCTGGTCTTGGCGGTAAGGAAAGACGACTCCTTGACGATTCCGCCCAGTTCCTTCGCCGTGGTCCAGATGGTGCCCCCGACATTCGCCCCGCCCGGCGCATCATCGCGCCAATGCGCAACAAAGCGGTAGCCTGCGGCGAGCAGGCACCCGCCCAAGGCACCGACCGCCGCCGCCTCGGTGGGCGTGGACAGGCCGAAGACAATGGAACCGAGCACCATCAGGATCAGCACGGACAGTGGGAAGAACGAAGTCAACAGCATCTTGAACACTTCGAAGCGCGCCCAGTTCCAGATCCAGTACAGCGCGGTAATCAAGGCGGCCAGGACGGCAAACACGATCCAGAACCACATCGGCGTTGCAAGCCTTTCAGCTGCTGCCTCTGCCACTTTTTCCACTACCGCCGGCTTGGCCGCCTCGGCTGGTTTGGCCGCCGCAACCGCCGGAGCGGCATCGTCCTTTTCGCCCGGTGGCTCCTGCAACCCGTCCTGGTCGGGCTCGGCCAGTCCGCCCATGTCAGCCGGTTCGGCCTCGTCCCCGGCCGTCATTTGCGCCCCTTGCTCGACCAGTCCGGTGGTATCAACCTTGGCCACAGGCGCCGTGGCAAATTGCCAGGTGACGCCCAGCACGGCGATGACGAACAGCGCCGGTACCAGCGTTATGAAAAGCTGTCCCAGCAGGGTTTTTTTGCCGACGCCGGCGCTGCTGCCACTCTTCGTTACGGCGCGCCACAGTCCGGCCAGCGCGTTGCCGCCTTGCGGCGCGAGCTTTCGCGCAAAGTCAGGCAACGCCACCGCGCGATCGCTCTCGGGCAACGGTGGCATCAACTCGGGCTTGAGCCAGGCGAGCAGGATGACGTAGCCGATGTACAAGCCGGCCAGCATGAGACCGGGGCCGAACGCGCCGGCATAAAGTTGCACCACCGACACCCCGGCAACGGCGCCATAGACAATGAGCAGCACCGAGGGCGGGATCAGGATGCCGAGGCAGCCACCCGCGGTGATGGCACCGGCCGCCACCTTGGTGTTGTAGCCGGCCTTGAGCATCGCCGGGAGCGCCAGCAGGCCCATCAGCGTCACCACCGCGCCGACAATGCCGGTGGCGGTGGCAAAAATGGCGCAAGTGACGATGGTCGCCACGGCCAGCGCACCCGGTATGCGCGCAGTCGCCAGGTGCAGGCTCTTGAACAGCTTTTCGATCAGTGCCGCGCGCTCCACGAGGTAACCCATGAACACGAATAGTGGTATCGCGATCAACACGTCATTGGACATCACCGCGTAGGCGCGCTGCACCATCAGGTCGAGGATTTGCCGGTTGGCGATCGCCGGATCGACGCTGCGGTAGGCGAGCCAGCCGAAGAACACGCCCATACCCATCAGCGTGAAGGCCGTGGGAAAGCCGAGCATGATGCCCACGACAATCAAGGCGAGCATCAACAGGCCGAGGTGGCCGTTGGTCATTTGCGACGGCGAGGGCATCAGCACGAACACCATGATCACCACCGCGGCCATGATGGAAAGACCGAACCAGACTTCCTTTCTCATTTGTGCGCTTCCTTCTGGCCGACAACGATTTGGTCAAGCTTTGCCATGTCTTCATTCTCGACATGCACCATTTTTTTCAGTTTATCGACATCGACCTCCTGCACATCCTCCCCGCGCGACGGCCAGACGCCCTCGCGCAGGCAAATCACGCAACGGATGATCTCGACAATGCCCTGCATCAGGATGAAGGCCCCGGCGAGCGGAATGACGGTCTTGAACGGATAGACCGCAGGGCCGTCTGCGGTGATGTTGGAATGCTCGTTGATCGCCCAGGACTCGGCGGCATAGGTGTAACCGGCCCAGACAAAGGCGAGCACACCGGGAATGAAAAACAACAGATAAAGCGCAAGGTCAAGGCCGGCCTGCAGACGCGGCGGAAAAAATCCGTAGAGCACGTCGCCGCGCACATGGCCGTTCTTGGCCAGGGTGTAGGCACCGGCCATCATGAACAGCGTGCCGTAGAGCATGATCATGACGTCAAAGGCCCAGGCGTGGGGATTATCGAGCGCATAGCGCGAGAACACTTCCCAGGAAATGAGCAGGGTCAACGCGACGATCAGCCAGGAGAATGCCTTGCCAACCCAAGTGCTCACGCCATCGACCAACAACAACATTTTTTGCATGACGATAACCTCGAATATAAACAGCCGGCGAATTCTAATCAGCTGATGCTGTCTTGCGCCTTACAAAGGTACAAAAAAAACCACCCGGTGATGCCGGGTGGTCTGTGTTCAAAAAACCATACTGCATACTGTCAGGCCTTTTTCGCTGCAGCCTTTTTCGGTCCGAAATAATGGTTGTAGGCCATGCGACGGTTGACGTTGTTGTCCATGTCCCACTTGACGGCACGCTGGGCAAAGGCCTTTTGCGACGCGACAATCTCGGCGAACAAGGGGTTGCCGACGGATTTCTTCGCCACCACCTCGTCATAGACATTAAGCTGCTGTTGCAGGATGGCGTCCGGGGTCTTGTAGAACTTGACCTTGTCCTTGGTCTGCAGCTCGACGTAGTCCTTGGAGTAACGGTCAATCGCCTTCCAACTCATCTCCTGCGATGCGGCGGACACGGCGTTGGCGATGATCGACTTCATCTTGGCCGGCAGCGCGTCGTACTTGGTCTTGTTGAAGGTGATCTCGAACTGCTCGGAGTTCTGGTGGAAGCTTTGCAGCATGCACACCTTGGACACATCCGGGAATCCAAGCAGCTTGTCCGAGGACATGTTGTTGAACTCGGCCGCATCGAGCAGGCCGCGGTCCATGGCCGGAACAATCTCGCCGCCGGGCAGCGCGTTGACCGCCACGCCCATGGCGGTAAATACGTCAATCGAAATACCCACGGTGCGATACTTCAGGCCCTTCAGGTCGGCCGCCTTGGTGATGGGCTTTTTGAACCAGCCCAGCGGCTGTGTCGCCATCGGGCCGTAAGGGAAGGACACGACGTTGGCGCCGACCGAAGCGTAGAGCTTTTCCAGCAATTCCTTGCCGCCGCCCCAGCGATGCCAGGCGAGCAGCATGTTGGCGTCCATGCCGAAACCAGGACCCGAGCCCCACAGCGCGAGGGCATTTTGTTTGCCGTAGTGATAAACGATCACGCCGTGGCCGCCGTCGAGCGTGCCCTTGGAGACCGCATCGAGCAGGCCAAAGGCCGGCACCACGGCGCCGGCGGGCAGCACCTCAATCTTCAGGTCGCCACCGGTCATGTCGTTCACCAGTTTGGCGTAGTCGAGGGCGTATTCGTGGAAAATGTCCTTCGACGGCCAGGTCGACTGCCAGCGCATCGAAATAGGGCCTTGTGCCTTGACGATGCTCGGGAAGCCGAGTGTTGCGGCCCCGGCAGTGGCAGCGGCGGCACCCGACAGGAACTTCCTGCGGGACGAAATTTTGGTTATATCTTTACTCATGACTTCTCCTTTGTTGGCGGCATGTAAATGCAAATTTACGGCGCTCGGGCGCCTGTTTTAAGGTCGACCCGCCTGCCGGTTTTATACCGGTCTAATGGATTTTTGGGGTTGTACGCTTTCCAATTTATCGCGTAGAAATACGCATTTATGAATTTATACCTCGGCTGCCCCAAAAGCAAGCGCCCGCCTTGTCATTGCCCATGACACAAACTGAAAACCATGTCCTGCCCGGAATCCCGCCCCCCCCCCAAACCAAGCACAGGCAAGGGTAGCCTGATAAGCGACACTTGGCATGACCACCCCCCGCATGATCGGGCGCCATAAAAAGCCTGACCCGGTAAAACGCGACGCCGGCTAATTGCCTTTTCTCATCGCCTCTGCGGCGACTGGCGTCTTGGGTACGACAGGGGCAACAGGTGCGACAGCAGAAGGCATTGCCGCAGGCGCCGCGGACGTTGCCGGCAGCGTGGTCGCGACACGCTTGGGCTGCGGCTGCCAGCCGAGCACGGCGAGCAGCACGAAAAAGCCGATGACATAGGCAAGCGCAACGTGCCAGCCATGCCGCAACCACAACCCGACCGACTTGGCCTCCGGGTACATATTGGACAGCGCGACACCCGCCGATGAGCCAAACCAGATCATCGAACCGCCAAAGCCGACCGCATAAGCAAGAAAGCCCCAGTCGTAGCCATCTTGTTTGAGCGCCAGCGCGGTGAGCGGGATATTGTCAAACACCGCCGAAACAAAACCCAGGCCCAGTGCCGTCTGCCACGAGGCGAGCGGCAGCTTTTCCACCGGCATCATCGAGGCGCTCAGCACCAGTGAGAGCAGGAAGATCGAGCCCTTGAACGCACCGGGCAGCGCACTCCAGTCGGGCTTGCGCAGCGGCGCGGAAACCAGAATGGCCAGCCAGATGCATAAACCTTCTGCCAGGCTCCAGCACCGGTCCGATCTAGGCGAAATACTTCAGCAGGTAATACTTAAGCAGATAGGCACCAAGCAGGGCGCTGACCCACATCGCCATCACGCCGGTCGAGACTGTACGCGACAGTACCCCCTCCGGGCCGTGCCAGCGCATCACCAGGCGCAGCAGCAATGCGCGAGCACCCCCCACCCAGTCCGCGAGGCGGCCCAAACCGCTGGACAGGCCCGCGGCAAAGGCCGCCACGATCGCCGGTCCCGCACGCCGGTAAAGCCAGTCAACGTCGAGGGTGATGGTAAGCGTTCGACGCAGCATGGGCAGCATCAGGAAAAAGACCAGGCCCGAGAACAGCAGCAACTGCAGTTGCCCGACGACGTGCGGCGCGTCATACGGAACATAGTTCGTGGCGTAAGGCAGCAAGTCATACAGGGGCGCATAAAAAATGCCAAGGCCGACGCACAGCGCGGAAAACAGCAGCATTGCGAGGCGCATGTTGAGCGGGGGCTCGGGGGGACGCAGTCCGGAGTCCTTCTGGAAAAATACGAACCAGGGAAATTTGATGCCGGCGTGCAAAAACACCCCGGCCGACGCGGCCGCGAGCAGCAGCCATACCAGCTGAAGATGCCCGTCCGCGGCCGCTTGCGAGATCATCGACTTGCTGACAAAGCCCGATGTCAGCGGAAAAGCGGAAATTGCGAGCGCGCCGATAATGCCGCAGGTCGCGGTAAAGGGCATGCTGCGAAACAGCCCGCCAAGATCGGTGCACTTGCGCCTGTTTGTCACATAAAGCACGGATCCTGCGGACATCAGCAGCAATGCCTTGTAGATGATGTGCGTGAACGCGTGCGCGGCGGCGCCGTTGAGCGCCATTTCGGTGCCGATGCCGATGCCGGTGACCATGAAGCCGACCTGGTTGACGATGCTATAGGTAAGAATGCGCCGCATGTCATTCTCCAGGAGCGCAAACACGATGCCGTAGAACACCATGAACAGGCCGACATAAATCAGCAACTCGGTTCCCGGAAAGGTGCGGATCAAGATATACACGGCGGTCTTGGTGGTGAAAGCGGACAGGAACACCGTGCCGCTCCAGGAGGCCTCCGGATACGCATCGGGCAGCCACGCCGACAACGGGGGGGCCGCGGCGTTGACCAGAAAACCGGCCAGTATCAGCCAGTGAGCGACCGAATCGAGCCGGACCGGACCCAGCGCGACCGATCCGGTGGCGGCGACATGACCGGCGATGCCGGCCATCAGCAGCACGCCACCGAGCAGATGGATCATCAGGTAACGGAAACTGGCGGCGCGCGAGCGGGCGGTGCCCGCGCTCCAGATCACCAGCGTCGAGCCGACCGCCATCAATTCCCAGAATACGAATACGGTAATCCAGTCGCCCGCCAACGCCACGCCGACCGCCGATCCGGCATAGACCAGCGCCGCGGGCAGCTCGATCCGGCTGGGCTGGTTGAGCGCGAACAGCGCGCCGCCAAAAGCCATCAACGAAAAAACCAGCGCAAACAGACGCGACAGCTTGTCCACCGCAAAAGGCGTCAGGGCGTGCCCGAGAAACTGCGCCTGCCAGATGGCGCCATCCGGCATCGCCCACACCAGCGCCATTGCCGCCAGCGGCGCGGCAAGCAGCAGCACAGAGCGCGCCGTGCCGCGCAGCGCCGCGGCGATCAATCCGCCGGCAATCAGCACCAGCCCGGGGTGGAGGAGTTCAGTCATTGCGCTCGTCGTCATCGTAATAACTGTCGGGACGCTTGAGAAAATACCCCAGGACCTTGGCGAAAAGAATCAGCGCGGCGCATGCCAGAAAGCCAAACCAGGCGTTGAAGGCAAAGTAACCGTCGATTGAAAAATAAGACTCATGCGCCGTGAACAATCCGGCGGCCACGGTCAGCGCAAGGATCGCGATGAACACGCGCCACATGATGCGAATGCTTTGCCGCCGTACCAGCCAGTGTTGGTCCATCGCTCAGATCCCCGCCACACGCCGCGCCAGGAGCAGCGGTATGTCGGCAAAAAAGAACAAGGCCAGCGTGGCAAACGCTGTCAGAGAAAGCGCGAAAACCATCATCCACGGCGCCTCACCGTGGGACTCGCCCGCGGCCGGCCGGAAAAACGCGCGGTAGACGATGGGCAGGAAATAGCCCGCATTGAGCAGCGTGCTGACCGCAATTACCGCGACCGCCAGGCCGTTACCTGCGGACATCGCGCCCGAGAGCATGAACCACTTGCTGATGAATCCGGCGGTCGGCGGAAGTCCGATCATCGAGACGGCGCCGATGGCAAACGCGGCCATGGTCCAGGGCATGCGCCGGCCGATGCCGTCGAGCTCGCTTACCCGGGTTTTATGCGCAGCCGTATAAATGGCGCCTGCGGCGAAAAACAGCGTGATTTTTCCCACGGCGTGCGCGGCAATGTGCAGCGCCGCCCCGACCACCGACAGCGGCGTGAGCAGTGCGGCGGCAAACACCACGTAGGAGAGCTGGCTCACCGTCGAGTAGGCAAGCCGGCGCTTGAGATTGTCCGAGCGCAGCGCGACGATCGATGCCGCGATGATGGTGAATCCGGCCACAAAGGGCAGCCAGTCGACGCTTTTCAGGCCGGCGATCTGGTCGACACCGAACACATAGACGATGACCTTGAGTAAGGTGAACACGCCCGCCTTGACCACGGCGACCGCATGCAGCAGCGCCGATACCGGCGTCGGGGCCACCATCGCCGCCGGCAGCCAGCGATGAAAAGGCATCAACGCCGCCTTGCCGATGCCGAACATGTAGAGCGCCAGCAGGCCGCCGATTGCGGCGTTGGACATGCCTGATTTGAGAATGCCGCCAGGCGAAAACTCAAGGGTACCCGCGACGGACCAGGTGATGATGATCGCCGGCAGCAAAAACACCACCGATGTACCGAGTAGCACGCCGAGATAAACGCGCCCGCCGCGCCGCGCCTCGTCGTCCCCGCGATGGGTCACCAAGGGATAGGTGATCAGCGTCAGCCCTTCGTAAAAAATGAACAGCGTCAGCAGATTGGCGCTGAACGCGACGCCCATGGTGCAGGCGAGTGCGAGGGCGAAACAGACGTAAAACCGCGTCTGGTGGGCTTCATGATTGGCACGCATGTAGCCGATCGAGTAAATCGAATTGACCATCCACAGCCCCGAGGCGACCAGCGCGAACAACATGCCCAGCGGTTCGACGCGAAAGGAAAGCGCGATTCCCGGCAGAATCTCGACCAGAGAAACCTGCGCATCCGCGCCCCCCAGCACCGGGCCGAGCAGCGACAGTACGCACAGGAACAGCGCAGCCGATGCGGACAGCGTCACCGTTTCGCGCAACCCGGGCCGGCGATGGCATACCGCGATGCCGAGCGCGGCCGCTACCGGGATCAGCAGCGCGGTGATGACGAGCGCTGCGGGATTCATGGCGCGATCCCCAGCAGCGCCTCGGCGGCGTGGCGCGCCCCGACCAGCGAGTACGAGGTGTCAATGCCAAAATAGACGCACCCGGCGACCATGATCCAGGCGGGGATCAGCATCGACATAGGGACCTCGCGCATCGGCACGGCGGCCGCATCCGGCGCGCGCAAATAAGCCGTCTCGACAAACCGCCAGACGTAAGCCACGGCAATGAGCGAACTGCCGACGATCAGCGCCGCCAGCCACCATTGGCCGCGTTCGATCGAGGCGGTGACCAGGTACCACTTGCTGATAAAGCCGGCCGTCCCCGGAACGCCGATAAGGCTCAATCCCGCGATCACGATACCGAACGAGGTAAGCGGCATGGTTTTCGCCAGTCCGGCGACCCGGTCGATGGCGGTACCCCCGGCACGCAGCGCAACGCAGCCGAGCAACAGAAAAATCGCGCCCTTGGTGAGGCCGTGATTGAACAGATGAACCACCGCACCGGTCAAGCCCGCCTCATTGGCCAGCCCCACGCCAAGGGTGATGTAGCCGATTTGCGCCACGCTCGAATAGGCAAACATGCGTTTGAGGTCGCGCTGGAATACCGCCACCAGGGAGGCACTCACCACCGCAAGGACGGACAAGGCGATGAGCATATCGGCGATCGGCCTTTGCGAGAACGCCAATCCAACGCCGAACACCCCGAAGTAAAACCGAAGAAGTACGTAGACGGAAACCTTGGTTGCGGTTGCGGCAAGGAACGCCGTTATGGCCGAGGGCGCGTAGGCATAGGCGTTGGGCAACCAGAAGTGCAGCGGGAACAGCGCCAACTTGAGCCCGATGCCCGCGCTGATGAATCCGAGGGCCGCCAGCACCGGCCGGACGTCCTGGACGTCGCGCAAGCGCAGCGCCATGTCGGCGATATTGAGCGTGCCGGTCATCAGGTAGAGCAGACCCACGCCGATGATGTAGAAGGTGGCGCCGATCGTGCCCAGCACAAGGTACTGGTAGGCGGCCAGCAGGGCGCGGCGATCACGGCCAAGCGCAATCAGCACATACGTGGACAGGGACGAAATTTCGAGAAATACAAACACGTTGAAAGCATCGCCGGTAACGGTAATGCCGAGCAAGCCGGCGAGGCACAGCGAAAACATGGCGAAAAAAAGATAGTGCTGGTCCCGCGGCAATTCGGCCTCGATGCTCCTGCGCGCATACGGCGCAACAATCGAGGCGACCAGGCTGACCAGAACCAGCACATACGAATTTACCGCGTCGACGCGGTATTCAATGCCCCAGGGGGGCGGCCAATTGCCGATGGCGTAGGAAATCACCCCCGCCTCGCGCACCCGCAGGGCAAGCGCCAGCGCGATCGCAAGGGAACACCAGCTCACCGCCACGGCAAGCAGCCAGGCGATGGTGCCGCGGCGCACCAGCACCATCAGCGGCGCCGCCAGCAGTGGAATCACCACCTGCAGCGCGGGAAAGTGATCGGCAATCACCGGCTCTTGTCCCCGGCTTTGTCAAGATCGAGAATTTCATCCTCATCGATGCTGTCGTATTCCTCGCGGATGCGCACCACGATGGCCAGCCCGAGGGCGAGCGTCGCCACACCCACGACAATGGCGGTGAGGATTAACACATGCGGCAGGGGATTGGAGTAAAGCTTGAACGACTCGGACAGGATGGGCGCAGTGCCGCCGAGCAGCTTGCCGGGGGTTATGTACAAAAGGTAAACCGAGGTCTGGAAAATCCCCAGGCCGATCAGTTTTTTCACCAGGTTGCCGCTAGCGAAAACGATGTAGAGGCCGGCAATCAGCAGGAAAATCGTAACCCAGTAGATGTAATGACCGACCAGGCTCATGTTTCGTCGCGATCGCGCCGGCGACCGGCGAACATATAGAAGATTTTCATCATCACCCCGGAAACGGTGATGGCCACACCCGCCTCGACCCAGAAGATGCCGCGCTCCTGGCCGTGTACCGTATCGTGTGACAGCACGAAATAATCGAGGTAGTTGCCCCCGAGCACAATGCCCATCACACCCACGCCACCATAAATCAGTACGCCAGCGCCGATCATCTGCTCGACAATCCAGTCAGGGGCAAACCTGCGTGCAGCAGGCAGGCCGAAAATGATGGCATAAAAGATCACCGCAGCAGCCGTGATCACGCCTGCCTGGAAGCCACCGCCGGGACCGAAATCGCCGTGAAACTGGACGTAGAGCGCGAACAACAGCACGAACGGAATCAGCAACTTGGCGAGGACGCGCAGTACCAGGTCGCCTGTCATGACACCTTCCCTGCACGGCGGCGGCGAAGCAACGCAATCACGCCGATGCCGGCCGTGAACACCACCGTGGTTTCACCCAGGGTGTCATAACCCCGGTAACTGGCCAGCACCGAGGTAACCACGTTCGGGACACCGGTCTCGCGCAGTGATTCGGCGAGGTAGCGGGGGGCAACGTGAAGGTGGATGGCCGCCTGCGGATCGGAAAAGCCCGGCAAGCCGAGCGTCCCGTAAGCCAGGGCCGCTGCGATGACAACAGCCAAAAAGAGCGATAGAACGGGACGGCGCATCGGTTTCACGTCCCCTCCCCCGGTCAGATAAAGCGCACCAAGTAATAGCACCGTGGACATCCCCGCCCCGACAGATGCCTCGGTCATCGCAACATCGACCGCGTCTAGCGCCACCAGCACCGTGGCCATTAGAAAACTGTAGATGGAACAAAGCACCACCACGGCGAACAGGTTGCGCTGCACCACAATCGCCAGGGTGAGAATCGTCATCAGCGTGAGCAGCACCATGATGATCAGTGTTTCGATGAATCCTCCCTCGGCCCGAGCAGCGGCTGAAGTCCGCGTGCGAACGCGGCTTTGGCCAGCGCATGCGTGGCGGCCGGACTGGCAACCAGAATAAGCAACCCGATCATCAGCAACTTCACCGTAACAAGGCTGAAACCGGCCTGCAGCACCATGCCAAGCAGCATCAGCCCCATGCCCAGCGTGTCGGTGACGCTCGCCGCATGCATGCGTGTATAAAAATCCGGCATGCGCACCAGTCCGAATGTACCCACGATACAGAAGGCACCTCCTGCGACCAGCAGAGCCCAGCTGAGCATATCAACCGCAATCATGTGCGCCGCTCCGTGTCTTCCCCGGGCTCGCCCAGATCACCGTAGCGAAAGTATTTCAGCACCGCGATAGTCCCCACCACGTTGAGCAAACCGTAGACCAATGCCAGATCGAGAAACTCCGGCCGTCCGCCGAGAAAGCCCATCACCGCAAGCAGCAGCATCGCCACCGTGCCCACGGTATTGGCGGCTTGCAGGCGGTCAAATACCGTCGGACCGAGAATCGCGCGAGCCAAGGCCAGGGCCAGCGCAACCAGCAGCGCGAGCGCCGCAACGGCAAACATCAGCGGTTTCCCTCAACTTGCGAGACACGGCGGTCCATCTCACTGTCAATCACCCCCGCCCCGGCAGCCGCTGTCAGCGCATGGACCAGGAATTCATCCCCGTTCGCCTCGACGGTGATCGTCCCCGGGGTGAGCGTAATCGAGTTGGCATGCGTGGCGAGCCCGACCTCCGACTTCTGCGACGGCCGGAATCGAACCAGGGCCGGACTGATGGGCAGGCGCGGGTCAAGGATGATGCGTGTCACGTCCCAGCCCGATTTGGCGATTTCCTTCAAAAGCCAGGGCCAGTAGGTGAACACCGCCGCAATCATCTGCACCGGGTGGCCCTCGCGATCGACTATTTTCATGCGCCTGGCGAGCAACACCACGCCAAGCGCCGATCCGGCCCCGGCAGCGAGCAAAAAAGGCGTGAAATAGCCCGACAGCAGGAGCCAGAAAACGTAGAGCACTAAGCTTAGACTAACTAATTGCAACGACACATCGCCCCCCTTATTCGAGAATACGACGCAAGCAGTATCCCATCCCGGAACTTCTACCGCATACTCATAAGCATCTACGAAGCTTTCAGGGCTATCAGCACTTCATCCAGCATTTTCTTGGCATCGCCGAACAGCATGCGGTTGTTGTCTTTGTAAAAAAGCGGATTATCCACGCCGGCGTAGCCCGAGGCCATGCTGCGCTTCATCACGATCGAGGTCTTGGCCTTCCACACTTCGAGCACCGGCATGCCGGCGATGGGGCTGGTCGGGTCTTCCTGTGCCGCCGGGTTGACGATGTCGTTGGCGCCTATCACCATGACCACGTCGGTGTTGGGGAAGTCCTCGTTGATCTCGTCCATTTCCATTACGATGTCGTAGGGCACGCGCGCCTCCGCGAGCAGCACGTTCATGTGCCCGGGCATGCGCCCCGCCACCGGGTGGATGCCAAAGCGCACATTGACACCCTTTTCGCGCAGCCACTTGGTGATTTCGTAAACCGTATGCTGGGCCTGGGCTACCGCCATGCCGTAACCCGGAACGATGATCACGTTCCTGGCATCGCGCAGCAGCTCCGCCGTCTCCTGCGCATCGATGGGCGCAACCTCGCCGGCGGGCACAGCCGCGCCGCCGGCGGGCGCCGGCGTACCACCCGAGGTGCCGAAACCCCCGGCAATGACGCTGATGAAGTTGCGGTTCATCGCCTGGCACATGATGTAAGACAGGATCGCGCCGCTCGAGCCCACCAGCGCACCGATGACAATCAGCAGGTCGTTCGACAACATGAACCCGGTCGCCGCCGCCGCCCAGCCCGAATAGCTGTTGAGCATGGACACTACAACCGGCATGTCAGCGCCACCTATGGCCATGACCATATGAATGCCAAAGAGCAGCGCGATCACGGTCATGACGATAAGCGGGGTCATACCCTGCGCCATGCTTTCGGCGTGCAGGAATTCGCGGCCGAAGTAAATCACCACCAGCAGCCCGGTCAGGTTCAACCAGTGCCGCCCGGGCAGCAGCAACGGTTTGCCGCCGATCTTGCCCGACAACTTGCCAAAGGCAATGATCGACCCGGAAAAGGTCACCGCGCCGATGAGGATGCCTACATAGATTTCCATCTCGTGAATGGCTTTGGCGGCGCCGCTGAAGGGCGCGGAAGCAACCGGATCAATATAGGTGGCAAAGCCGACCAGCATGGCGGCAAGGCCCACCAGGCTGTGCATCAAGGCCACCAGTTCGGGCATCTGCGTCATCTGCACCGTGCGCGCGGCATAAAGGCCGATGCCGCCGCCGGCCACCATGGCACCGATAATCCACGGAATGCCGGCCGCCGACACGCGCGGACCAAAAATCGTCGCCAGCACGGCGATGGCCATACCGATCATGCCGTAGAGATTGCCGCGGCGTGAGGTCTCCGGATTGGACAGGCCGCCCAGGCTGAGTATGAAAAGTATGATCGCGCCGATGTAGGCGACGCTTGCCAAGCTGCCATTGATAGACATGGTCATCGCCCTTATTTACGAAACATCGCCAGCATGCGCTGGGTCACGGCGAAGCCGCCGAACATATTGACGGCGGTGAGCACGATGCCCACCACCGCAATCCAGCGGATCCAGTCATCGGGCCGCGCCGCCGCGCCGGCCACCACATTGGCAACTTCCGGGGGCGAAATCTGCACCAGAGCGCCGATGGCGATGATGCTGCTGATGGCGTTGGTCACGCTCATCAGCGGCGTGTGCAGCGCCGGCGTGACATTCCAGACCACCATATAACCGACAAAGCAGGCCAGCACGAACACGGTGAAGTGCCCCAGAAAGGCTGCCGGTGCAAATGCGCCGATGAACCAGAACAGCAGCGCCGCGACACCGAACATCACGGCAAGGCGCTGGCCGGACATCGGCTCACCGCCGCCATGGCCGTGGCCTTTTTTTGCCGGCATGGCCGGCATCGCCGCCTTTGCCCCACCACCCGCAGGTGAAGCGGGCTTTAGCGCCGGTGGCGGCCAGGTCACGCTGCCCTCCTTGACGACCGTCAGGCCGCGGATCGCGTCATCTTGCATGTTGACGTTGATGACGCCGTCCTTGGTCTTGCACAGCTCTTCTGTAAGACGGAACAAATTGGTGGCATACAAAGTCGACGACTGCCTCGCCAGGCGCGAGTTCAGATCGGTATAGCCGATGATGGTGACGCCGTGCTTCACCACCGCCTGGCCCGGTTCGGTCAGTTCGCAGTTGCCGCCACGCTCGGCCGCCATGTCAACGATGACGCTGCCCGGCTTCATGCTTTGCACCATCTGGGCGGTGATCAACCGGGGCGCGGGTTTGCCCGGAATCAGCGCGGTGGTGATGATGATGTCCACTTCTCTCGCCTGCCTGGCATACATCTCGCGCTGCGCCTGCTGGAAGCCCTCGCTCATGACCTTGGCGTAACCGCCGCCGCCGGAACCTTCCTCCTCGTAATCGATCTTGACGAATTCGCCGCCCAGCGACTGGACCTGGTCGGCCACCTCCGCGCGGGTGTCGTTGGCGCGCACGATGGCGCCCAGGCTCGCGGCAGTGCCGATCGCGGCAAGGCCGGCAACGCCGGCGCCGGCGATGAACACCTTGGCCGGCGGCACCTTGCCCGCGGCGGTGATCTGGCCGTTGAAAAAGCGGCCGAAGGCGTTGGCCGCCTCGATCACAGCGCGATAGCCTGCGACGCCCGCCTGTGAGGTCAGTGCGTCCATCTTCTGCGCGCGCGAGAGCGTACGCGGCAGCGCATCGATGGCCAGCACGGTGGCTTTTTTCGCGGCAAACTGCTGCATCAGCTCCGGGTTTTGCGCCGGCCAGATAAAGCCGGCCAGGGTGCCGCCTTCGCGCAGCAAGCCCACTTCGGCCGTCGTCGGCACGCCCACCTTGAAAACAATGTCCGACATCGCCCAGAGTTTGGCCGCACCCTCGACCACCTGGGCACCGGCGGCGCGGTAGGTGTCGTCGCTGAAGTTCGCCGCGGCGCCCGCGCCCGACTCGACCGCAACAGAGAAGCCCAGCTTGACAAGCTTTTCCACGACTTCCGGCACGGTGGCAACGCGCTTTTCACCCGCCGCCGTCTCTTTTGGTACGCCTATGACCTGAGGCATGAAATCCCCTTAATTAGCTATGGCTATGGATACGCAGTATTGCGACTGGTGTTTTTTCGGGGCCCGGAATAACAAGCCTGTTGGCAACGCCCCCTGTCAGGCAGAGCGCGATGGAAGCTCGGATTTTTACGTTTGAAACGCATGGAAATTCTAGCACGATGCACCGGCCCGGCTTTGCGCGTCTCGAGCATAATTTCAAATTGCACCACGGGCCTCTGAATGGCTCAGGATCTCCGAGGCAGATTCCCGCTTCCGTCGGATGCGAGTTGCATAGATGGCCGCAACAATTCCAAATCCGATCAATGCAAGAACGATCGCCGGGATGCCAAAATACCAGCGACTTAGGGTTCGGGACTTCTTGCGCAAATGCTCCTGCACAAAACGCTCACCTTGGGCCATTTCGTTAAATGAGCGCTGAAAGGCCGAAAGCTTTTGCACCTCCTCCTCGGTTAGCGCGGCCCCCTTCCATCTGGCGCTGCGCTCCGCATCGCGCAACAGCTCGACCTCACCCCGATAGCGTTTCTCATTGTCCAAAGCCTCCTTGAAAAGGCGCTGCTCAGTGGCCGTAAGAAATTGCGCCGGACTCGTGATGTTAGCCGCCTCGAGCGCGGCAGCAAGCGGCTGGTCAGCTGTGGGCACGGCCAGGGTCCAAACACCAAGGGCGAGCACAAGGGCACAACCAATGGCTGGCGTGAGCAACTGGGCAAAAGCGCCCGGCGTCGGTACCTTGCGTGCCGGCCCGAGAAAAAAATGGCGCAGGATAAAGGCAACAAGCAGCGCCAGACCAAAAAATGCAACCAGTGTGGCTCCGGTGGGCAGGTCATAGGCAAGTGAGGCACAGAACCCGGAAAAGCCGGCAAAAATTCCGGAAATCCAACCTAAAGTAAGCACAACGAAAACACGACGAGAGAACAGGCCTCCTATCAAAGCTGGAATAATCAGAAATGAAAAGACCAGTAACACGCCCGCATACGTCACCGAACTGGTCACAACCACGGCAAAACTCGAATAGAACAAAAAATCCCAGCGCATGACACGCCAGTCGCCAGGCGCGCTATTCGCCGCTGTGAGCAACTGCCGCCGAAAAATCCAATGGACGCAGCCAACGACGCCATACAGCATCGCGAGCTGGGCCAACTCCTCGGAACCGATTGCGAGAAGGCTTCCGACAAAGAGTTTCTTGACTTGTTCCGCGCCTTGCGGAGAACCGTCTATGACCAATATCGTCAGGGCCGTTGCAACGACATAGGCGACGCCGATGACAGCTTCCTGGCTGACTCCGCGCGAAAGGCGGCGCAGCATGGTCAGAAAAATGGCGCCCAACATTGAAAATAACAACGCATAGGCGAGGCTCGCCGAACCTGCTGGAGGATGGCCCAGCGCGACAGCCACCATCGCCCCGAGCGCAGACAATTGCGCCAAGGCAAGGTCGGCGAAAATTACATCACGCCGCAGAACCTGCAATCCGAGCCACGTGTGCATGCCGACGAAAACAACCACGGCCGCGGCTGGAAATAGCAAAAATTCGTAGACTCCGTCCATTGTTGCTTACGGAGAAAGCGCGTTTGCGATGGCCCGCGTATTGAATTCCATCATGCTGAAGTAGTCAACGGCCTCCACAACACTGCCAACAGACGGTGCCAGGACCACAACCTTGGCGTCGGCATGCTTGCCGAGCAGGCGCGCAGTGTCCCCCGGCTGAAAGGGCTCATGCAGGATAAGCCGCACCCGACTCGCACGCATGCTGTCGGCAAGTTTTTTGAGCCTCGCCAGGCTTGGCGGTATCCCCTCCTTCTCCTCGATAACGGCGATGATGTTCAGGCGGAACCGGCGTGCAAAATAGGGCCAGGTGTTGTGATAGCTGACAAGCGGCACCCCCCGATACGGCTCAAGGGTTTTCGCCCACCGGACAGCGTGCCCCCTTAGCGCCGCGACGAATTTCCCGTGCGCGGCTTCAATGACGCTTTTTTTCTCGGGTCGGAGCCGTATCAGCGCAGCCGCAATCTGGCCGGCGATGATTTCGACGTTCACCGGGTCGAGCCAGTAATGCGGGTTGGCGCTGCCATGAACATGCCCAGGTATCACGTTGACGCTGCGACCGCGCACTTCAAGCAGGGCAATTTGCGCCGACAGGTCGAGATAACCGGCGCCACCGGGCATCAGCGCATCCCGTTCGGATCGCTGCAATAAGCGATCGAGCCAGTGCTCGTATCCAGCCCCGACACGCAGCACGAGCTCGGCGCGCCGTAACGTCGCCAAATGATTGGGGCGCGGCTCGAAAGTCTCCGGGTCGGCGCCGTTGGGCATTAACGACTCCACCTTGGCCGTACCGCCCGCCACCGCTTCGGTGATGCTTTTCAGATCCGGAGTCGTCGTCACCACGACGAGCTGCGCTTGTGCGAAAGACTCCGATATCAGCGTCAGGGCGATGAACAGCGCCGCGACGCCAGTTGAGAAGCGCAGCTCAATCCGCTTACTCCAGCATCGTTTTACTTCGATCCAACCCATAGGCTTTTTGGCATCATGCAATGGACTTCCTTGTCGCCAGTCGTATGGGGCCCAATCCTGCAGTCCATCGCAATGCTCGAAAGAGAGTATGCATCAAGGCGGGTAAGTTTCTTTTTCTCAACGATGGCGGCAATCATCGCAAGCGCCGCTGAATTCATCGCCTTTTCCAGATCAGCGTCCTTGGCGTAGGTGACGAAAAATTTCGCGTTATCCTGTTTAGGCAGCGCAGCCGGTCGCGGCGATCTAGCCTGCTTAGGAACCATGCAATAAGTGCCTTTGACCACGTTGACCACCTCGGAAATCGGGCAATTCCATGTCTCGAGCATGATTTTCTCCGCCTGCGCGCGAGATACCTTTCGTTGCTCGACAATGAACTTCACGGTTTCGCTCTTCAACAGATCCAGGGCCTTATTCAGGTCGCGATCGTAACCGATGGTTATCCACGCCGTGGGCGTCTCAACACGTGGCCATTCAAGCGGGGTTTGCTTGATGACATCGACAGTGATATTGAACTCCTGAAAGGCGGTCTCGATCGCCGTGAGGTTGATCTCGCCATTTCCCTGCCCGGCGTGAGAGTCACCGGTCCAGACCAGCGCCCCCTTCATGAATACCGGCAGATAAAGCGTCGTGCCTTCCGTCATTTCACGCAGATCGAGATTTCCACCGTACCTGCCCGGTGGAACAGTATTGTATTTTCCGGGCTCCGCACGAGCGACCGCAATGGTCCCCGGAAAAGGCCGCAACGGGACGACTATCCCAGGCGCGAACTCCATCTGCTTCTTCTCGTTGTCGAGATAAAAATATTTTATTTGTCCTTGCGGGAATTCTTTGGGAAAGGCGCCGAGGATGCCCGGCAGATTCATATTCGACGCATAAGGACGGGGCACTATCTTGTTGAACTTTATACGCAGGATATCGCCCGGCTCGGCACCCTCGACATAAATGGGTCCGGTCACCGTGTGCGGACCCCTGCCCGGAAAATCATTACGCATCTTTACCAATTGATCCATCGTTACACCGGGCACAATCTGATTGTGCGATGCGGTCATGGTTTCCATCACGATGGTGTCGCCGGAATTGACCTTGAGCACCGGCGCCTGATTGCTATCAAACCATCCCCACTGTGTGGTTGCAGGGGTGGCCGGAAGTATGTGCGTCTTGGCGCCCTTGGTCGCCAACGGCGCGACCATCCCAGCCGCATCCAGCGGCCCGTAAAGAAACGGCAAGTAGCTGTCCGCCCTCTGCAGATCAGGCAAAGGCGTGGGTTGAACCGGGGGTTGAACCGGGGCTGGCGCCGGAGCTGTCGGGGCCTGCGCCACTGCGCCGTTAGCGAACACAAAGCCCGCCAAAATCACACCACCCACCTGCAATAGCCTGCGAGTCGAAATCATGTCGCCCCCAATCTGGTGATAAAAAACACGTAGGTGAACATGCGGCACATTCAGCCACAAGCGTGCCCATTAGAAGGTATCTTTTGATAAATATAGGCTCATTTAGCGAATGATGTTGTTGAACTCATGCTCTGACCGCGAGAGTGAGCAACCGTGCGGGATCGGGGCTGAAGCGGGGCGACCGGTCGAGAACTCTAAACCATCCGAGGTAGTTGGTGAGGTATTTCGTGGCAACACCCTT